>JAEXYA010000055.1 GCA_023451825.1 Pseudomonadota bacterium
CCTTGTCGATCTGGTCGTAAGCGGTGAACGACGCACCGCCCGACTCGGCCAGGATCTTGGTGATCGCAGCGGTCAGCGAGGTCTTGCCGTGGTCGACGTGACCGATCGTGCCGATATTGCAGTGCGGTTTGTTACGTTCAAATTTTGCTTTGGCCATTGATCCACCTGTTTTGCCGACGCCCATGCGTGGCACACCAAACCGGCGGCTGGTTACTAAGGAAAACGCCCCTATTCAAGCCCGAACTTATGGGCCAAGCTCCTCAGACATGCCGGCTAAGCCCCTTATTTAGTCTGGCAAAAGACAAGATCAATCGGGAGCCCTCATGAACGCCCAGACTGCCGCCAAAACCGCGACTCAGCCGCCGTCCCTCCCTCGGACCCCCGCCCTCCCCGACGCCCGGCCGGAATCGCTGGGATTTTCATCAAACCGTCTTCAAAAAGTCTCGGACGCCTTCCGGCGGGAGATCGATAAAGGCACCGTGCCGGGGGTGACCGCGCTGATCGCCCGCCGCGGCCAGATCGGCTATTTCGAGGCTTTTGGCCGACAAGCGCCGGACGGCGCGGCGGCGATGGCCCGGGACAGCCTGTTTCGCATCTTCTCCATGACCAAGCCGATCGTCTCGCTGGGCATCATGCAGCTGGTCGAGGACGGCCATATCCTGCTGATGGACCCGCTGGCCAAATACATCCCGGAATTTGCGGACACCAAGGTTGGCATCGAGCGCAACGGCGCCCTGGAACTGGCGCTACCGATCCGCCCGATCACGATCCAGGACTTACTCCGCCACACCTCCGGCCTCTCCTACGAGATCACCGGCAACGGCATGGTGCAGCGGATGTACCAGAAGTCGAATCTGCGCAGCCGCGACATCACCAATGAGGAACATGCGAAGATCGTCGCCAGGCTCCCGCTGATCTGCCAGCCCGGCGCCGAATGGAATTACAGCCGCTCCACCGACATTCTCGGTCGGGTGATCGAGGTCGTGTCCGGCAAGTCGCTGGGCGCGTATCTCACCGAGAATATTCTCGCGCCGCTGCAGATGGCCGAGACCGGTTTTCACACGGCGGCCGAGAACAAGAGCCGCATCGCGCACCCCTTCCCCGCCGATCCCTGGACCGGCGACAAGGTGTCGCTGTTCGATCCGCTGGAGATTCCGAGGATGGAATCAGGTGGTGGCGGGCTCGTCTCCACCACGATGGACTATGCGCGCTTCTGCCAGATGCTGCTCAATGGCGGCACGCTGGACGGCACGCGCGTTATCGGCAGCCGCACGCTGCATTTCATGGCGTCAAACCATCTCGCGCCGAATGTGAAGCTGGAAACGCATCTCGTCCCGCCCGGCCACAGCTTTGGCCTCGGCTTCGCCGTGCGCACCGATGACGGTCTGGCGCCTTATGCAGGTTCCACCGGCCAGTTCTTCTGGAGCGGCGTCGCGGGGACGTTCTTCTGGATCGATCCGAAGGAGGAGCTGTTTACGGTGTTCATGTCGCAGGGGCCGGGACAGCGGGAATATTTCAGGACGCTGATCAGGAGCCTGGTTTACGCGGCGGTGGACGACTGATCTGTAGGGTGGGCAAAGCGAAGCGTGCCCACCTTCACCTCAACCGCACTTGAAGGTGGGCACGGCGCTCCGCGCCTTTGCCCACCCTACAGGCCTCAACTGATCGTCGCGCCGCCATCGATCACGACCGTCTGACCGGTCATGAAATTCCCGGCCGCCGAGCCCATGAACACGGCGGCGCCCGCGATTTCATCGGGGATACCGATGCGCAGCAGCGGCGAGCGCGCGGTGGATTTCTTCAGCGTGTCCGGATCATCCCACAGCGCCTTGGCGAAATCGGTCTTGATCAGGCCGGGCGCGATGCAGTTCACGCGGATATTGTGCGGGCCGTATTCGCAAGCGAGATTGCGCGCGAGCTGCATGTCGGCGGCCTTCGACACGCAATAGGCGCCGATCGTCGTCGAGCCTTTGAGACCGCCGATGGATGAGACGATGATCACCGAGCCATCCTTGCGCGCGATCATTTCCGGCACCACCATCGAGATCAGCCAGTTATTGGCGACGATATTGTTGCTGAGGATCTTGCTGAACTGATCGTCGGAGATCCCGGCCAGCGGTCCGTAATAGGGATTCGACGCCGCGTTGCAGACCAGCACGTCGATCTTGCCGAACGCCTTGCGGCTTTCATCGACGAGGTTCTGCAGGTTCTCCTTGCTGGAGATATTTGCGGCGATCGCAACGGCTGTGCCCTTGCCGAATTTCTCGTTCACTTCCTTGGCGACGTCGTCGCAGACATCCTGCTTGCGCGAGGAGATCACGACCTTGGCCCCATGCTCGGCCATGCGCTCGGCAATGGCGCGGCCGATGCCGCGCGTCGAGCCGGTGATGACGGCGACTTTGCCTTTCATGTCGAAGAGGGTCATGTGGTTTTCTCCCTGATGTTGATTTTGTGTTGTCGTTAAAAGCGCCGGCCTATCGCCCCCTCTCCCCGCTTGCGGGGAGAGGTTAGAAACGTCACGCCAGCTTCGTCGCCGACGTTCCCACTTCCGGCCCCGCCGGCTGATGCATGGCCGCATGCGCCGCGTCCGCGATCCACGGCTGCTGGTTCACCATCGGAATACGCCAGCCCGAATGGCCGTCGCTGCCGAGATGATCGAGCCGCGTGATCGAGCAATTATCGATGGTGAAAGCGAGACCGCGATCCGGCTGATCGTTCAGCGCAACGCCGATGGCCGACTTGATGGTGCCGCCATGGGCAACCACCACCACATCCCTGCCCGCATAGTCGCGATTGATGCGTTCGATGCCGCGGCGGGTGCGATTGTAGAGATCCATGAAACTCTCGCCATTGGGCGAGCGCTCGTCGATCGGCGCAAACCAATAGCTACCGACGCCGATGGGCCGGCTGGCGAAGAAGTCGGCGCGGTTCATGCCCTGCCAATCGCCGAGATGCTGCTCGTTGAAATCCTCTTCATGAGGCATCGCATCGGGCTTGGGAAAACCGGCGGCCCAGATGGCATCAGCAGTCTGATGCGTGCGCTTCAGCTTGCTCGCGAACCACACCGCATTGCGCGGCAAAATCTTGCTCACCGCATTGAACACGACACGATCGCTGCAATCGCAATCCATGTCCTTCTGGCCATAGATATTGCCGCCGTCATTGCGGACAGGCGCGTGCCGCACCCACCACCACCTCGTCGCCGTCACCCCCGCGGGAACATTGTGCTGCGCCACGAATGGTTTTTCGGTGTTGGACATCGGACCCACCCTTCAATATCGTTTCGATTGTCGTACGTCAGCGCGCGCGATGCCTCAAGCATCTTCGCGTCAGCGAACACGTGACGCATCAAGATGAATTCCATGTGGCGGCAGTCCGCTTAAAAAACATACAGGGAGAACACGCATGGGCCGCCTCGCAGGCAAATCCGTCGTCATCACCGGCGCGGGCAGCGGCATCGGCCGCGCCGCGGCACAGCTGTTCGCCAAGGAAGGCGGCAAGCTCATCATCGTCGATCGCAGCGACAGCATTTTCGAAACCGCGAAACTCGTCACCGATGCCGGCGGCATGGCAGAAGCCGTCAACGCCGATGCCGGCAACGAGAACGACGTGAAGGCCTTCATCGACAAGGCCGTCTCCGCCTATGGCAAGCTCGATGCGATCTGGGCCAATGCCGGCGTCTCCGGCGGCCTGGTGCCGCTGCTCGAACAGACCGTCGAACAATGGCAGGAGATCCTGCGCATCAACCTGATCGGCCCGTTCCTGGCCATCAAGCACGCCATGCCGCATATGATCAAACAAGGGTTTGGCTCGATCGTTTGTACGGCCTCCGTCGCGGGCCTCAAATCCGGCGCCTCCGGTCATCCCTACGCGTCGAGCAAAGCCGGCGTCATCAGCCTGGTTCAGACCACGGCCTATTCGCTCTCGGGCACCGGCGTGCGCATCAATGCGGTGTGCCCCGGCCTGATCGAAACCGGCATGACCAAGCCGGTATTCGACCGCGCCAAGCAGCGCGGCACCGAGGACAAGATCGGCCAGCTCAATCCGCTGAAGCGTGCCGGCCAGCCGCATGAGCTCGCAGCCATGGGCCTGTTCCTGGCGAGCGACGAGGCATCCTATGTCAACGGCCAGGCGATCCCCGTGGATGGTGGCCTGACCGCATCGATGCCCTATGCGGGCAAGCCGATCTAGCCGCCACGGCCGTCGGATGGGTTGCGCGGCTTCGCGAAACCCGTCCCATCGCGCGACAGAAGCGATGGGTTCTCGCTGCGCTCAACCCATCCTACGGATGCCGCGATTGCCGAGCAGCACGGCAATCGCCGCAACCATTTGCATGGCGACGCCGATGAAGATCGGCGTTGCATAGCCCCCGGTCAAATCACGCATGAGCCCCATCGCCGCGGGTCCGAATGAATTCACGATACCAGCGATGCCCATGCCGAGGCCGAGCACCACGCCGAAATCACGCGATGCGAATTCGCGCTGGGTGACCAGCACCGGCAGCGTGACAAGATTTCCGATTGAGAAGCCGAACACTGCGCAGGCGACGAACAGTGCGGTCAAATTGGCCGATGATGCGATCACCAACAGCGCCACTGCCTGACTGACGATCGAAGCCGCAGCAGCCCATCGCGGTCGAACGCGATCAGCGACGACACTCAAGCAGAGACGACCGGTCAGCGCCATCGCTGTCGTCACCGACACGGCGCCACCCGCCGCTTGAAATCCGATCAGCGGCGTCAGGATCGAGATCTGATGCACGATAAAACCAACCTGCACCACCAGCGCCATGGAAAACGGCGCTGTGATCGACCAGAACGTGGTGTCACGCAGCAGAGCCGAACGCGACAGCATCGCGGATGTTGAATCGAGATCTTGCGCAGCGTGATCGCGCGCCGGCGGAAAGCGGATGAAAGCTATGACGACCGGCACCAGCACGATGACCAAAGCTGCCGCAGCCATCCCCAGCGCGTGGCGAAAGCCGAACGCTTCGATCAACAACACCAGTCCCGGCGCGAGCAGAATGCCGCTGACCGACGCGCCTGTGAAGGTCAGGCTGATCGCAAGCCCGCGCTTGCGATCGAACCACGCGCCAACAATGGCCGCGGCCGTGATGGTGCCGAGGCCCACCCACGCCATCGCAAACACAACGAATCCTGCATAGAGCTGCAGTATCGACTCCGCCGAGGCTAACAGTGTCAAGCTAGATGCCAGCGCGGCGATGCCTGTCAGCACCAGCGCCCGCGGCCCGATCCAGCGCAACAATTCGCTGACGAACATCGAGAGGATATTGCCCAGCACCAGGCAAAGCGTCGTGCCCGCGCCGATCGTGCCGACCGGCCAGCCGTTCAGGCGGTGAAATTGCGCCACATATATGCCGTGACCATACAGGCCAAAGCCGAAGATCGTGATCTGCAGCAGAAACAGGACAGCGACGACGCGCCATCCCGGATAACGCCACGACCATTCATCCGCCTCCGTCACAACGCCATCCGCTTGCATGCCCGCCCCCAGCGTTCAGCACCCATGCACAACTACTTTCAGTGGTAGGCGAGCGCCACCCCTGCGGTCGTCAACAAATAACGCGCGCCGTTACATTCCGTCAGGCGGGGAGTTCGGGGTATTGGTCGCCAGAAGCCGGTTACGCACGCGTTCGCGGTGGAAGGTGTAGATGCCGGACAACACGATAATCGTGGCGCCCACGATCATCGCCGCATCGGGCACGTCGCCGAACACGAGATACCCCAGAAGCATCGCATACAGCATCTGCGAATAGCGCATCGGCGCGACCGACGAGACATCGCCGACGCGTAACGCGAGGATGCCGCACTGGAAGCCGATCACCGTCGTCGCTCCCGCAATCGCCAGCAAGATCAGCAGTGACGGAGATGGCATGCTCCAATCGCCATGCAACGCCGTGAAGCCCGCGCCTGCCAGCGCAACGGCAATGGTGGTGAGGAAGGACACGAACAAGGTCGGAATCGCTGCAGGTATCTGCTTGGTGACCAGATCCCGCGTGGCGTAGAAACCGACCGACAAAAGCGCTACCAGCGTGAACTGGCTAAAGCCGTCGGCGCCGGGCCGCACGATGATCAACACGCCGATGAAGCCGGCGCCGATCGCCAGCCAGCGCCGCCAGCCCACGGGCTCGCCCAGCAGCAGCACGGCGCCGCAGGTGATCACCAGCGGCATCGACTGGACGATGGCCGTGACATTGGCGAGCGGCAACGAACTAACGGCAATGAGAAACAGCGCCGAACCGCCGATCTCGCCGCCGATCCGCAGCGACACCGGCCATGACCGCAGCACCCCCAACGACCGAAACGCGCTCTGATGCACCACCAGCGCCCCAAGCAAAATGCTGGCAAAAAGTCCGCGCAGCATCATCACCTGGCTGAAATGCAACTGGGCTGTCAGGAATTTGGCAAGAGCGTCATTAATGCTGAAACTGGCCATGGACACTGCCATCAGCAGGATGCCACGGATATTGGGCGAGAGAGGCAAAGCAGCGTCCGGGGGAATGCGAAATGCCGCGGCGGAAAATCGCTGCAGCGCAACATGCTCTGTGCGTCAGGCGGACAGCGAGGTCAAGACCGAGCCATGCGCATGCCCCGCTTACATTCTGAGCATAGGTCGTTTGGGAGGTGTCAGACGCCCTCGGTCGGCGGCGCGGAGGCCTTTGCCGCCACCAACATCTCCCGGTTACGGATGCGCTCGCGGTGGAAGGCATAAAGCCCGGAGCCGACGATCACGGTTGCACCGACGATCATCCAGCGATCCGGGACATCGCCGAAGATGAGATAGCCGAGTCCCATGGCCCACAGCAGCTGCGTGTAGCGGAACGGCGCCACCGCGGAAATCTCCCCTGCCCGCAGCGCGATGATCACGCATTGATAGCCGATCAACACCAGCACCGCGGCCAGCAGCAGGAAGCTCATCGAGCGGCCGGACATCGGCGTCCAGCCACCGAGCGGCACGATCAGGCAACCGCCGACGATCGTGACCACGAAGGTCGTCAGCAGCGTCACGAACACCGAGGGCACCTCTTTCGGGATACGACTGGTGGCGAGATCGCGGACCACGCAGAAGCACACCGAAATCAGGGCCAGCACGGTGAACTGGTTGAACCCCTCGGCGCCCGGCCGCACCACGATCAACACGCCGATGAAGCCCGCGACGATGGCGAGCCAGCGCCGCCACCCCACCGGCTCGCCGAAGATCAGCGCCGCGCCCAGCGTGATGGCCAGCGACAGCGACTGGAAGATCGCCGAGACATTGGCCAGCGGCAGATGGGTGATCGCCGCCAGGAATGTCGCGGTGCCGCCGATCTCGCCGCAGACACGCAGCGCCACCGGCAGCTTGAACAGCACGCTGATCGGCCGCAGCGCCTGTTGATACCATGCCAGCGCAAACACCAGCACGATGGAGATCGAACCGCGCACCAGCATGACCTGGCCGAAATTCATGTCCGCGGTGAGATATTTCGTGGTGGCATCGTTCATGCTGAAGCCTGCCATGGCCACGGCCATCATCAGGCTTCCGCGCATATTGGGAGAGAGAGGCAAGGTTTCCGCCGGGATGTTTCTTGGAAGCGCTGCCGGTGGGCCCGGCATCAACGCGAGAGATACGACGTGATGTGCACCAAAAAGCGGTTGCGAACCAGACATCGACTGCGCCGGTGGCCTGCGCAGATCTGCATGGCGCGACTATGGACCTTCCGTCGGCGTGCTGCCCGTCTTTGCGGCCATCAGCATTTCGCGATTGCGAATATGTTCGCGATGGAAGGTGTAAAGGCCGGATGCCACGATGATCGACGCCCCCAGGATCATCGCGCCATCGGGCACATCGCCGAAGATGAGATAGCCGAGCAGCATCGCCCATAGCAGTTGAGTGTAACGGAACGGCGCCACGGCCGAGATATCGCCGATCCGCAGCGCCATGATCACGCATTGATAGCCGATCAGCACCAGCACCGCCGCCACCGACAGCAACGCAAGCGCCGACACCGATGGCGTCGACCAGCCGCCGAGCGGCATCATCAGCAGGCCGCCCACCGCGGTCATCGAGATCGTCGTCAGCAGCGTCACGAACAGCGCGGGAACGTCGGCCGGGATCTGCTTGGTGGCGAGATCGCGCAGCGCATAGAACACCACCGAGCAAAGCGCCAGCAATGTGAACTGGTTGAAACCAGCCGCCCCCGGCCTGACGATGATCAGCACGCCGATGAAGCCGGCGGCAATCGCCAGCCAGCGCCGCCACCCGACGCGCTCACCGAACAGGAGCACCGCGCCAAGCGTGATCGCGAGCGGCTGCGACAGGATGATCGCAGAAACATTGGCGAGCGGCAGATGCGTGATCGCTTGAAGAAAGAAGATCGTGCCGACCACCTCGCCGATGATGCGCAGCGCCACCGGACGTGCGAACAATATACGCAACGGCCTGAGCGCGCCGCGATGCGCGGCCAGCGCGGTTATCAGCGCCCCCGCCACGATGCCGCGCAACAGCACGAGCTGCCCGAAATTCATCTGCGGCAGCAGGAATTTCGAGATCGCATCGGTGGCACAGAAAGTCGCCATGGCGCCGGCCATGAACAGGCTTCCGGTGAGATTGGGAGACAGCGCCACAATGACCGCCGGGGATGTCGAGAGAGATGCAGAGTGGGCAAAGCGACTTGTCCGCCATAGCCCGAAGGGCGACGGCGGAAGCGTGCCCACCTTCACCAGCCGTGCACTTGAAGGTGGGCACGGCGCCATGCGCCTTTGCCCACCCTACAAATCGCCTATTTCGCGCCGGCAAGCTGCGCGTATTTCCACGACGCCTGCGCCAGCGGCACGGTGCGCTTGGCCGACTCCATCGCCTTCGCCGACGATGCGGTACCATCGCGAACGCGGCCGGCGATGCCCTGCAGAATGCCGGTGAGCCGGAACAGGTTGTAGCAATAATACCAGTTCAGGTCCGGCACATCCTTGCGGCCCGCATAGTCGCAATAGATCTTTGCGGCCTCATCCATGGTCGGGATGTCGAGTGCCTTGAAGTCGAGCCCGTCGAGACCCGGCATGATCCACTGCATCAGCAGATAAGTGAAGTCGGCCATGGGATCGCCGAGGGTCGACAGCTCCCAGTCGAGCACCGCCTGCACTTTCGGCTGCGTGGCGTTGAACACCATATTGTCGATGCGATAGTCGCCATGCACCACCGACACGCGCTCCTGCTCGGGCACCGAGGTCGGCAGCCATTCGATCAGCCGCTCCATTTCCGGAATGAGCTGCGTCTCCGAGGCGCGATACTGCTTGGTCCATCGATCGACCTGGCGTGCAAAATAATTGCCGGGACGGCCGAAATCGCCGAGCCCGATCTTTTCGGGGTCGTAGCTGTGCAGCTGCGCCAGCGTTTCGATCTTGGAGGTGAAGATCGCGCGGCGTTCGCTCCTGTCGACGGATGGCAGTGCCGGATCCCAGAAAATGCGACCGTCTTCCATCGACATCACATAGAAGGCCGAGCCGAGCACGCCGTCATCGGTGCACAGCGCATAGGCCTTGGCGACGGGAAAGCCCTGCTTGCCGAGTGCGGCGATGACCTTGAATTCGCGATCGACCGCATGCGCCGATGGCAGCAGCTTGCCGAACGGCTTGCGACGCATGACGTAGGAGCGCTTCGGCGTGTTGAGCCGATAAGTCGGGTTCGACTGGCCGCCCTTGAACTGCAGCACCGTCAGCGGCCCCTCGAAATCCTCCACATGCTCGCGCATCCAGGCATCGAGCCTGACTTCGTCGAAGCGGTGGCGGTCTTCCACCGGCCGCGTGCCGTTATACTCGTCGTCGCGCTTCACACCATCGGTCACGTTGTGTCCTCGTTTCTTCTTTTCACCGCGGTCTCAATTGTCATCGCCCGGCTTGACCGGGCGATCCAGTAGACGCTGGCATCACGGTTCATCACCAGCGTTGGCGTTTACTGGATCCCCGCTCCGCGCACGCCTTCGGCGTGCTAGGCGGGGATGACAATCAGAGTCGATATCAGTGCCGTCCCGCCAGCGCCTCGATCGTCGTATCCGGGGCGTTGGCATATTTCTTCAGTTCCAGCCGTGCAATCGCACGATTATGCACCTCATCCGGGCCGTCGGCCAGACGCATCGTGCGCATGGACGCATAGTCGCGGGCAAGGCCGGCATCATCCGACACGCCCGCCGCACCATAGGCCTGGATCGCATTGTCGATGATCTTCAGCGCCATATTCGGGCCGGAGACCTTGATCATCGCGATTTCGAGCTGCGCAGTCTTGTTGCCGACCTTGTCCATCATATCGGCCGCCTTGAGGCAGAGCAGACGGTTCATCTCGATATCGGTGCGAGCCTGCGCGATGCGCTCCTCCCACACGGAATATTCGATGATCTTCTTGCCGAAGGCCGTGCGCGACTGCAGGCGGCGCACCATCTTCTCCAGCGCTTCCTCCGCCTTACCGATGGTGCGCATGCAGTGATGGATGCGGCCCGGACCGAGACGGCCCTGGGCGATCTCGAAGCCGCGGCCTTCGCCGAGCAGGATATTGCTGACGGGCACGCGCACATTTTCGAGCCTCACCCGTGCATGGCCGTGCGGCGCATCGTCGAAGCCGAACACCGGCAGCATCTTCTCGATGGTCACGCCCTTGGCATCCGCCGGCACAAGGATCTGCGACTGCGCTTGATGCTTCGGCGCATTCGGATCGGTCTTGCCCATCACGATCATGATCTTGCAGCGGGGATCGCCCATGCCCGACGACCACCATTTGGTGCCGTTGATGACATATTCGTCGCCCTCGCGCTTGATCGAGGTCTCGATATTGGTGGCGTCCGACGAGGCCACATTGGGCTCGGTCATCAAGAACGCGGAGCGGATCTCACCGTTCATCAGCGGCTTCAGCCACTTCTGTTTGTGCTCCTTGGTGCCGTAGCGCATGAACACTTCCATATTGCCAGTGTCCGGCGCCGAGCAGTTGAAGACTTCCGATGCCCAGCCGATATGGCCCATCTGTTCGGCCAGCAGCGCATATTCGAGATTGGTCAGGCCCGCGCCGTGGAATTCATCGTCTTCATGCGACGATGGCGGCATGAACATGTTCCACAGGCCTTCAGCCTTTGCCTTGGCCTTCAATTCCTCGACGATGGGAATGACCTTCCAGCGCTCGCCCGCCTCGTCCTGCTGGCGATAGATCGGCACAGCCGGGCGGACATGCTTGGTCATGAAGGAGGACACGCGTTCGAGCCATTCGCGCTGGCGGTCCGACATATTGAAGTCCATGGGACGTTCCTCTTTGTTTCTTTCGAAATCTTTGGCGGCACTGTTGTCCCGCGAATGGGCGTCCGCAAGTGAAAAATAAGAGCGGATTGTCGCTCGTTCTTCACAACGGCGCACATCGCAGGAGCGATGGCGTGACACGGAATTTCCCGATGCGACCGGCGCGCTTCAGAACAACGCATCCACATTGACATTCCGCTCACCCAAACGATAGTTTCATACACGTGTTTGAAAAGCAATCGTCCCGATCCGCGCCGGTCGCATGGGGCTATGTTTGTCCGGGCTGACGGCTCGGGAAGGAATCTGTTCGAGATCAAGGCATGGCAGCAGACCGGACCCGCACCGCCATTCTCACCGCAGCCGAGCGGCTCTATGCCGAGCGCGGCTTTGCGGATGTGACGATGCGCGACATCGTGGCGGCCGCCGACGTCAATCTGGCTGCGGTGAATTATCATTTCGGCTCGAAGGACGAGCTGATCGCCGAATTATTCGTAACGCGAAGCATCGCCACCAATCGCGAACGCCTGCATGAATTGAAGGCGCTGGAGGAAGCCGGCGGCGGCCGCGCCACCCCACAGGAGATCTTTGGCGCCCTCGTCGGCCCGACCTTGCGCGGCTGCCTCGGCGAGGCCAAGCAGCGCTCCGATGCCGCTCGCTTCATGATCCGCGCCTCGATCGAATCCGTGCCGCCGATCCGCAAGATCAAGAACCGCGAGGTCGATCACCTCAAACGCTTCGCCGCCGCCTTGCGCCGCGCCCTCCCCGATCACGATCCCGCGGACATCTTCTGGGCGCTGCATTTTGCTCTGGCGATGGCCCATCAAACCATCCGTGACACCGAGCGCCTGACGCGGATGTCGGACGGATTGTGCAATCTGGACGACGTGCAGGCGATCATCGACCGCGTGGTGTCGGTGGCGGTAACGGGACTGATGGGCAAGCCGGCGCGGGCGAAGGCACGGGCGTAGCTCTCCTGTAGGGTGGGCAAAGCGCAGCGTGCCCACCTTCACCAGCCGTGCACTTGAAGGTGGGCACGTCGCTTCGCTCCTTTGCCCACCCTACAGGCCCTACCCATTCCGCGATTCGCAGCGTAGGACGCTGCCATGGGCGCACAGGACGCAATCGACTTCGTATCGGACAATATCGCTGAGGTGGGCGAGCTGATGCGCTCGCTGTCCGGCCGCTACGAAGGCATTTTTGGCAATTTCCGCTCGGCCTGTGGCGTGGTCTGCGACCGCGCGGACAGCCTGTCGGACGCCGCGCGCGATATCGCCGATCTCGCGGGCGCCGCCAGCGCCAGCGTCTATACGCATATCCCGAACCAGCCGCTGCTGGCCTGCGCGGGCGGCTGTGCGGCGTGCTGTCATCTTTATGTCCAGGTGCCGCCCGGCATTGCGCGCATGATGGCCGATCACATCACCGCGCGCTTCTCGCCTGCCGAGCGCGACGCGCTGCATGGCCGGCTGGAGATGGCGGCCGCCGCTGCGCGCGATGCGGCCGATCCGACACAGCTCCGTCATCGTTGTCCCCTGCTCGGCGACGACGATCGCTGCACCGTCTATGATGTCCGCCCACTCTCGTGCCGCGCCTTCACCTCGCGCTCGGTGGCGCGCTGCAACGACGTCGTGTTCGGCGACATCCAGGACGGCTCCGGCGTCGAGCAGAATGCCGCGCATTATCGCATCCACATGGAAGCCACCTTCGCACTCGAACAGGCCGCGCGAGACCGCGGGCTGTCGGCAGAGCAGAAGGGACTGGCACAAGCGCTGCTGGACGAGATGGGCGCCATCGATACCACCGCGCCATAGCGGTTGAACGCCGTCGCGGCCTCGCGCACACTGCGCCCGCAACCAACGAGCCAACCGGGCCACCACTCCATGATGACGCTTCGGCAGATCGAGGTTATCCGCGCCGTCATGGTCACCGGCACCATCGGCGGTGCGGCAAAGCTTCTGAATGTCTCCGCGCCCGGCATCAGCCGTCTCGTCAAATACACCGAAAAATCCCTCGGCCTGCGCTTCTTCCAGCGCCAGAACGGACGCTACTTCCCCACCCCTGAAGCGCAGAACATCTTCGAGCAGATCAACGGCGTCTATAAAAAGGTCGACGATCTCAGCGAGACCATCTCGAATATCGGTCGCGGCGCGCTGTCGGAACTCCGCATCGGCTCGGTGCCATCGATCTCGCAGATCATGGTGCCGCGCGCCATCGAGCAGGTGCGCCGGCGCTATCCAAAACTGCGCATCGACATCAACATCCTCAAACTCGAGGAAGCCATCGACTATCTGCTGCTCGATCGCGGCGAATGCGTTGCCATGAGCTATCGGCTCGAACATCCCGGCCTCGACTTCCTGCCGCTGGCCTCGGGCGAGCTGTTTTGCGTGGTGCCCGATGGCCACGAACTCGCCGGCCGCAAGCAGGTCTCGGCGAAAGAGATCATCCAGTATCCGCTCATCGGCATCGATCCCAACGATCCCTATGGACGGATCATGGCCGAGATTTTTGCGCGCAATAGGCTGAAATACGACATCACCATCCGCGCCCGCTTCGGCACCACGGTCTGCGCGCTGGTGAAGGCCGGGCTCGGCATCGCCGTGATCGACCAGTTCACCGTGGCCCATGGCGGCTATCCCGGCGTGGCGATCATCAAGATCGTCGAGCCGACCAAATTCGACACCTATGTCGCGGTGAAACGCGGCGTACCGCTATCGCTGCATGTGGAGAATTTCATTGCCTGCCTGCGCGCCGAAATGCAGGCGATCAATCCCGCCCGCAATGCGCCGGCCAAGAGCTCGGCCCGCCCGCGCAAAACGTAACATCATGTTATGTTTGTTGCACAAACGGGTAATTGTGTTAGATCGCCGCCGCGCTATCCTCAGCCCGGTTGATTGATCAACTACCTCGAATCCAAGACGTTTTGCATGGCCGCTGTCCTGACACCCACGCCGATCGCCGGACGCCTCCTGACGGGCCTGCTCGGCGCGCCCATCGCCCACTCGGCATCCCCCGCGATGCATGAGCGCGCGGCCGAGGCGCTGGGGGTGCGCGGCCACTATCATCTCATCGAAGTGGCCGGCGCCGGCCGCGATCAGCTGCGCGATATTCTGGATGGCATCCGCCGCCTCGGCTTTGCCGGCATCAATGTCACCTTCCCCTACAAGGAAGCCGTCGTCGATCTGCTCGACGACCTCTCGCCCGGCGCGCGCGCGATCGGCGCCGTCAATACTGTGGTCGTACGCGACGGCCGCCTCACCGGCCACAACACCGACACCACAGGTTTTGCACGCGCGGCGAAGGAACTGGTTGCGCGGTCGGACCGCGGATCGGTCGCGGTGATTGGCACCGGCGGTGTCGGCAAGGCCATCGCCTTCGCACTCGCAGATCTCCAGGTCTCCGAAATCCGCGTCTTCGACACCGATATCGCCAAGGCCGATCAACTCGTCGCCCAACTACAGGACCGGCAGTCCATCCGCCGCGCCGCCACCGTCGAGGACGCCCTCGCCGACGCCGCCGGCCTCGTCAATGGCACCCCCATCGGCATGTTGCCGAACCGCGGCACGCCGGTGCCGGACGCCCTGCTCCATGCCGGCTTGTGGGTCGCCGACGCCGTCTATTCGCCGCTCTGGACGCCGCTGCTCAACGCCGCCAAGGCCAAGGGCGCGCAGGTGATGACCGGCCGCGATCTCGCGATCTATCAGGCCGCCGATGCCTTCGAGCTGTTCACCGGCATGGCGCCATCCGCCACCGAAATGGGAATTGCTTTCGACGACGTCATGAGGAAAAGGTATCCGCCCAACGCTGCCTGACCACCACAAGCGGTCGCTCACAAGGCCGCACGAAAACCGAACAAACGACACACCGGAGGAAATCATGAAGCCCGTATTCTGGGCGAGCGTGCTGCTCGCCACTGCCCTGTCCGTCCCCGCATCCGCGCAGTCGATCAAGCTCGCCAATGTCGCCGAACTCTCGGGCGGCGGCGCCACCGTCGGCAATAACTGGAAGAACGGCATCGATCTCGCCATCGAGGAGATCAACAGCAAGGGTGGCGTGCTCGGCCGCAAGCTGGAAGTGACACATGCGGACTCGCAGTCCAATCCCGGCGTCGCCCGCGCCCAGGTGCAGAAGGCGCTCGACAACGAGCCCTATGTCCTGCTCGGGCCGGGCTATTCCGGCTCGGTGAAGGTGACGGCGCCGCTCGCAGCGGAAGCCGGCATCGCGCAGATCATGGGCGGCGAAGCGGCTGAACTCACCACCGCCGGTAACAAGTTTCTGTTCCGCACCTCGTTCGGTCAGCAGTCCTCGATGCCGAAGGTCGCCAAATATATCAATGACGAGCTGAAGGCGAAGTCGGTCGCCATCGTCTGGGTCAACAACGACTTTGGCAAAGGCGGGCGCGATTCCATCACCAAGGAATTTGCCAAGTACAATATCAAGGTCGCCGCGGATCTCTCCACCGAAGCAGGACAAGCCGACTTCGCCGCCGACGTCACCAAGATCAAGGCGGCAGCGCCCGACGCGGTCTTCGTTTACGTCAACGAGGAAGAGAGCGCGCGCATGCTCAAGGAGCTGAAGCGCCAGGGCATCACCGTGCCGCTGGTCGGCGAGACCACGCTGGTCGGCCAGAAGGTGGTCGAACTCGCCGGCGATGCGGCCAACGGCGCCCGCGGCCACGTCGGTCTCACCACCGACGCGCCGGTGGAGCTCATCAAGGCGTTTCGCGAAAAATTCGTGAAGAGGTACAACTACGTCCCCGACCATAACGGCCTCAAGGGCTGGCTTGCGATCTACATGATCAAGGCCACCACCGAAAAGATGGGCAAGGTGGACAGCAAGGGTTTTGCCGACGCGCTGCACGGCTTCACCATCACCGCCGCCAAGGAGCCGGGCATCCTGATGGACGCCACTTTTGACGCCAATGGCGACATCGACCGCCAGGGTTTCCTGGTCGAGATCGTCGAAGGCAAGCAGGTCGTGAAGCAGGTGCTGCCGAAGCTGAATAATTGACGGCCCTCAGCCGTCATTGCGAGGAGCAAAGCGACGAAGCAATCCAGTCGTCGTTCAGGGCTCCTGGATTGCTTCGCCCAAACGAATTGGCTCTGCCAATTCGTCAGGGCTCGCAATGACGACCGATAGACCCTTCTGATCCACGCCACGCGTGGGAGAACCACCATGTCCAATCTTCTCGATCTCCTGATCGCAGGCCTCGCCACCGGCGCCATTTACGCCATCGTCGCGGTCGGGTTCACGCTGCTGTGGCAGACCTCGCAGACCATCAATTTCGCCCAGGGCGAATTCGTCATGCTGCCGGCGTTTCTGATGCTCGGCGTGCTGCATACGGGGGCGCCATTCTGGGTCGCCATTCTGGTCGGTATCGCGCTGTCGATGCTGCTGCTCGGTCTCGGCTTCAAGCTGCTGCTGGTCGATCCGATGTTGCGCCATGGCGTGCTACCGCTCGCCATCGCCACCATGGCGCTGGCCATCGGCATCAAGGAATCCGCAAAGCAGTTCTGGAGCGCGGAAGCCTCGCCCTTCCCGTCCATCGTCCCTGCCGGTGATATCCTCATTCTCGGCCGCGCCGTCGCGCTGCAGAGCCTCGGCGTGCTGGCCGTCGCCGTCATCGCCGTCACGCTGCTGACCCTGCTGCTGAACCGCACTTCCATCGGCCACCAGATGCAGGCCGCCGCTCAAAACCCTACCGTCGCGCGCATCATCGGCGTGCCCGTCGAGCGCATGATCCTGCTGACCTTCCTGATCAATGCCTTCCTCGTGGCGCTGGCCTCGCTGCTGATCACGCCGATCTATCTGGCCAAATTCTCGAATGGCGAGGTGCTCGGCCAGGCCGCCTTCATCGCCGCCATCGTCGGTGGCTTCAACCAGATCCGCGGCGCCATTGCCGGCGGACTTCTCATCGGCATCGTCGACAATCTCGCCGCTGCTTACGTCTCGACGCAATATCGCGCCGCCGTGCCGCTGGTGCTGCTCATCGCGATCATCCTGTTCCGTCCGCAGGGCCTGCTCGGCCGACCGGAGGAGCGCACGGTATGAACGCCAAATATCTCAAACTCGGCCTCGGCATCGTTGCGATTGCAGCGCTCATCATCGTGCCGATGAATTTCAACCGCTACGGCTTGTTCATCCTCAGCCAGTGGGCTGTCATGACCATCGCCGCCATGGGCCTCAACCTCACCCTCGGTTATGCCGGCCAGGTCTCGCTGGCGCAGGGCGCGTTCGTCGGCATCGGCGCCTATACGGCGGCGATCATGACATCGTCAGGCTTTCCGCTGATCGCCGCGCTCGGCGTCGCCATCGTGCTCTGCTTCATCATCGGCTGGATCCTCGGCTATCCCGCGCTCCGCGTGCAGCACCATTATCTCGCTTTCGTCACCCTCGCCTTCTCGACGCTGGCCTTCCTTGTCTTCCGTAATGAGGAATGGCTCACCAAGGGCATCTACGGCATCAGCAACATCCCGCGCCCGGAAGTGTTCGGCTATCCCACTCGACGCCCGCTACCGTTCTATTACTTCTGCCTCGGCTCGCTCGGCCTCGTCTCGCTTGCCGTCTGGTGGCTGATCCGCTCGCCCTGGGGCCGCGCCTTTGTGGCGCTGCGCGAAAACCCGATCCGCGCGCTCTCGCTCGGCATCGACACCCGCCATTACACGCTGATGGCCTTTGCGATCGGCTCGGCGCTCGGCGGCGTCGCCGGCGTACTCTATGCGCCGCTCACGCAATATGTCGATCCCGTGCCGTTTCATCTCTCGTTATCGCTTGACCTTCTGATGATGGTGATCGTCGGCGGCTCCGGTTTCTTCTTCGGGCCGTTCCTCGGCGCCATGATCGCCGTGCTGCTGCCGGAATGGCTGCGCTTCACGCAAGGCTATTACCTGATGCTCTACGCGGTCGCCGTCATCGGCCTGCTGATCTATTCGCCATCCGGCATTCTCGGCATCCTCGATCGCTTCATCGCCGAGCGCCGCACCAAGGCCGCTTCGGCAAAGCGCGCCACCGCAACAGCCAAGCTGGAGGTGACGCCGTGAGCGCCGTCCTCGAAGTCTCCAATATCAGCAAGCGCTTTGGCGGTATCACTGCCGTGAACGGCGTGTCCTTCGATGTGCAGGAAGGCGAGATCCTCGGCCTGATCGGCCCGAACGGCTGCGGCAAGTCCACTTTGTTCAACTGCATCCTCGGTCAGCTCACGCCATCCGGCGGCGAGGTGAAGCTCGACGGCCAGACCGTCACCGGGCTTCGTCCGTCCGAGCTGAACAAGCTCGGCGTCAGCCGCACCTTCCAGCTGCTGCAGGTGTTCCCCAAACTCTCGGTGCGCGAGAACCTGATCCTCGCCGGGCAAGAGCATCAGGGCAACATGTTGACGCGCCTTGTCGGCCCCTCCGATGCCGGCCTCACGGATGCCGCCAACCAGATGATCGGCTTCTTCAAGCTCGACCATCTCGCGGATGAACCTGCCGGCGGCCTCTCCTATGGCCAGCAGAAGCTGCTCGACGCCGCCATGGCCTTCATGGGCGGCCCACGCCTCGTGTTGCTGGATGAGCCCGCCGGCGGCGTCAATCTCACCATGCTTGCCGATCTCAAGGATCGCCTGCGCGCCATCAATCAGGAGAAGCGCGCCACCTTCGTGGTGATCGAACACAATATGGAATTCGTGATGTCGCTGTGTACGCGCGTGATGGTGATGGCCGAAGGCAAGGTGCTGGCCATGGGCCGGCCCGACGAAGTCCGTGCCAATCCCGCCGTCATCGAAGCGTATCTGGGGCATTGAGGCATGATGACGCTAAATTATCGATCGTCATTGCGAGGAGCCCTTGCGACGAAGCAATCCAGTCTTCGCTTGTTGCCTTCTGGATTGCTTCGCTTCGCTCGCAATGACGAGCTGAGGAGATCAGCATGAGTGACGACATTCTCCACGTCCAAAACCTCGTCGGCGGCTACGGCAAGATGACGATCCTTAACGGCACGACATTTTCGGTGCCGGCGGGATCGATCACCACCGTGATCGGCCCGAACGGCGCCGGCAAGTCCACCGTATTCAAGGCGATCTTCGGCCTGCTGAAACTGCGCGAAGGCAAGATCACTTTCAAGGGCCGTGACGTCACCGGCCTCAGCCAGCGCGCTTTGCTGTCCGCCGGCATCTGCTATGTGCCGCAAGGCCGCAACATCTTTCCGGAACTGTCGGTCCGCCACAATATCGAACTCGGCGCCGTCGCCGCCGGCCGCGATATCACCGACCTGCCCGCGCGTATCGAGGCCGCGCTCGACAAATTCCCGGTACTGCGCACCAAGGCGACGCAGCAGGCGTCCACCCTCTCCGGCGGCGAGCAGAAGCAGCTCGAAATCGCCCGCGGCCTGCTGCTCAATCCGCAACTGGTGCTGATCGACGAGCCCTCCATCGGCCTGTCGCCGCTGATGGTGCAGCAGACCTTCAATATCCTGAAGGAGCTGCGCGACAAGGGCGTCTCCATTCTGATGATCGAACAGAATGCGCGCTCGGCGCTGGAGATATCCGATTTCGGCATCGTGCTCGAACTCGGCCAGACCCGATTGATGGACAGGGCCGACAAGGTGCTGAACGATCCGCGCATCGGGCAGTTGTTCCTCGGCGGCGCCATGGAAGAAACGGCAGCATAGCTGCGACGGAGGAGACGGCAGCATGAATGCACGCTCGATCGCGACGGTCTCGCTGTCAGGCACGCTGGACGAAAAGCTCCGTGCCATCGCTGCCGCCGGTTTCGAGGAAGTCGAGATTTTCGAGGCCGACCTGCTCTCGTTCAACGGATCGCCGCGCGATGTCAGCGATCTCTGCGGCGAGCTCAATCTGAATATCTGCGCCTTCCAGCCGTTCCGCGATTTCGAGGGCATGCCGGAGCCGCAGCGCAGCCGCAACTTTGCCCGCGCCGAACGCAAGTTCGCGCTGATGCACGAGCTGCGCACCGATTTGATGCTGATCTGCAGCAACATCTCGCCCGTGTCGCTCGGCGGCATCGACCGCGCCGCCGCCGATTTTCGCGAGCTCGGCGATCTCGCAGCGAAGCACAATATTAAGGTCGGTTATGAGGCCCTCGCCTGGGGCGCGCATGTCAACGACTATCGCGATGCATGGGAGATCGTGCGCCGCGCCGACCACAAGAATATCGGCGTCATCCTCGACAGTTTTCACGCCCTCGCGCCGGGCTTTCCTACCGGCCCTATCGCTTCGATCCCCGCCGACAAGATCTTCCTCGTCCAGCTCGCCGACGCGCCAAAGCTCGGCCTCGACGTGCTGTCATGGAGCCGGCATTTCCGCTGCTTCCCCGGTCAGGGCGACCTACCGGTGGTGAAGTTCATGGAGGCGGTACAGGCCGCCGGCTATCGCGGCCCGTGGTCGCTCGAAATCTTCAACGATCAATTCCGCGCCGGCTCCGCCGTGCGCACCGCCACCGACGGATTGCGCTCGCTGATCCTGCTGCAGGACCAGTTGGCAAAACCCGCCGAAGTGCTGGCGCCGAAATCGCCCACCCTCGGCACTGGCTTCCTCGAATTCGCTGTCAACGAGACCAAGGCCACCGAACTCTCCACATGGCTCGGCCAACTCGGCTTCCGCAAGACCGGTGCCCATCGCAGCAAGGATGTGGAGCGCTGGTCGCAGGGATCGATCGATCTCGTGGTCAACTCAGAGCCCGACGGTTTTGCCCATTCGCATTACGTCACCCACGGCGCCGGCGTCTGCGCCATCGCGCTCGATGTCGGCAATGCAAGACAGGCGATGGAGCGCGCCGAAGCGATGCAGGCACGCACCTTCTATCAGCCCGTCGGCCCCGGCGAACTGGAAATCCCCGCCATTCACGGCGTCGGCGGCAGCCTGCTCTATTTCCTCGACGACGCCGGCAACAACTGGGATACGGATTTCGAGCCTCTGCGCAGCGATGCGAGTGCTGATGACCTTCTCGCCGTCGATCACATCTCGCAATCCATGCCCTATGACGAGATGCTGTCCTGGCTGCTGTTCTACACCGGCATCCTCGACCTGCAGCGCCTGCCCGGCATGGAAGTCCCCGATCCCGTCGGCCTCGTGCAGAGCCAGGCGCTGATTGCGCCGAACGCATCGCTCCGCATGGTGCTGAACGGCTCCTCGGCCACGCGCACTTTGTCGAACCGCTTCATCTCGGAATTCTTCGGCTCCGGTGTCCAGCACATCGCCTTCCTCTGCGACGATATCTTCAAGACCGTCGCCGCGATGCGCGCGCGCGGCGCAACGTTCCTGCGCATCCCCGATAACTACTATGACGATGTGGAAGCGAAATACGGTCTCGATGCCGAACTGATGGCCGCGTTGCGCGGCAACCAGATCCTCTACGACCGCGAAGGCGACGGCGAGTTCTTCCAGATCTACACGAATGTGTTCGACGAGCGGTTTTTCTTTGAGATCGTCGAGCGTCGCAACTATCAGGGCTTTGGCGCCGCCAATGCCGGCATCCGCCTCGCCGCACAAGCCCGCGAAGCCGGCCCGGTCACCGTGCCGCGCAGGTGAAGGCGGCGCGGAATCGCCCCATCAGAACGACGGCGGCGTGCACGCGCTCACCACTTCGCACGCCTTCGTCCCAACACATCGAAACCGGTGCGGCCTTCGGCTCTCGAAATAATAGGCATCGCCGGGATCGAGGATGCGGCGCTCGTCGTCGACGATGACTTCCAGCCGCCCCGAGATCACGACGCCGCCCTCCTCGCCGTCATGCACCAGCGGCACGCGGCCGGTGTCGCTGCCGGGCTCGTAGCGCTCCTTGATGATCTGCAGGCTGCGCCCAAATAGATTGTCGCCGATCTGGCGATAGGAGATCGGCCCCTTGCCGATCTCGGTCAGCTCGTCCGCCCGATAGAACGCCTTGCGCGGCCGGTCGGGCTCGATGGCGAAGAACTCGGCGAGCCCCATCGGGATGCCGTCGAGGATGCGCTTCAGCGCGCCCACCGACGGGTTCATCTGGTTGGATTCGATCAGCGAGATGGTCGAATTGGTCACGCCGGCGCGCTTGGCCAGCTCGCGCTGCGACAGCTTGTGACGGGCGCGCACGAAGCGCAGCCGTTCGCCGAGATCGATGGTCACGCCAAATCCCTGTTGCGAGTGATGCGGATCCGGCAAACATGGGCACATCCATCCAGCAAGATCAATGACTTGATCAAATCAAGAAAAGGACTTGTTGCATTGTTACGAACATGATCCAGATGCGAAATCAGCAAAAGTCTGTCCTTGGGAGCTCCGCCGTGTCCGTTCATCAGATTCCGAACGCACTTACACTCGATTCATTCTGGATGCCGTTTACCGCCAACCGCCAGTTCAAGGCGGCGCCGCGCATGTTCGCGTCGGCCAAGGGCATGTATTACACCACCGAAGACGGTCGCCAGGTGATCGACGGATCCGCCGGCCTGTGGTGCACCAATGCCGGCCACGGCCGCCGCGAGATCTCGGCCGCCGTCGAGAAGCAGCTCTCCACCCTCGATTTCGCCCCGGCCTTCCAGATGGGCCACCCGATCGCCTTCGAATTCGCCAACCGCCTGGCCGAAATCGCTCCCGAAGGCCTCGACCGCATCTTCTTCACCAATTCGGGCTCTGAGTCCGGCGACACCGCGCTGAAAATCGCGATCGCCTATCAGCGCGCCATCGGCCAGGCCACGCGCACGCGCCTGATCGGCCGCGAGCGCGGCTATCACGGCGTCGGCTTCGGCGGCACCTCGGTGGGCGGCATGGTCAACAACCGCCGCGCCTTCGTCTCGGCGCAGCTGCCGGGCATCGACCACATCCGCCACACCCACGATCTCTCGCGCAACGCCTTCGCCAAGGACCAGCCGGATCACGGCGCGGAATTTGCCGACGACGTCGAGCGTCTGGTCGCGCTGCATGGCGCCGACACCATCGCCGCCGTCATCGTCGAGCCCGTCCCCGGCTCCACCGGCGTGCTGCCGCCGCCGAAAGGCTATCTCGAGCGCCTGCGCGAGCTCTGCACCAAGCACGGCATCCTCTTGATTTTCGACGAAGTCATCACCGGCTTCGGCCGCCTCGGCGCGCCTTTCGCCTCGCAGTTCTTCGGCGTGACACCGGATATCATGACCACCGCCAAGGGCATCACCAATGGCACCGTGCCTTGCGGCGCCGTGTTCGCCCATCGCAAGGTCTATGATGGCCTGATGAACGGTCCGGAAGGCCAGATCGAGCTGTTCCACGGCTACACCTATTCGGCGCATCCGGTCGCCTGCGCCGCCGGCATCGCCACGCTCGACATCTACAAGAACGAAGGCCTGCTCACCCGCGGCGCCGAGATGGCCGGCTACTGGCGCGACAGCCTGCATGCGCTGAAGGACCTGCCGAATGTGATCGACATCCGCAATCTCGGCCTGATGGGTGCTGTCGAACTCGCGCCCCGCAAGGATGCGCCGGGTGCGCGCGGCTATGAGGTCATGGTGGATTGCTTCAACACCGGCCTCTATCTGCGCCAGAGCGGCGACGCCTTCGCGATGTCGCCCCCGCTCACCGTCGAGAAGAAGCATATCGACGACATGATGGAAATCCTCAGCGCGGCGATCAAGCGCGTCGCGTAAGCGACATCAGCGCACACAACAAAACCCCGACGGTGCAGCAGCGCCGTCGGGGTTTTTCTTTTTGTAGCCTGGATGAAGCGAAGCGTAATCCAGGGACAGCAGAGATCGTCAAAACGCCGGTCCCCGGATTGCGCTGCGCTCCATCCGGGCTACGGTCTCAGCTCCGCGCCGCGATCAACTGCCGAATAAATTCCGGCGCCTTCGCGCTTGGCAGCCAGCGCGTCACGGCGATCATGTCGGCGTCGCGATCGATCCAGATCATATTGCCGCCGGCGCCGAGCGCATACACCGCCGTTTCCGGCGCGCCCTTGTTGGCATGCGGTCCGCGGTTCAGCCACCACAGGAAACCGTAATTCGGCTGCAGCGCCGATTGCGTCCACATCGCATCAATCCAGCCTTGCGACAGCAGCTGCTTGCCATTCCATGCGCCACCGCGCGCCATCAACAGGCCAAAGCGCGCATGGTCGTCGGCGCCGATGAACATGCCGCCGCCCCAATGGCCGCCGCCCGGCACCGACTGCATTCGCTGTCCGTCGATCTCGACCCACGAATTCTCGTAGCCGACCCAGCTCCAATTCTTGGACGCGCCGATCGGATCCATGATGCGTTCGCGCAGCACATCCGGCAACGGACGCTTGAACAGGTTGAGCAGAGAGAGCGACAGCAGGTTCACGCGCACATCGTTATATTCATAGAACGCGCCCGGCGCCTGCAGCTCGCGGAGCTCGCCCTTGCGGCTGTTGTCGGCATTCGGCGCGACCAGGCGGTTGTGATCGATCTGATCCGGCTTGCCGAACAGCTCGCCGCACCATTCGCTGGTCTGCTCCAGCAGATGCCGCCAGGTGACCTTGCTGTTATGCGCATCGGCAAATAACGGCCCCGGCACGCACTGCCCCACGGGCTCGTCGATATTGCCGATCAAGCCGTCATCCACCGCGAGCCCGGTTAGCACCGCGAGATAGCTCTTGGCGATCGAGAAGGTCATATCCGCCCGTGCGATGTCGCCCCACGCCGCCAGCAGCCGTCCGCCTTGCAGCACCATGCCTGCGGAGCCACCGCGCTCCTTCACTGGCCCGAGCACCGCGCTCCATGGCCCGGTTTCATTCCAGTCCACATTCGGCGCATAGCGGCCGTCATCGTAATAGAAGCTGCGCGGCCACGGCGTCTCATTCGCCTGCGCAAAGGTCACGGCGGATGCGAGCTTGTCCGGCGCATAGCCGACGGCTTGCGGATCGATCTTGTCCCAGGCGTTTCCGCTTGCCGGAAAATAGGGTTGGTCAGTCATGGAGAATGTGTGCTCGCGTTGGACAACAGGCGACGGTTATCGACCGGATCGAAACCAACGACAACCGACAGCGGCGCGAGTGATCTTTCGAGATTTGCATGGATCGATGCGGCGGGCCCGCGTCGCCATCACCGCCGCACAACGGACACTTTTTGCCTGACGATCGGTCGCAAAGGCCGGAGCCCGCATGCACCACGACCCGATCACCCCACCGACGCCGCCGACGCCAAACATGAACAACACTGCCGCAGCCTGGGGCCCGCGGCCGTCACTGCGGAGGCTGGCCTTCACTGTGGTGGTGATTGCGATCGCGATTGTGGTTGTGCGCTGGATGAAGTGAAAGCGGGATGGGGCGGATGTGATGATCCGCTTCCCTGCCCGCGACTACAATTCCCATCACTCGCAACGCCAGTCTGTATTTTCGATCGCAAGCCTCAAGGGCATGGCAGCGTCACAATCAATGCGCGCATAGCTTCTCAATCATTCGATCAGCCCACCAGCCGCAAGTTCGAGAAGTTCTAATCCCCGTCTAATGCTGAGCTAATTGAGCCAGATGCAGATACCGCCTGGTCCTTCGGACTCAGGCGATTGATCCCGGCGTGCGCAGGCATGGCACGCGGGGCGCAGAAGGCGTGCGCCCTTCACTGTACGTGAATGGGAACGATCGCCGTCCTGAAAAGGAAGCCAGGATTTCGACGGGCGAAATCAAAAAAAATCGAGAAAAGGAAAATCGATGTCTCGAATTCTCAGCGCGCGTGCGGGCCTCTTCCTGATGTGCGCGTCCGGACTGGCGATCACCTCGGCATCCGCGCAGCAGACGGAGCGATCCCCCTCCGCAGGCCAGGCCGCGAACACATTGCCTCCGGTGGTGGTATCGTCCCCTAAACCTCGTCAGACGGCGACGCGCACGCGGCCAGCCAGCGCCCAGCGTGCCGCTGCTGCGCGTCGCAGTGGTCCTCGCCAGGTTGCCGTGGCTCCGGTCGCACCGATCACAGCGGGCGCAAGACAAGCCGCCTTGCCCGTCCCCTATGCCGGCGGCCAGATGGCGCGTGGCGCGCAGCTGGGCCTGCTCGGCAATCGCGATTACATGGACACGCCGTTCAGCACCACGAGCTACACCGACCAGACGATCCGCAACATGCAGGCCATCAGTGTGGCGGAAGTGCTGAGCACGACGGACCCGTCGGTTCGCGCCGCCATCGGCAGCACCAACCGTTACGACGCGCTGACCGTCCGCGGTTTTCGCGTCGATAACAACCAGTTCATGCTGAACGGGCTGTATGGCCTGGTGCCGAACTTCCGCACAAATCCCGCGCCGGCCGAGCGCATCGAGCTTCTCAAGGGCCCCGCAGCGTTCCTGAACGGCATGTCGCCGTCGGGCACCATCGGCGGCAGCGTCAATATCGTCACCAAGCGCGCCGGCGAGGATCCGCTGACGCGCCTGACCCTCGGCTATATGTCGGATTCGCGCTTCACCACGCTGGTGGACGTCGCCCGTCGCTATGGCGAGCAGAAGGAATGGGGTGTCCGCTTCAATGGCGGCTTTGAAGCCGGCAAGACCACCATCGATCACCAGAATGTCCGCGACGGCGTGGGATCGCTCGGCGTCGATTACCGCACCGACCGCTTCCGCTGGTCGGCGGACCTGATCTACCAGGACGATTTCATGCGCTCCGCGGCGCGCGGCTATACGCCGATGAAAGGTTTTCAAGTCCCCGCCGCGCCGGATCCGCGCATCAATATCGGACAGAACTTCGACTATTCAAAAGCGCAGAATGTCACCGGCCTCACCCGCGCCGAACTCGACCTGTCCGACACTGTCACCGTGTTCGGCGCCATCGGCGCGAACCGTTTCTCATATGACAAGCGCGAAGATCCCGGCGCCACCATTCTCAATGCGGCCGGTGATGCGCGCTCGGTGTCCCGTTTCCAGACCGGCGATTCCGACGCCGTCTCCGGCGAAGCCGGTATCCGCGGCAAATTCGAGACCGGCCCGTTCACCCACGAAGTCGTGGTCAGCGGCAACGCGCTCAGCTATTCGGACCGTCTCGGCCAGACCGATCATCAGACCTATCTCACCAATATCTATCGTCCGGTGGTCCTGACCTCCCCCGGTCCCGTCGTGTCCGCCAGCACATTCGGCATCGGCAAATCGTCATCGCAGGATCTGCGCAGCGTCGGCGCCGCGGATATGATTTCGATGCTGAACGGCGCCGTCCAGGTGATCGCCGGCGTCCGCCAGCAGCAGGTGATCTCCAGCGGCTTCAGCCCGGCCACGGGCGCGCAGACGGCCCATTACGATCAGGACGCGACCTCGCCATCCGTCGCGCTCGTCGTGCGGCCGCTGAGCTACATGTCGGTCTATGCCAATTATATCGAAGGCCTATCGCCCGGCCCGACGCCGCCAAGCACGGCCCTCAACACCAACCAGGTGTTCGCGCCCTACAAGACGCGCCAGGCCGAAGTCGGCACCAAATTCGATTTCGGGCGCTTCGGCGCCAGCGTCGCGCTGTTCCAGATGGCCATGCCGAGCGGCTTCATCAATCCGGCCACGGGCAATTACGGCCTCGACGGCGAGCAGCGCCATCGCGGCGTTGAGCTGTCGACCTTCGGCGAAGTCGCGAGCGGCGTGCGCGTGCTGGGCGGCGTCACTTTCCTCGACGCGCGCCTGACCAAAACGCAGGGCGGCCTCAATGACGGCAACCGCGCCGTCGGCACCGCGGATCTCCAGGCCAATTTTGGCGTCGAATGGGATACGCCGTTCGTCCCCGGCCTCACCGCCATCGCCCGCACGATCTACACCAGCAGTTCCTATGTCAGCGCCGACAATCTGCAGAGCGTGCCGAGCTGGGCCACGTTTGATATTGGCGCACGCTATGTGACCACGCTGGCCGGGCATCCGACCACGTTCCGCGCGACCGTCACCAACCTCCTCGACAAGCGCTACTGGGTCGCCAATCCCAGCGGCTACGTGATCAGCGGCGCGGCGCGGACGGCGCTATTGTCGATGACGATCGATTTTTGAGGTGCGCGCGACGGCGCTCTTGCTTTGCCAAGGGTGCCGTCGCGATCACGGTTTTGCCGGACGATGGACTGCAAATGCAGGATCGACATGCATCAGGAACCGATCACCCCACCGACGCGCCCGCTTTCGCCCGGCTGATCGCCAAGGTCACGATGCGCTGCAGTAGGGTCGGATAGTCGATCCCGTCATGCAGCGCCGCCTTGGCAAACTCCTGGCTTTGCGCAATCTCGGGATTGGGGTTGGCTTCGATGAAATAGGGCGTGCCGTCCGCAGACAAGCGAAAGTCGATGCGCGCATATCCGTCCAGGCCCAGTATTCGGTAGATGCGTTTCGCAGTCCGTTGGATACGCACCATCACCTCAGGCGCAAGATCATCGGCCGGTCCATCGACGATGCCGACGCGCTCCTGATAGTCGGTATCGTGCTTGGCCTTTTCGGTCGCAATCTGCCGCGCGCCCTGCCCTCCCAAATTGCCGAATTTCAGTTCCCAGACCGGCAAGGCCCGCAGCCGGTTGTTGCCGAGCACACCCACATAGAGCTCACGCCCCTCGATATACTGCTCGGCGATCGCGGCCGTCTGCAGCCGCTCGTGAACAAAGGCGACGCGCTCGGCGAGTTTCTCGTCGCTATCAACGATCGACGCTTGCGAAATCCCATTGGACCCGTCTTCACTGAGGCTCTTGACGATCAAGGGCAGCGCGAGCCGCGCCGGGCGCTTGACCTTGCGATGCATCGGAAACACGCCAAAAGCCGGCACCGCGATCCGGCGATTTTGCACCAGCGTCTTGGACAGGTCCTTGCCACGCGCGAGGATCAGGCCGCGCGAATTGCACCCCGTATATGGCACCCGCATCAGCTCGAGCAGGCTCGCGATGTGCTGGTCGAACGTGGTCGCGTAGTGAAATTCCTCCAGCAGCGTATAGACCACATGGGGTTTGAAATTTTCGACCTCATCACGGATCGGCCGGATTTCCTCCTGCACGGCGAGCGGGCGAACATCATGGCCAGCCGCCCGCAACGTGCTGACGACGTCAAACTCCGTCTTCCAGTGATTGATTTCCCGCGCGCTATAGCCATCGGTTGAGTCCGGCGGCACGCAATCGGGATGCATCAGAACGAGGATGCGCAGGCGTCTCATAGCGCGATCCATTTGCGTCGGGACGGGCCAAACAATGCGTGCATGGTCTTGGCCGTCAAAAGAATGGTGAAATTGACCAGCAATTGTTGTTCGGGTCCGGACACCCGCAGATCAAGCTCGCGACAGCGTGAGATCATGTCGTCCAGAACGGCGTCGAGCGTGAGCTGGTTCTCCCCTGTCCATCGCGCGACCATCTGCCTCGTCTGCGCGCGGTGCCGCCTGATGAAAGACGCCGCCGGTTGCGCGCGTTGATGCCGCGGATCGGCTGAGAACAGGCGGTTGAGATCGCGGTCGTAGGTTGTCTGCGGCGTGAAAGCATAGAACGCCTGCTTTTTCTGATAATGTTCGCCGAGCGTCTCGCTCAGTTTGGACAGGGGGTCGACACGCTCGCGCGTGGTGATCAGTGGCTTTTCGCCAGCAATCTCGCCCATCAGCTCATCGACATATTCGAGCTTCTTCAGTGCCGGCCAGCCCGCATAGCGGGTTCGCCAGTTCGATCGCGGTCGCAGCCACACCGCAAAGGTCTCTGCAAAATCCTCGTCGGGATGGCTCTGGGCATACCAGCGCCGAAGATGCTGGACGTAACGCCGGCTGGCGGGATTCGGCCGGTAGTAAAGCGGATAGCGCTTGGACGACAAGCCGAACAGTTGCTGCCAGCGTCGGCGACGCTGCAATTGATAGGCATGCTGTACGGCATGGCCCGTCTCGTGGCGAAGAATGGCCATGCATTCCGACCGGGTGCTGCCCTCGGCCTCGAACATCATCTTCTTCTCGAGTTTCATGAGACGGGGATGAGCAAGGTAAAACGGGATGGCAACGCCTGGCACATGTGCCGGGCTGAACCACTCGCTCGAAACCCACATATGCGGCCGCAGCTGAAGGCCCCGATCCCCGAGTTCTTCATGCAGAGCATCGATACACTCCTCGAGCCAGGTACCTTTGATCGTCACCTTCAAGCTACTGAAGCGTTGCTTGAGGAGCTCCTGATCCGACAAGTTTTCCCAGGGGTGTTTCCGAAGCGGCATGAAGATCCGTGACGACAAAGAGCGTTATCCGGATGGTGTCACAGGTTTCGAACCGCAACAACCACCTCGCTATCGGCCGGACGATCGACACTGGCAGCTCGTATGGCAGCGCGCACAATCTGCGGAGCGTTCCGAAACGGGCCACCTTCGATAGCGGCACGCACGATGTCACAAAGGCTGGCCGGGCATCCGATCATGTTCCGCGCGACCGTCAGCTAGTCGACAAGCGCTACTGGGTCGCCAATATCAGCGGCGCTGCGCGGATTGCGCTGTTGTCGATGACCATCGACCTCTGAGACACACACGAGTCTACACTGAGACAATACTCGACAAGCGCCTCCAGTTACACCTGGCGCGAACAACACTTCAGTGACGTCGCTTCGTAAGCTCGGTTAACGCTGTAATATTTTTTTTAATTCGTTGAGCGTGCCACCTGTGATTCTCGGTATGCCATACTCACCTTGCTGCCAGACCGGACCATGACTTTCAACTATTTGAGGTGCGGTTTGATCATCTCGACCATGCGCTCGCCTGATGTCCCGGGCGGGAAGAAACCGAGATACGTCGCTTCGGGATCGACCAGGTAGACGAAGCCGGAGTGATCGACGGTGTAGTCCGACGGATCCTTCCCGAATGCGACATGCTTGTAGTAGACACGATACGCATCTGCGGCGGCAGCAATCGCGTGATCGCTGCCGGTGAGGCCAATGAGTTTTGGATGAAACAGCGGCACATATTGCGCGAGCTGCGCGACGGTGTCGCGCGCAGGATCCAGCGTGATAAATAGCGGCTGAACGGCATCGGCGCGTGCGCCGAGCTGATCCATCGCAAGACCGATCGCCTGCAGATCGGTTGGGCAGACATCCGGGCAAAAGGTGAAACCGAAGTAGACCAGCAGATATTTACCGCGGAAATCGCGATCGGTACGCGCCCTGCCCGCCTGATCCGTCAGAGCGAAGGCGCCGCCGATCGGCTCGCGGTTCCACATCACGGCGTCCATGAGCTCTGCCGCCGATCGCTTCGACTCAATTTGCGCCGATGCCTGATCAGTCCATGTTGCGAATAGCAGGGCCGATAGCGCCGCCAGCAAGCGGAGACGCATCACGCGCGGACGGATTGCCATCACGCGCCGAAGATCAGCTTGCTTCCCGTCGAAGTGTTGATCACTCGGTCGGGCATCTGCGCACGCGCTTCGAGCAGGAAGTTCAGGCCGCTGCAATGCATGGGGATCACCACATCGGGATCGAGCCCCTTCACCTCGTTGACGATCTGCTTGAGGTAATCAGCCGGCGCCGGGCCGAGATGGAAGCCGCCGACAATCGCATGCACCTTCTGCACACCGGAAATCTCCTGGGCCTGACGCACCGAATTCACGATGCCAACATGCCCGCAGGAGCTGATCACCACCAGCCCCTTGCCACGCACATTGAAGCATGTCGCATGTTCATGCACGTGCTCGTCGGGCACCATTTTTCCCTGCAACTCGGCCGCGGTGTAGTGGCCATAAGCACAGCTTTCGCCGTCCTTTTGGGTGTAATCCACGAATGTATTCGGCAGGATTTTCTCGACGCTGTTGCGCTTGATCTTGCCGGTGGTGAAAGCGTGGCCCTGGATCACGGTCGGTGTTTCACAAAGCACGGTCGTGACATTGTGTGCCGCGATCTGCTTGCGCTCCAGCGTGCCTCCCTCGCCATAGGCGCCGGTCGATGTGCGGCTGGTGCGGTGGCAGAAATTGTCTTCGCCGCCCGCGTATAGTTTGAGGTCCGGCGGCAGCACGGCGCGATGACGATCAAGGAAGCCGATCAGGCCACCATAATGATCGATATGGCCGTGACTGACGATCAAGGCCTTGATTTTCGCGGGATCGACCTTGAGGAGATCCATGTTGTTGATGATCGCAGGCGACGTATAGCCGAAATCCAGCAGGATGGTCTGCTGATCCGCCGCGCGCTGCGATTCCAGCAACAGCGAGAGGCCCCATTCATTGTGCAGGACATTGCGTGCATCGGCGCTACGTGCCGGGCCCGGCCCTTCGTGAACGACGCCATTCACCGTGCTGCCGCGCAAAAACTGGTCATGCTGCTGATCGACCAACACGCGGATGGCAAGTTTATCGACTGTCGGGACCTCGATGGGCGCGGCACTGGCGATTTCGACGCAGGAGAAACCTGCCGCCGCCATGCCGGCAAAGATGGCTGAACTCTTGAGGAAATCACGACGGCGGAGATCGGTGGTCATGTTCAGTTTCTCTGAGCGGCTGGTGACTGAAACTAGCAGCGAACCGGAACTTTCGACACGACAGGATCATCCAATGATCCGCCGCCAATAGCCGTTTCATTCCCTTGAATCCAATCGCCCGGGAAACTTCATCTCCCGAGCGAGTGCAACATCCGGCTCACGCCCATTCGCGCTCTATATCCAACGGCGGCGCCACGAAGGGATGCAGCTTCTCCAGTTCCGCGGCCACCGCCAGTGTCAATCGATCATGCAGATGCGGCCCGATGATCTGCACACCGATCGGAAGGCCATCGACGAAACCGATCGGCACCGCCGTCGATGGCAACGACGGAAGCGTGGCGAGGCCGGCCCAGAACAGCTGGTCGTTGTAATCGACATCGTGGCCATTGATGTGCAGTACGCGCTCTTCACGCGAGCGTGCCTGATCGAGCGGGAATGCAGCACTGACGCTCGCCGGCGCGATCACCACATCGACATGCTCGAAGAATCGCGCCCAGTCCTGACGCAGATGCGCACGACGCTCCTCGGCCAGAATCCAGTCGCGATGGCGCTGGGCATAGGCGTACGACATCTGCCGGACATAAGGCGTGATGTTCGTGTCCGGAGATTCGCTGCGCTCAATCGCCTCGCGGAATGCAGCTTCCGGCAACCGAACCGTGGACGATCCGCGCAACAGCTGCACATAGGTCGCGTGATGGGCCGCGTGGTCGGAGAAAGGCAACTGTTCATCGACGATGGTCGCGCCGTCATCGCGCAATCTGGCGGCAAGCACGCGGATCGCCGCGCGATACGGTTCATCCACCTCCGCGACGGGCGAATCCGTCACCACGGAGATCCGGAGATCCTTGAGCTGTGTGGCACGCGGCGGCGGCAGATCGAGGCGCCAGCCTTGGGCGGCATCGCCGGCCGGGCCCGCAATGATGTCCAGCGCCAGTGACAGATCGGCAACCGACCGCGCCAGCGGCCCGCTGGTCACGAGATCATTGTCGATCAGCGTATCTGCGCGCTCATTGTCGAGTGCCGGCACGATGCCGGGCGTCGGCCTATGCCCGAACACACCGCAGAAATGCGCGGGAATGCGGATGGAGCCGCCGATATCGCTGCCGAGTTCCAGCGCCGTCAATCCAGCGGCCAGCGCCGCGCTGGCGCCGCCGGAGGAACCGCCGGGCGAGCGCTCGAGATCCCAGGGATTCCGCGTGGTGCCATAGATCGCATTGTGGCTCTGCCAGTCGATGAGATTGAGCGGCACATTGGTCTTGCCGATGATGATCGCACCGGCAGCAAGCAGACGATCGATGATCACGGCGTTGCGCGTCGGAATGGCGTCTTTCAGCGCGGGATCGCCATAGGTGGTTGGCCACCCCGCGACATTGTTGCTCTCCTTCACGGTGATCGGCAGGCCATGCAGCGGCCCCCATGACTCGCCGTTGGCTGTCGCTCTGTCGGCTTCATCCGCACGCGCACGTGCGGCCGCTAGGTCGGTCAGGATGATCGCGTTCACGGCGCCGTTCACGTGTTCGATGCGCGCGATCTGGAATTCGAGCCATTCCCGTGCAGAAAACTCTCTCCGTGCCAGGCGGGCGACAAGTTCCGTTGCCGAGGCAAAAGCAAGGCGCGGATCGATTTTGCTGGTTTGTGCAGTCATGGACGCTCTCCAGAGGGCAGATCACTGGGCGCTCGTTCCCAGAACACGATGCGCTTCTGCACCGCGCGGACCGCGAAGCTGCTGAAGACGCCAAACAGAGCGAGGATGATGACACCTGCAAACATCGCGGCGACGTTCATGTTCACCGTCGCAGCGCCGATCAGATAGCCGACGCCGCGCTCGGCCGCGACGAACTCGCCGACCACGGCACCGATCAGCGCAAGCACGATGCCGATCTCCAGACCGGCGAAGATCGCGCTGGCAGCCGCCGGCAGTTTGATATGCAGGAAGATCCACCACCCCGGCCGCGAGAACGAGCGCGCCATCGCGATCAGTTCCGGATCAGTGCGGCGGATACCGCCGATGGTGTTGACGAGCAGCGGGAAGAAACAGATCAGCGCCACCAGCACGACCTTAGACGCCAGGCCGAAGCCGAACCAGACCAGGATGAGCGGTGCCAATGCCACCTTTGGCGTGGCCTGGATGGCAATGATATAGGGAAAGATAAAGCGCTCGAAGAGCTGGCTCTCCGCCACGAGCACGCCAGCGGCGATGGCGAGAATGGATCCGATCGCATAGCCGATCAGGGTCGATGACAGCGTAAAGGCGACATGCGGCCAGAATTCGCCCGATGCGAATCCGGACCATAGCGCCTCTCCCACCGCCAATGGTGCCGGCAACAGATAGGATGGCAGGCCACCAGGTCTGGTCGCATAGCTCCATGCAGCGAGAACGATCACCAGCGTGACCAAAGGCGGTGCCAGTCGGGAGAGCAATTTCATTGTGTTGCTCCGTCAAGCCCCGCAACGGTGTTGAACAGGCGGCGCAGTTCCAGAGCCAATGCGTTGAATTCTTCTTTACCCATGGTCTCCAGCGTTCGCGGTCGCGGAAGATCTACCTTGATATCCGCCAGGATGCGCGCGGGTTGGCCGGCCAGCACAACGACGCGGTCCGCCAGAAACAAGGCTTCGGGAATCGAGTGGGTCACGAAGATCGCAGTGCGTCGTTCTGCCATCCAGATCCGCTGCAGTTCGAGCGATAGCCGCTCGCGCGTCATCGCATCGAGTGCGGAGAACGGCTCGTCGAGCAGCAGCAATCGGGGATCGTGCAGCAGCATCCGCACAAGGCCGACGCGCTGCGCCATGCCGCCGGAGAGCTGGTCGGGATACAGATGGGCGCTGTCCGCCAGCCCTGTCATCGCCAGCAGGCGATCAGCGCGCGCCGCATCCGCATCGCTGGCGCCACGGGCAAATCCCGCAGGCAGCAAGACGTTATCGCGGACGCTCCGCCAAGGCAGCAATGTCGGACGCTGGAAAACCATGCCGACATCGCGGTGCGGCTGCTTGATATCGACATTGCCCACAGTGACACGTCCGGCCTGGGCGGTCGCCAGTCCGGCCAGCAGTTTCAGCAGCGTCGACTTGCCGCCGCCGGACGGGCCCAGAACCGCGAGAAACTCGCCGTCGCCAATTGATAGCGACAGATCGTCCAGCACCGGCACTCCTGCGCGTCCCGGATAAGCGAAACGAATGCCGGACAGCGTGACGAGCGGCTGCTCCGTGTTCGTTTCAGATGTTATGAAACTCATGGCAATGCGCGGGCACGGGCGACGAGTGCATCACGATCGAACTTGGCAAATCCCGGCACGAGCTTGTTGCTGAAATAGGCATCGAGTGGAATATCGGCCGTCGCGAATTCGCCGTAGCGATGCATTTCGCGGACATAAGTGCGGATGATATCGACATCATAGGCACCCGGCACGCGCGGCTTGCCGTCGGGCGTGCGCAGCAACGGCTCGATCCACCGCTGCACCAGGCGCACATTCGCCGCCAACGCAGATGCCGCATCGCCTTGCGGACGCGCAGACGGATTCTTGCGCCAAAATGCTTCGACACAGGCACGCGGATTGATATCGCAAATCACCAACGCCTTGGTCCATGCACGTCCGAAGCGTTCGAGCAGCCCGGGGTTTTCATCGAGCGTCGAGCGATGCGCAATATAGCCATTGACGGCCATCTGGCGAAACGCTGGAGGATATTCCAGTCGGCGCGCCGCGATACCCTCCTGCTCCAGCAAATCGATCCATGTGCTGTTGAAGTTCAGCACCTGCACACGATCTTCGCGCAACGCGTGAAACCCGGCGCCAAGCACACCGACCGCAACGATTTGCACATCCTTGCCCGGCGTGAGCCCAGCGGCGCGCAGCAACGCGCGGGTCTGCGGGATCGTGCCCCAGGTCAGTGCACCCACGCCGATGTTCTTGCCGCGAAGATCCGCAATCGTGCGGATGTCGGAGTCCGCCTTCACAGCCAATTCGAGTGTATTGCGCGGCCCTGCATTGTAAAAATAGGACACCGGCAGCGGCTCGCTTCCGGGCTTGTGGGCCGAGAGCAGCGTCTCCGGCAGCGGCAGCGCGATCGTGATCGTTTTTTGCAAAAGCTGAGGCAGCAACGCGCCCGCCCCCGCAAGCACGACATATTCAACGTCCAGATCTTCGTCGCGAAGCAAGCCCAGCTCTTCGGCGATGGCCTGCACGCCGCCCTCGGTCACCGTCGGTGGAATCGCGAGGCCGACTTTCACACGATCCGCCGCCTGCGCCGTCGCATATGGTGCCAGCAAAACGGCGACCGCAGCGAGTTTTGGAATCGCCAGGGATCGGATGAATGAAAATGTGCCAACAGACGGCGCAATGACAATACGATTGATCGCAGTTTTCGCGAAAGCAAGGAAATTCATTCTAACCTCTTGATTACAATGAAATATTCAACACGTCGATTTTAGTTCGTCAACGGCATCGCGACACGTGCAATTGGCTGACGCGCCAACTCACTGTCCGTTTGTTAGTTGAAAAATGCCGATGGCGGATCGGCTAACTCATGGTCTCTGATCGACAATTCAAATTGCGGCTTGTCACGGTATCCGCGCGCATGACGCACACCCATCGCGCGACATTCGTCGCAGCAGCACGCGGCCAGCCAGAATGGCTGTCCTCCTAGGAGAGTGTAGTAGCGAATGTTTCTTCTGCATCGTGAATGCAAACGACGCATCCGTTGTTATTCCACTGCCATTCCGCCAGGTTGCTTTCACCGCATCCGCCTTTTGACTAAGTCTCAGTCAATGGCACTGCAAATTTGCCTGCTCACAATTCTTGTCAGGCCCCATCATGAATTTTCACCAGACGCAGCCTTACGTCGGAACACCAGCCATCGCGCTTCGCGGAATCGGAAAGAGCTTCGACGAGCTCAAGGTTCTCGACGACATCTCTCTGACCGTCGGACAAGGCGAAGTGGTCGCGCTGCTGGGAACGTCGGGCTGCGGCAAGAGCACGTTGCTCAACATCATCGCAGGCCTTCTGCCGCCGGATAGCGGCGACATCAACATGACGGGCATGATCGACTCTGCGCGCAGCGGCAGCGGTGATATCGCCTATATGTTTCAGGAAGACCGCCTGCTGCCATGGCGCAGCATTCGCGCCAATGTTGCATTCGGACTCGAAGCGCAGTCGGTCGATCGACGTACACGCCTTGCACGAGCGGACACAATGCTCGCGCAGGTCGGCCTGTCCGACTTCACGAAGGCATGGCCGCATCAATTGTCCGGCGGCATGCGCAGCCGCGTCGCGCTGGCGCGCAGTCTCGTAGTCGAACCGCGCATTCTCCTCATGGACGAACCATTCTCGAAACTTGACCCGCAGACGCGCAGCCAGATGCATAACGAGTTGCTGCGGCTGCAGGCGATACACGGCACCACGATCTTATTCGTCACCCACGATGTCGAGGAAGCCGTGGTGCTCGCTGATCGCATCGTTGTCATGTCGCCCCGACCGGGGCGCATCCGCAGAATCGAAACGATTGACCTCCCGCGCCCGCGCATACCGACCGATCCTGCGGTCAATGAGCAGATCCGCCAATTGCGTCTCGGATCATAAGCATGTCTTTCTCACGTACGGGCAGCATCGTGCTGCAGCGATTGCTGTTGTTGGCCGCCATTCTGCTGTTGTGGTGGTATGCCGCGAGCAAAGTCCCCTCATTTGTTTTACCCGGACCGGCGAAGGTGCTCGATGGCGTGTTCGCGCTCGTCAACAGTGCCACATTCCTTCGCGATGTCGGCGCCACCACCTATCGCGTGATCACAGGTTTCGCGATCGCGGCTGTGACAGGCACGCTGGCTGGCCTTCTTCTCGGCTCCAACCGGACGCTGGCCACCTTCTTCGAGCCGATCCTGTCGGTGCTCAACACGGTGTCGTCCGCGATCTGGGCGATCTTCGCCATCATCTGGTTCGGCATATCGGATGCGACGACGATCTTCGTCGTGTTCATGACGGCATTCCCGCTGATCCTCACCAATGTCTGGCAGGGCACACGAGCGGTCGACCGGCAATATGTCGATCTCGCGCGGTCGTTCCGGATGTCGCAGCTTCAGATCCTTCTGAAGGTCTATCTGCCGAGCATCCTGCCCTACTTCTTCTCGGGCGCGCGTCTCGCTTTCGGCTTCGGCTGGCGGGTGTCGCTAGTCGCTGAAACATTGGGGTCGTCGAATGGCATCGGCTATCGCCTGCGCCAAGCTGCCGACCTTGTGCAAAGCGACAAGGTGTTCGCGTGGACCCTGCTGCTGGTCGCCCTGATGCTGGTGATCGAATCCGGCTTTCTCAAACCGCTGGAACGCAGCCTGTTCCGCTGGAAACAACAATCCTAACCCACGAGGCCTATGCCATGATCTTCCGTAGAACCCTGCTCGCCGCCGCGGCGCTTGTGACATTTGCGATCACGCTTCCCGCCGAAGCCGGGCAGAAGGTACGCATCGGCTATTGGACCAGCGGCGTCAGCCTTGGCTATGGCTCCGTGCTGGAGTCGCGCGACTTCCTGAAGAAGCGCGGCATCGACGCCGAATTCATTCACTTCCCCGATTTGATCGCTCCGATCCGCGCCATCGCATCGGGCTCCATCGACGTGGCTTTCGCCGCGCCGCTGGCCGGTGTGTTCAGCGCCGTCAATGAAGGCGTGCCGATCAAGCTGTTCGCCGCGACGCAGCCGGCCGACGTGCAGATCGTCGTCCCCAGCGACTCGCCGATCAACTCGATTGCGGAACTCAAAGGCAAGAAGCTGGGTTCGTCGCCCGCGGGCTCATCCACCGCCGTGCTCGCCAATGCGATCCTCGCCGGCAATTACGGCATCAAGCCTGACGAGTACACCCTTGTCGGTGGCAATGAGTCCCGCCTCGTTCAGTTCCTGGTTCAGAAGCAGGTCGATGCTTCCGCGCTGCGTTCCATCACCGTGACCCAGATCGACGGCGAACTGAAAGTGAAGAAGCTCGGTAACTTCTTCGAGGAATGGCGCAAGCTCACCAAGTCGGACGGCCTGCCGTATAACGGCGTTGCCGCGGTCAGCACCGACCTGATCACGAAACAGCCGGATACAGTGGCTAACCTGATTGCAGCACTGCGCGATGCCGTGGCCTGGGGCTCTGCCAATCCCGCCGAAGTCGCGACGATCCTGGAGAAGACGGCAAACCTCTCGGCCAACGATGCCAAGGCCTATGTCACCAATTGGGACATCGTGAACCGCGTCGCGTTCGAGCCGGCCGACATCGCCAGCCTGAAGCGCCAGCATGAAGTGCTCGCTGCCGGCGGTTTCATCAAGGGCAAGCTGAATGACGATCTGTTCGTCACCGGCCCGTACGAACGCTCCAAGTAGATCAAGTAAGGATACCGCCTCATGACCAGCACGATGAAAGCCCTGGTGCTCAGCGCCCATGGCGAACTCGACCAATTGCAGGTGGTGACCGACAAGCCGGTGCCGAAAGCAGCGAACGGCCATGTGGTCATTCGCGTCGGCGCGTCGTCTTTCAATTATCACGACGTCTTTACGGTCCGCGGCATGCCCGGGATCAAGGTGCCGCTGCCGGTTGTGATCGGCCTCGATCTCGCCGGCACCATCACCGAAATCGGCGATGGTGTTTCCGGCTGGGCCATTGGCGACCGTGTGCTGATCAACCCGCTCAAGCCCGGCGTCGGCCTGATGGGTGAGATGGTCGATGGCGGCATGGCCGAATATGCTGCCGCCGATGCACGCCAGTTGATCCGCCTGCCCGACGCCGTGAGCTTCGAGCAGGCCGCCTCACTGCCGGTCGCCTATGGTACCGCGCATCGCATGCTGATCACCCACCGCACAGTGAAGCCTGGCGACAAGGTGCTGATCCTCGGCGCCAGCGGCGGCGTCGGTACGGCCAGCATCATTCTCGCCAAGCTGCTCGGTGCCGAGGTCATCGCCTGCGCCGGCAGCGATGAGAAATGCGAACGCCTCAAGGCGCTCGGCGCCGATCACGTGGTCAACTACCAGACCACGGATTTTTCCAAATGGGCGATCGGCAAGTACGGCAAGCCCGAGCGGCGTACCCATGAAGGCGGCGTCGATGTGGTGATCAACTTCACCGGCGGCGACACCTGGCTGCCGTCGCTGAAGTGCCTCAAGCGTGGCGGCACGCTGCTGGTCTGCGGCGCCACTGCCGGCTACGATCCCAAGGAAGACCTGCGCTATGTCTGGAGCTTCGAGCTCAACATTCGCGGTTCGAACAGCTTCTACGAGGAAGACCTCGTCGCTTTGCTCGACCTGATCGCCCAGGGCAAGATCAATCCGGTCATCGATCGCGCCGTGCCGCTGGAACAGGCCGCCGAAGGGCTGGCACTCATTCGCGATCGTACCGTGCTCGGCAAGGTCGTCGTCACGCCGTAACGGCATGCCCCATTTTTGAAGGAGCCAGATATGGCTGAAACTCCAAGCATCGATTCCGTCCGCGAGCGCCTGTTGAAGGCGCCCTATCACAAATGGCTGGGCCTCGACGTCACCTCCGTGGGCGACGGCGAGATCGAGCTCACCGCCAAATGGCGCGAGGAATGGGTCGTCAATGTCGAGAGCGGCTATACCCATGGCGGCATTCTGGCCACGCTGGTGGACCTCACCGCCGACTGGGCGCTGGTATCGAGCAATGGCCGCGGCGTCCCAACCATCGACCTGCGCGTCGATTATCACAGCCCCGCCCGCGGCGACCTGCGTGCCGTCGGCAAGGCGATCAAGTTCGGCAAGCAGTTCTCCGTCGCCGAAGCGAAGATCTATGACAGCGCCGGCAAGCTGGTCGCGAGCGGCCGCGGCGTTTATCTGACGCCACCGCAGGAGAAGTAAATGTCGCTCCAGCTCGACCATGTGGTGATCAACACCCGCTATGAGACCGATCTCGCGGCGGAGCTGTTTGCCGGGCTGGGCTTCCAGCTCACCCCGTGCGGCTTTCATCCGACGCTCGGCTCGATCAATCACCTGATGGTGTTCGAGCACGCTTATCTCGAACTGATCGGCCTGCCGCCCGGCGGCGACAAGGTCCGGCAGGAGCTGATCGATAGCCCGCAGGGCCTGAACGGCCTTGTCTTTGCCAGCGACGATGCCGAAGCGACGCGCAACGGCGTGATAAGTGCCGGCTTCGACGCGCAGCCCGTACAGCATTTTGCACGGCCGCTACAGATCGACGGCGTGGACCATGAGGCGCGCTTCTCTGCGGTTCGCCTTGCGCTGGATTCATTCAACGCGGGCCGCGTCTATTACTGCCAGCACCACACGCCGGAGCTGATCTGGCGCCGCGATTGGCTCACCCACGCCAATGGTGTCACGGGACTTGTCGAACTGACCATAACAAGTGCCGATCCGGAGACCACCGCAGCCCGCTATGGGAGCCTTGGCAAGCTCAATGACTTCGCCCTCTCGGTGGTCGATGCAGCTGCACTGACGCGTCGCTTCGGTGAACTGTCCGCGATCGGTGCCGATCGTCCCGAGCGTTTCGCTGCCGTCACCTTGCGTAGCTCGGAGCCCGTACGCGTAGCAGAGCGCGCTGCCGCGCTCGGCCTGCCCCATGATGCAACAACCAATCGCGTCGTCGTTGCGCTGCCGGCATTCGGATCGCTGATCGAGGTCATTTCGTGAGTATATCTGCAAATCTCGGCCAGCTGTTCGACCCCGCCATCGATCGCGGGCAGTTCGCTTTCATCGGCCTCGATGCCAGTCTGACCGAAACGGCCTGCACCTATGGCGAACTGGACGATCTCGCCAATGGCGTCGCCCGCGGCCTGAAGAAGCGCGGCTACAACGAGGGCGACCGTATCGCCATTCTTGCGGCCAACTCGGTCGAGTTCATCATTGTCATTCTCGGCATCATGCGTGCCGGCCTGGTCGCCGTGCCCATCAACTACCGCTTTCCGAAGGAGCTCATCCAGCTTGTCGCCACCGACAGCGGCGCCCGCCTGCTGTTCTGCGACGACGCCCACATCGCTTCGGCACCCGAAAGCATCGAACGGATCGGACTAAAGCGTCATGGCGTTGGCAGTCTCGCAGACCTGATCGACCCCGGCCCGTTCGAGCCCTTCGCGCCGGTCGCCAATGAACCCGCGCTGATCCTCTATACGTCCGGCTCGACGGGGCGGCCAAAGGGCGTCGTTCTCAGCCATGCCGCACATCTGTGGACGGCGCAGACCCGGCAGGAGCGCGAGCCGCTGACGGGCGAAAAGGTGCTGATCGCCGCGCCGCTCTACCACATGAACGCCCTTGCACTGGCATTCCTGGCGCTGACCTCGCGCGCCACGACTGTCCTGCTGTGGCAGTTCTCCGCCGTTCCCTATATCCGCGCCATCGATCACTATCACTGCACCTGGCTCACCGCCGTGCCGCCGATGATCGCCATGATGCTGCGCGAGCGCGACACACTCGCAACGGCGAACCTGTCGTCGGTCCGCGTGATCCGGATGGGCTCGGCCCCGGTCAGCGACAGCCTGCTGGCGCAGATCCGCAGCCTGCTGCCGAATGCGCGGGTGATGAACGCCTATGGCACGACGGAATCCGGCCCGGTGACATTTGCGCCGCATCCCGACGGCCGCCCAACGCCGCCACCGGCCCTGGGCACTGCGCATCCCAAAGTTCAGCTTCGCCTGCGCGATCAAGTGGGAAATGTCGGTGACAAGGGCGTGCTCGAGATCAAGAGCCCCGCGTTGATGAACCAATATCACAACAGGCCAGAGCTCAATGCCGTCTTCACCGCCGACGGCTATTATGTCACCGGCGACGTGTTCGAGCGCGACGTCGACGGCTTCTATTCATTCATCGGCCGCCGCGACGATATGTTCGTCAGTGGCGGCGAGAACATCTATCCCGGCGAGGTCGAGGCCGTTCTCGAACATCACCCGGCCATCGCGCAGGCCTGCGTCGTGCCCATCGACGACGACATCAAGGGGCAGAAACCCGTCGCTTTCATCGTGCTGCGGGCCGGTACATCGCCGAGTGAAGACGACATCAAGACCTATGCCCTCGACCACGCCCCCGCTTATCAGCATCCGCGCAAAGTGTGGTTCGTTGATGTACTGCCGCTGGCCAGTACTCAGAAAATCGATCGTTCCAGGTTGAAAGCAGAGGCGGCAGTGCGGGTCCGTGGCTGAACCATTGCCGTCGCGCAAGCCGACCGATGTTTGAAGGCATCTTTGCCTTTCGAAATGGTCAGCATGCGCGACGCCATCTGCTTCGCGTCCTACACATAGGAGCCCCAATCTTTTTACGAACCAATGCGGGGAGCACAACCTTCTCTGGATCACCCCACCGCACAGTCCGATCGCACCGACATTACCCTCTCTTTTGGAATTCCCTGAAGTCGCCGACCAAGGCTGTAATGGCTCCCGTCGCGCCGCATATCCGGGCCACAGGAGAGCATTGAAATGATCAGCTGCAAACGTTTGACGGAGACGCTTACCCGAGCAGGGCTGGCAGTTGCGATCGGCATTGCGGTATCGATGACCTCAACTGCGCACGCGCAGGACAAGACGGTCCGCATCGGCTTTCAGAAATACGGGAAACTTGTGCTTCTGAAGAGCAAAGGAAGTCTCGAACCAAAGCTGAAAGCCCTCGGCTACACTGTCAAATGGAGCGAGTTCAACGCAGGGCCCGCTCTGCTGGAAGCCATCAATGTCGGCGCACTCGATTTCGGCAACACCGGCGAAGCGCCGCCGATTTTCGCGCAGGCTGCCGGCGCGCCGATCCGTTACGTGGCCTTCGAGCCGCCAGCACCGAAAGGCGAAGCCATCCTCGTTCCCAAGGACAGCCCACTGAAATCTGTCGCCGAGCTGAAGGGCAAGAAGGTCGCGCTCAATAAAGGCTCGAATGTCCATTATCTGCTGGTGAAGGCGCTGGAAAAGGCCGGCATCAAATATGCCGACATCACGCCGGTGTTTCTGGCACCCGCCGATGCACGCGCCGCCTTCGAACGCGGTGCCGTCGATGCGTGGGTGATCTGGGATCCGTTCCAGGCGTCGGCGGAAGCCGCCATCGGTGCTCGCACGCTGGCTGACGGCACCGATACCGTGTCGAACTATCAGTTCTACCTCGCCTCGCAGAAATTCCTGGAGAGCGAGCCGAAGCTTGTCGATGCGATCCTCGAGAGCCTGCGCGAAGTGGATGAATGGGCGAAGACCGACATCAAGGCTGTCGCGGAGCAGTTGAGCCCGTCGGTGGGCCTCCCCGTCCCCGTGCTGGAGGTTGCACTGAAGCGGCAGTCCTACGGCATCAAGCCGATCACCAGACAGGTGATCATCGAACAACAGCAGGTGGCCGACACGTTCCACGCGCTGGGGCTGATCCCCAAGGCCATATCCATCGCCGACGCTGCAGGACCGCTCGCACCATGACCGCTGCCAATGACGATCTGAAGATTCTCTGGTTCCTGCCCACCAGCGGCGATGGCCATCATCTCGGCAGCACGATCGGTGCGCGCGATGTCGATTTCAACTATCTGCGGGAGATCGCACAGGCCACCGACCGCCTCGGCTACTATGGCGTGTTACTGCCGACAGGCCGGAACTGTGAAGACTCCTGGGTGATCGCATCAGCGGTCGCGCCGTGGACGAAGCGCCTGCGCTATCTTGTTGCCGTCCGGCCGGGATTGCAGTCCCCCACCGTGGCCGCGCGCATGACGGCGACATTGGACCGCCTCACCGATGGACGCCTGCTGATCAATATCGTGACCGGCGGCGATGCGGTGGAAAATCGCAGCGATGGCGTGTTTCTCGATCACGACGAACGCTACGAGGTGACGCGCGAATTTCTCTCTGTCTATGGCGACCTTCTCAAGGGCGAGTCCGTCAATGTGAAAGGCAAGCATATCGCCATCGAGGATGGCCGCATCCTCTATCCTCCGGCGCAGGATCCGCGCCCGGCTTTCTATTTCGGCGGATCGTCCGAAGCCGGTATCGATGTCGCCGTCGATACGGTCGACAAATATCTCACTTGGGGCGAGCCGCCGGATCAGGTCGCGGAGAAGATCGGGCGCGTCCGCAAACTCGCGCATGAACGCGGGCGCAACATCAGCTTCGGCATCCGGCTGCATGTCATCGTCCGTCACACCAATGAGGCGGCATGGCGGGCAGCCGATGACTTGATCGCACATCTCACCGACGAGACGATCGCATCGGCCCAGAGCATTCTCGGCTGCATGGATTCCGTCGGCCAGCAGCGGATGTCGCAATTGCATGGCGGCCGGCGCGACCGGCTCGAAGTCAGCCCCAATCTGTGGGCCGGAGTCGGTCTCGTCCGCGGCGGCGCGGGCACGGCGCTGGTCGGCGATCCCGAAACGGTGGCCGCGCGCATTCGCGAATATCAGGCGCTCGGCATCGATACATTCATCCTGTCTGGCTATCCGCATCTCGAGGAAGCCTATCGGTTCGCCGAACTGGTGTTCCCGCTTCTGAATCTGGCGCCAAATGCCAGTGCGCCGAGTTCGACCGCCAATACGGGCCCGTTCGGTGAGCCGCTGGGCGGAAGCAAGCCCTCCGCGCATGCCTAGCCGTAGCGCATAGCCAACGGAGACCAGCATGACGAAGCAGATCCGCCTCAATGCTTTCGCGATGAACTGCGTGGCCCATCAATCGCCGGGTCTGTGGACGCATCCCGATGATCGCTCCAGTCAATACAATCGCCTGAGCTACTGGCTCGATCTCGCCAGGACACTGGAGCGCGGACGGTTCGACGGCCTTTTCCTCGCCGATGTGCTCGGCGTCTATGACGTCTATGGCGGCAATGTCGATGCAGCGCTGCGCAATGCCGCCCAGGTCCCGGTCAATGATCCACTCATGCTGGTGTCGGCCATGGCATCGGTCACGGAGCATCTCGGTTTCGGCATCACCTGCACATTGTCCTACGAGCCGCCCTATACATTCGCACGGCGCATGTCGACGCTCGACCATCTCACCGATGGCCGGATCGGCTGGAACATTGTCACCGGCTATCTCGACAGCGCCGCCCGCGGCATGGGCAAGGCAAAGCAGACCGCTCATGACGATCGTTACGATGTGGCCGAAGAGTATATGGAGGTCGTCTACCGACTATGGGAAGGCAGTTGGGAGGACGATGCGGTGCTGCGCGACAAGGCAGCCGGTGTTTTTACCGACCCGTCGCGCGTGCATCGCGTTCAGCACTATGGCGAGCATTATACGGTCGATGCCATCCATCTTGCCGAGCCGTCGCCGCAGCGGACCCCAGTTCTCTATCAGGCCGGCTCATCGCTGCGCGGAAAACTGTTTGCGGCCCAGCACGCCGAATGCGTCTTCATCTCCGGTCCATCGGCCAAGGTCATTGCGCCGCGCGTGGCATCGATCCGTACCCTGACCGCGGAGACTGGCCGCGATCCGTCAAAAATCCTGATCTTCAGCATGATGACCGTCATTCTCGGCCGCACCGAGGACGAAGCGCGGGCCAAGCACGCGGATTATCGCCGCTACATCAATCACGAGGGCGCGCTGACCCTCATGTCCGGCTGGACCGGTGTCGATTTCTCGACCTATGACCTCGACCAGAAAGTTCAGCACGTCCTCAACGACGCCGGCCGCACCGCGATGGACAACATCACCCGCGCGGATCCCGACCGTGTCTGGACCGTCCGCGAGGTCGCCGAGCATATCGGCATCGGCGGCATCGGCCCGATCATCATCGGCACGCCCGCCCAGGCTGCAGATGCGATCGAAGCCTGGGTCCGCGAGACCGATGTCGATGGCCTCAACCTCGCCTTCGCCATTTTCCCCGGCACGTTCGAGGACATCGTCGATCTGCTCGTCCCCGAACTGACACGCCGCGGGCTTTACAAGGCGGACTACGAGACGGGCACGCTGCGCGAAAAACTGTTCGGCGCCGGGCATGCCCGGCTCGCGGCGCCGCATCCGGCGGCGACATTCCGACCCGCGCATGCGCCAGCGCTCGCCGCCGAGTAACGCCGCACCATTCCGAGATCATTGCCACGAGGACCCATGAGCAAGCGCCAACTGCACCTCAACGTGAACCTGCTTCATTCCGGCGTCTATGCGTCGGCGTGGCGGCTGCCGGAGAGCAATCCCGGCGCCTTCTTCGATGTCGGCCACTATATCGATGTCGCGAAGATCGCCGAGCGCGGCAAATTCGATGCGATCTTTCTGGCCGACACGCCGGCAGTGACCGATCGCATCGATCTCCGGCCGTTCCTCTCCATGGAGCCGACCATCGTTCTCGCCTCCGTCGCAGCAGCGACCACCCATATCGGCCTGATCGCGACGGCATCCACGACCTATAACGAGCCCTACAATATCGCGCGGCGCTTCGCGACGCTGGATCATGCCAGCCGTGGCCGCGTCGGATGGAACGCGGTGACGACGGCCGACGCCGCCGCCGGCCGCAATTTCGGCCTGCCGCAGGTGCTCGAACACAAGGCCCGCTACGACCGCGCCAAGGAATTCGTCGAGATCGTGCAGACGCTGTGGGACAGTTGGGAAGACGATGCCTTTGTCGGCGACAAGGCGTCGGCGCGTTTCGTCGATACGTCCAAGGTCCACGCCATCAGGCATCGCGGCGCGCATTACAATGTCGAGGGGCCGCTCAATGTGCCGCGATCGCCACAAGGCCGACCGGTCACTGTGCAAGCGGGTGGATCGAGCGACGGCCGCGATCTCGCAGCCGCGCAGGCGGAAGCGGTGTTCACGCTGTCGCAATACATTGAAGACGGTGTTGCTTATGCGCGCGACCTGCGCTCGCGTGCTGTTGCCTATGGGCGGCCGTCCGATTCCATCGTCATCCTGCCCGGCCTCGCCACCGTCATCGGCGGCACCGAGGCCGAAGCGAGGAAGCGGCAGGACGAATTGTGGGACCTGGTGCCGATCCAGTACAGCCTGTCGCGCCTTGCCGGCACATTGCAGGTCTCTCCGGATCTGCTCGAACTGGACAGGCCGCTCCCCGATTTGCCGGTGCCGGTCAATGCCAACCAGACCATGTTTCACGGTACCGTCAATCTCGCACGCAAGGGCAACCTCACCGTCCGCGAATTGCTCAAGGCACTCGGCGGCGGCGTCGGTCACCGCATCATCGTCGGTACGCCCGAGCAGATCGCCGACGACATCGCCACCTGGTTTGCCGCCGGCGCTGCCGATGGATTCAATCTGATGCCCGATGTGCTGCCGAGCGGACTTGCCACCTTCGTCGATGAAGTGGTTCCGCTGCTGCAGAAGCGCGGCATTTTCAGGCACGACTATGAAGGCACGACATCGCGTGACCATCTCGGACTCGCGCGTCCGACGAGCCGCTATGCCGATCGCGAAGCGGCGGCCGCATCGGCCTGATACCAACGTACTCGCGGCGGGCGATCTGGCAGGACGATCCCGTCGCAATCGCCTGAACTTTGGAATTCAAAACGGGATGCGACCGCGTTTCTAATGACTGCAATCCGCCACGCAGCCCCACACGTGAGATAGCCATGAACAAAGCAGCCGCCCCCCAGTTTCCGGGCGATCCGCAACCGCTCCGCATCGACTCGCCGTCCCTCACCGCGCTGTTCGACTATATCGCGCAAGACGAGGCCAGGCGCGAACGCGAGCGCACCCTGCCCCACGATATCGTCGATCTGATCCGGCAATCGCGGATCGGCGCGCTGCGGATCCCCAAGGCCGATGGCGGCGGCGGCGTCTCGCTGCGTGAACTATTCTCCGTCGTCATCAGGCTCGGGACGGCCGATGCCAATGTGGCGCATATCCTGCGTAACCATTTCAGCGTGGTGGAGCGCCTCGCCTTGACACCGCTGAGCGACCAGAGCCGCAAATGGCGCGATGACGTGGTCGGCGGCGCGCTGATCGGCCTGGCCACCACCGAACTCGGCAGTTCGCAGGTCGGCGACATCGCCCCCGCCACCGTTGTCACGCCCGATGGCGACGGCTATCGCCTGAACGGCACAAAATATTACAGCACCGGAACGCTGTATTCCGATTACGTGCTGGTGCGTGTCGCCGATGCCGACAAGCGGCTCGCGACCACCGTCATACCCGTCAAGCGCGACGGCATCGAGATCGTTGATGACTGGGACGGCAGCGGCCAGCGCCTCACCGGCAGCGGCACGACGCATTTCCGGAATATCCGCGTCGAGACATCGGAGCTGATCTTCGACGCGCCCAATGTTGGTTACGGCGCTGCCTACTCCAACACATTCGCGCAGCTGTTCCTGACCGCCATCAATGCCGGCATCGCCGCCGCGATCCGGCGCGACGCAGCCGACCTCGTCCGCCGCCGCGCGCGAAACTTTTATTATTCACCTCCGCTGGATCCGCGCCAGGATCCGATCCTGCAGCAGACCGTCGGCCAGATCTCCAGCAATGCCTTTGCCGCGGAAGCCGTGGTGCTGGCGGCCGCCGATGCGTTGGATGCCGCCAGCCGCGCCGGCGACAGCGCGGATACGCGCCTCGCTCATGAAGCGGCGCTGCGCTCGGCGCAGGCAAAGATCATCACCGACGACCTTGCCATCCGCAGCGGCAGCCTGCTGTTCGATGCGGGCGGCGCGTCGGCGACGAAGACGTCGGACAATCTCGATCGGCACTGGCGCAACGCCCGCACGCTGTCGTCGCACAATCCGGTGACGGTCAAGGCCCAGGCGATCGGCGCCTACGAGGTCAACGCGACACCGCTGCCGGCCAAGGGATTTTTCTAGAACGTTTTCACTTTGAGATGACGACTCTCTCCACGAACTCTCCCTCATCCTGAGGAGCCGCGCGCTTGCGCGGCGTCTCGAAGGACGGCTGCATACTCTGAGCCAGGCCATCTCATGGTTCGAGACGCGCGCTAAGCGGCGCGCTCCTCACCATGAGGGCTGCGGTCGTCTCAATCTAAAAAAGCTCTAGCCTCACAAAGTGAGCCCCCAAAAGAAAAGCAGGCCCGCGGGCCCGCTTTTGCATTTCAGGTTTCACCGATCACCAGCTCGGTACATAGGCGCCCTTGAACCGTGTCAGGATGAACTGCTTCACAGGTTCGGAGCGATAGGCTTCGGTCAAGGTCTTGACCCAAGGCTTGTCCTTGTCTTCCTCGCGGACGGCGATGATGTTGACCCATGGCGTCTCCGCCGGCTCCTTGATCAGGCTGTCCCTGACCGGATCGAGCCCTGCCTGCACCGCGTAATTGTTATTGACCGCCGCGGCATCGACATCACCCAGCGAGCGCGCGAGCTGCGCGGCGTCGAGTTCGACGAATTTCAGCTTCTTCGCATTCTGCGCGATATCGGCAATGCCCGCCGTGGTATTGGTCGGGTCCTTCAACGTGATGATGCCATTGACCGCCAGAATCTGGAGCGAACGCGCGCCGTTGCTGGGATCGTTGGGAATGGCGATCGTGGCGCCCGCCGGCACATCCGCAAAACTCTTGTATTTCCGCGAATAGATGCCCATCGGCGATGCCGTCGTGGTGGCGACCTTGACGATCTTCCAGCCCGTCTTGGCAATCTGGTTCTTCAGGTAAGGCTCATGCTGAAACGAATTCGCCTCGAGGTCCTTGTTGGCCAGCGCCTGATTGGGGAACACGTAGTCGGTGAATTCGACCGGCTTGATATCGAGCCCGCGCTTGGCAGCAACCTTGCGAACGGCATCGATGACTTCGGCATGCGGCCCGGCCGTCACACCGACGCGGATGGTCTCGGCATGCGCCATGCCGGCGCCCATGATCGTGACGATCGAGAACACCGCAGCCGCTCGTGAAAGCTTCTGCCGCACAGTATCAACTTCAAACATCGTCACGGATCTCCTTGCAGACATGATAGGTTCTGAAACTGTGACACAACCGACGCGCTCCGTAACGTTGTGGAAAAAGTAGCAAAGGATGGACCGTGTCGCGCGATCCTCCGACCTGAATATTCTTCATCCCGCGCCGTTTTGATGGCTTCGTTCTCTCACACGTCGTGTGTTCTGCCATCGCGCGACTTGAGACAAATCTCACCTCTTTGATAGCAGTCGTAGAGATGAAGCTTTCCATTTTCGCGGGGACATAACTCTTCGCTGGAACCCGGATCGGATTTCAATAGAGTTCGTACAACGTCAGATTTTCAATCATTTCCGGAGTTCGTCATGAGCAATCCCCCTGGCCATCGGGCAATGCTGCGCGCCTGGATCATTGCCTGCCTGCCGCTCGTGATCTCGTTCTGCGGCACCCAGGCCGCGCGATCGGAGACCGACAAACTTCGGATCGCGCAGCAATTCGGCGTCGGCTATCTGCCGCTGATCGTGTCGAACGAGAAAGGCTTTGTCGAAGAGGAAGCGCGCAAACTCGGCATCAAGCCGCCCACCATCGAGTGGCTGCGCCTGTCCGGCGCGGCGGCCATGAACGAGGCGCTGATCTCCGGTGGCCTCGACTTCGCCACCGCCGGCATCACGCCGATGATCCTCACCTGGGACAAGACGCGCAGCAATGCCAGGATCATCGGCATCGCCGCCTTGGGCTCGATGGCCAATGTGCTGACCACCAACAATCCGAACATCAAGAGCATCGCCGATCTCACCGAACGCGACCGTATCGCGTTGCCATCCGTCAAGGTCGGCTTTCAGCCGATCCTGCTGCAGATGGCGGCGGACAAGGCATTCGGAAAGTTCGACAAGCTCGACGATCTCACCGTCAGCATGCCGCATCCGGACGCCACCGCGGTGATCCTGTCCGGCAAGTCGGAAATCACGGCGCATTTCACGTCGCCGCCTTTCGTGCAGCAGCAGCTGGCGACCGGCAAGGTGCATCCGATCCTGAACAGCTATGATGTGCTCGGCGGACCTCACACCTTCAACGTGGTCTATTCGACCACGAAGTTCACCACCGACAATCCGAAGACCATCGAGGCTTTTGTCCGCGCCCTCGATCGCGCCAATGCCTGGATCGCCGAAAACCCGAAGGAAGCGGCCGCGCTCTATATCAAGGCCGAAGCGTCCAAGCTGTCGCCCGATTTTGTCGAGGCCATCATCCGCGATCCGAATGTGCGGTTCACGACGGCACCCGAAGGCGCGCAGAAATTCGCCGACTTCGAGGCCAAGGTAGGCCTGATCAAGCAGGCACCCGCGCGCTGGCAAGACATGTTCTGGCCCGGCCTCAAGGACAAGCCCGGAAGCTGACGTGTCCACTGTCACCTTGACGCGCCCTACAGAGCGTAGCGACACGAACGCCGTACCGCTGCTTCAGGTCAACCATGTCGGCATCGATTATCCCACCCGTGAGGGTGCGCTGACGGCTGTCGATGACGTGTCCTTCGCGCTCCATGCCGGTGAACGGCTGGTGCTGATCGGTCCTTCCGGATCCGGCAAATCGACCCTGCTGCGCGCCATTGGCGGCTTCCTGGCGCCGACCACCGGCGCCATCCTCATCGACGGCACGCCGATCACACGCCCCTCCCCCGAGCGGATGACCGTATTTCAGGAATTCGACCAGTTGCTGCCGTGGCGCACCGCGCTCGGCAATGTCCGATACGCGCTCGAACGCGGCCGCAAACTGCCGCGCGAGCAGGCCGAGCACGAGGCACGCGACTGGCTCATTCGGGTGGGGCTCAGCCGCTTTCTTGACGCCTATCCGCATACGCTATCCGGCGGCATGAAGCAGCGCGTGGCGATCGCACGCGCTTTCGCGCTGCAGCCACGCCTGCTGCTGATGGATGAGCCCTTCGCCGCGCTCGATGCGCTGACCCGCCGACAGATGCAGGACGAGCTTCTGTCATTGTGCGATGAGACCGGCAGCACCGCATTGTTCGTCACCCATGGCATTGATGAGGCCATCGTGGTCGGCACCCGCATCCTGGCATTGACGGCCCATCCCGGCCGCCTTGCTGCAAGCTTCGACGTGACAGCCGATCAGCGCATCCGTGGCTCCGCTGCCTTCGCCGAACTTGAACGCAACATTCAGCGCAGCGTATTCGACGGGAGCGCCGCCCATGCGTGACGTCGTCCATCCACGTCCGCGCCCGAGGTTCTCGCTACAGACCAATGCGAGTACGCTGCGGCGCATCGTGATCCTGGCTGCGCTCGCGGCCATCTGGGAGCTTTATGCGCGGTGGCTCGACAATTCGCTGCTGTTGCCGACCCTGACCGCGACATTCGGCGCGTTGGCTCGCGCCACACTTTCCGGCGAGCTTCCGGATCGGGCGGTGACATCACTGCGCGTGCTGACGACGGGTTATGCACTTGCCGTGGCCATCGCCATCGTGTTCACGGCCCTTGCGGTGATGTCGCGCTGGGGCAGCGATGCGCTCGGCCTGCTCACATCGATGTTCAACCCGCTACCGGCCATCGCGCTGCTGCCGGTGGCGCTGTTGTGGTTCGGGATCGGTGTGCCGAGCCTGCTCTTCGTCACGGTGCATTCGGTGCTATGGCCGGTGGCGCTCGCCTGTCACAGCGGCTTTCTCTCGGTTTCGCCGACGCTCCGCATGGTCGGCCGCAATCTCGGCTTGTCGCACGGGCGGTTCATCACCGAGATCCTGATGCCCGCGGCCTTCCCGCATATCCTGTCGGGCCTGCGGATCGGATGGGCCTTCGCCTGGCGCACGCTGATCGCCGCCGAACTGGTGTTCGGTGTCAGCGCACGGTCCGGCGGCCTGGGATGGTTCATCTATACGAACCGGGCCCAGCTCGAAACGGACAGCGTGTTTGCAGGTCTCCTCACGGTGATCCTGATCGGCCTCGCCGTCGAGGAGCTGGTGTTCAAGACCATCAGCCGCGCAACCGTCGAGCGCTGGGGACAGCACACATCGTGATTGTTTTGGCCTTCTGCGGTCTCAGCGAGGCCGCAGAAGCAACCCGCTGCGACGGCCGCCCCACAGCATGATCGCGGTGCCGCCGAACACGGACGCCGCGAACACCCAGCCGGACAGTGCACCGGCAGAGATCCCCGAAAACAGCGTGCCGACGGTGCAGCCGAGTCCGATCATCGCGCCCCAACCCAGCAAGGTGCCCCCTACCAGCCCCTGCGCGATCTGACGCGCGCTCGGCCATGCCGGCCTGAACTGCCCCGCGACCAGCGCCGTGGCAAAGGATGCCGCTATCAGGCCGAGGATGAAGACGCCATTATCCGACAGCGCAAAATCCCTGACGACCGCGATACAGCCGCGCAGACTGTCGAGCCCCTCGAGGCGGGTGGGCGAGATGCTGGCGGCACCGGCGAGCTGACGCGCACGCGCGCCGATTTCCGCCGTGACACCAAGCGGCGCCACGCGCAAATAGGACAGCGTCGCCAGCACACCGATGACGGCCCCACCGATCCAGGTAGGCCAGCGCGCGACGAAGACCGACGTGAACGTATCCACAGGCGGCACCGGATGCGGCGCGGCTCGATTGCGATGGATGGCATAAGCGACAACGGAAAGCCCGGCAGCCGAGGCAACCAGCGCCCCTGCATAGCCGAGATATTTCGGCAGCCAGATCACCGGCGCATCGGCGATCAGCGCAAGATAGATCGGATTCCAGCTGACGAAGCCGAGGATGAATCCGAACAACACGCCGGCCAATGCAAATGGCGCCGTCGGCGAGCCCTCGCCCAGCCGATAGAGATGCGCACTGACGCAGGAACCGGAGATGGCCATCCCCGCGCCGAATGCCAGCCCTGCCAGCACGAGCGCGAGACCCACCGGGCCAATGAAGGCATCCGGCGGCAATCGTCCGGTGGAGGCATCCGGCAGCCACGCGCCGAACACGAGAAACGTGCCGATGACACCGACCATCAACGCCACCAGCAGGCCCGACAGGCCGCGGGGATCACGCTCGTCGAACCACTCGCGGAACATGCAGAAAAAGCAGAAACGCGCGCGTTGCAGCACGATGCCAAAAGCAGCGCCGAACAGAAGCGACAGCGCCGTGCGGGCCTGGCCATTGCCATGAACGAAATAGGCGATGATCAGTAGAGACAGCACGATGCCTGCGGCGGGCAATACCGAAGACCAGCGCTCAACGAAGAAGGCCCGCACCGGCGAAAATGCCGGTGCGGGCTGATGGATGGACGGAGCCGCAGGCTCCGTCATCGTCTGATTGGTCACTTACCGCCCCACACTGTGCCGGCGACATTGACCACGGGCAGACCGACCGAGTTACCGTATTCGGTCCACGAGCCATCATAGTTCTTGACGTCATAGCCCAGGATCTTCGAGAGCAGGAACCAGGTGTGGCTGGAACGCTCGCCGATGCGGCAATAGACGATGATCGGCTTGGTGCCATCGATGCCCGCGTCGGCATAGAGCTTCTTTAGGTCGGCAGCCGACTTGAAGGTGCCATCCTCAGCGACGGCGCGGCTCCACGGCACATTCAGCGCGTTCGGCACATGGCCGGCGCGCACGGTCAGTTCCTGCGAACCGGGCGGCGCGAAAATCTTGCCGGAATATTCGTCAGCCGAACGGATATCGACCAGCGTGGCGCTCTTGTTGGCGGATGCGGCCGTGACGTCAGCGAGACGCGCACGCAGCTTCTGATTGGCGTCGCCGATCACCAGCGTGCCGGGGGCAACGCTGGCGTTACGGGTATCCAGCGGGCGCTTGTCAGCTTCCCACTTCTTGCGGCCACCATCGAGCAGCTTGACGTTCTTCACACCATAGACATCGAACACCCAGGCGCCCCAGGCGGCGAACCAGTTGTTGTTGTCGCCATAGAGAACGATGGTGCTGTCCTGATTGATGCCGAGCTTCTTGGTCAGCTCCTGGAATTTCTCCTTCGACGCGATATCACGCTTCACCGTATCGACGAGATCGGTGTGCCAGACCACGTTCTGGGCGCCGGGAATGTGGCCGCGCTCGAACAGGCCGGGCTCGACGCTGACTTCCACGACCCGCACTTTCGGATCGCTGAGATTCTTCTCCAGCCACTCGCCATTCACCAGCGGGCTGTTCGCATTGGCCTGCGCATGCGCGGGAGCGGAAAAGCCGGCCGCTGCCACGCCCAGCGCGAGAGCCGCCGCCATGACCGATTTGATAATCACAATAAGATCTCCATGATTGAAATGCCGTTTCGATAGTAAGCGTCACTCGGTGACCTGGGCGCTTCTCATCGTCCGCAGCATCTCGTCATTGCGGCGCAAAGACGTCAATTGCGCACCTGTCGCAGCCAAAAATGGGTTTCTCGGAAACATGACGCGGAGCGAATATTTGCGATGCGGCCCGCGCCCGCCGCGGAACATCTTTCCGATCGTGGCAACCTGTCGCAGGGAAAACTTCTCCAACGACGGGCGCTCCTCAAAACGTTGCGGCAAAAGAAACGGGCGGCTGGTATCCAGCCGCCCGGTCATTCGGACTCATTCAAGGCGGGGATCGCCGCGCTAGCCGCCGCCCGTTTTGCCACCGGCGCCGTGCCACACACGCTGATGCTGCGCATGGGTTTCGAGATAGGCGCCCTCCTTGTAGTGCGTATCGTAGAAGCCGAGATCGATGTGATGCGCCTGGGTATAGGCGGCAACGCCGACGCTTGGCTGGGTGGCCGGAAACTTGCCGTATGTATCGTAGACGTCCTGGGCAAGCGTGCCGAGATAACGCACGAATGCTGCGCTATAGCGATCGGTGCGTGCTTTCACACCGCCATTGTCGGCATAAGGCCCGGGCCGCTGCGGATTGTGGTTGCCGCGCGGGCCAAACTTCCGCTCGGCGAAGCGTTCGGCGGCGACGTGCATGTTCGGAACGTAAGGCGGGATCAGTGGTTCGAAATAGCCGTCCAGCCCGACGGGATTGGGCTGCGCCCATTCGTCCCGGCGATCGAAGCGGAAGCCGTAGCCATTCACGCCCTTTGACGCGAAGGCGCCGAGGATGGCCTGCGTGTTGATGCCCGAGAACAGCCAGCCGCCAAGACCCATGGCCTGCATGACCAGATGAACGTTATAGGAGGCGATCGACAGTTCTGCCGTCGTGCTGGTGCGCGAATTGCCTTCGATCACCGACAACGGTGCCGAACGCCCGGGCTTGATGACACCGGCCGCAATCAGCTCGCCGGGATCGCCGAGCACGCGCCCGGTCTTCGGATCGGTGATCACAGCGCCCTCGCCGGTCCTGATCCAGAGCTGGTTGAATGTGGATTCCACCTGGTCACTGATGGGAATGATCAGCGTGCTGCCCGGCTTGTTGGCCACCCAGCGGTTATGCGAGGCGACATAGGGATATTCCGGCGGAAATTCGATCCGGCGATCGCTCAGGCGAATGATATGCGGGCGCAGGAATTCGGTAAGGCGTTCGAGATCCTCGACGCCGCCATATTCCTGGATCGCGCTCGCATCGAGATCGCGAAAGCGCGTGATGTAAGCGCCGCTGTCGTCATTGATCAGAATTTCAGAACCATGCGCCGCGGCGCCGCTCGGATAGGTCCGCCCGATCGGCCGGACCGTGTAATTGCAGCCAGTATCGGCCTCGCCGGCTTCCGTATAGGGAATTCCGAGATTCCAGCCGCTGATGCCGGTGCCGACCGCGATCAGCACGGCGCGTTCGATTTCGTTCAATGGCTGCGGCGGCAGCTTCGACGTATAGGCAAGCGGACCGTCGGGGATCGACATGCCGACACCGAAGCGACGCGAGCGCCGCCCGAACAAGGCATTGAGCAGCGGGAACTTCGCCAGACCCTTCAAGGCGGCGGAATGATCTGGCGATGTCATGCGGCGATCAGGCCGCCAGTCTGGCGTTGGAGAGCGTCGCGCGCGTGATGGCGCTCAGCTTCTCGTCCACCTCGAAATAGGTGATCGAGATATTGGTCCCGCCATTGGCAGCAAGCCGTTCGCGGAGATTGCCCTCGCCCCACTTCTTTGCGCTGTCGAGATCATCGAACAGATAGATGCCGCCACGCAGTTTGGACTCCGCATTCGAAATCCAGACCTTCCACTGCAGGCCGGACACGTTCTTCGCGATATTGTCAGCGGATTCAAGACGGGCCGCGTCGCTCAACTGCTCCTGCTGCGCGCTCGGCGTGTAATTCACCTGGAGGATAATAGCCATATCAATGATCTCCTACCTTGTTGGACGCGACGACATCAGAGCATGGATCGCGGAGAGAATGCACACATAGTGCAGCGCGCTTCGACAGACTTGTTCGGCGAAGGCGGAATGAAAGAGGTCATTTATCCCGTTGCCTTGGCATCGGATGATCCGCCGAGATAAGCGGCCTGAACGGCGGGATCATCGAGCAGCGCACGCGCCGTTCCGGACAGCGCAACGCGGCCGGATTCGAACACATAGCCGGTATCGGCAAGCGATAGCGCCAAACGAGAATTCTGCTCGACCAGCACCACCGTCGTTCCATCTGCATGGATCTCGCGAATGGCGCGGGCAAGCTCCTTGACCACCACGGGGGCGAGGCCGAGTGTCGGCTCATCGAGCAGCAGGATTCTCGGCTCGGCCATCAGCGCCCGCCCGATCGCGCACATCTGCTGCTCGCCGCCGGACAGCATGCGGCCGAGACTGCCGCGCCGACGCGCGAGCCCGCCGAACAGCGCATAGATGCGATCGAGATCGCGCTGGATCTGACCACGTCGGCCCCGCGAGCGACCATAAGCGCCAACCAGCAGGTTTTCATGCACCGTCATGTCCGGAAACAGGCGCCGCCCTTCCGGCGACAGCGTGATCCCGAGACCGACACGCTCCTCGGCTGGCAGACGCGCGATATCCTGACCTTCGAGCAGGATCTGTCCATCCCCCACCGGCACAAGCCCGGCGATGGCGTTGAGGAGCGTCGACTTGCCGGCACCATTGGCGCCGATCACCGTGGTCACCGCACCGGCTGCGATGGAGACACTGACCTCGCGCAGCGCCTGCACCGCGCCATACGTCACCGAGAGTCCGGCCACTTCAAGCAGCATCAGCCTCGCCTCCGAGATAGATGTCGATGAAGCGCGGATCGCGGCGCACCTGATCCGGCGTGCCCTGCAGAAGCAGCGCGCCCTGCCCCAGCACCACCACATGCCGCGACAGCCGCATCACCAGCCGCAGATCATGCTCCACCAGGATGATGCTGACGCCGCTGGCATGGACCGCGCGCAACAACTCTTCCATACGCTCGGTCTCGGCGCCGTTCAGCCCGGCCGCCGGTTCGTCAGACAGAAGCAACCGCGGCTTCGCGGCCATCGCCATGCCGATACCGAGAATCTTCTGCAAGCCATATGACAGGGTTTCGGCAACTGTATCGCGCTGCGCGGCAAGTCCGGTGATGTCCAGCACCGCCTCCGTCGTATCCACGGCCACAAGCTTGGCGCGATTGATGGTCTGTCGCCGCAAAAGGTCGAGTGGCCGACCGATCGTCGCGAGCAATGCGGCGGTCTCGATATGCTCCTGCACCGTGAGCCCGGGCAGGATCATGGTGTTCTGGAAGCTGCGCAGGATGCCGCGGCGGGCAATCGCATCCGGATTCCGCCGATCGATACGCTCGCCCTCGAAGCGGATTGTGCCGGCGCTTGGCCGGACCTGGCCCGCGATCAGGTTGAACAAGGACGTCTTGCCAGCGCCGTTCGGCCCGATGAGGCTGGTGATTTCGCCTTTCGGGATCGTCAGCGAGACATCATGCACCGCCCGGATGCCGCCAAAGCGCTTGCTGACATTCTGCAGCTCAAGGAATGGCGCAATCACGGTTTCCTCCCGACCAGCACGCCGATCAGGCCCCGTGGCAGAAACAGCATCAGCAGCAACAGGGCCAGGCCATAGAACAGGCTTTGATAGATCGCCGCGTCGCGGAACAGTTCGGGCAGCGGCACCAGCAACAGCGCCCCGGCGACCGGGCCGAGCAGGAAACCGGCTCCACCCACCACATTGAAGACCAGCGCGCCGACGCTGGCGGTGACATTGAAGGCTGGCGGCGAGATGTAACCGAGATAATGCGCATAGAGCGAACCGGCGAGACCGGCGATCGCAGCACTGACCGCAAACGTCATGCGGCGATAGGCGGTCACGTCCGTGCCCAGCGACTGCAGCAGCATCTCGTTATGCGCGATGCCCGACAGCACCCGCCCCTGATCACGGCTGAGCAGCAGATAGGCAGCCATGAGCGAGGCCCCGAGCGCGAGCAGCGTGACCACATAGATGGCCGACCGCGCCTTCAGAGCCAACCCGAACACGGCGATCCCAGGGATTGACGTCAGACCGTTATTGCCGCCGAAGGGAACGATCCATTCGACGAAGACCAGCCGGATCGACTCGCCGAGCGCGAAAGTCAGTAAGACGAAATAGACCCCCTTGATGCGCAGGATGATCGAGCCGACCAGACCGGCAATCGCGGCCGGCACGATGATGGCTGCCAGCAGGGCCAAAGGGAATGCGAAGCCGAGATCACGGCTCAGCAGCGCCGACGTATAAGCGCCGATGCCCATGAAGCCCGCCTGCGCCAGCGACAGCTGACGGATGCGCAGCATCAGATGCAGGCTGATCCCGAGGATCGCCTGGATGCAGATCAGGATGCCCAGATGATAGAGAAAGGCATCTCTGAGGAGCAGCGGGACGGCTGCTGCCGCGACGAGCGCAACGGCGCCGATGACAGGCCATCGTGCGCTCATGCCCGCCCCATCAGTCCGGCCGGGCGGATCAGCAACAGCACCAGCACCGCGCCGAACTGCACCAGCGTGGCGGCTGTCGGGCCGGCAGCCACCGACACGATGGCTTCCACGAAGCCGAGAATGCCCGCGGCGATCATCGCGCCGGGAATGCTGCCGAGACCGCCCAGCACCACCACGATGAATGCCTTCATCAGCGGCGCCTCGCCCATATAGGGCTCGATCGTGTAAAGCGGGGCGATCAAGGCACCAGCGGCTCCCGCCAGGGCACAGCTCAGGCCGAACGCGATCGGATAGATGCGATGCGGCCGGATCCGCTGCAGGCGCGCGATATCTCGGTCCTGCGCCACCGCCCGCATGGCGAGACCGAGCGAGCTTCGCTGCAGAAGCACATAGACCGCAGCCACCAGCGCCAGCGCGATCGTCGCAGCGAGCAACTGGTCTTTCGGCAACAGCACGTTGCCGAGCTTGATGACGCCGCTGACAGGCCGCTCCACCGCAAGTTCATCGACACCGAAGATGGCGACGACGACGCCCTGCAAGGCGATCGCCAGTGCCAGCGATGCGATCATCGCGCCCAGTTCATCATCCGTAAAGCGACGGAAGATCGCCTGTTCGGCGATCACGCCCAGCGCGCCCACTGTGAGTGCAGCACATGGCAGGGCCACCACGAACGGAAGCCCGGCCACGCTGCTGAACACATAGAGCGCGTAGGCACCGAGCATCAGGAATTCGCCATGCGCGAAATTCACGATGCGCATGACGCCGAACACCAGCGTGAATCCGAGCGCGATGAGCATATAGAGCATCGCCGACAACACGGCGATGCTCGCGACCTGAGTGATCACGACGATATCCCTGCTGTGCGGATCAGGCCGTCTCGACCTTCTTGATCACATGCCCCTTGCCGCCGCGGATCTCGGTGAGGAAGACCGGCGTATAGAGCTGATGATCGACGCCGTAGTTCTCCTTGCCGCCCCACTTCAAGGCGCCGAGCGATCCGGCGAATGGCGACAATCCCTCGATGGCCGTCTTGACCTTTTCGGGATCATCGATCGTGCCGGCCTTTTCGATGCCGGCAAACAGGATGCGCGCCGCGTCGTAGAAGAGGATCACGAAATCGCTCGGCTCGTTCTTCTGATAGCTCGCATAGGCGGTCTTCAGCCGCGCCCAGACCTGGCTGTCCGGATCGGCCAGCAATGTGCCCACGATGCCTTCGGCATTCTCCGCGCCCGCTGTGCGGACGATTTCCGCAACGTCGAAGCCACCGAATTTCGTGAACGGCCCGGTGAAGCCGGATTCACGCGCCTGCCTCACGACCAGACCGGCAGTCGCCGGCGGCACCGTGTCGAGCTCGATACTGTCTGGCTTCGTCGCTAGAATTTTGGTGAGCAGCGCGCGGAAATCGGTCTGCTGCCGTTCGAAGAACTCGGCCGCCGTCACCGTATAGCCGGCCTTGGCATAGACATCCTTCTGCACCTGCTGGCTGGTCCAGCCGGTTTCGTCATTCGGCGCCAGCGTCGCGACGCGCTTGATCTCCGGCTTCGTCGCCTTCAACCACTCGACGGACTTCGGCAGGAATTCGCGCGTCGTCGACGAGATGCGGAAGACATGCTGCGCATCCTGGAACACGGTGGGCGACCACGAATTCGGGAACAGGAAGACCTTGCGGCTCTCGGTGACCGGCTTGATGGCCGACAGCGACACCGATGCGATCGGGCCGAGAATGAAACGCACGCCGTCGCGATCGATCAACCGGTTAATCGCCGTCACGGCATTCGCGGCCTTGTACTGATCGTCATAGGCGACGATCTCGATCTGCAGTTTCTTGTCGCCAACATTCAGTCCGCCGCGATCATTGATCTCCTTCGCCGCGATGCGCGCGCCGCCATCAATCGCAAGTCCCCATGTCGCCCCCGGTCCCGTGAGCGTCGACAACACGCCGATCTTCAGCACCGCGGCGTCGGCGCTAGCCGCCGTGTTGAACGCGGTGGTGGCAAGCAGCCCGGCCATGAGCGCGCGGCGATCGAGTTCGAAACGAGACACCTGAAACTCCCCTGATGAATTCACGATTTACATCTCGTGATTTTCCATCAATGGTGTCAAGTCATTGATATCAATGAAGAAAAATGACCTAAAAAACCTTTGTCGCAAAGGAGATCAAGTTTGAGCAATACAGCCTTCGTGCAAATTCCTGCTCGCACGGGCGAGTCATTCGAAGCCTATGAGGTCACCCCCGACCGCCCGAACGGCATCGGCCTCGTCATTCTTCCCGAAGTCTACAACGTGAATCACTGGGTGCGCGGCGTCGCCGACAGCTACGCGGCGGACGGCTACACCGTCGTCGTGCCGGACCTGTTCTGGCGACAACAACCTGGCGTGTATCTCGATTACGACCAGCCCGATCGTGCGCGCGCGCAAGGAGAGGACGTCGATGTCGATGGCGTAGTCAGCGATGTCGGGCAATCGGCCGCATGGCTAAGAGACCGATTGGGCACAGATGCCAGGATCGGCGTGATCGGCTTCTGTCTCGGCGGGCGCCTCGCGGCGCTGGCCGGTGTTCGCGAGCAGGTCGATGCCGTCATCGGCTATTATGCGGTCAAGCTGGATCAGCATCTCGAAGAACTCGGTCGATTGGCGAAACCCACTTTGCTGCATTTCGGCGAAACCGATCCATGGGTGCCGCAGCAGACCAAGGATTCGGTCGGCGCATTGCTCGCCGGGCGACCGAATGTCGCGATCCATATCTATGCGGATACCGGCCACGGCTTCGCGCGCACCGGCTACCCACCTTACAATGCGGATGCGACTGCCGAAGCGCGTCAGCGAACCAATGCATTGCTCGCAACCCTGGCGAAGCCCACAGCCAGCTAACGCCGTTTTCTCGCAGCGAAGAACTATCTCCGCAAAACTTCGCTGCGAGAACACTATTTTGCGAGAAAATATCCGGCCTTTGCAGGCATGCCGGCGGACTGCGTTTGGCCTTTCAGCCGCGCTCAAAAAACGAAATCGCTCTCATCGCTTTCGGAACGCGCATCGCTACACTTTCCCCATCACAATGGGGAGATCAATTCACATGACGCATCGACTGTCTCGCTTCATTCAGGCCGGCGCGATACTACTCGCTTTGAGTGGTGTCGCTGCAGCCGACCAGCCGCTGAAGATCGCAGCCAGCGCCGGCCCGGTCGGGCAGCTGATTTCCTTCGCTGCCAATCTCGCCAAGGAGAAAGGCATCGACGTCAAGACGATCGAGATCACCGACTGGATCGTGATCAACGAGACCGTGCAGAACGGGGACGCCGATGCCAACTTTTTCCAGCACAGCACCTATCTCGCCATTCAGAACAAAACGCGCGGCTTCACCCTCGCCCAGGCCGACAAGGTCGGCGTGATCGCGCCGGTCGGGCTGTTCTCGAAGAAGATCAAGAGCCTGAACGACATCAAATCCGGCGACAGCGTCGCCATCCCGAACGAACCACTGAACGGTGCGCGCGGCTTGATCCTGCTGGAGCGTGCCGGCCTCATCAAGCTGACGCCCGGCAAGGGTTTCTCTGTGTCGAAGTTCGACATCATTGAGAACCCGAAAAACCTGAAGATCGTCGAACTCGATCCCGCTCAGACCTATCGGTCACTCGACGACGTGACGCTGGGCTTGGTCAATATTACCTATCTGATCCCTGCGGGCGGCGATCCGAAATCGGCATTGATCATCGACCGGACGATCGATGACGGGCTGGTGCTGCGCTTCACCGCCCGGGCCGACAAGAAGGACGATCCGCGCCTGGCTGCCTTCATCAAGGTGTTCAAGTCGCCGGAGGTGAAGCGCTTCATCGAAGAAAAACTGCCAGCCTTCATTCCGGCAGGGTTTGACAGCTAGCAGGTCACAGGCAGACGGCGGGCTGTAGGCGCCTTGCGCGACTGGCCTTCCGTCTGCCGCCCTTCGCAAAGAATGATCGGCGCGCCTGGCCGCCGAATATGGATAGCCATTTCATTGACCGGAACGGCCATTCCGACGACATTCGAACCGACAACCCGTGCTCAGAGGCACCCGCATGACCGCGATTGGCAGAACAGAAGTGAGTGAGTTGCGCAGGAGCGTGACGCGCCGCTGCGTGTCTGCGCCCACCGGCGCGTGTTGTTGATCCCAGCTGGACGTCGATTTTCATTTCATGACATCGCAATTCTTGGATGGGATCGCTGCCATGCAGCGACAGATACACATGCCACACGCCTATATTATCGAAATCGCAAACCAGACAGCGGGGATCGTCGTCGCCGAAGAGCGCGGCTTCCGCTTCTTCTCCTCGGAGACGGCCTTCGACTCCCTCGAAGGGTCTCATTTTGCATCGGCGCGCGCTGCTGAACGCGCTGCACGCGCGCTCCTCGACACGCGCCATGCACATCTGCGGGCTGCCTGAGAAATGCCATTGGAGGCGTGCATGAACCGTCGTGGGACGCCTCGGCGGTCATCCACGCCGCCCTGCAAAAGCACTGGAGATCACCTTGAGCGATCAGTCGGAATTCCTCTGGTACATCCCGAATGACGTCAAGGCCGGCCATCGCGGCGATACCTCCGATCCGAACCACAACAGCATCGCGACGCTCACCGACCAGGCCCAGGCGCTCGAGCGCCATGGCTGGCGTGGCGCGCTGATCGGCACCGGCTGGGGACGACCGGATACGTTTACGGTTGCCGCAGCCCTGGCGGCGCGCACGGAGACATTCGAGCCGCTGATCGCTATCCGCCCCGGCTATTGGCGACCGGCGCATTTCGCCTCAGCTGCGGCTACACTCGACCAACTCACCGGCGGTCGTGTCCGCGTCAATATCGTCACCGGGACCGACAACCTCGCGGCTTACGGCGACGGTGAAGCCGATCCGATCCATCGTTATGCCCGGACCAAGGAGTTCATGCGTCTGGTCCGGCGCCTCTGGACGCAGGAAGACGTCACGTTTGCCGGTGAGCATTTTCGTGTCGCGAACTCGACAGCCGCCCCGCGAATTTCCCCACGCGGCGAACGCCGGCATCCCAAGCTTTATTTTGGCGGGGCATCGGAAGCCGCCGAGCGCGTCGCCGCCACCGAAGCGGATGTGCAGCTGTTCTGGGGAGAGCCGCTGGCCGATGTGGAGCAACGTATCGCGCGGCTAACAGATCTCAGCCGGCGCCTCGATCGCGATCTCGCTCCGCTGGAATTCGGCCTGCGCATCACCACCGTCGTGCGCGAGACATCGCGCGAAGCCTGGGCTGTCGCCGAGGCCAAGGTTGCCGAGATGGCCAGCAAGGCGGGCGCCGGCTGGAACGATCACGGCCCACCCATCGCTGTCGGTCAGCGCCGCCTGCTCGACCTGCAATCGCGCGGCGATGTCCTCGACGACAATCTCTACACCGCCCCCGGAAAATACGGCGCCGCCGGAGCCGGCACCACATGGCTGGTCGGATCGGCCGACGAAGTCGCGGCATCCCTGCAGAAATATCGCGCGCTGGGAATCCGGACATTCATCCTGTCAGACACGCCTTATCTCGCGGAGATCGAGCGACAGGGTCGGATTCTCCTCCCCCTGCTCCGCGATCCATCCACGAGATAGCTCTCCTCATCCTGTACACGCGAATGTCCGGCAAGCATGTCGGACCAATGCACACTACAGCATGATTCCCGTGAGCCTGAGCATCAGCTCAACTCTCTCAGCTGATGCCGCGACGTCAGATCCCGATGTATCGATGTCCAGCTCGACATCCCGCGGGGGCTGGTAGTCGCCGGTGATGCCGGTAAAGCCCTGGATCTCACCGGCGCGCGCCTTGGCATAATGCCCCTTGGGATCGCGACTTTCGCAGACATCGCTCGGCGTTGATACGTAGATTTCGCGAAAATTCTCGCGCGCGATGCGGCGGGCTTCGGCGCGGTCCTTGAGGAAAGGCGACACCGCCGCGACGATAGCGATGTGGCCGTTCTGGGCTAGATGATTGGCGACCTCAGCGAGGCGACGCACATTTTCGCGGCGATCCTCCGGAGCGAAGCCGAGATCGCCGTTAAGTCCGGCACGCATGGTGTCGCCATCAAGCAGGATCGGCGAACCGCCGCTGCGGAACAGACGCTGCTCCAGCGCAACTGCCAGCGTGGACTTGCCGGAGCCCGGCAAGCCCGTGAACCAGACCACCGCGCCGCGATGATGGAAACGATCGGCGCGCTCCTTGGCGGCGAGATCGGACGCGACCGGGACGATGTTGATCGGCTGCACGCGCTCGTCGGCTTGCACGGACAAGATCAGGCCGCCGCCGGCGATCCGCCCATTGACTTCGATCACCAGCCGCCCTGTCGGCGGACTATCCGCGTAAATATCGGCGGCCACGGGATGCGCGAGCATTAAATCAACTTCGCCGACATGATTGCACGCAATTGCCTGCCCCGCGGTCGCGGCGAGATCGCCGGGATCGACGGCTTTCTCGATGCTATCGACCACGGCCCGCACTTGCCGCGCACCGATCCGCACCACAATGGAGGCACGCGCAGTCAACGGCTGATTATGCAGCCAGAACAATCGCGTGCGCAGCCGCTTGACGCTCACTCGTGCTGCTTCCGCATGCGCGATGACATCGCCGCGCTCGATGAACAGTTCGCGATCGAGCGTGATGCCGACGGAGTGCCCTGCCGCGATCGTCTCCGGTGCCGATGTGACCGACCAACCTTCGATCGACTTGATCCGCGCCTTCTTGCCAGCTGGCATCACCACGATATCGTCGCCGACGGTCAAATGCCCCGCCTCGATGCGACCGGCGACAATGCGCCTGTCGTCGAATTTGTAGATCGCCTGCACCGGCAGACGCAGCGGCCGGTCATCGAGCGGGCGCGCTGTCTCGAATTGCTCGAAGGCGGTGATCACCGTCGGCCCGCGATACCAGGCCGCGCGCGCGGTGAACTCCGCAACGCCGTCGCCATCGCGCGCCGAAATCGGAACGACCGCCAGCGGTACCACCCCTAGCCCTGTGAGATGGCCCGATATCTCGTCGCGGATCGCATTGAACCTGGTCTCGTCAAAGCCGACCTTGTCCATCTTGTTGACCACCACGGCGACCTGCTTCACCCCAAGCAGATGCAGCAGATAGCCGTGGCGCCGCGTCTGATCGCGCACGCCTTCGAGCGCATCGATGATCAGCACGGCGCCATCGGCCTGTGCGGCACCGGTGATCATGTTGCGCAGGAATTCGGCGTGGCCCGGCGCGTCGATCAGGACAACGTCGCGGCTTTTAGTGCGAAAGCGGATCTGCGTGGTGTCGATGGTGATGCCCTGGTCGCGCTCGGTCTGCAGCGCATCGAGCAGGAACGACCATTCGAATGGCATGCCGCGCCGCGCGCTGGCGGCCTTGAGCGCTGCGAGTTTGCCATCCGGCAGGCTGCCGGTCTCATGCAGTAAGCGGCCGACCAGAGTCGATTTTCCGTGATCGACATGGCCGACGATGACAACGCGCAATTGCGGGCGCCGTGGCCCGGGAAGCGAGGCGGATGCGGAAAGGTCTGCGGACACGGTCATGGAACTGCTCTTACAGATAGCCGGCGGCGCGCAGCCGCTCGAATGCGTCTTCGGTTTCATGATCGAGTGCGCGACCCGCGCGCTCCGGCACCTTGCTGTCCTCCAGCTCGATCAGGATTTCGGCAATGGTCTTCGCAGACGACGCAACGGGATGCGTGATGTCGGCATCGCCGAGCGAGCGATAGCGCTTGCCGTCGCGCGCAAGATAGAGCGGGATGATCGGGATGTTTTCGCGCTGGGTGTAGGCCCAGATATCCGCCTCGGTCCAATGCAGGATCGGATGCACGCGCAGATGCGCGCCCGGCGGCGGCGATGCGTTGAACTGATCCCAGAATTCCGGCGGCTGATCGCGCACGTCCCAGCCGCCTTCGACATCGCGTGGCGAGAACACGCGCTCCTTGGCGCGCGTCGCCTCCTCGTCGCGGCGAATGCCCGCGATCAGGCCGTCGAATCCGTATTTGGCCAGCGCGAGCTTCAAGCCTTCGGTTTTTCGCGCGGCCGAGCGTGCCGCGGGCGGCAGGGTCGGATCGACGGCGTCGATAGGCGGGCACTGTTCGATGCGCAGATCGAGCCCCCACTCTTTCGCGTAGCGATCGCGAAACGCATACATCTCCGGAAACTTCTTGCCGGTGTCCACATGCAGCGCGGGAAACGGCACGTGGCCGAAGAAGGCTTTTCGCGCCAGCCAGATCATCACATTGGAATCCTTGCCGAGCGACCAGAGCAAGGCGACCTTGTTCAGCCGGGCAAAGGCTTCGCGCAAAATGTAGATGCTCCGCGCCTCCAGCTCATCGAGATGACTCATCGTCGGAGCGGCAGTGGCGGGACGGTCGAGAACGGAGGAATCCATGGCAAAATCCGCGAGGTCTTTCGCCTCAAATCGAACGAAAGACGGACACGCAGAAATTGCGTCCATAGAATCGAGGGATTGGAGGAGGAAATTTCATTCCAACGAATTCAAAAAGAAGGAATATTTCTCTCTTTCTGACTCTATTTGTATGAGTATATAGAATCTCGTTCTCGTCAAGCCACTCCCTCGTGATGACAGCATGTCAGACATCGCGCGCGCTCTGCAAGCCACAGAACTGAACGACCGGCTGCAGGACGCATCGCCCGCCGACGTGATCTCCGCAGCGCGCGATGCCGTCGGTCGCGACAGGCTCGCCGTTGTCTCATCCTTCGGGACGCAGTCCGGCGCGCTGCTCAAGATCGTTGCTGACGTCGATCCAGACATCCCGGTGATCTTCATCGACACCGGATGGATGTTCGCGGAGACATTGCAGTATCGCGACGCATTGGTGGATCAGCTCGGCTTGCGCGATGTGCGATCGGTGCTTCCGCAGGCAACCGCGCTCGCAAGCCTCGATCGTGATGCGGAGCTATGGTCTACAGATCCCGATGCATGCTGCCAGTTGCGCAAGGTCGAACCGCTCAGCGCTGCCATGGCTGCATTCGATGCATCCATCAACGGACGCAAGCGCTTTCAGGCCGCAACGCGCGCCGATATCCCGATCGTTGAACTCGACGGCGACCAACTCAAATTCAATCCGTTCGCGCAAATGAGCCTGCGCGACATCGAACTGATCTATGCGACGGCCAGTCTCCCGCAGCATCCGTTGGTGGCTGCGGGCTTCTCGTCGATCGGCTGCATGCCCTGTACGTCACGAACGCTGCCAGGCGAGGATCCGCGCGCAGGCCGCTGGCGCGGCCGGGCGAAGACGGAATGCGGCATCCATCAAAGAACCTGATCGTCTTCGGGCAAACTGACTCCTGCCTGCGCGGCGACCGCGCATCCATCAGGCATGATGAAACACGAGCGCGCGCAACTCGATGCTCTCACGCGGCGGTGCATCCGGTGGCGTCGTCGGATCCACGAAAGCGGTATGGGGGCCAAACCGTGTCCGACCATCGGATGCAGAATCGTAGCACTTCAACAGCAGCGCTTCATTGACGTCCATTTCCGGAAAATAGAACCACTTGTGGTCGGGATGATAGGTGACGGAATATGTCTCACCCTGCCGGTTCGGATAGATAAGATCGGACGCAACAAGATCCTTCTGCGCGACACTGGTCCCGTCACACATGGCGAGCGGCGTATCCTTCAACGGCCCCTTGATCGGTCGCCACAGATTGATCACCTGCACGCGTCCGCGCAGCAATTCGTCAGCCTCGTCCGGCAGATGCTCACGGACCCGATTTGGTCCAGAGCGCAGGGTTTGATCGACGTGCACGCGGCTCGCGGGCTGACGCGGACCGTCTCCGCGGACATCCGCCGCGCCAACGACACGTCTACGCACGGTGTGATCGAAAATCAGAATGCGGTCTGCGCCGAGACTGCTGCGAATGAAATCGCTCGCTTCCGGATAATAGACGCGCTTGACCTCATCATCGTCGTAGAAATCGCGCACCGCCGTGGGTTGATCGACAAGCGCAAAACCCGCCCGATCAAGCGAGAATCTGTCGCGGATCGGGCGACCATTGGCAATTTTAACCTGCACCGCCTGTGGTAGCGCTGTGCTTCTGGGCTCGCCGGGCGGCGGATCATAAGCATAGGTCCGCGGCTTATCTTGCATGGGCGCAAGGTAATTCAACTCTGCCGTGACGAACGGCAATGTTCCGCCCTGGATGTCGTAGTGGATGGCCACAGCGTTTCTCCCGTGATGATGTTGTCCCATCCGAGATTGACACAGCCATGTTCGACTTCAACGCATACGGCGAAATAGAAATATCCGTCCCAATGCTTCTATGACTACACCGCGTTTGTTCTGCAGCGGCGCAGCTTGAGCGGAGAATGGCTCTCCTGACAATCGCAGCGAACAACCGACGAGCATTGATCGTCTCGGAGTGTCTCAACTGCGATGGATATAATTTTTTACAGCGAAGCAGAAACGCGGCACATTTGTCCTCGGTTCGCGTGAAACTCTGAAATTGTCACCGGAAACCTCTCGCGCATAACTTCACACCGTCTACCGCGCCGCTTCGGCGCACGCAGACGTGCAGTGGAGAATCTCAATGAGCGAGCACAGGTACCATATTGGCGGGAGCGCTAACGAAGGCACTTCGCTCGACGCCGACGTCCTGGTGATCGGCGGTGGACCGGCCGGCACATGGGCTGCGATCAGTGCAGCCAACGAAGGCGCGCGTGTCGTTCTCGTCGATAAAGGCTTCTGCGGTACTTCGGGCGCAACTGCTGCAGCTGGCACTGGTGTCTGGTACATTGATCCCGTTGCCGAGAAGCGTGAAGCCGCGATGGCAGGCCGCGAGAAGATGGGCGGCTATCTCCAGGATCGTCGTTGGATGGCGCGCGTGCTCGATCGCACCTATGAGCAAAGCAACAAGCTCGCCGATTGGGGCTACCCGTACCCGACCGACACCGATGGCCGCCCGCAGCGCAATTCGCTGCAGGGCCCCGAATATATGCGCCTGATGCGCAAGCGCACCAAGGCAGCGGGCGTCACCATCCTCGATCAAAGTCCGGCGCTGGAGCTACTTGTCGATGATGCCGGTGCCGTCGCAGGCGCAGCGGGCGTCCAGCGACAGGATGGCAAACCGTGGCGCGTCCGCGCCGGCGCCGTGGTGATCGCCACCGGTGGATGCGCATTTCTGAGCAAGACGCTTGGATCGAACGTGCTGACCGGCGACGGATATTTGATGGCCGCCGAACTCGGCGCCGAACTGACGAGCATGGAGTTCTCCAATCCCTATGCGATTTCCACGGCATTCGGATCGGTAACCAAGACACTGTTCTTCGGCTGGGGCAGCTTTACCCACCAGGACGGATCGCCCGTCCCCGGTGCGGCGTCGAAAGGTGGTCGCTCCGCCATTGCGCGTGCGCTGCTGAAGGGTCCCGTCTACGCGCAACTCGACAAGGCCGATGCCGATATCCGAGACGCCATGCGGGCGTCGCAGCCGAACTTCTTCCTGCCATTCGACCGCACCGGTATCGATCCGTTCACGCAGCGCTTCCCTGTGACACTGCGCCTCGAAGGCACCATTCGCGGCACCGGCGGACTGCGCATCGTCGATGACAGCTGCGCCACCACGGTCCCCGGGCTCTATGCAGCTGGCGATGCGGCGACGCGCGAACTCGTCTGTGGCGGGTTCACCGGCGGCGGCAGCCACAACGCAGCCTGGGCGATGTCGTCCGGATTCTGGTCGGGGCAAGGCGCTGCGCGCTACGTCAAAGGCAATCGCGGCATTCGTGGGCCCGCGACCGGCGCCGGCACGATTGGCCTTCAGCAAGGCACGCGCCCCGCACTCAACGGCGCCAATCTCGCAACAGCCGTGCAGGCCGAAGCCTTCCCCTACGAGATCAATTATTTCCGCGAGGCTGGCCGCTTGACGGCGTCGCTCGATCGCCTCGACACGCTGTGGCACGACGCCACGCGCGCCGGTGCCGCGCCCCATCGGGACATCGTCCGTGCCCGCGAAAGCGCGGCCATGCTGGCCACGGTGCGCTGGATGTATCGCAGCGCGCTGGCGCGCACCGAGACTCGTGGCATGCATCGTCGCGACGATTTCCCGGAACAGGATGTCGCGCAGCGGCACTACATCACCACCGGCGGCCTGGACGAGGTCTGGACATCGATCCGTCCGCATGCCGATGCTTATCTGGCGGAGGCCGCGGAATGATCGAGGTTATCGATAGCGAGACCTGCACCTCGTGCAATATCTGCGTGCGCGTCTGCCCGACCAATGTGTTCGACAAGACCGACGGCTTTCCCGTCATCGCGCGGCAGGAGGATTGCCAGACCTGCTTCATGTGCGAGCTGTATTGCCCCGAGGACTCCCTCTACGTGTCGCCCTTCGCGGAAGCCTCCGTCAGCCTTCACGCCACCGAACTGAAGGATGCCGACGGGCTCGGCAGCTACCGCCGCGCGGTCGGATGGACCAAGGACACCAAGGATCGTCGCGGCACCGATCGCAGTCATGAGCTGTTCGGTCACTAGAGCGCATTCCGTGGCATCGGACGCTTTTGCGTCCTGGAGTTTGACATGAACGTGAGATCCGCGGTCGTCGATCGCGTCATCGGATTCCGCCCGGCTGCGCGGCGCATCCGGACCGAGCGCATGATCGGCTATCGCCTATTGCCATTGGCCGTGCCGCTGGCCATCCTGGTGCTGTGGCAGGTCGCGACCTCGCTGCATCTGCTGCCCGTTCAGATCCTCCCCTCTCCCTTGCTGGTCGCCAGCACTGCGATCGAACTCATTCGCGGCGGCGAGATCATCGACGGCCTTCGCATCAGCCTGTGGCGGATCGGGATCGGCTTTGCCATTGGTGCCGGCGGCGGCTTGGTTTTCGGTGCGCTGCTCGGCCTGTCCCGCACCGTTGACGATTATTGCGGATTGACGTTTCGCCTGCTGGCGCAGATCCCGTCGCTCGGCTGGCTGCCGATCCTGCTGCTCATCTTCGGCCTCGATGAAACGCTGAAATTCGTGCTGATCGCCAAGGCCAGTTTCGTGCCCACGGTGATCGCGACATCGGAGAGCATCAAGGGAATTCCGGCGCCGTTTCGCGAGGTCGCGCGTGTGCTGCAATTGCCCGCAATCTCCTATCTGCGCCGCCTCGTCATCCCGGCTACAGTGCCCGGCATTTTCGGCGGCCTGCGCACCGCGCTCAGCCATGCATGGATCGCCTTGATCGTGGTCGAGATGCTCGCCGCCACCGAAGGTGTCGGCTACACGATGGTCTGGGGCCGCACGCTGTTCCAGATCGATATCGTAATCGTCGGCATGGTAGTGATCGGCTTGATCGGTCTGGCGATGGATACCGGCCTTGCGCATATCGAGCGCCGCCTGCAGCGCTGGGAGCTGCGCGCGTGAATCATCCGGTCGCCAGTGCCTTGCCACAACAAGCTAGCCGTTTGACTTGGTCACGCGGCCTCGTGCTGCCGGTCGTCCTCGCGCTCGGCTGGGCGTGGTCCGTTCATGCCGGCTGGGTGTCAGGCCCGCTCGCGATCCATCCCGAACAATTGCTGACAGCGCCGTTCGACGATGCTGCCGGCCGCGAGATCTGGCGTGCCATCGGCGCCAGCCTGCTGCGTTACGTCACCGGCATCAGCATCGGCATTGCCGCCGGCCTCGCTTTCGGCACAAGCATGGGCCTGTCGGCCATCGCCGAGCGCGCCGGTGGCGGCACCCTTCACGCCTTGCGACAGATCACGCTGTTCGCGTGGATCCCGCTGCTCACCGCCTGGTTCGGCAATGGCGAGGCGAGCAAGATCGTCTACATCGCCCTGTCCGCCTTCTTTCCCGTGGCGCTGAACACCACCACCGGGCTGCGCAACGTGCCTAGCACCTATCGCGAAGTCTCGCGCGTGCTCGGCCTGTCGCGCCGCCAGGAAATTCGCCGCGTGCTGATCCCGGCCGCGCTGCCGACCATTACCATCGGCATCGAGATTGCGCTGATCAGCGGCTGGATCGGCACAGTCGGCGCGGAATATGCCATCGGCAATGGTCGTGGCATCGGGACTTTCGTGTCCGAAGGCCGCGAGCAGTTCCGCATGGACATCGTGATCATCGGCGTCACTGCGCTGGCTGCTGCCGGCTATCTCGCCACGCGGCTGTGCCGTCGGCTGTCGTCGCTGGCGCTCGCGCGCGCCTCCGGCCTGACCTGAGGAAACCATGACTGCGTTCAACGAACTCGCGATCCGTCACGTCACAAAAACCTATGTGGTCGATGATACTCCGCTGCCCGTGCTGCAGGACGTCTCGCTCTCCGTGTTTCCCGGCGAATTCGTCAGCATTGTCGGCGCCTCCGGTTGCGGCAAGTCCACATTGCTGCGTCTGATCGTCGGACTCGACGACAGCTTTCGCGGAGAAATCCTGCTCGGCGGTGCACCTGTGAACGGCCCCGGTGCCGATCGCGGCATCGTGTTTCAGGATCATCGGCTGTTTCCATGGCTGACGCTGACGGAAAATGTCGCGCTCGCACTCGATGCATTTCCTCTGCCGGCCGAAGAAAAGGCGCAGCGCGTCCACGATGCCATCGCGCTGGTGGGCCTCACCGGCTTCGAACGTGCGCGCCCGGCGCAACTGTCCGGAGGCATGGCCCAGCGCGCTGCGATTGCGCGGGCGCTGGTGCGACGGCCCTCGATCCTGCTGCTCGATGAGCCACTCGGCGCATTGGACTCGCTAAATCGCACGCGCCTTCAGGATGCCCTGCTGGACATCTGGGAAGCACAGCGCACCACCGTGATCATGGTGACGCATGACGTCGAGGAGGCCGCCTATCTCTCGACCCGCATCGTGGTCATGGAGCCGCGCCCCGGCCGCATCCGCAGCGTCATTCCGGTCGAGCTCGACGGACGCGACCGCGCCGCCCCCGAATTCGTCGCGCTGAAACAGCGCGTCCTTGCCGATCTCCGCCACTGAGCAAAGAGCATATCATGCCGAACATCACCCGACGCCATTTCACCGCAGGTGCCGCCGCATTGCTGGCGACAGCCAGTGCCGCTCGCGCCGCCGATCAGCCCGACACGATCCGCTTCGGTGCCTTCGGTGCCGGCTTCGGCCAGCCTTTTGGCGTCGCCACCTTCGGCATCGCGCAGGCCAAGGACTTCATCGCCAATGAATTCAAGGACACATCGGCCAAGCTGGAATGGACCTATCTCGCCGGCACCGGCCCGGCGGTCAATGAAGGCATTGCCAATGGGCGTATCGATTTCGCTCAATATGGTGCGCTACCGAATGTGATCGGACGCGCCAATGGCCTGCCGACGCGCGTGCTGCTGAATTACGGGCCGACGACCATCTTCGGCGCCGCGCGAAAAGGTCTTCCGATCCATTCCATCAAGGATCTGAAGGGACGCAAAGTCACCTTCCAGAAAGGCACCATCCTGCATTGGGCTTTCCTGCGCGCCTTGAAGAGCAATGGCCTGACGGCAAAGGACCTCACCATCGTTGACCTCAAGACCGCCGATCAGCTCGCCGCACTTGCTGCCGGCAGCGTCGATGCCAGCATCGGATCCAGCTCGGTGCTCTCGCTGCGCGAAAAAGGCATCGTCGATATCTTCTACACATCGAAGGATATCGGACCCAAGGTCACCGGCTTCGGCGGCATCCTCGTCACCGATCAATTCTGTGAAAAATATCCGGACGCCACGCGCCGCGTCGTCACCGGGCTTGTGAAGGCCGTCGCCTGGATCGCGGATGAGGCCAATCGCGACGAGGCGCTGCGCATCTGGTCGAAATCCGGCACGCCCTATGAGGCACTGCAGGAGGAATTCCGCGGGCAACCTTTGAAAGACGCTTTTAACCCGCTGGTCGATGAATTCCTGCTGGCCCAGTTCCAGGACGTGATCGATTTCTCGAAAGAGGAAAAGCTGATCCGCAGCGACATCGACGTCAAGCAATGGGCGCTTGCCGCGCCTTTGGACCAGGCGCTGGCCGATTTGAAGCTGGAGAAATTCTGGACGAGGCGCCAGGCCGACGGAACGCCAAAGGCTTAAGTCGGCGATCTCTCGCTCATTCATCATAACAGGAAAACGATACGTGACCCGATCTCTCACGCCGCCATACGCGCTCTCGCTCAACCGCCGCAGCCTGCTGATCGGCGCCGGCGCCGTGGCCACCACCGGCCTGCTGGGCGCACCGGCCATCGCACAGGCCCGCAGCAAGGCCGTGCTCGCCTATGGCAGCACCGGCTATACCTGGGCGCTGCCCTATGTGGCGGAAGCCGCCGGCCTCTGGCAGAAGGCCAATGTCGATTTGACGACCTCATCTTTCGAAACCGGCCGCGACGCGATGCAGGCACTGCTGTCGGGCTCGGCAGATTTTTCCGCCTCGACCGACACGCCACTCGTCTTCGCAGCCCTCACGGGATTGCGGCCGGTCGCGGTGATCAATTACAGCCGCTATTCGCGCGACATGAAGATCGCCATCAAGAAAGGTGGCCCGATCGACCCGAAGAATCCCGCCAGCCTGAAAGGCCGCAAAATCGCGACCCGCATCGGCACATCCGGGCAATTTTTCCTGGCCAAATATCTCGAACTGGCCGGGCTCAAGCTGCAGGACGTCACGGTCGTCGATCTCGCACCGAACAACATGACGACGGCGCTGGTGCGCGGCGACATCGACGCCTTTGCCTGGGTCAGCCAGACCGTCGGCGTTGCGCAAAAGCAGTCGAATGGACAGGTCGAAGAGATGTCCCTCGACGGCATCGAAAAATACTTCCAGAGCCACCAGTTGCTACTCACCACCGAGCGCGTACTGAAGGAGAAGCCCGAGCTGGTGAACACCGCCGTCAAGGTTTTCCTCGAAGCCGAGGCCCGCATCGCCAGTGACAAGAACTGGCCCCAGACCATCGCCGAGCGGATCAAGACGCCTGCCAGCGACATTGCCGATGCGACCTCAACATTCACCTTCAAGCTGACATTCGACGAACGCTTCGTCGATGATCTCGTCAGCCAGGCGCAATGGGCTATCGACTCCGGCCTTGCCAAACCACCCAAAGGCGAGCTGCGTCCGCTCCTACGCGGTCTCGTCGCCGATGGGCCGGTGAAAGCTGCACAGCCGGACCGCGTGACGCTGACATGAGCCGCCCGCCGTCACTGATCGATGTCTTCGGCGTCTCGCAGGTCTATGCGGGGCGCGACGGCGCCCCCACCTGGGCGCTGCGCGATGTGTCGCTGCGGATCGGGGACGGCGAATTCGTCTGCCTGATCGGCCCATCCGGCTGCGGCAAGACCACGCTGCTGCATCTCATCGCCGGCTTCCTGCAGCCCACCCGTGGCACGGTCGCATTCCAGCAACGCCCGATCATCGGTCCCGGCCCGGATCGCGGCGTCGTATTTCAGGAATATGCGTTGTTCGCCTGGATGACCGCCCGGCAGAATGTGGAGTTCGGCCTGCGTGCCAAGCCGTTGTCGCGCGACGAGCGACGGCGACTGGCACTCAGGGCGCTCGATCGCGTCGGCCTGCTGGCTGCCGCCGACAAATATCCGCATGAAATGTCCGGCGGCATGCGCCAGCGCGTGGCCGTGGCCCGCGCGCTCGTCGTGGAGCCCAAGGTGCTGCTGATGGACGAGCCTTTTGCGGCCGTGGATGCGATGACCCGGCAGACGCTGCAGGACGATTTGCTGCGGCTGTGGAAGGAAACCGGCGTCTCCGTCGTCTTCGTCACTCATAATATCGACGAGGCGATCTATCTCGCCCAGCGCGTGGTGATCATGGCGCCGCATCCCGGAACCATCGTCGCCGATCGTCACATCGACGCCACCTATCCCCGCGATCGCGGCTCGGCTGCGTTCGGCGAACTCTATGGCACGATCTCCGGCGAATTGACCAACGGCATCCGGAAGGCGGCATGACCACGATTTCGAACACCGACCTCGCCGCGGACACCCATCCGGCATCGCCCTCCTTCGACGCACAGTTTCGCGCCGCCAATGATCGCGCGCGCCGCAAGGCGCAGCTGACACGGCTGGCATTGAATGTGCTCGGCGTTGTGCTGTTCATCGCGATCTGGGAAGCGATCCCGCGCTATTCCGACTGGGTCAACGAGGTCCTGTTTCCGCCGCCAAGCACGGTGTTGCAGGCGTTCATCCCGATGCTAACTTCGGGCGAGATCGGCCACAACATCGCCGTCAGCTTGCAGCGCGCGGGCATCGGCTTCGTCATCGCACTGTTCGCCGGCATCAGCCTCGGTCTCTTCACCGCGCGCATCCGCTGGCTGCAATATCTGGTCGAGCCGCTGCTGCACGGCTTCCGCTCCATTCCCACCATCGCATTGGTGCCGCTCTGTGTGCTGTGGTTCGGCATCGGCGAACCGTCGAAGGTCGTGCTGGTGGCATGGGGCGCGTTCTTCCCCGTCTGGATCACGACCTTTATCGGCGTCCGCGACATCAACCTGATCTATCTGCGCTCCGCCGCCTGCCTTGGCGCCAGCCGTCGCGATACACTGCTGCTGGTCGTGCTGCCAGCCGCATTGCCCTTCATCCTGTCGGGCATCCGGCAATCCATCGCCGTATCTTTGATCGTGCTGGTAGCCGCCGAACTATCCGGCGCATCCGCCGGCGTCGCTTATATGATGTCGCAGGGGCATCAGGTGTTCCGCGTCGATATCATGTTCATCGGTCTGGCCTTGCTCGGTACCTTCGGCTTCCTCGCGGATCGCATCTTCGTCGCGCTGGCCCGCTGGCTATTCCCCTGGTACGCCGCATCATGACCGCGCTGATCTTCGAGAATGCGAAGATCCTCACCTTCGATCGCGATCGCCCGACTGCAGAGGCCATCGCGATCGACGGCAACACGATCACCGCCGTCGGCAATGCGGACGAGGTGCGCGCAGCGGCACCGCACGCGCAGCGGATCGACTTGCAAGGCGCCTGCCTGATCCCCGGCTTCAACGATACCCATGCCCATATGGAGCGCGAGGGCCTGAAATCATTGCGCCCGTCGCTGGCCGGCGCCAGTTCGATTGCAGACATTCTCGCCATTGTCCGCGCAGCGACGGCCACGACGCCGCCCGGCGAATGGATCGTCACCATGCCGGCGGGCACGCCGCCCTTCTTCTTCGATGGCGTCTCTGCCCTTGCCGAGAAGCGCCTGCCCAACCGATACGAACTTGACGCGGCAGCACCGGATCACCCCATTTATATCCAGGGCGTATTCGGCAATTGGGGTAAGCCACCCGGTCATACCGCACTCAATTCACGCGCACTCGCCCTCAGCGGCATCGGGCCGGACACCCGCGCTCGCATCAAGGGCGTTGAGATCGAGCGCGATGCAGCGGGTGTACCAACCGGCATCATCATCGAACATAACAACCGGCCCACGGTTGAATTCGACATCCTCCCCGCTGTGCCGCGCTTCGGCTTCGATCATCGGCTGGAGGGCATCAGGCGTTCACAGCGCCTCTACAATGCCCAGGGCACCACCAGCATCTATGAAGGCCATGGCTCCGCTGCCGAAACCATCTCGGTCTATCGCCGGCTTTGGGAGCTCAACGAACTCACCGTCCGCGCAGGGCTCGTGGTCAGCCCGAGCTGGAGCGACCTCACCGAAGCCCGGCGCATCATGCGCGACTGGCTCGCCAGTGCGCGCGGCAGCGGGCTCGGCGATCGCTGGCTGCGGGTGTCCGGCATCCATATCGCCTATGGCGGCGATCCCGTCGTCGCCTGCTGCGCCCGCGCCCATCTCCCCGACACCGGTTGGTCCGGCTTCGTCGAACAGGCGGTGACACCGTCCGATTTTCGTGAGGCGTGCTTCCTTGCAGCGGAATTCGACCTGCGCCTGCACACCATCGTCGGGGATCAATTGCACGAAATCATTCCGGTGCTGCAGGCTGTGAACGAGCGCACACCAATCACCACGCGCCGCTGGGTAATCGAGCATATCGGCCGGGCGCGGCCTGAGGACATCCGCGCGCTGAAGCAGCTCGGCGTCCATGTCACCACGATCTCAACCTATTATCTCTGGAAAGGCGGCCACAAATATCTCGACGAGGCCGACGGTGGCGACGGTGGCGACGGCGTCGTACCTCATCGCACCATTCTCGATGCCGGCATCCCGCTCGCCATCGCCACCGATAACATTCCCTATGATCCGTTCTTCACGCTGTGGACGACCTGCGTCCGCGAGGAGCGCACCACCGGCCGTGTGATCGGACCGAACCAGCGCCTCGATGCGCATACCGCGCTCGAATTATTCACGGCCGCCGGCGCCGCTCTCACTTTCGACGAGGGTTGGAAAGGCCGCCTGCGCCCCGGTTTCGTCGCCGACATCGCCGTGCTCACCGACGATCCCACCACACTGCCACCTTCGCAGCTGAAAGATCTCGATTGTCTGCTCACCGTCATCGACGGGCGCATCATACATGACAATCGCTGATCGGGCGACAACAGCAGCCTTTGCTCCATTCGATTTCCAAAGCCGACGCAACTGACTGCAGTGCGATCGATATTCGGAAATCCATTTCATTGACGCTTTCAGCGCCAATGGCCGATCATTTCGAAACGCAGACAGCATGTATCTGCTCTTCGATTTCTGTTTCACACCTTTCGAACCGGACCATTCATGACCATCGCATCACGCTTTCTGGGCATTGCCCTCTCGGCCATCGTCCTCGCTTTACCTGCAATCACGGCCAACGCCGCCGACAAGCCTTTGAAGATCGGCGTCTCCGCCGGTCCCTATGGCGACATCCTGCGCGAGGCCGCGCGTCTCTCCGAGAAAGAGGGCCTGAAGGCCGAGATCATCGAATTCACCGACTGGAATCAGCCGAACGCAGCGCTGCAGGCCGGCGATATCGACCTCAATAATTTCCAGCACCGTTTCTATCTCGCCAATCAATCGAAAGCCCGCGGTTACAAACTCGCGGCCCTCGATGAATCGATCCTGGTTCCGGCCGGGATTTTCTCGAAGAAGTACAAGAAGGTGAGCGAGATTCCCGATGGCGCCAAGATCGCCATCCCGAACGATCCGACCAACGCCGCCCGCGCCCTTCTGCTGTTCGAAAAGGCTGGCCTCCTGAAGCTGAAGCCGAATACGGGCCTGTCGGCGACCATTCTCGACATTGCCGAGAATCCGAAAAGGCTGCAGATCGCCGAAATCGACGCAGCACAGTTGCCGCGGTCACTCGATGACGTGTCCGCCGCCTTCGTCTCCTCGAACTATGCCTATCTGGCCGGTCTGCCGCTGAAGACAGCCCTGATCGCCGAGACCGAGGTGACCGAAGCCAAGCCCTATTTCACGCTGATCTTCGCTGCACGCGAGGACCGCAAGGATGAAGCCGCGCTGAAGAAGTTCATCGCGATCTATCGCTCGCAGCCGGTGACAGATTTCATCAAGGCCAAATTCGACGGCTCGATCCTGCCGGCCTGGTAACGATCCCGCCCCGTCAAAAAAGAAAGCCCGCGCTTCCGGCGCGGGCTTTTTTTTTTATCGAGACGACAGTAATTATCCGCGCGCGACCTTGTGCGAAGCGACATTCCGCACGCGCGGAAAGATCTGTTCGGCAAAACGTTGCATCTCCGCCTCGAATGGCTGGAACTGGAGCATGAAGAGCTCGATGCCTGCTGAATGGAATTCGCGGATACGGGCGGCAACCGTCTCGTAGCTTCCGACAAGACCGGCGGCAGTCCCGCCATTGGTGCCGACGCGCGGCGTTTTCTGCATGGTCTGCATCATCACCACTTTCGGATCGGTATTGGCGCGCTGGATCGCCTTCATGGGCGCATCCTGCGCCGCAAGTGCCAGCAGGCGCTGATGCGCCTGTTCGGCTTCCGCGTCGGTCTCGCGCGCGATGACGAAGGCGGACAAACCAAACCGCAATGGCGCGCCTGTTCTTGGCCGTGCGGCGACATCGGCGATCAACGCCGCCACATCGGCCTGAGGCTGTCCATTGATGAACCAGACATCGCCATGCGCGGCGACCAGATCGCGTGCCGGCTCCGACTCGCCGCCGACATAGATCGCGGGCCGCGCGCGATACTGATCTGTCGGTCGCAACGCGTAATCCCGGATATCGAAATTGGCGCCTTTATGCGTCAACCGCTCCCCGCTGGTGAGGCGCGATACGATCGAGATCCACTCCTTGCCATAGGCGTAGCGATCATCATGTTCGGCGAAACCGATGCCGGCCTTCTCCAATTCAGGCTTGTTCCACGCATTGACGAGATTGAGCGCAAAACGACCGCGGCTGATATTTTCGATCTGCAGCGCCATCTTGGCCAGCACGACCGGATGAAACAGATACGGCTTGATGGCCGCGATGATCTCGATCCGATCCGTCAATGCCGCGAGCGCCGCGGCCGAACTCCAGGTCTCGAGCTGATCGAGATCCTCCTGATGCGGATTGATCGTATGCTGGGCGATCAAAACGGAGTCATAGCCCAACGCCTCAGCCTGCAGCACCAGCGCCCGGTTGCGCTCCCACGATGCATCATACGGCTCTTCCGGATCGCGATGCGCTGCGCGCGGACCATGCACCGGCGACCAGACGCCAAATCGAAGAGGTGCCGTGCTCATTGCTTGCCTCGTGCTTGAATTGTCCCGCGCACTAACACGATCCAGACCAGGCAGTGCAAGCATCACTGCTCGACGCGCGGGGACGGCGGCGAAATGGCACACGAACAGCAGAGATTTTTCTTCTGCAAACGAACCGCAACATCAAAAGGATATTCTCGCACGATAATCGCAGGACGATGCGGTCACGTTCACCGAAGCTTCCTATTCCAAATTGATCATGATTGGAGGGTCATTCATCTCCTGATACACGCGTGCGAATGTCAAACGTGGCGAAGATCGCGTTGAGAACAGTTTCACGGCAGAAACTGCAGACTCTGCACTTTGCGTTGCTCTACATTTGCGTCCTGTTTGGAACTGCAATGATGGATGCCCGAGTGAGCAACGCCGACTACGCCATTCAGCAACAGTATCGCGCGTCAGCTGACGCCACGCCGGTGCGCCGCGCCTCCGCATTCTCACGTATCCCGCTGAAGCCTAACCTCGTTGTGCTGTCGTGGATCGCACCGGTTCTGCTCCTCATCGTGTGGGAAACACTGGCTCAGGCCGGCTGGCTGTCGCCGCAGGTCCTGCCCGCACCGTCCAAGGTTCTCCGCACGGCATGGAAACTCACCTTGTCCGGCGCATTGTTGACCGACCTCGGCGTCAGCCTTCTGCGCGCAGCCGGTGGCTTTGTCATCGGCGGCAGTATCGGTTTCATGCTCGGCACGCTAGTGGGTTTCTCGCGCATTGCAGAAGCGCTCATCGATCGCAGTGTGCAGATGATCCGCGCTATTCCTTTCCTGGCGGTCGTGCCGCTCGTCATCGTGTGGTTCGGGGTCGGTGAAGGGCAGAAGATCTTTCTGGTGTCGCTCGGCGTCGCCTTCCCGATCTACATCAACACCACACTCGGCATCCGCCAGATCGATCCAAAACTGCTCGAACTCGGCCGCGTTCAGGGCCTGTCCACGCTGCAACTGATCAAACGCATCATCCTGCCCGGCGCGCTGCCCTCGATCCTGACCGGCGTGCGATATTCGCTGGCGACGGCCTGGCTCGCATTGGTCGTCGCCGAAACGGTCGGCGCGCAATCCGGCCTCGGCTTTCTCGCCATGGACGCGCGCGAATTCCTGCGCACCGATGTCATCGTGCTGACCATCGTGATCTACGCGCTCATTGGCGTCGCCGCCGACTCCATCGCCCGGCTGCTCGAACGCCGCCTGCTGGCCTGGCACCCCAATTACGGCAAAGGCGCACGCGCATGAGTAACACAACGGACGCCGCCGTCACCGTCAGCGGGCTGACGCGCGCCTATGGGCCCCGCACCGTCATCGACCGGCTCGATCTTCGGATCGGCCGCGGCGAATTCGTCGCGCTCCTTGGCGAGAGTGGATGCGGCAAGACCACGCTGCTGCGCGCGCTTGCCGGCCTCGATCCAATCCAGGGCGGCCATATCGATGCGCCCGGGCGACCCGCCGTGGTGTTCCAGGAACATCGCCTGCTGCCATGGGACACGCTCTGGCAGAACGTCTCCCTCGGTCTGCCCGGCGACCATCCGCGCGAACGCGCAGCAGCCGCGTTGGTGGAAGTCGGCCTCGGCGACAGGCTCGACGACTGGCCGCGCAATCTCTCCGGCGGCCAGGCCCAGCGCGTCGCGCTTGCACGTGCCTTGGTGCAGGAGCCACGCCTGCTCCTGCTCGACGAGCCCTTTGCCGCGCTGGACGCACTGACCCGCATCCGCATGCATGTGCTGGTGAAGGAACTCGTCGCCCGCCACCAGCCGGGCGTCCTTCTCGTCACCCATGACGTCGATGAAGCCATCGCGCTGGCTGACCGAATTCTCGTGATGCGCAACGGCACCATCGCTGCAGAACAACGCACGCCCGTTCACGGCGGCCCAGCCGCCTCGCGCGAGGAGTTGCTCCGCGAGCTCGGTGTCGCTGCCGATCTCCACGTTGCTTGATGTCAATCCAGGGGGACTTCATCCATGACCAAACGTTTCTTCTCGCCGTCGCGCCGCGACATTCTCACCGGAGCCATGGCTGGTCTCAGCGCCTATGCCGGCATTCATTTCGCTGACACCGAAGAGGCCATTGCCGATACCGGCCGCAAGACCGACAAGGTCCGCCTGACCTGGGGCTATCACGGCCTCACGCTGATCGCGAAAGAACGCGGTGCGTTCGAAAAGGAGCTGGCAAAGGAGAACATCAAGGTCGAATGGCTCGGCCCGTTCCCGAACCATGCACCGACTCTGCAGGCCGTCACCGGCGACAGCGCGGATTTCGGCTTCGGCGGCAGCACCACGCCGGCACTGGCCGCCATCATCGCCGGCTCGCCACTGGTCTTCACGCAATTCGTGCTCTATGAGCCGCGCACCACGGCCATCATCGCCAAGGACGGCTCCGGCATCGACAAGGTCGAGGATCTTGTCGGCAAGTCGGTCGCCGTCAACCGCTCCGGCCTCGGCGAATTCCTGCTGATCGCAGCTCTTGAGAAGCACAAGGTCGATCGATCCAAGGTCAAGTTCGTCTATCTCAACCCACCGGACGCAGCCCCTGCCCTTGCGTCCGGTAAGGTGGATGCGTGGTCGATGTGGTCGCCCGGCGTCGATATTGCACGGCTGGACTACAAGGCGCACGACATCTTCCTTGAAGGTCGCGATCTGCCGTTCCAGATTGACTTCTCCTCCTATGTGACATCGCGCAAATTCGCGAAGGACAATCCGGCGATCGTCCGCGCGCTGAACGCGGCTTACGAGAAGGAAGCCCAATGGGTCAATCAGAACGCCGCCGACGCTGAACATCTGATCCAGAAAGTCGCGAAGTATGACGACAAGATCCGCGACCAGTTCATTGAGCGCAAACGCAATTACAAGCTCATTCCGGTCACCGACAAGAAGTTCGTTGCAGAACTGCAGAACGCCGCGAATTGGCTGAGCGAGCGGAAAGTGCTGCCCGAATCCGTCACGGTCGCGGACCATCTGGCCGGCGTCTAGTCAGCTCCGAGAACCGACGGCAGGACAGCTTCAGCCGTCCTGCCGTCGCATCTCGATTTCTGCTCACCACATATCTTTTGCGCTGACCACCAAGCCCTTTGAGGCTAACGCGTTCAATGCGATCGCGTGGACCACCTCGGCGGGCGCAGTGCATAGTTCTCCGACGACCTGAACACGCAGCTCGTCGGCAGCCCGCGAGAGCGCAGTGAATACGACACAGTTCTGCGTCATCATGCCGGCAATCAGCAGCACATCCGTATCGGCCAGGTGAGACGCCAGCTCCGTATCCTGAAACGCGTCTGCATATCGCTTTGTCACGATGGGCGCATCACCGGCCGCAGCGAGGATGCCGGGCCGTATCGCGGCACCCGTGCTTCCGGTAGCGAACAAGCCTGGATCGGCCTTGCTCACATGCTGAACCAGCACAACCTTGTCGCCCGCGGCACGCGCCTGGCCGATGGCCGTCACGATGCGGGCCTCAGCCTCCTCGGGCTGCCAGAGCGGCAGCGCGCCGCCGGGGAAATACTCGTTCTGAACATCGATCACGAGAAAGGTACGGGTCATGCGGGAGCTCCTTGGTTGTCACCTCAATAGCTGCGCCGCCCGCAATCAATCAGTGGCCCGATGGACATTATGCGTATAGATTGGGCCAATGCGCATTGCCGTCCTCGCCTATGCCAAATCAGCCCATTCATGCTTTCGACGCCGTTGGCGGTGTTCGGCGAGCCGTTCGTTGCGGGCGATCATCAGATCGATGTCTGCGCAAACGAGACCCTCACAGCCATCGGCGGATTGTCGATCAACGCCAGCCGTCCGCTCGATGCGGGACGTGAAGCCGACATCGTGATCCTGCCCGGCTGGCGCAGCGCGGACGAGCCACTTCCGGCCGATATCATCGCTGAGCTGCGGGCTGCTAACGAACGGGGAGCAACGGTCGTCGGGCTCTGTCTCGGCGCTTTTGGCGTGGCGCAGGCGGGGCTGCTCGATGGACGCCGCGCGACCACGCACTGGGCACGCGCGGCGATGTTTGCAGCGCGCTATCCGAAGGTGAACGTCGATGCCGGCGCGTTGTTCGTGGATGAAGGCCAGATCCTGACCTCCGCCGGCATCGCGTCAGGACTGGACTGTTGGCTGCATCTGCTGGCTCGGATCTCCGGCGCAGGCGAAGCCAATCGCGTCGCCCGCCACCTCGTCGTCGCGCCGCAACGGGCCGGCGAACAACCACAACTGCTCGAGCGGCCCGCCATCGGATCATCAGCCGATAGCCGCACCACCGAGATCCTCGAAGCGCTCCGCGCCGATCCGCGTCAGGCGCCGTCCCTCGACGAACTGGCCGCGCTGGCCGGCATGAGCCGCCGCAGCCTGTCCCGGCATATCCGGGCGCGCACGGGCGGCAGCCTTGGACAGTGGCTCCGATATGTGCGCCTGGCGCGGGCGCAGGACATACTCGTCAGCGGCGCGCATGGTGTCGAGGCAGTCGCCGAGAGCGCAGGCTTTCCCGATGCCCATGCGCTCAGGTCAGCGTTCCGATCCGAACTGGGCCTGACGCCAACACAATGGCTGGCACGTCAACGGCGGAACTGACTGCGCTACTATGCGTAGCGATGAAGCGCGATGGGCAAGGCCGTGGTTTGCCCCAAAGTGGCGTCGATGAAACGGACCGACAGATCCTTGAGCGGAACGACTTCCGCCAAGCGGCGCCTGAACGCCTCGAATGCGCCGATGTCGGGCAACACGATTCTGAGCATATAGTCGATATCACCGGCCATCCGATAGAATTCGAGGATCTCAGGCAACTCGCTGACGCGCTGCGACAACAGCGCCAATGCTTGCTCCGAATGCGTCTCACATTGCAGCATCACGAAAGCAGAAACTTTCAGCCCGAGCTTGTCCGGATCGACAAGCGCCACCTTGCGCGTGATATAGCCATCGCGCTCCATCCGGCGAATGCGCTTCCAGCACGGCGTCGACGAAAGCCCGACGATGTCGCCGATAGCGCTGACCGACAGCATCGCGTCTTCCTGGACGACACGCAGGATCTTCCGATCGATGTCATCGAGTGCGCCGAATGACACCGCGTCGCGGTTATTTTCCAAAGCACGTCTCATCAGACAGCCTGAAATGGGATAGCCGCCCGCCTCTCGGCGATGGCCGCGTCCAAGAGGTCCAGACGATCCTGGCCCCAGAAAGGCTCATCACGATAAAAATAGAACGGCGCACCGAACAGCTGCCGATCGATGGCCTCACGCGTCAAATCGACTTCGGTCTGGCGCACCTGTTCGTTCTCTGCCTGCACAAGGAGGCTCGCACCATCGAGGCCACTGCGGTTCGCCAGTTCGATGAGCGTGTCCGGATCGGCGATGTTCAACTCATCCGCCCAGACAGCCTTCAAACCAGCATGCACGAATGCACTGACATCCTGCCCCTGATCGCGCGCAATTAACAGCATGCGATGACCGAGCGACGGATCGGCCGGATAGAATTTCGGCCATGTCACGAGCGGAATGTTCCGGATCGCTTTCCACCGCTCCATCTCCACCAGACGATAGGCCTGCCGCTGCACCGGTCGTTCACGCACGGGCTTGCCGCCACCGGCAGCAAACACGGCCAACAGATCGATCGGCTTGTAGACGACGTCGATATCACGACGCCGGACCAGATCCTGAAACACCAGGCTGCCGACATAGGACCACAGCGAAATGAAGCTAAAATAATACTCCACCTGCGTCTTCTGCTTGCTCATTGTAATCTCCCGAATGATTTCAGAGCCCGAGATAGGCGGTGCGGACCGATGGATCGTGTAGGAGATCCGATGCCGTGCCTGTGGCTACACTCCGCCCCTGATCGATGACATAAGCGCGATGCGCGAATTCCAGCGCCGTGGCGACGTCCTGCTCGACCACGAGCAGGCTGGTGCCGGCAGCATTGACCTTGCGCAGCGCCTCCACCAGTTCATCGACAACTTTCGGCGCGAGACCGAGCGACAGTTCATCGATCAGCAGCAACCGCGGCGATGCCATCAATCCACGTCCGATCGCACACATCTGTTGTTCGCCGCCGGATAACGTGACGGCTTCCTGTCGCCGGCGCTCCCGGAGACGTGGAAACAGGTCGAATACGTGCTCCAGATCGCCCGCGATGCCGGCGCGATCAGACCGACCGTAAGCGCCGAGCATGAGATTGTCGTGCACGGACAAGCCGGCAAATAGCCGCCGCCCTTCCGGCACATGGATCAGGCGTCGGCGCACGAAATCCGGCGGTGATGAGCCTGCGACCTCCTGCCCGTCAAACGTAATCCTGCCACTGATCGGACGCAGCAGACCCGACAGAGCGCGCAGCAATGTACTCTTGCCGGCACCGTTGGAGCCGATCAGCGCGATGACCTCGCCCTGTCTGACCGACAGGCTGATGTCCCAAACCACCTGCACATCGCCATAGCCAACGGCAAGCTTGTCAACATCCAACAATGCCCCGCTCATGTTGCGCTCTCCTTCTGGAGTTGGGCGTAGCGCTGGCCAAGATAGGCTTCGATCACCTGCTGGTCCTGCATCACCGCGGCCGTGGCGCCATCCGCGATCAGCCGCCCCTGATGCAGCACCAGCAGACGGCTGCAGGAGCGCGAAACGACCTTCATCAAATGCTCGATGAGCAGCACCGTGATCCCCCGTCCCGCGATCTCGGCAATCAACCGAAGCGCATCGTCGATCTCGGCAGCGTTGAGGCCGGCATTCACTTCGTCGAGCAGCAATAATTTGGGCCGCGATGCGAGGCTCTTGGCCAGTTCGAGGCGTTTTCGTCCGGCGAGGGTTAGTGACGCCGCCGGCGTCTCGGCCTCGCGGGTCAGCCCGCAAAATGCGAGATGGGTATCCGCCTCGCGGCCTGCTTCCTCGCGCGTCGGTACGCCGCCAGCGAAAAGAGCCGCTGCGGCGACATTTTCACGGACGGTCATGCGCGGAAACGGCTGAACGATCTGGAAGGTGCGCGCAATGCCGGCGCGTGCCACGAGATCGGGGCGCAGCCCGCCGATCGAGCGGCCGAGAAACGTGACCGATCCCGATGTCGGCTTGAGCACACCGCTGACGACATTGACGAAGGTGGTCTTGCCGGCCCCGTTGGGGCCGATCAGGCCGACAATCTCGCCTTGCTTCAGCGAAACCGACACATCGTCCAGCGCCAGCAGACCGCTGAAGCGCCGCGACACGCGGTCGAGCGTAAGAAGTTCGCTCATTTCTAGGACCTCCCGAACCGGCCGATGATCCACGACACAGCCCCCTTGCCGCGCAACGCGCCGAGGCCACCGGGGAGGAAGAGAACGAGCAGCACCACCAGAATGCCGAGGAAGCCAGCATGGAATTCCAGGCTGTTACGCCAGATCACCTCCTCCAGCCCGAGAAAGGCGAAGGCGCCGATCACGGGACCGGCCAGCGTCCCGACACCGCCCAACAGCGCCATGATGATCGGCTTGACCGACAGCGAGATGTCGAAAACATCAGACGGATCGATATAGCTCACCCAGGACGCATAGATCGCACCGGCGATGCCAGTGAGAAGGCTGGAGATCGCGAAACCCGCCACTTTCGCGCGTCGCGTATCGACGCCGATCACCTGCGCGGCATCCTCATTCTGCTCGATGCAGCGCAGCGCGACGCCGAGCCGCGAGCGGTCGATCCAAAGCGAGACCAGCACCGCCACGACGGCAACCACCGCCATTGCCACGAAGAAGATTTTCGCCTGGGTACCCGTGCTGCCGCCGAGCAGCGGCACATTGAGCCCCATGCCGCCGCCGGTGAGCGAGACCCAGGAATTGGTCACTTCGCGCAGCACATCGGCCACGACGAGACTGCCGATGGCAAAATAATGGCCGCGCAAATGCAGGATCGCAAAACCAAGCAGCGTGGCAAACACGGCGGTCAACACGCCGGCGCCGATCCACGCGCCGACGATCGGCACACCGGCCACGGAAGCGAGACCGCCGGCATAGGCGCCGAGGCCAAAGAACGCCGCTGTGGCGAAAGATGGATAGCCCGAGAAGCCGCCAACGATGTTCCAGGCCACCGCCAGCGTCGCATACATCGCGACGGTGGTGGCGAGCCGCAGTACGTAGTTGTCGCCAAAGGCAAGCAACGCTGCCGCCGCGGCGACGAGTGCCAGACCAACCCCGATACGAACAAGCATCAGCTAAATCCTCGTCGGCCAAGCAATCCCGTCGGCCTCACGACCAGCAGGACGAGCAGCAACAGGAAAGACAGCGTCAGCGCATGTTCGGGCCCGATGAACATCGCGCCATAGCTTTCGATCACGCCAAGCGCGAAGCCACCGACCACCACACCGGGAATGCTGCCGAGACCGCCGAGCACGCAGATCACGAAGGCCTTGCCGAGATAACCACCGGATGACACCGGCGAAATCGGGAAGATCGCGGCCAGCAACGCGCCCGCCGAACCGGCCATGAAGGTCCCCAGCGCAAAGGCGATCGCATAGGTGCGGCGCACGTCGATGCCCATCAGCGCCGCGGCATCGCGATCCATGCGCACCGCCACGATGGCACGGCCGAGCTGGGTGAAGCGCAGCAATGCCGCCAGCGCGAGGACCAGCAGCAGGCCCACGGCCGTCGCGTAGACACGGTCAATGGGCACGATGATGTCGCCGATGTCGAAGACGCCGAGCGGCGGCACCAGATTGATCTTGCGATAATCCGCCTTAAAGCCGGCCAGCATGGCATTGTCGAGGAGGAGATTGAGCCCGAAGGTCAGCACCAGCGTCATCAGCACCGGACGTCCCATCACCGGATTGATGGCGATGCGCTGCACCAGATAGCCGAGCAGAAAGGTGATCGCGCCTGCAACCGGCGCGAACAGGAACGGGTTCACGCCGAACGACTGATGCGCGAAGAAGGCGAGATAGCCACCCAGCACGATCAGCGACCCATGCAGGATGTTGATGATATTGAGAACGCCCCAGACCAGCGAGAACCCGGCAGCGATACAGGCATAGAGCCCGCCCAATGCCAACCCGTTGACCAGAACCTGAACCCACAACATAGCGAAGCCTCGAAATGACGGCCGTGACGGCGGATCGCCGCCACGGCCGCACGTACAATTCAACGATCAGTTTCCAGTCGCGCGGAAATCGCTGGTTGCGATGTCTGCGGGATAAACGACCTTCACCTTGCCCTGCTGGATCTGATAAACCGGCGGCGTGTAGGAATCGGCCATGCCGGTCGGACCGAACGAAATCGGCGCGAAGAAGGTCTTGAACCCGCCCTTGACGAGCTCGGCGCGTACGGCGTTGCGGTCCTTCGATCCGGCGCGTTCGATCGCCTGCTGCAGGATGACGCCCACGGCGGCACCCGACGCCTGCGTGAAATCGGGCTCCCCGTTATACTTCTGTTTGAATTGCACGACGAAATTCTGCGTGGATCCGAAGACGTCGTCGCTCTTGTAGTTCAACACCGGATGAAACCAGCTTGCCGTGGTGACATTCTCGGCCAGCGGCCCCACAGCATCGATCCATTCCTGATAGGCCGGACCGTTGATCAGCGTATAGACCTGCCCGCCGACCTTGAGCTCGCCCGCCTGTTTGCGGGCGATGATCAGGTCGTTGATATAGCCCGTTACGATCACCCAATCCGGCTTCGCAGCACGAAGCTGTGTCAGCGCCGACGAATGGTCCAGCGTACCGATCGGGTATTTTTCGAAGAAGACAACCTCGAGACCGCGCTTCTTCGCGCTCTTCTCGAACTCATTGGCCAGCGACAGCGGATAGAGATCGTTGCGGGCCAGGATGGCGACACGCTTGACGTTGGGCAGCTTGGCTTTGACGAGATCGGCCAGTGGCTCGCTGAAGGTGCTGTTGTCGGTATAGAGACCGAACAGGTTCTTGTAGCCCTGATCGAAAACCTCGGCCGACGACGCACTCGATGCCAGGAGCGGCACGCCCGCCTTCTCGGCCACAGTGCTGACCGCCTTCGCCGCGCCTGAACCGAAGGGCGAGAACAGGAAGTCTACCTTGTCGTCGCTGATGAGCTTCTCGGCCAGCTGCACAGCTTTCGGCGTTGTTGACTGATAGTCGTGATAGACGAGTTCGACCTTGAGCTTCTTGTCACCGACCTTGATGCCGCCGTTGGCATTCACCTTGTCCAGCCAGAGCTCGTAGCCCTGTCGAAGCTTGGCACCTTCCGGCGCCAATGCCCCTGTCAGCGGAAGCGGCGCGCCGATCTTGAGGGTCTCCTGCGCCTGCACGAGGTTCACCTGCAGTGCGACAATGGCACCGGCAATGGCGAGTAGCGATCGTCCGAAAGTCATGACTGTCTCCTGAATCCGAGACAGCATGTCTTCGAATAGGAGAGACCTCGTCAACGCACCATCAAAAATAAGAATTTCATGCCCCTGCGACGGGCCACGAAAACGTGCGCCCTCTATGACTCACTCAGGGACGCCTATTTTCTTCTATAGCTTTCTCGTAAAGCTAGTAACGCGATCTTCCATCCGTCGCAGATGCACAGCTCCACCTAACGCGCGGTGATCTTGCTGCGCACCGAGGCCTGAGTAACAAAGCTGTTCGGCGTCACGTCCTCCGTGAGCCAGACATTCCCGCCGATCGTCGATCCCCGCCCCACAACGATCCGGCCGAGAATGGTTGCTCCTGCATAAATGACGACATCATCCTCGATGATCGGATGCCGCGCATTGCCCTTGATCGCCTTTCCTTCGCTGTCGGTGGGAAAGTGCCGCGCACCGAGCGTGACGGCCTGATAGATCCGCACACGATCACCGACGATAGCTGTCTCCCCGATCACCACACCGGTGCCGTGATCGATGAACAGGCTGGCGCCGAGCTGTGCCCCGGGATGAATGTCGATGCCCGTCGCACTATGCGCGAGTTCTGCGATCATCCGCGCCACCAGCGGCGCCCCAAGCTTGTGCAGCAGATGCGCGATGCGATGATGGATCACCGCAGTCATGCCAGGATAGCCGATCAAGATCTCGGGAAAGCTGGTTGCAGCGGGATCACCGACGAACGCTGCACGCAAATCGCCGACCAGCGCGCCGCGAATCTCCGGCAGCTCCGCCGCAAAGGCCTCGGTCAGTGCGACCGCTTCATCGCGACTCCGATCCGTCGGCGGCCCATCGGAGACGAAGGTCAATCCGCGATGGATCTGTTCGAGCAGCCCATCCAACGCTGCCTGCAAGGTGCCCGCGACGAAGATATCGATATCCGTGATGTCGGCATTGGCGGGCGCATAGTGTCGCGGAAACAGCGCTTGGGTCAGACCTTTCACGACGTCCGACATGGCCTCGCGCGACGGCGCCCGGCGGTTCGGCCCGCGCTGCCAGATGTTATGGGTAATGTCACGCGACTGCCGCAGGCCGGTGACGATCGGACCGAGTTGCCAGCTCCGGGGCGTCTTGGCTTCGTCCTCGATCGCCCGATCACCCTCATCCACGACCGCGATATCGGCAGACATCTGAGATACCTTAGAATGAATACCCTCGGGAACTTTGTCACACAAACGCAGGCAAAATTAATTCCAAAGAGTGTCGCGGCTGGAGATATCCATGCTGCCTCTCTCCGGCAGCCGGGACACAGGAAAGAAAGCGCGGGCGTGCGTTCGTTCACTCGACGGGTCGTGAAGAAAGCATACTTCACGAAACAAGCAATTCCGCCCCAACCAAAACCTATTCGATGCGGCCGAAAAATAATATCCGACATCGGGGCGATATAGAAATCTCCACTGCCGATTCCATGGTGCACAGTGCAGCTATCGCTATTTTATCCCGCCGCTTGAACCGGCAGCAAAACTCTCTTCAGATGCTCGCATGAGCTATTGGAGAACCATGGTGCGAGAACTTTCTGCGGAAGCCCGATTGCATTTGCGTGCGCGCCGGTTCGCACGTCACGCATCATCCCGGTTTCACACTGCTGCCATCTACAGCTCACTGGCACTGATCGCAGCCATCGTGCTCGGCGCCGTGTCGGCACGTCCATTCTAGTTGGGGGATCGCGTCCTGCAACGACCGTCGAACATCGGAGATTTCGGAATGGCCGAGCACCCCCCCCGTTTTGCGGCACACCTCTCCGGGTTGGACGGCACTCTTGCCGGGCTTCATTCCAGCACTGTTGTTTGTCGTGGTTCATGGCGCGCGGCGAAGCTGCGAATTGCTTCAGGCCTTCATCTCGTCATCGCGCGAGAGCATCGGATTTCTCGTAAGCTCTTTCGATGGCGGCGCCCTCCTCGGCATCCTTGTGGCCTTGACTGCCGGCTCGCTGGCCATATGCGTCACGCGACATGTCCAGCGGCGCACGCGCGTCGAGCGCTGACAGGCCCAGAGTCTTCAATCGCTCCCTCCTGTTAGAATGTCCCATGAACATCCAGTCCATGATCGCAAGTACACAACCGGACGAAACCGCCATCCAGTTTGAAGAACCGAACGCGCATCGCACACACTTTCAAGGCAGATTGTGCGCCCACGCCCTATGAAGGGTCCGGAAGCAAGGATGCTCGGCGGAGAGAGATCGTCATGTCGAGGGCGGCGCCACGTCGCAGTTTAACCGGCTACGACGTCATTAGAGGAGCCGATCGTTTCGGGCACGCGAAACTCGTTTTCGACACCAGTTTCTACGGCGACGAATTAAAACCCTCGAGCCTGCACGTGCCTCACTCTCCGTTTGGCCTGAAGGACTCGTTGCTGGCTTCGCGACGAACGCAGACGGAATTCTTAGCGCATTGATCGAGAACGCGCCGAAATGAGGCTGGAGCGGGTAGAGGGAATCGAACCCTCGTATTCAGCTTGGAAGGCCGAATCCTTTGCTTTGTTAACGCAGTCGGAAACCGCCTTAAATCCTTGGTAAGCTCCCGTTTGTACGCTATTTTTCCACGGACACACACTGTCGCCTAAAACTTCGGCCGTGCAGTGTTCGTTGTATGAGCGTTGTATGGAGATGCCCGTGAGCAAGAAGGTCATCTACGAAAAGCGCAGCTGGAACGTTAAGCATGACCATCAACTCGCAGAAGCGACACTGTACTGCTTAGGCGAACAAATTTCAGGCAAGGTGGCGGAGTGGCGGATCGCAGGCGTGCCGGGACTGCTGCTGAGGATCACACCCGGAAGAGTTGTCTGGTACATTCGCCGAAGGGACGTCTCCTTGCGGATTGGCGACCTCGGGGAGGTCAATCTGGAGACCGCGAAATACTATGCTCTCCAGGTGGACACGGCCGCCGGACGCAAACGCGATCTCCGGACCTTTCTCACGTACTTGCAGGCTTGTGAGAATGGCGTTCCGCGCCCTCCTGACCCCTATCGTCATGACGAGTTCGTACCGCCAGACGGCGAGCCGACGCGGAATCCCAAGTTCGTCGCCTGCGCGGACGCCTTCTCAGACGAGAATTCGATCTGGGCATATCGGGCAAGGATCGGCGATGACGGTGGGGTCTGGTCTTGGAAAACTCTCACTCATAAGTGGTTCGAAGAGCGTCGTACCGAGCTCAAGGAAGATTATCAGTCTCAATATGAGAGATATCTGACCCTCAAGGAGTTCGAGATCGTTAACGACCTGCGCGTGAACGAAGTAACAATCCGGGACCTTGAACGCCTTCGAGACACGATCGACGCAAATCATGCGCCCTCGGCGGTCCACCGCGCGGTAACGCAATTGAAAGCCATGATGAGTTGGGCATGGAGATATCACGCCACAAAATCCGGGCTGGAAAACGTTCAGTTTGAGTGGTGGGTGCGATTGTCTCACAAATACAAGACGCGCGCACGTACACATGCTCCGACGATCGAAGAGATAGCGCGTACGCTGGTCATCGCCGAAACATTCCGCAACTTGGGAGAACGCGAACACGCGACCTATCCGGGCACGATCGGTGCACTGTGGGGTGTTGCGTTGACGGCGCAACGGACGGGCGCCTTGGTGAATATGCGCCTCGACCGACTGCATGATGGCTCGGAAGCCTCCAGGAAAATTCCTACATGTAGAGATCTTACGGGATGGGAGATCGCAAATTGGACTGCCGACGAAATGAAGGGCGTGAAGGGCGGCGACCACGCCCATTCGCTTCCGATGCCGCCCCAAGCGATCTCGATCTTGCGCAGCTTCCACAGTGAAGCCGGTGGCAACTCGGAGTGGATGTTTCCCGCTGGCGATCCAAAAAGTGCCGTGGGCCAATCTGCCCTGAATCAACTGATGTACCGACTGCAGGGGCGCGTTTACGACCATACCGTCAAGCAAAAGCCACCGCGGAGGGGCAAGCCAGGGCCAAAGCCAAAGCCCAAAAAAGTTCGGCGCGACCTGTTCGAAGAGTTCGACATCAAGCGCTGGACGCTTCATGATGTAAGGCGAAGGTTGACGACCTTCCTGGATGAGCAGCGTCTGGGGGGCGCAGCGACGGCAATCTTGGGGCACAAGACCTCGAAGTCTCAGATCGACGAACGCGAAAAAATGGCACCCGTCACTCAGCAACATTACAATCGATCACAAAAGATCGACCTCAAGGCTGAAGGCATGGCACTGTGGGTCGACGCTCTCTTGCAAGCCTATCGCGAGGAGCGCGAAAAGATCCTTGAGATCGTGTGACGTAGATTGTCGATCTTGCCGAACAGAAAACTGGTTGTCTGGAGCTGCGCAGGTTGTTGGCCAGCTTCTTGGCGAGCGTCAGGTAGGGCTGTGGTGATCGACCATTGCACCGCACTATGCGTCGCGCATCGCCAGCGCTCGTCTGCAGCTTCTCAAGCTGCTGCTTTAGACGCGAAAGCGCTTGTTCTGACTCATGAAAATAATTTCGTTGGACCGTTAGGGCGCACATTGGGCAGCGTCAGCGCTGCAGTGCGACCTGGTTAAAAGCGGCAAGCACCTCGGCAGCGATGTATGGCTTGGGCAAGAAGACCGAGTGTGTCGGAAGCATAGATGCGACTGGATGGCTTTTGCCGCTGGCAACTACGATATGGACTGGCGGCCAACGATCGCGCACGGCTGCAGCCAACTTCAAGCCATCCATCGAGCCGGGCATATCGATGTCGGTGAACACGAGCGTGATGGAGCGGTCAGCTTCCAGGATCAGGATCGCCTCATCGGCATTCGCGGCTGTCTCGACCTCGTAGCCAGCATCGCGCAATGCGTCTTCTACCCAGAGGCGGATAAGCGCCTCATCCTCAACAACCAGTACTTTTGGCACGGCCTCCACCCTCCCGCCCAGAGCGCGCCCCGGCAATTGGCGGCGGCGATTTTCGCATAACGTTGATCGGGAAAATCGGTTCCGGAATCTTGCTGCCTCGCAGTTAAAAGAGCCCCATCGTCGTCGGCGCGGCTTATGGCAATCTTGACCTAAAACGCCGGGTAAGCCTTCATGCGCCTGGACATTGAATCAGAAGGCCGGGGCAACCTTGAGAACAGTCACCACAGCAGAAGCGATCACTTGCGCGATCGACGCTTTGCACCACGAGCGTCTGGCGATTCTATGCGGCGCTGGCCTCTCTATGGGGTGGCCGAGCTGCCTACCGAGTGCTGCTAATCTAGCTGCAGATGCCAAGGCAAAGTACGACGCAATGTATGGCGCAAGCAGGCCCCCCCTGCCGGCGGGAATCGAAGATCAGGCGGAGTATTTTTTTAATCGTGGTGAGTTGGGCACCATCTATCTTCGCACTTTCATAGATAAGGACGCGTTCGCGGGCCGGCCGAATCCAGGCCATGACGCGATCGCCGATCTGCTTCTTGTTCGCGGCATCCAAACAGCAATCTCGACTAACGTCGATACAATGATTGAAACGGCGGGCCAAATGCTGTTTGGCCAGATTGGTGTTGGTTATGATCAAGCTTCGGTCGCCCAGTGCCAGCCGGATGTGTCGCCGCTGCTGAAAGTGCATGGCTGTTGGACACAGGATCAAGCGAACACGGTTTGGGCGCCAAGCCAGCTAAACGCCGAGCCAGTCATGAGTCGCGTCACCAGCAGCGCAAACTGGATGAACGTCCGCCTTCAGGATCGTGATCTCATCATTGTCGGTTTTTTCACCGATTGGGACTACATCAACAACGTTTTGGCCCAGACATTAGGCAATGTTCGCCCCGCACGAGTCATCGTCGTTGACCCAAGTGCTGGCCCGGCGCTTCAAGCCAAAGCACCCGCCTTATATGATCTACTGGACGGCATCACAGACGAATTTTTGCATGTGGCCGTATCAGGTGCCGATTTCCTTGAGGCCCTCCGGCTCGAATTTTCGCGTAGCTTCGTGAGACGCGTGATCCACGCCGGCGCGCAGGCTTTCGAGGACGCTACCGGAAACCCGCCAGATCCAACCTGGCTCGAACCACCTGCCGCTGACAACGAAACCTACTGGCGGATGCGGCGCGATCTTGAAGGCCGGCGGCCTAATCAGCCATCTTCGCGTCGCGCCCCGAATGATGAGCCCGCAGTGGGCCTGACACTGCTGCAGATGCGAGCGCGCGGAGCAACCAATGACGGTGATCATTGGCTAATTAACGGTATCCGTGTCAGAGTTCTGCGGGCCGCTAATCAGTTGCTTCATCAGGTCGAGGCTGCGCACGCCAGAGGGCGGCCACCGGTCGTAGCTCCCGACCTCACGATTGCAGTCGGAGCAGAAGCGACGTCATTGCCCGCGAATATCTTGCGATCCAGCCCGTCCGGTTCAATCGTGCGCGGTGGCGCCAACCGATGGCTGACACGTGGAGAAGCAGTACAGGAGCTGGGTCTTTAATGGATATCGCCATCGAGTGCAGCGCCATACTTGGTGCATCAGGAATCAAGACGGCCCCGATCGAATCAAATGTGCGCGCTATCGCGTTTGAAGGAGAGACGGTGATCGGATTTGTTCTTGAGTATCCCACTGTTTCAGACCTCAAACTCCAGTGGCAATCTGAATCGCAGGCCCTCATCCATGCCCACCAATTTGCTCTCAGGCGGGCACAGGCTAAGGCTTTCAACACATACGTCGTACTGCTTTCCAAAGGCGGACCATCCTATGCGGATGTAGTCGCTCTAAGTGCCATCGAGGAAGATCTGAACGCCACGCGTAAGATTGCCAGAGCGGGCATCTCAGACGTCGAAGCCCTGCGGTCCGCCCTACTGCCTCTATTGCCCATTCAGTCCTCGCCACGGCTGGAGGCAATCGACATGGTGGCTGAGATACGGTTACGGACAACCGAGCTTCCCGATCGAGCTGTTGAGGCGTTTCTGTCTGGCGCTGCCGTCTCGGACGTCATTCTGATACTGGAGGACCTGCGATGAAGCTTTCGTACGTCGACCTTTGCGGATTTCGAGGGTATCGCAAACCGCTACGCATCGACTTCGGCGATGGGTTCACGATTATCGATGGCCGCAATGGCGTCGGAAAGAGCACGATCTGCGACGCGGTCGAGTTTGCGCTGACTGGCACGATAAGCAAGTATCTCGGAGCGAGGTCTGATGGTGAGACGATTGCAGATTACCTTTGGTGGAATGGAGACGGTCCTCCCGCCGGCGATCACTATGTTGAAGTGGGCTTCATTCACGGCGATGAAGTGCTACCTTTTCGGCGGTCTCAGCTCCCAGGAGATAACAGGGGTCAAATCGAACGCATAATCGATCTTCTTTCCGACCCGAATATTCGGCCGGAGAACCCGCTGCCACAGCTATGCCAGTCCGCCATCATCCGTGACGAGCATATCGCGACGCTCAGTCTCGATCTGAGCGAGTCCGATCGATACGCTCTCCTCCGTTCGGCGATCGGAGCGACTGACGCGGATGAATGGATCGAGCGTGGGCAAAAGCTTTCAACGCAGATGAAAAAACGACGTGAGGCTGCTGCTCAGGAGGCAGAAAGCGCAATTCGAGCTTTGACCGCCGCACGATCCCGTATTGACGAGCTCGGATCGTCCATTGCGGAGGATTCCGTCATTGCGGACGCGCTGCAACGACTTCAAGTAGTTACGGGCACCACTACTGACGTCTCAAGTATAGGAGAGGCCGCTCGCCTTACTATCGCGAGCTTGGCGGAGAAGGTTGAGGCCTATTACGCATTGTTCGATGGATGGGCCGCATATGAGAAATCGAAGCAAGAACGCGACGGTTTGCAGAGTGAAATTAACAACGCCGACCATGAGATCGAACAGGCGAAGTCCGTGCTCGATAGTCTGCCGGCGATCCAAAGTGCAGAGGGCTCCACGATCACCTCACAGCGGGCCGCCGATCTTCTCTTGCTCGCAGACCTGGGCCGACACATCGGGTTAAAGCATGGTCATTGTCCGCTATGCGATAGCAGCCGTGGCGCAGACGACTTTGCACGCGGCATCGCTGCTGCAGAATCACTTGCCAAAGAACTCGATGCTCAAGCCGTCGAGCAGGCGGAGACGGAGCGCAGGCGTGCGGCAGCGCAAGCTTCTTATGACGCTGCGTCTGACGCGGCGAACCGAGTACGCGCGAATTTGGTTCAGCTAGACGAGACAATCAATCGCTTCGAGAAACAGCTGACCGCTGCCGGGCTCAAGATCACAGACGGCCGATCGGGCATCGAGGCTGCTCTTGGCTTACATGGGAATGCCCACTCTCGCGCGCGAGAAGACCTGCGCGTGATTGACACATTGCAAAACCATACTGCTCTCCAACGTGCGATCTCAGCCGAAAACGCAGCGAAAGCTGCGCACGCTAAGGCCGAGGAGAAGCTAGGACTGGCGAGGCTTGCGGAGCAGCGAGCGGGCGCACTTCGGGACGCGGCAATACGTGCCGCAGGGGAAGCGCTAAACCAGCGCCTCGACCGTGTTTTGCCCCTCATGGCTGAGCTGTACCGGCGCTTAAGGCCGCACCCATTTTGGGGAGAGATCGAATACAAGATCAGAGGTGACGTCAGGCGCTTCCTCAAGCTCCAAGTAGGTGAGGATTTGAACCCGCAGTTCATGTTTTCGAGTGGGCAACGCCGTGCGACCGGCCTAGCCTACCTCCTCTCCGTGAACCTGTCCCTTGCTTGGAGCCGATGGAACACGATCCTCTTAGACGATCCTGTTCAACACGTGGATGATTTCCGAAGCGTGCATCTTGCCGAAGTGATGGCGCAGCTTGTAGCAGCCGGGCGCCAGGTCGTTTGCGTTGTCGAGGACCCTGCCCTTGCCGATCACTTGTGCCGCCGTCTTCCCGTTACGCGTAAGGGGCACGGCCGGCGGGTGACATTGGGGCCAGACAACGAAGGAGCGCTGACAAAGCTTGCCGAAATAGAACTAGCGCCATTCGTGACCGGAGCTCTGGTGTCGCCACCCATGCAGTCGGCCGGTTGACTGAGGCGGCCCGTGCCCAAAAACGACCGTTTGTCGTCGGAAACGCAACACCTGTGAAAAGCCTGCCCGGGGCGCATTCTCGATCTTCTGTCACCGACGGTAAACTAGGAAGCGAAGCATTGGAGGGATCGCTGTCGGCAAGGCTTGTACGAGAGACGGAGCATGACGACATACCCTCTCAAGGCGAACGCCGGAAGCGCGATGAAACGCATGGTGATCAGACCGCGATGACTGAAATTCTTCGAACGGAAATTCTCAAAGGATAGGTGACGCCGAACATACGCCGTTAAAATGCGCGGATCATGCACCCGTACCATCGATAAGCTGCTACCCGTCCTTTTATCGGTCTAGTTTCATATCGAGGCCGATCTCGACTTCGGGATCGCCAAGCTCTTCGTCTTCGGCACCTGGCACCTTGTATTGTAGCGGCACTCCCAACAGTCCCATGACCTTGATCAGCATTGATGCTGGTGGATCGACCTTCCCAGACTCGAAATCCGACAGCCATTTTTGCGTATGGCCGATCAGTGCGCTGGCAAGTTGCTGCGTGAGCCCAAGATCCTTCCGTCGTTGCCTGACCACCTTTCTCAGTTGATCAAGGCTTCTAACATCCATTCCCATACGCACACCCGAACCCGGTTTTCACGCTCCCAGATGCTACCAGCAACCAATGCGTTTCATAACCGATCGGTACGACTGAAGACGTCGCCTCAGGCTTATAATCGAACGGTCATAGCGAACCTTGGGCAATAATTATATAACCGAACGGTTATTTCGCCCTATGCACCCGAAGAATCCAACGATCGCGGATAAATGTGGGCGGGTAGACGACCGGCCGTAACTGTTTCGATCGCGCCCGGCAGCCATCTAGACGGAAGCTTTGAACACGTCGGCCTTTCACCATCATGTCGATCGTCTCTCTCCAAGCTCGCTGGCAATAAACAAGCAGAGCCAAAATATGTGATATATCATATGGTTTCCAGGGCGTCGTCCGGGCGACTTTCGAAGTATGTCTCGTTCCGGATTCGAAGGGCGCTTCCCTGCGCGCAATTCGCAGGTTGCGAAAGCGCTCGCGCGAACTGTTCGTCGCCTGCGGCGCGAGAAGGGTTGGTCTCAAGACGATCTCGCCGAGCGCATCGGCCTTGAGCAAGCATCGATCAGCCACATCGAAAACGCCCGAGCCAACCCGACATTAGCAACGCTCGAAGCGCTGGCGGACAGTCTGGAAATAAGCTTTGTCGAACTCTTCGAGGTGCGAAAAGATTGATGCGCCTGCCCGACTACGGAGCGTTCTCGTTCGACTGCAATGCGTCAACAAACTTCCTAATCGCCTCTGTCCGAGTTGATGCCGGTTCCGGATGCGCCTGAAAACAGAAATGTGATCCCGGCTCGCTCGAAAGCCATCCTTAGCTTCAGCAAGGTGTCGTCATACGGCACTGATCTTCCTAGTTCGTATCGAGCGATGGACCGATGCGAAACCCCTGCTTTCATCGACAGGTCGCTTTGGCTCCAGCCGAGCCAAGCGCGAGCTGCACGCACCTGTCGCGACGACAAATTCGAATCGTTAACCATAAGCTGATCAACCATATGACAACCGAAACTCGTCGTGTTAGATTTCTATTCGAACTGAAGATAACGACCGCAGCCGGTCGTAAATGTTTGGGACTGAATCCTTCGTTAGGATTTTTCTGCGCCTGAAACACTCGGTTTTCTCGGGCGACATCTCGAATCCTTACTGGACGATCGTGACACGGTCCCGATCGCAAAGCTGCCGAAACCTCGTCGATCACATTGCATTCTGCTCCGACGGGCGAGCCGAGACAGTGTCGCCGCATCTGCGTCCGACATGCTGCAAGGATTCGATCACGCCGTCATTCATATGATTTATCACATCGCGGCGAGCGAACAAAGGACTGGATCCTTTCCCACCGGAAGGGTTCGCCGGCCGAACCTGAGCCGCCCTCCATGGCGGAAGTCAGCCAGTGGCCGATACCGGAAGAGTTGAGCGAGACGGCCTGCCCGCAGACCCGATCGAAACATCAATCCCTGCTTCCCCGAAAATCCAGAGTTCATGGAGGATGACGCATGCCCCGCATAGTCGCCAGCAGCCGCATAGAGATCGAGATGCCCCTCCTTCCCGATGGCCAACCGCCCTCGGAATTCGGACCGGACTCGCCTCTTACTCTTTGGAGGACCCGCGTTCCGACTCATCTATGCCGCAAGGATGCGGCGTCGGTGCGACTGGCGCTGTGCGGCACGCGCATTGCGGGCGAGACGAACTGGCGGGAGGCGATTTCCGGCGAGAACGACGACTTTGCGGCCATCGCGATCGGAATATGCATTCGCCAGACGAAGAAATACCCCTTCGATGCGGTCGAGATCGACATGTCCGTTTCCGCGGTCCTCGCCTACGCGCTGCTCGGCGACGCGGCTTCCGCCGTGGTGATGTCCTGGGCTCTGAAAAATCGAGCCAGGTTCGATCGGCCATGCGCCTTGTATAGCGACCTTTGGCTCGTCTCGAATTTTTGACGGATGGCGCTTATCTGGAGCCGAACGAATGGAACGCAACAAACGCCGCTCCGCGCCCGGCAGCAGCCGCTCTCGTGCAGCCATCGACGAATTGGATGAACACTTCAAGACAATCACGGACAAAGCCATAGCCGCGATCGTCGCGTGCGAAGCGAAGCCGGACCGGGTCTTCGGAGACTTTTCCGATCTTGTATCCTTTGTCCGCTCCGTCGCCTTCCACGAAGGAAGGCTGTTGGAGTGGGGCATCGCCGCCGTCGCAAGGTGCAATCCCCACCTCCTGATCCTGCCGCCGGACCGCCCCATGCCGATCGTACCTGCCGCGGTGCAGCTCCTGAAGAAGAACGAGTGGTGCGAACTTCAAGGCATAAGACTGCCTTCTGAGGTCCATACCAACAAGACGTACACTCCGGATCTCTTCATCGCCAACCGCGCGCGGCATGCCGGACTCATCATCGACGTAAAGCGATCGCTCGCGTCCTACGCCGAGAGCAAGCTCGAAGACCTTCGCTTCAGGATGATGGCGGTTGCCGCAATTGCCTCGAGTTGGTTGAGCGAACGCCAAGGTCCGGTTCTCGTCGAGGTTGGAACCGCGATCATCGATGGCGCCGATGTCGCAAGCGACCACGACAAAGGCGTCTTCAAGCTCTCGGAGATTGGCGACCTCCTCGAAGTGGAGAATGCCGGCAGTGCGCTCACACGCTTGCGAGACATGTTTTCCGAAAGGGTGCAATCCGAATTGCAACTCCAATGCAGCAAGGTGATCGACGTCGATGTCGCAGGTCAGATCAACCTTATAAGGAAGAACAATACAAGCGTTGACGACCTCGGAATGTCGCACGCCAATCCGGCGCTCTCTCCCGATGTCCGCCCGTCGACGATTCTTCCGGGAAGTGTTCGTGTTGGATTTGCACGATCGCGCGCAAGGCGCTGACCGCAACACTGCGGAGCCACCGCCTGATCGCTTTCACGCACCGCCCGTCGCCTATGTTCCAATCAACGTTGAATTTCAGAGACGACGAATGCGTAAAGTTTCGAAATCCCGACAGCAAAAATCGCACGTAAAAGCGATCAGACGCCGCTTCAGGGACGCAGGGCTCACGGTGGCCCGCACCCTGTTGGTTCGATCCCTGCGCCGAAACGGATTAAACCACGCGCTATCGGGCCGCCCTGCCATCATAGGATTTATCCTGAAAAACGCCGCCGATACCGACGTCTATGAACGCAGCATTCGGTATCTGACCGAGATGAAATCAGACAAAGCGCTAACAGAGTTGATCGAGGTTCATCACTGGGATCACACGAAACTCTTTCGTCGCGGTCGCGATCTGGAAGCCGACATCGCAAAAGTCCTTGCGTCCGGTTACTCCGTTTTCGGATTTGCTTCGAACATCTTTGATTTTCCTTCTCTATTCCGACTGGCCGCCGACGACATCGTCGAATTGCCGCCAATCGACGTAACGGCACTCCAAGCTGCAGCCAAGAATGCCGGACATCATTCAATACCGGACGGTGTTCTTGAAAACGCACTGCATATCCCGCTTAGGGTGCTGAGCATATTAATGAGCCGGCCCCGCCACGTCCGATCCATCGTCGAAAGGCTCAGCCAGGCCGCGACCCTGTACCGCGTGGAGCGGGATGCCAAGCTCTCAACCGATAGTCCTTCACTGGATGATCTCGACGGATTTGGCGATGCTGCGAATTGGGGACAAGAATTAGCAGTGGATCTGCAGGCATTTCGCGCGGGCGACCTGCTTTGGGCCGACGTAGATCGAGGAGTATTGCTGAGTGGTCCGACCGGGACGGGAAAAACACTCTTTGCGCAGGCTTTGGCGAGAACATGTCGAATTCCCATCCATGTCCATTCGCTTGCTAGATGGCAAGCCAAAGGTTACCTCAACGATCTGCTGCAGGCGATGCGCGCCGCTTTCAACACCGCGCAAGCCGACGCACCCTGCATACTTTTCATCGATGAAATGGACTCTTTCGGAGACCGCGATCGCCTCGCGGGCAAGAACGAACAATATGAGCGCGAAGTCATAAACGCTTTGCTCGAGTGCCTGGACGGGGCCGATCGCCGCGAAGGCGTAATCGTGGTAGGCGCCACCAATATGCCGGATGCAATCGATCAGGCGATTCTGCGCCCCGGCCGTTTGGGCAAGCACATTCGCATTCCTCTCCCCGACGCGGGCGCACGAATTGGAATTCTTCGGCACTATGCCGGCGACGCCATTCCGCAGGAGTGCATCGCCGGGATATCCGACCGTCTGGAAGGCGCATCGGGAGCGGTCATCGAGCAAGTCATTCGCGACGCCAGACGGCATGCTCGCTCCGAACGCCATCCGCTTTCGCTCCCGGACATCGAGAGGTTCCTCCCCGCACAAAACGTGCAGGATGACACCTCTTTCGAAATCACCTGCGTGCACGAGGCTGGGCACGTTGCCGTAGGGTACCTCCTCGGACGCGTGTCCGGGCAACGGCTCATCGAGGGGCGTGTTTTTAGAGATGTTCAGTACGACGGAACGTCCGGATGCACGGTTTTTCATCGGCAGCAAGCCGTGCATCGCACGCGAGCATCATATCTGGCGGAAATAGCGATACTTCTGGCGGGGCTCGCCGCCGAAACCGTTCTTTTCGGTTCATATTCCGATGCCGGCGGCGGCGGGGAGGGTTCGGATTTACACCGTGCCACTGTCGTTGCAGCGATCGTGGAAGTCTCCCTTGGACTTGGCGATACGCTTGTCTATCGATCGCCGGCAAAAGCCACGGATGTTGAGCGTCTCCTCGGTGACGACCCCCATGTTGCCCATCGTGCCGCAATCGTTTTGCGTCAATGTCTTGAGCGGGCAATGGCTCTTGTCTCGGAGCATGCAATGTTTCTCCGTGATGTTCAAAACGTATTGCGCGAACGCGGCTGCGTTACCGCTGAAGAAGTCGAGCGCCTGCACGCTTTGCAATCAAGGTCCATGTAGCTCTTTCGGACCTGAAGCCAACTGTTTCACATACATCATCTCCAAGTTGAACCGTTTGACGTCGTGACTGAGTCCCGACGAACGGGAGGATGGTCATGCGATTGGAGCAAGCTTCAATCACTGTCTTGCCCGACAATTGTCGCTCCGCGATACGGCAAAGACCCAATATAAAGTCGGCTCGCGCAAGTGACATGTTGAGAGCCCGCCTCTTCAAGGCATTGCGCGACTCCGCTCGATACGAGGTCCGACGGAATGTAATGGTCCCGTTGAGCAAGGCGAGCTTGCGCTTGGTCACACTCTCCAAAGGATCATATCTGGGCGTATCGCTGCCATTCGATTCCCAATCATCGTGCAACGTTTCGTTCGATCTTTTGGTAATCGATCGCGAGGAACGGTGGGCCGGAGGTTTTGTTGTATGCAACCCTGACACCCGGTCCCAGCGTGCCATGCGATGCCTGGAACGGACGTTGCGTGCTGCCGAACTCGTGCTGCGCGCTTATGTCAGGCAACATGGTATCGGTTACGTTGATACGGTGGTTGTCGGTATCGTCCACGGATCCGAATGGACTTCCGATAGTGACATGATGTTCGCCGAGTGGGAATTCGACAATCTCATGGATTTAAACCGGCGCCCTGCCCTCCCCGAACATCGATCAAGCAAGCAAAATGGTAAAGCCTGACGAAAAATTCGAGCAGCCTCGCTTCGTTCGCGCGGCACGGCAAAAACGGGATGGAGCGAATGACATTGAGGTGAACATCGTCGACGCCGGCAAGCGCTTTCCATTGAGAGCTCATGACACCCTGTTGACATCTGCATCGCGCAACGTACGCGTAACGAATAGACCAGCTCGATTTCCACCGACCGGAGTCTGGCCGCTTGAAATGCGTGCCGACATGGTCGCAGCGCTCCTGGACTTCAAGACGACCCACCAGCTCTGCGCAGCCATCGCTGCCAACTGCGCACCGCGGCCAACCGCTTTGCGCATCACGGGTAACAATCGTGAGCTTGTTTGGTCACGAGAGGCTGTGGCCCACTTCGTAAACCAACGACACTTGCTCCAGCAGGCCAACGGCCCGGAACGCTAGTTCCGGGCCGCCAATTGTTGTCTCGCTTGCAAGCTGTCATGCGGTCAAACGACGATCGTCTTACCGCTCCTGGCCTTACGGTGACGATAACTGAGCCGCTTTTCCTGTGCTTCAGCAGCCCGCTCCGCATTCAGTTCGAAGTATCTTCCGAGCGCGGAGTCGGTCTTGTGCATTGTCTGGCTCTTGAGCGCTTGATTGGCATTTCCCGCGGTCCCGGACTCGTTCATGCCGCCTCGCCGGAACTGTCCCAAGGTCAGATTGGGCAGCCCGGCGGATTTGCAGATCTCCGCCATTTCGGACGCCAGACCCTTGGAGCTCCATGGCTTCGGATTCCCAGGTTCCGACAATTCGCTGATGAACAAATGGCCCAGCGTCCGATCTCCCTTCAGCTCGTCGAGCCGGGGCGTGAGGTTCGGATAGAGTGCCTCTCTCTCGTCATTGAATAGAATGAACCACATTGAGACATCGGTCTTCTCGGAGAGCACCCATACCTCGTCCTCATGAAACCGGCAGCGATAATGCTCCAGCGTCATGTGGTACGGAAAGTGCGTCGGGCGCGCCATCATCTCCCATGCGTACATGACGATGGCGCTGATCGATTTTCGCCCCCGACGGTCAGCCTCCTGAACGAACGCCGCAAGCTGAGCCGCATTCACCGGCACAGGCGGCTTTGGCTTGTGCGATGCATGCAGGCCAGCAAACACATTCTCTTCACGATAAAGACGCGCATGATGTTTCCGCCAAATCCCATTGATGACGGTACGAAGGTATTCGATATCGCCTTTAGCGCCGCCGCTCCTGTGCTTAAATTCCACAACGCCGTTCGCACTGGTCCGCGTTACCAGATATTCCTCATAGAACTGATCGGCCACGTCGTAAGTCATCTCAAGAAGCGGGATGTCACCGAACTTCGTGCCGGAGAACTCCCCTTCCTGCATGACATGGCGGCAGCAACGGCCGACGGCGCGCGTCATGGTCTGCCGCGATAGTTTGGTCTGCACCAGGAAACGGTCTTTCTGCGCATATTCACCAAAGGCCCACCGGAGCGAACCGAAAATCGGTTCGGCATCGATCCGCAGCACCAGCGTATTCCTTTTGCGCCACTCATCGAGTTTCGGTCTGATCTCACGATTGTATTTCTTGAGAGCTACATCGAGGTCCGTCCCCAGGCGCATCGCCTTGATGGGAAATCCCTGCTGTCGCAATTTTGTCGAAGGCTCGAAGCGGAAGAAGCTCTTCCGCTTCTTCGTTGACCAGTGTTCGCGAAGGTACGGCGGAAGAGCGATCGGTTCGCTGGACTCGGTAGAACTCATAAAAAGCTAGCTCCTCACAATGATCGGCAGCGACATCATCTCATGAGATGCCGCCCACTGATCGCCAAGGGCATCAGAAAAGTGGAGTTGCCGAAACATACGCGAGGTGGAATATTGTGGTGCCAGCCGAACGGTCCATTCGGACAGGCTGTGACGACAGCGAAGAGGCGCTGTCGAGCGGCACCAAGTGGACCAAAGGAGTCGGGACGGAACGATATGGAGTTGGGACGACATTCGGAATCGCGTCATCGCGTCAACGAGTTGGTCCTCCCGGCGTAAGCCTACGTTGTAGGATACGAACCCTTCTTCGATTTCCTTCAAACGTCACGAACACTATAAAAGAAGGTGTTTGCGGTCTTCCATCCCAACTACGCATCTAAAACGGGCCAAAAAGCCATCGAATCGAATGCTTTGGAAGTTGGTATTTTTCTGTTTTGTTCCTGGCACCATTTTAAGCGAGCCATAAGAATTCGACGGCAAAATTGCGCCATGTGAGGTGCCTTGCCAAGTCCACTCGTAGCTCAGATCAAGATTTCATGGTGCCACCGTATCGCGCGCCGACTCTACAAAAGGTTGTATCTTAATGGTGAGTAGGACGGCGTACATTTGGAATGTCCGAAAGGCCTGCTACGACGTAATGTCGAGAACCAGCTTGGAGGGAGTAACTCGGCGAACAGTGGCGCGCGAACTCGCGGGACAGAAGTTACCCGTGGGCTCGAATCGAGATAGCGGGCCAATCGTGAAGCAATTTAAGGCTGAAATGCTGGCTATGGAGACGAAGCTCCCGCCGAAGATAGAGCATCAGCTACTTACATTGGCTGCTGGTGAAGTACCTGATGAGGTGCGAGACGCAATTATTCAGTTCGCTGAAGATCTTTGGACGTTAGCTCTGGCCGCCGCGCGCCTGGTCCCTCGAAGTCCGCTCGCCAAAGCCAAACAGACAGAAGTGCCATTACGTCGCCAGGCGCCGGAGCCTCCCCCGCGCCCCCTCAAGCCCCAACCTCTGGAAGACTTCCTGCCAGACCTCAAAGCCTTCGTTGAGAACATGTTGCGTTCTGATTTGCCAACTTCGACACGGATCACGCGGCCAATTTCGCCTGCTGCAATATTTCGGCGTCTACCACTGCGCTTGCAGACGCGGGGGCACTCAGCCATCGCGACCGATCTTCGTAGAGTCGACTCCGATCTACTTTATATAACGCCGGGTGGCGGTTGGTGGCGGCGCGATCGTGAGATTTCGGACCAGCTCGCAACCGCGCGGCCCAAGCGGAGCGCTTCCACAACCGTTGTGTCACAAGCCGACGCAAGGAGAGCCAACGACAAGCGGATTGGTTCTGTGGTCGAATATCTAAGAAGATTGCGAAGACCTGCGAGCCGCGAGGAGATCTATGCGGGATTGAATCTCGAGCAACACGAAATAGAGACCTACAGAACATTGCTGAAAAATCGCTCGCGAGTGGACGGTTCTTTAATCCGGAAAGATGAGCGAGGGAGGTATTTTTATACGCCCAGGGGAGACTCTTAAGATTGTTGCGCTTGGGCAGCAAGAGTTTGGTCGCAAGTGCTGTCAGTTCCTCCCTCCTTTTGAGTCATCCTCGATTCCGCCTAAAGAATAAGTACCTCGTGGGCGAAGCACCCTCGCCTTGCAGGAGCCGCCCCTGTCGTTTCATCCGTCCAGTTTCAAATCCAAGCCAATCTCATTTTCAGTCTCGCCAAAGTCATCGGGTTCGATGCTTGGCAACTCGTATTGAAGCGGAACTCCCAGCCCCCCTTGATGCTGATCAGCATCGTCGGATGGTCGGTCGTTTAGGTCTTGACCAAGCTGATCTTGGGTTCGCGCTGTCAGATCCAGACCATTCGGTGGTCGACTCCTTGGGCGATCAATCGGACCGCAAGAAGCGAAATTTTCACCATCCGGAATAACGATCCTATGGGCGATTTATGAGGCGTCAGTTCGACTTAGGACGAGTGGCATTCTTTCTGCGGCTACGGCATCAATTTTAAGAGGCCAGAGCTCGAGAGTCGGGGGAAATGACCAAGCAACGAAGCCTTTCGGACGAAGAGATAGGTCTCGTTAAAGCGATGCTCCGCAAGGCGATGCGCAATGAAGTCATCCATTTTTACTTCAATCGACCGGATCGTCTGATTAGTTCGGGGCGCATCCGCGTCCAACCGTCACTGACTCAGCACCGATCCCCGAAAGCAACAACATTGAATCAGTCTTTCTTCTGAAACACAGCATGAGCGCGCGGCCACACCGCTTGACAGTACGGAGAAGCCGCCGCGATCATCTTAGAAGGACTGAGGAACAACCAGATGATCTCCACCGCCCGATCCCGCGCGGTCAAAAATTACGAAGTAACGAGCCCATCGCTGAGGAGCGTCCTCTTTGATATTGCCCATGGTCATCTGCAATTGCCTTCCTTCCAACGATCTTGGTGCTGGGGAGACGACGATGTCCGCGAACTTATCGCCTCGATTGCGGCGGGGAATCCCATCGGTTCTTTTACTTTCACGGATGCAGGTTCTATCGAACACCGGCCGCTCGCAGGTGCGGAAAAGACCGCAGAGCGGAGTGAGGCGGTTCAACTCATACTGGACGGTCAGCAACGACTAACCGCAGCTTACCAAGCCCTCTGTCGACCAACGCCCGTCCGCATTGAAGCGACCATGCAGACCGAGTATCGGCTCTATTTCTTCGACATGAAAATGGCGATCGTCGATTCCGTGCCGCTTGAAAACGCGATCATCTCTATCACCACGCGGGCGGACGGTGTTCCAGTGTCAGCCAGCGATGTTCGGCTCGCCGATTCCTCATATCATTACAAACACGGTCTATTCCCAACGAACCTCGTCTTCGATGCGCGCACATATCAGCGGGGATACAGCATGTTCTGGGATGGGGAAGCACAGAGTGGCTCCCGAATGCAGGCTTTCCAGATTCTCGATGATTTTCGAGATCTGGTAGTTGCTCGGTTCACAACCTATCCTCTTCCAGTATTCACCCTCGATCAGCAGGTCACCGCAGGTGAGATCGTGCAAGTTTTTAAAAAAGCTCAGCACGAGCGCGCATCGCCAAGCTGACGGCGATAAACCATTCCTGGCTGACGCCTCTCTCGGAACAATCGAGATTCTGGTCCCGCCGACATACCGTGTCCGGACCTCCTAAGCTACAGCCGTTTTACAACTCCTGCAAAGACAAAGGTTCTCAGGCGCCAAACCGGCAACTTTGGGTACCGTTTAGCTGTTCGGCGTAAGCATCGACCGCTCCAATCAGACATCCGACCGGCCGCTAGACATCACCTTCCCGCTGCAGAACGTGGAAGCCTATGTGCTTCTTCCTATCGGGCCGAAAGAGCTGTTCGTCGCTTCCAACGACACCGGCTACCAGGAACGCCTTCGGCAGAGCATCACCGACGCTATGATTTACGGGTTTGGATTCACCGCTGCTCTGCTGGCCATCGCGTCTTTATGGCTTGGCCGATAGGTCGATTGTCCCATCGCCGCCCGTGTGCAAGTTTACGGTTAGCCGGTCCAGGTTGACTTCCATCCCTGCTGGTCAGGCCCGGCGCGTGCTTACGGAACGTGACCGGGCCGCTTTGCTGGCAGGCAGCAAAAAGCCCGGCCTTCGGGACCGGGCAGTCTGGGATGCCCGAACGGGTCGTTCGGTTGCACAGTCTCTAAATTGCTTGATGGGCCCTCGCAAGTCCTCAGCCTGGAACCGACCGTAAGCTCCGCGATTTACTGCCGTTCTGGCACATTATCGGACGAGAAATGACCGAAATCTCCAACAAGCAATGGTCTGAGCAGCAGGACGAAAAGCTTCGTTCGATGGCGGCTCGCGAAGTGTCTCTAATGAGAGCGACAGCGGCGATGCGTCGGTCGACCGCTGCGGTAAAGCGGCGCGCTCAGGAATTGGGCCTGACCTTCCGCACGCCCACGCAAGAGCGAGACCGCCTGCGTGCGGCTATGTCGGCATGAATTTATCAGAGCAGAAATTAACGCTCTACGCCTTACGCGAGGCGCAGCTGATTGTGGCAGATCCGGACTCCCCAAAGCATCGCGACCCCATCGAGATCATCGAGGAGCTGCGAACCCGACTAAACAGAAACGACATCGTGGAAGCGATCGAGCGGCTGGAGACAACAACGGATTGAAACTAGCCTAAGTGGACCTCGAGCAGCTCACCCTCCGCAAAATGACATTCGAGGGCATCGAATACGATGACGACTGGCTAGTGATCTGGCGCGGCTTGGCCGTGGGCCGGATCCTGAAAAGTCCGGGGGCGCCTACGGGAAGTTCTACTGTCATCGAGAGCTTCGGCCTCTTCGATCTTGGCGTCGCGCTCCGGGCCGGGATTCATCTTCTCGGCTATCGTCATGTTCTCGCGCGCTTTGCGCCTCTTGGGATCGTCCGCCATTCCGTCCTCTCAAACTCCTGAGTTACGGCGTCATTTTGCATAGGTTTCGGAGAGGATGTTTCCGCAGCAGGCGATTCCCTATCGGATCACGTGCTCACCGCCGCGCACAATTGGCCATCGGTACTCAGGCGAGCCTTGCAAGAGATCAGCGAGCTTGGTCCAACGCCGCGACGAGGTCGGCTTCTCGATAAGGCTTCGCCAGGAAAATGGCGCCGGCGGGTAGATCGTTCGCGGTTGGCCGATGTTTTCCACTCGCAATGATGATTCTGATCGGTGGCCATCGGTCCCGGATCAACATGGCAAGGCGAATGCCATTCATCGATCCCGGCATTTCGATATCCGTAATAACATAGTCAAAGGAACTCATGGAATTGAGGATCGAGACGGCCTCGTCTGCGTTTCCCGCGAACATGACGGGGTACCCCGCGTCTTGCAGCGCGTCTTCGATCCACAATCTTATCCAGGCGTCATCTTCGACAACCAGTATTTGAGGCACGGCAGCAACTCCCAGTCACTGTAAAATGCCACCAGACGAAGTCTGTTCCTCAACGAGCAAGGCATCCCTCTTGGCTCTCCGCTCTTGACGGAAACCCATGGTGAAAACATCTAACCACAAATGGCTACCGCGGCGCCGTGTAGGGTTTAATCGGATTGATCGATGAGTGCTGATTACAAATTGCTGCTGGCACTGAACGATGTTGCGGACATTCTGCCGTTTGTCCCGGCGGCCTTCGTGGATGGGACATCGCCAGTTGCTGGACAAGCTGAGGCAAATTCAAAGCGACTTTCAAAAGATCAGCCCGGATTCAGGCAAGTGAGAGGTTGGCTGATCATTGGCTCCTGCATTTTCCAGAAGCATTGGGTCGTAGCTAACGAGGCCGGGCAGTTGCGCGAGATCACGCCTTCCGCTGATCCACTGCCGTTTGCTCCGCACTATCCGCGTATAGGCCGGTTCGACGATATGCCTGCCGAGATTTTCTTACTCGACGGCGGCTAAACGACGAGCGTCCATACGATGATCAGGCAGAAAACCCAAATATCGACACGCCTCGGCTACGCTGTCTCGATCAGCTTCAAGACTTCAGAAGCAAGGTAAGGTTTGGCAAGGAAAATGGAATTCTCCGGCAGCTCCTGTCCGGATGGCCGCCTCTTGCCACTTGCTATGATGATCTTTCTCTGAGGGTTGGTTGTGCGAACAATCTTGGCCAACTCGATACCATCCATCGAACCGGGCATGTCAATGTCGGTAAAAAGGACGTCAAACTGACTATCCTTCATGATGTTCAGCGCCAAGTCGGCGTTTGCAGCCAAAACGACGCCGTGGCCTGCTTCCGAAAGCGCGTCTTCCAGAACGAATGCGATAAGGCAATCGTCCTCCACAACCAAAACCTGCGCCACGATACCCCCATTCCCCGAACGGATGACAATTCGATGTCAAAACAAAAGTTCCACGAAGGAGGATAGGCAGCAGGGATTGACGGTCTTTGTGGTTTGCTAAAGGGTGTCGATCCGCGCACTTCGGCGGTGCTGGTCAGAAAGCAACGGTGTTCACAAGGTCCAAAATCAGCCTGTTCGGCTTGTTGGCTACGTCATGTTTGATGAGCGGCTTCGGCTTTTCGCCGTGCATTGATCGGCAGTCTCTGGTCTCTCACCTGCATCGCGAGTGGAATGCCGATCCTCGAACGACCGGCACCTCAGATCGTGTGACGCCGTCTCCTACTCCTCAACCGACTGTTGCTCAACGGGGTTTTGCGTAGAGAGCCAGACACGCGTGGCCGGTTCACAAAGGCAGCTTCGGCGTATCCAAGACCTCACGGACTTTCTCGGCTAATTGATCCAATCCATAAGGCTTGGCGAGGAAATTGGTGCCGGGATCAAGAACGCCGTTATTGAGAACGGCATTGCGTGAATAGCCGGTCACAAAAAGGACGTGCAACGATGGCCGTTTAGCCAGCACAAGATCGGCGAGCTGTTTGCCGTTCATTTCCGGCATCACGACGTCCGTGAGCAGTAGCGTGACAGGCTGATCGCTATCTAAAATTTCCAGAGCTTCTCGGCCGCTGGATGCCAGCAGAACCGTGTAGCCAAATTCACGAAGCGCTTCGACTGTCAGATTGCGAACGCGATCCTCGTCTTCAACAACCAAGATGATCTCGTCGAGATTGCCTGTGCGAAGGCCACCAACGACACGGCGAGGAATAGGCTGTGGCGCAACTCCCCAAAAACGCGGGAGATACAGTTTCACTGTCGTGCCATAACCAACTTCGGAATAGATCTTTACGTGACCGCCAGACTGGCGAACGAAGCCGAACACCTGACTGAGCCCGAGACCTGTCCCTTTGCCGACTTCCTTGGTCGTGAAGAATGGATCAAACGCTTTCGCGAGAACATCGTCGTTCATCCCCATCCCGGTATCCGTGATCGAGATCAGGACGTATTGGCCGACAGAAATTGACTGCTCCCTCGCATACTCATCGTCCACGGAGGCATTGCTCGTCTCCAGCGTCAGCTTTCCACCGTCCGGCATTGCATCGCGGCCATTTACGGCGGCGTTGACGATCGTGTTTTCAAGCTGTCCGGGGTCGGCCTTGATATTCCACAAACCGACACCAAGCGCGGTTTCCAATTGAATGTTCTCGCCGAGCGTCCTCGCCAGAAGCTCGCTCAGGTTCATGACCAGTCGATTGACGTCAATTGCTTCCGGAACGAGTGGTTGCTGACGGGAGAAAGCTAACAGTCGCTGGGTGAGGTTCGCCGCACGTGTCGCCCCCTCAAGAGCGTTATCGATGTACCTGCTGATATTCGTCTCGCCGCGGGCTAACCGCCTCTGAGCGAAATTCAGTCCGCCGATGATGATGGCGAGCATATTATTGAAATCGTGGGCGATGCCACCCGTCAGTTGGCCGATCGCCTCCATTTTCTGGAGCTGACGAATTTGGGTCTCTGCGTCGGCCTGTTGCCTCGCCAGCGCCTCGACTTGCGACGCGACATTGGAGAGCTGCGCAGCTTGCTGGTCCAGTTGCTGGTTTAGACGCATAAGCGCTTCGGCACGGTCGACGGAAACCGCAATAAGGCCCGCGACTTCACGCGCAAGCGAGATTTCTGCCTGGGTCCAGTGTCGGACGCTGGCATGATGCAGGTAGATGCCCGCTGACCAACGACCGCCTTCCATCAGCGGGACGCAAATCCCTGCCAGAACCCCATCCTCGCCATATGGTGCGAGTTTGCCGTCGCTATCGTGGCGGCTATCACTGAAAACCAAGGTGCGACCGCTTCGTCGCTCCCCCTCGGCGAATTGGCCGTATGCGTCGAGCGGCTGATCGCCGACCAACGGCAGCATGCTCCCGTTAGACCAGCAACCGACGTGCTGCAGTCTTTGAGAATTCAACAGCCTGTAGAATCCTGCCCGATGAACCCCCAGCCTTTGACCGAGCGCCTCCATCGAGAGCCGGATAATCGAGAGCGGATCAGTTACCGCTCTCTGGCGATTGGTCAGCGCAATGACAAAGTCGCGCTCTTCCTTTGCGTTTCTGATTTCAAGCTCAGTCTGAATGCGTTCGGTAATATCGAAGCTCACGCCAGGAAAACGAATGCATCGCCCCTCAGAGTCTCGGACGCAACGACCCTGGGCCGCGACCCAACGCACCGTCCCGTCGGATCGCTGAAGTCGATATTCGGACCTGAAGATATCGGATGACTTGATTGCCGTATCGACCTCCGCAAGCACGCGCGGCCGATCATCCGGATGTATTCCACTGAAGAACTCGGCGATTGGCGCCCCCGCAGCGGCTCGACTGGCATCAACGCCATAAAGCGCGGCAAAACGACTGTCTGCACGGACGATATCGTTTTCGACGTCCCAATCCCATGCGCCGATCGAATTGCCTGCAGAAAGCGCAAGTTGGAGCCGCTCGTCGGCGGCATCGCGGTCGCGCAGCGCAACGACCCCTGCGGTCGTTTCGTCGGTCACGCATAACATGCCGCACGGCTGGCCATCGTCGTCGAAGACCGGCGAATAGCTAAAGGTCCAGTAGCTCTCTTCGGGAACGCCTTCACGACTGAGGTCGAGCCTCATATTCACAACGCGCGTATGACCGCCCGCAAGTGCTTCATCGACGAGCGGCTCGATATCGGACCAGAGGCTCGACCACAGTTCCGGGAACGGCTTTCCCAGCGCCGTCGCCTCCCGGTATCCGAGAAGCGGTCGGTAGGCGTCGTTGTAGAAAGATATGAGGTCTGGCCCCCACGCAACGTACATCGGCGTCGGACATGCCAGCATCGTCGCCAACGTGTTCCGCAGCGATATCGGCCATTGCTCAATCGGGCCGAGTGAAGTCGCTCCCCAGTTGAAGGCGGCAATATCAGCCGCCAATTGGCTTTTACTGTTACGGAGAAATGCAGGCAGATTGTTCACGTGATTGCCGGGTTGGATGTACGAACGATGGACGAATTAGCCAGCTTTTTGATCCTAACTGTCATCCGCACCGAACAACGTCGCAAAGGCGCGAGCGAGGTTTTCGACCGTGTAAGGCTTTTGCACCACTTTGCGCGCACGGTGATCGGCTGGCATTCGGGCTTGCTCGCCGTACCCGCTCGCGAAGAAAAACGGAACGCCAAGCTCGGCCAGACGGTCGGCGACCGGAAATGAATTGGCGTCGCCGAGGTTGATGTCTAGAACCGCGACCGACGGCCTCTCCCGGTCGATCGCATCGAGCGCGCCCTGCACGGTGGCATAGGTTTGCACTTCCCGCGCCCCCAGTTGCGCGGCAATGTCCTCGACGTCGAGTGCGATGATCAAGCTGTCTTCGACCAGGAGCAGGGTCTTGTCGATCAGAACGCCGGGCGGTGGCAGCTTCCTGTGAAGTCCGCGGTTATCGTGTGTCTTGCCCCAGAGGTTCAGCTTGGGCCCTGCACTATTCTTGGCATCTACGACATGCCGCGCCGGGATGACAAACTCGAACTTGGCGCCGTCGGAATCGTATGACGCTTTTGCCGCGCCTCCCAAATCGTATGGCACCGAGCGCTCGACGATCGTGGTGCCGAAACCCTTTCGGGTCGGTGGCTTCACTGGCGGCCCTTTAACGTCCTGCCAGGTCAACACAAGATCGCGGGTATTGGACCGATGCCATTCGATCTGCACCTCGCCATTCGGCGTGGAGAGGCTTCCGTATTTGATGGAATTCGTCACAAGTTCATGGAGAACCAGTGCCAATGTCGAATACGCGGCCGGATTGAGCAAAACCGCGGGGCCATGCGCACGGATTGAGGACGGCCTGTTGGCGAATGCCGCCGCCTCCGCCGCAATCAGCGCTTCCAACGGCGCGGGTCCCCAGTGGTCGTCAGTGATCTGATTGTGCGCGCGGGCTAATGCGTGAATGCGGCCATCGACGACCTTCACGAATTCTTTCACACCCGGCTCTTCAGGCTGCGATTGCCTTATCAGACCCCGGATCACGCCCAGGATGTTGCGGACGCGATGATTGAGCTCTGCAATCAGAACTTCCTGTCGCGCACTGGCTTGATGCCGCTCGGCTGCGGCTTCGTCCGCGAGGCGCAGCACGACTTCGATGAGGGTCGCGCGCAATGTCTCGGCCACGCGCAACTGCGGCACCGTAAACGGCTCTGACCGCCCCTGAACGAGCTCCTTCCATTCCTCGAAGCTTTCTCGCGGCGTGAGACGGGGGCCATTCGGACCGTATTCGACGGGCTTGTGCGGATCGCCAGCCCACCGGACCGACTTGACCAGTTCGGATCTGAACAAGACCACATAGTCTCGTGGGGACCGTGAAATCGGAATTGCGAGAAGACCTGCGGCCTGTGAGGCGTACTCGTCAGCGCCAGGGACGATGGAAGCAATATGGTCGGTGGCGAAGATCTTCCCGGCTGCCATGCCGTTCAACGCACGAATGATGCGCCGAAACGCTTCGGTCGGGGGTGTGACGCCGCTGAATGCATAATTGCCATTAAGCCAGACACCGACGCCGTCGGCAGGAATGGCGTGGGTCAGGATATCGGCAAGCCAATCAGGATCTTTGAGAAGCGTCTCGTCTGACGCGACGGCGCTGAGGAGCTGGTCGGAAATATCGCGTGCCCGCGCCTCGTATTGAATCGCGGCCTGCCGCTCGCGGCTTTCGAGTTGAAGCGAAAACATTTGCGTGAAAAGCTGGGCGACCGACCTTTTCTGCAACGGCGGGCAAAAGGCCGAATAGTGATGGCAAGCAATCAGCCCCCAGAGCTCGCCTTCTACGACAATGGAAATCGACAGAGAGGCGCCTACGCCCATATTCTTCAGGTATTCGATGTGGATCGGAGATACCGATCTGAGCACGGACATCGAAAGATCGAGTGGCCGACCATCTTCGTCCCGTTCCGGAAGAACCGGGATGGCCTTGGCATTCACATCCGAGATGACGCGCAACAGATTACGCTTGTAAAGAGCTCGCGCCTGAACGGGAATGTCGCTGGCCGGATACCGGAGACCCTTGAAGGTGCCGATACCGCCTCGCGCCGCTTCGCCGACGACCTCCCCTGAGCCACCGCGGTCAAATTTGTAAATCATCACTCGGTCGTAACCGAGGTAGCCCCTCACCTGTCTCGCGGCTTCGCGATAAAGAGCTGTGATGTCCGGCGTGTTGTCGAGGCGGGCGACCATCGACGTCACCATGGACGTTGTGTCACCCGCTGGCCCCTCGGAAGGCTGAGCTTCGATGACGATCTGACCGAACGACATGTGGAGGGAGATATCGAAGGCGGGAGCGCCCTTTACGATGGAGCAGTGAAATAGTCGCTCCACGGCATCCGGTCCGCGCAGCGCCGTCATTCGGTTGCGCAGGTCATGGATCAGCGATGCGGGAAAAATATCGGCAAGCGGTCTGCCGATCAGCTCTGCATGATCGTGCCAGATAAATTCGGCAACGTTGGCGGATGCCCGAGCAATGATCCAATCATTGGATGCCGCAAGCAGAAAGCCGATTGGCTGAATGGCCCCCAGTAAGTGGATCGGTTCTTTGTCGCAGTTGGTGAGATCCACCTGAGAAATGACTTGGCTCAACGATATGTCCAAATTTGAGAAGGCGCTGCCGCTTTAGCGCATGAAAGCTAAACCGGCACGTTTCCTGAGGGTTCCATGCACGAAAAGGCGCGTAGCCGGAATATGCGGAGTTTGGAGCTACGAAAAAGAATGCCCGCGTTTTCTGAAACATGCCGCCAGCGAGTATCTGCGTACCTCTCAACCTCGATCCCGTCATGCTCGATCGCCCGATAAGAACGACGACGTGCGATAATGCCGCGAATGCTGCGCTGGTTAGTCCGGAACGCTCGCTGCTTTTGGCGGTTCAGAATGACCGCACAACAAGGACAAAAGTACCATGGCATCCGAAGAATCTCCCCTCGTTGCATCGCACGAAACACCTGCAACGGATCGAACTCCGGGCCCGGCGAAGGCGCTGTCGATTGGCTTGGTCGTCTGGATCATCGCCGGTGGCCTTGCCGTTCTCGGCGTTTTCTCTTTCCTGCAGGGTCATGGCTGACCTCTAAGCAAAGCGTCCGGATTGCGACGGATCGGGATGGAAAAAGCTCGATCCGTCGGCCTGAAGTGTGTCAATAGACGGGACGAGCGGTTCGGCGGTGGTCGGCCTTTTCCCGGAAAATGAAATTGACCAATCAGCGTGAGCACGACCGACTTGTTTCCGAGCTTTCTCGGCTCGGTCGAACCACTGACCCCTTCGCGGCCGCCGTTCGGGCGACCCGCATGCCAATGCTGATTACCGACCCTCATCAGCCAGACAATCCAATCGTCTTCGTGAATGATGCGTTCACGAGGCTTACAGGCTACTCGCGCGAAGAAATTCTTGGTCGTAACTGCAGATTTCTGCAGGGGCCTGAGACAAAACCAGCGCTTGTCGGACAGATACGGTCGGCGATCGATCGCCGCGTGCCGATCGAGATCGAGCTTCTCAATCATAAGAAGAGCGGTGAGATTTTCTACAATCGTCTGCTCATCTCACCGGTATTCGACGAAGAAGGACAGCTCACTTACTTTTTTGCATCGCAGTTCGATGTCACGCTCGAACGGGATCGCTTCGTTCGTGTTCAGCAGGACCGCGACGCGCTCGAAGACGAGATCGAACGCCGGAATGAAGACCTTCGCCGCCTTGAAGCCAAGATGGAGTTCATGCTCAAGGCGGGCCGCTTTGGAACGTGGACGCTGGACATCGCTGACCGTCGGCTCGTGGCGTCCGATATCTGTAAGGAGAATTTTGGGCGCAATCTGACGGATCCGTTCTCCTATCAAGAATTGCTGGACGCGATCTTGCCAGAGGACCGACCGCGGATGGAAGCTACCGTTGCGGAATCGATCGACAAGGGCATCGACTACGACATCGAGTATCGCGTAGTCACGCAGTCCCGCGAAATCAGATGGGTCCAAGTTCGCGGACAGCCCTTCTATCGCGCCGATGGGACGCCCCTGAATATGGCTGGCGTTTCGATCGACATCACTGCCAGGAAACGGGGCGAAGAGCACCGCGCGCTTCTGGCCGGAGAATTGAACCATCGCGTCAAGAACTCGATGGCAACAATGCAGTCGATTGCCTATCAGACGCTTCGTTCGGCGAGTTCTCTCGAAGAAGCGCGGAAGAGTCTGGAATCCCGGCTGCAGTCTCTGGCCGCGGCGCATGACGTTCTCACCCGCGAGGCCTGGGAGGGGGCGACGATGTCGGAAGTCGTCGATAACGCCCTGCTTCCGTTCCGAACCAAGAGCGGCTCACTCATCAGCACGGGCGGGCCGGATCTTCGCTTGAGCCCTCGCGCGTCCCTCGCCTTTGCGATGGCATTGCATGAGCTGGCCACCAACGCAGCAAAATATGGCGCGCTGTCTGCTGACATCGGCCGGGTGATCGTAAATTGGGAAATCGTGACCGGGAAAGATGCGGATCAGGTCGAGTTGCGGTGGGAAGAGATCGGCGGTCCTCCCGTCAAGCCACCTACCCGCACCGGCTTCGGCAGTAAAATGATCGAGCGTATGCTCAGTGCCGAGATCGGCGGTAAGGCAAAAATCGACTATCGCCCACGAGGTGTTGTCTGCACCATCAAAACCCCGCTCGATAATCTGCGATCAGACGCCAATGAAATGCTCGCCGTGAATCCTGCGCGGACATAGTTGCCGATCAGCTCTCTACCGTCTTCGATCTTTGTCATTAGCTCCTCCTGCGTGGCCGGCGGTCCGGCCGATGGGACGAACCCGGACCACCCGATGGCGGCAAGGATTTAGGGCAATGCGCTCCGCGCAGAAATTACATCCGAGATCGGAGAAAGGTCCGCAGCAGCGAGCGAAAGTGCGTCGAATCTCGGAAACAGCAAGCAAAAGGCCGTAGCTCTCGCTACGGCCTTTGCCGTCCTCAGAAAATGCTTACTTACTTGAACTCGGGAGCGGCCTTCAGAGCATCCTTCCGGGTGTTCATCTTGGCTACCCACTTGTTGTTGGCATCGTGGGTGATCGACACGGGATTCGGCGATACCGCAACGTAGCGCTCGCCATTCCGAGGAAGCCGCCAACCGAAAGAATGAAGGCATCCAGCTTGTCGTTCCTGATCGCGATGTCTGCGGCCGCGCCGACGGTCGAGTTTTCCTGATTGGTGATGTTCAGACCCTTCAGCTTCGAGGAGAACATCTCATCCTTCGATACCGTCGAGTACCTGGCTTCGGCTGGAGCCGTGCCCGTGGCCGTCGTCGCCGTCTGGGCGAAAACAGCGGTGGAAAGAACGGCAGCGGCGGCGACAACGGGAAACGTCTTCATTTCTAGGCTCCATGTTGAAGTGCTCAACAAGCCGCGTCGTTTCAAAAGCTCCCGAGTTTCTGGCAAGACAACCGGAACGCGATCTTGGAAATAGAAACCGTTCAAGTCGTCCTTTGTCTAATGCACGACATATAATTTTTTGCGCAGAGGAACCGCAGATGCAGAGACCGAGTTCTGGATTATTAGTTCATCAAGAGATTGGAAAAACCATGAGCGGTACCACTGACAAGATTAAGGGCATGGCCAACGAAGCTGTCGGCAAAGCCAAGCAGGGTATTGGCGAAATGACCGGCTCCGACAAGCTGAAGGTCGAAGGCGCGGCGCAGGAAGCCAAGGGTGATGCTCAGCAAGCGATGGGCGACGCAAAGAACGCCGCCAAGAATGCGGTGGACAAGACCGCCGATACGCTGAAGAAGCCACTTTGAAGCACTGGGATGAGGAGCCAATGATACGGTCCCTCATCCTCCTTCTAGTTACTTTTATTAATGCGCTCGATGCGGTTCTGGAACAGAAACCGCGGTGCAATCTTCTCCCGAAGAGCCTGCGCAAACATCTTGCAAACGCAGAGCGGCTCGCCCCTTACCGTTTGGCACCGACAAGTGTCGCCATATGCGTATACGATAAGCTGATCGATATCGTTTCTTGCAATCGCATCTTCAATTTTTTCGCCGTACTTCGTCATATGCGTCCAGGATCAATGTCAGGCTCCTTTGTTTAAAACTCCTCGAAGGCCGCAACAAGATCCACGGCATCCGCAAAGCGGCGTGTTGCTTTTGGGAATCATTGCTTTGGCTATCTTGGCGATGTCTCTTCCCGCTGTATTCCAGATCTAGCGCCGTCTCTGCAATCGACGCGACCGATCTAGATACCGCTATCTACGACCTGGTGCGTGGCGAGTATTCCGACTTCAACACACGGAAAACCTGTCGCGGGACGTAACCGCCGACATCGCGTCGCGAACGCCAGGAGCGTTGCGATCTCCCTAAGACAACGTCCCGGTCCGGCAAAAATTCGTCCATCGGCACGTCACCCCACAAAAGCAAATGCCTCTGAGGCTTTCGCCATAGCCGCGCAGTCGCATGCCTCAAGAAATTATTATGCGGCCCCCGCGGGCCTCTTAACGACGCGGCGTGGCAAATGATGGTGACCTCCTGCGTGTGGGAGACGACTTCAGACAGAACGAACTCGGCCGATCGCGAAGCCGTAAAACGATGTGGCTACGTGCGGTCGTAATCAGCGTCGTCGGCAATGGACGATCCTATCGCGTGCTGCCCGACGGGCCGCACCGAACCCATCGTATCCACCGCACCTACCTCGAAGGCATCCCCAAGAATTGCGACAGCCGCTGATCGTCGGCATTCGGACACCGTACGGCGTCCCGGCTCCTGCGCCCGGACGTTGTATCAATCCTAAGATCTCGGTCATCTGTCCCCAAATCAACTCAGCATGGCCTTTCCAATGAGGTCACTGACAATCGTTGAGGCACGCGCGATGATCCAGTCGATCGAAGCCGCGATAAGGAAGCCAATAGGCTGGATACCAACCAAAAGATGTGCGGGTTTACGATCGCAATTAGTGAGACCGACCTGAGAGCCTGGCTTGTTTAACGTTCTGCCTTCAGGGACTTGGGATAAGTGTCAGTAGCATCGTTGTCGTCCAAGCCACTAGGCAATATTAGTCTACCGACTTTTCCCGATACCGTGAGTCGCACTGAAGTGTCCGGTGACCAGACACTCAAATTCGCAGGGGTCAAACTTGACCTATCCCATTTGGCCGAATGAGACTGATTGTCTTATTCACTTAGGCCTCAAGGTACTGAAGGATAAATATGTCGCGGCGTCCACTTTCCAGGGTTTGGACGGAAGAAGATCTTGCCAAGCTGCTCCGCTTAACTGAAGCCGGTGCGACCTTAATGCGCGCGTCGGCCGCTCTCGATCGTCCATCGTCATCGGTTCAGCGAAAGGCGCGTGAGCTAGGTTTCAAATTTCCAGGTCTTCGCGACGTGCGTTCAGACTTACGGGCCAGCAATCCGGCAGACCCTACCCCACGGCAAAAACGATGAATATCGTTGACGCAAAAATCGGCGATGATGAGGATGCTCATCGAAAGTGCCGGAAATGCGGTGGTTCGATGGTCCACTATCGAAGTGGCCCTCATCCGAGCAAAACGGCGTCCGAGGTCCAACGCTTTCAATGTCGAGACTGCAGGTCGCAATTTGCGAGGACGGTTCTGCGGTCGGCGTCGTCTTTGAAGGCTGGCCATAGAAGCTCATGTACTTGAGTACATTCCTCATCCTGCTCGCGAGATTGACCTCGTTCGCCGCAGCCGCAGGCCTGCTGCTCTGTCACAACGCGAACCCAGACGATCCGCCGTCCTCACCACGAGACGCCGCAGCGACGAAATGGAACCCAGCGGTCACATGAAGGCTTCTTTCAGTTTTCGTTCATAGGGAAATGAGTAGGGAGACGCAAACGACGGCATGTAGGTGAGGATGATGACCTTTGACCCGATGGCCGCTGCAATCGATTGGCTTGACGCTTACCGTGAGGAAGATCTTGATCTAATCATCGCCATGTACGCCGATGATGCCACGGTCCACTGCAATTGCGTTGATTCAACAATCGTCAGCGGAGCAAACGAATTGCGCCACTACTGGATGGTCCGCTTGCGAGACCACCCCGCTTCCGAATTGCTGGATCTCAACCCAACGGAAAACGGAGCCCGCATCTCGTTCGCCACACGCCTCGGAGCGATGAGCACTCTACTGAGTTTCGATTCAAACGGCCGAATCGTCGAACAGAAGTTAGAGCCGTCAAAGTAAGAATGGAACGTGCGCTGTGCGAATGC
>JAEXYA010000049.1 GCA_023451825.1 Pseudomonadota bacterium
ACCATCACATGCACGACACTTGATGGTGGGCACGCTTCGCTTTGCCCACCCTACAGATGCCGCTTCATCTCTTCGCGCGCCTTCAGCGCTGCACCCTGCTTGCCGACGATCTTCGCGATCCGCTCCGGCGCAAAATTGAGATCGACGAAAGCCGGTGCCGTGTTGGCGACTTCCCGGTAGCTGGCAATCAACCCGTCACGCAGCGTCATGATCGCAACGCCCTCGAACATTGCGCGACCACCTTTGGCTTCCGGCAGCTTGGAGCGATAACTAAACGTGTAGCGCGCATAGAGCGTGGTGCCGTTGCTGACGGGATCATGCATATCCCAGCGAAAATCTTCGGCGGTCGCGAAGAAATGATGGTCGATCATCTCGGCGATTTTCGCGCGACCTGCGAAAGCACCGTAGAAGACGTCGTGATAGACGCCGTCGTCCGTGAACAGACTGGCAAATGTCTTGCCGTCGCGTGTCTCGACGGATGTGCAGAATGTCCGTAGCAGGGCGGCTGTGTTCATGGCGCGTCTCCCGATTTTTATCGAGATTGTAGGATGGGTTGAGCCAAGCTGCGAGAGCGATCTAACTCAGTCCCTCATCCTGAGGAGCGCGCCAACGGCGCGCGTCTCGAAGGATGGCCGTACGCGCCGAGCCAGGCCAGCTCATGGTTCGAGACGGCGCCGAAAAGGCGCCTCCTCACCATGAGGGCGAAAGCGGGATTCTCAAAACTCCTCCACCGTCGCCAGCAGCCGTCCGATATCCTGCGGCCGCGACAGGCGATGATCGCCGTCCTGGATCATGGTCAGCACCACATCCTCGCTCGGCAATCGCTCGGCCAGACGGAAGGCGTGCTGCCAGGGCACGTCGGGATCCTGCCGCCCCTGCAGGATGCGCACGGGGCAGCCGACATCGATGGAGCCGCCAAGCAGAAGATGATTGCGGCCTTCCTCGATCAGCCGCCGGGTGATCGGATAGGGCTCGCCATAGTCGGACGGCCGCAACCATTGTCCGGTGGCCTCGATCTCCGCCCGGATCTCCGGCGAAAACTGCTTCCACATCAGCTCTTCGGTAAAATCCGGCGCCGGTGCGATCAGCACCAGTGCGCGCAGCGAGGCGCGCCCCGCTTTGCCGCGCCGGGCGATCGCGCACGCCAGCAGCAATGCCATCCAGCCGCCCATGGAGGAGCCGACCACGATCTGTGGACCCTGACAGGCCGCATCGAAGGCGGCGAGACCGTCTTCCAGCCAGTCGCCGATGGTGCCATCGGCAAAATCGCCGCTGGATTCGCCGTGGCCGGAATAATCGAAACGCACGCAGGCGCGGCCGTGTTGCGCGGCCCATTCGTCCAGCGCCACCGCCTTGCCGCCCTGCATGTCGGATTTGAAGCCGCTCATCCAGAACACGCCCGGCACCGCGCCTTCACGGACCCGCATGGCGATCTGCCGGCTGGCCGCGCCACTGCCGACGGTGATGAAAGTGGGATCGGGCACGGGTGCCGAGCTCATGAACAGTCTCCATCATGCTGGAACTGCCGTGGTGTTTGCTGGAGCGAAACTGGAACGTCAACGCCGGTGCGGCGTTTCCGAATGGAACTGGCGCTTGCGGAACAGCGCGCGGCGCTCTATGTGGGCTGCGTCCGGTTGGCGGACGATTGTCGGGTCCGGCGTGGCGCAAATGCCGCGTAATTGAGCGATCTGGCGCCGCGTTGCGTGAGTTTGCTTGCTCGAAACGCCTTATTCCGACAAAATGCCGCCTTCCATCACAACCTTGGAGAATATCCCATTCGCCGTCCGAACAGAGCCCCGCCCACTGCAGCCAAAGATGGGCCGCGCACAAACGATGAAATCCGTAATGCCCAGGTCCAGTTGATCGACGCGGAAGGTACCAATCACGGTACTGTCGAAACGATCATGGCCATCCGCATGGCTGGCGAAGCCGGCATGGATCTCGTCGAGATTTCGCCAAATGTGAGCCCGCCGGTCTGCAAGATCATGGACTACGGCAAGTTCAAATATTCGGCGCAGAAGAAGGCTGCCGAAGCGCGCAAGCGCCAGAAGACCGTCGAGATCAAGGAGATCAAGCTCCGCCCGATGATCGACGATCACGACTACGGCGTGAAGATGAAGGCGATGCAGCGGTTCTTCGAGGAAGGCGACAAGGTCAAGATCACCTTGCGCTATCGTGGCCGCGAAATGGCCCACCAGGAGATCGGCACCAAGCTGCTCGACAAGGTGAAGGCGGATGTCGCCGAATTCGCCAAGGTGGAGCAGGACGCGAAGTTCGAAGGCCGCCAGGTGGTTATGGTTCTGGCTCCGCGTTAAGCGCGATCAGACCAATCGAGGATTTCGGCCCGTCAATTTGGCGGGCCTTTTCTTTGCTCTGTCATCCCGGCGAACGCCGGGATCCATAGACACCGTAGAAGATCTTCGAACGCCGGCGATTCAATTGCGCTGTCGGAGGTTATGGGTCCCGGCGTTCGCCGGGACGACAGCTCAATAGCCTCAGCCCAGAATAAAGGTCAAAGCCCCGGCCAGCGCCGTCACGGCGGCAAGGCCAGCGGCCACGAACAGCCAGCCGGCAGCGGCTTGCGCGGCGGATTCTTGCTGGATGGCGACCGCGCGGGCGGCGGTGCGTCGATTGCGGACCATTCTTGGTGTCCTTTCAATGATCGGATGCTTCGCAGCAGATAGGCATGCATAGCCTATTCGGCCAGACCAGAACCATCTTTTCGGCAGAGTCTTTATTTTTGACGCGTTTTCTTCACGCGAACCGGCCGCCACTTCGCTCGAAAAAGCTTTCAAAGTTGCGACGCCTTAAACGTTGTTGCGACGCCTTAAACGTTGCCAAGCTGTCGCATCTCTGCCATAAGCCCGGCTTCGTCGACCGGCTGATTAAGGGCTGCCGTGGCGACGACCGTGCAGGCTTCATTTCATTTCGGAAATTAGCTGAGCACAATCAACGCTCTAACGAGCATTTTCGGCCGATGCAGCGCCCTCCGGGGCGTTTTCTGCGTGGCTAGAGGAGAGCAAAATGCCCAAGTTGAAGACCAAGTCGGGCGCTAAAAAGCGCTTCAAAGTCACCGGTACCGGCAAAGTTGTGTCGGCTCATGCCGGTAAGCGCCACGGTATGATCAAGCGGACGAAGAAGCAGATTCGTCAGCTCCGCGGTACCCGCGTGCTGTTCAAGACCGACGGCGACAATATCAAGCAGTACTTCCTGCCAAACGCCTGATCCCCTGCCACTGCGCCACGCGCGCGGTGCGTTCACCCCCTTTTGTTATTTCAGATGAAGGAGATCAGTCATGGCTCGCGTTAAACGCGGTGTGACGGCTCATGCCAAGCACAAGAAAGTCTACAAGGCCGCCAAGGGTTTCCGTGGCCGTCGCAAGAACACCATCCGCGCCGCTAAGGCCGCCGTCGACAAGGCCGGCCAATATGCGTTCCGCGATCGCAAGCGCAAGAAGCGTACGTTCCGCGCCCTCTGGATCCAGCGCCTCAACGCTGCCGTCCGTCCGCTCGGCATGACCTACAGCGTGTTTATCAACGGTCTTGCCAAGTCCGGCATCACTGTCGACCGCAAGGTTCTGTCTGATCTCGCGATCAACGAACCGGCGGCGTTCAACGCGATCGCTGAGAAGGCCAAGGCAGCACTCGCTGCCTAAACCTCTCCGCTCCCGCGGATCTATCGACATTGTCATGGCCGGGCAGAGGCGCTTCCAAGCGCCGCTGTTCCGGCCATTGGCGTCTTAAATCCCTGCAAAACCGTGCTGTAGAGAGAGGCGCCCGTCTCTCTGATCGAGGTTGCCGATGTCCGACCTGACGACGCTCCAAACCCAAATTCTCGCCGATATCGCCGGCGCATCCGACGAAGCCGCGCTTGAAGCCGTGCGCGTCGCAGCACTCGGCAAGAAGGGCTCGATCTCCGCGCTGCTCGCCACGCTCGGCAAGATGACGCCGGACGAGCGCAAGACCGAAGGCGCCGCGATCAATCTCGCCAAGGATGCCGTCTCGCAGGCGCTGACTGCGCGCCGCGACGTGCTGAAGTCGGCCGCGCTGGATGCGCGCCTCGCCTCCGAGACCATCGATGTGACGCTGCCTCTGCGTGAAAACCCGGCCGAACTCGGCCGCGTGCATCCGCTGAGCCAGACCTGGGACGAGCTCACCACCATCTTCGCCGATATGGGCTTTGCCGTCGCCGAAGGTCCGGACATCGAGACCGACGACTACAACTTCACCAAGCTGAATTTCCCGGAAGGCCACCCGGCCCGCGAGATGCACGACACCTTCTACTTCAATCCGAAGGAAGACGGTTCGCGCCTGCTGCTGCGCACGCATACGTCACCGGTGCAGGTGCGCACCATGCTGACCCAGAAGCCGCCGATCCGCGTGATCTGTCCGGGCCGTACCTATCGCAGCGATAGCGACCAGACGCATACGCCGATGTTCCATCAGGTTGAAGGCCTCGTCATCGATAAGACCTCGCATCTCGGCCACCTCAAATGGATCTTGCAGGAGTTCTGCAAGGCGTTCTTCGAGGTCGATCACGTCAATATGCGCTTCCGCCCGTCCTTCTTCCCGTTCACCGAGCCATCGCTGGAAGTCGATATCCAGTGCCGCCGCGACAAAAACGAGATCCGCTTCGGCGAAGGCGAGGATTGGCTGGAAATCCTCGGCTGCGGCATGGTGCATCCGAACGTGCTGCGCGCCTGCGACATCGATCCCGATGTGTATCAGGGCTTTGCCTGGGGCATGGGCATCGACCGCATCGCGATGCTGAAATACGGCATGGCCGACCTGCGCCAGCTGTTCGAAGGCGATGTGCGCTGGCTGAATCACTACGGCTTCAAGCCGCTCGAAATGCCGACTCTGGCCGGAGGACTGAGCACGTGAAATTCTCCCTCTCCTGGCTGAAGGATCATCTCGACACCGACGCCACGCTGGATCAGCTGAGCGAAAAGCTCACCATGATCGGGCTCGAGGTCGAGCATATCGAGGACAAGGCAAAACTGCTGGCGCCGTTCACAATCGCCGAGATCGTGGAAGCCGTGCAGCATCCGAATGCCGATCGCCTGCGCGTCTGCACCGTCAATGCCGGTGAAGACAAGCCGCTGCAGATCGTCTGCGGCGCGCCGAATGCGCGTGCGGGACTGAAGACCGTGCTGGCTCGCCCTGGCACATACATTCCGGGCAAGGATTTCACCATCGGCCTCGGCAATATCCGCGGCGTCGAAAGCCAGGGCATGCTGTGCTCGGCCGGTGAACTCGGCCTGCCCGATGCGACCGATGGCATCATCGAGCTTCCCGCCGATGCGCCTGTCGGCGTTGTGTATCCCGATTGGGCCAAGCTCGGCGATCCCGTCATCGAGATCAATCTCACGCCGAACCGCCAGGATTGCACCGGCGTCGCCGGCATCGCGCGCGATCTTGCCGCCGCCGACATGGGCACGTTCAAGAATCCCGGCATCAAGCCGATCAAGGGCGAATTCCCTTGCCCGGTGAAGGTGACGGTCGAAGACTCAAAGCTCTGTCCGGGTTTTGCGTTACGTCTTGTGCGCGGCGTCAAGAACGGCCCGTCGCCGGAATGGCTACAGAAGAAGCTGACTTCCATCGGCCTGCGCCCGATCAATGCGCTGGTGGACATCACCAACTATCTGACTTTCGATCGCGCGCGCCCGCTGCATGTGTTCGACGCGGCCAAGGTGAAGGGCGATCTTGTCGTCCGCCGCGCGAAGGATGGCGAGACGCTGCTCGCCCTCGACGGCAAGACCTACAAGCTCGATGACAAGATCTGCGTTATCGCCGATGAGCATGGCGTGGAATCGCTGGCCGGCATCATGGGCGGCGAAGCCTCGGGCTGTTCGGACGACACCACCGACGTGCTGATCGAATCCGCGCTGTGGAACGAGATCAATATCGCGCAGACCGGCCGCAAGCTCGGCATCAATTCCGATGCGCGCTATCGCTTCGAGCGCGGCGTCGATCCCGTCTTCATGGTGCCCGGCCTCGAACTCGCCACCAAGCTGGTGATGGAGCTGTGCGGCGGCACGCCATCGGAGAGCATCGTAGTCGGCAAGACCTATGGCGACGATCGCCTGATCGACTTCCCGATCGCGGAAGTGAAGCGCCTTGCCGCCATCGACGTCCCGTTCCCGGAAATGCGGATGATCCTGCAGCGGCTCGGCTTCTCCGTCGCCGGCAACGGCCCGGTGGTGAAGGTCGCGGTACCGTCATGGCGCATGGATGTCACGGGGAAGGCCGACATCGTCGAGGAAATCATGCGCATTGTCGGCGTCGACAAGGTGCCGTTGACGCCTTTCCCGCGTGGTGAAGCCCAGCGCAAGCCGGTGCTGACCCAGATCCAGCAGCGCACCCGCCGCGCCAAGCGTGGCCTCGCGGCGCGCGGTCTGGTCGAGGCCGTGACCTGGTCGTTCATCTCCAAACCGCATGCGGAAGTGTTCGGCGGCGGCAAGCCGGAGCTTGCACTCGCCAACCCCATCGCGGCCGATCTCTCGGACATGCGGCCGAGCCTGTTGCCGGGCCTGATCGCCGTCGCTCAGGCCAATGCGCATCGCGGATCGTCCGACCTCGCGTTGTTCGAAGTCGGCCAGATTTTCAAGGGCGATCGTCCGCAGGATCAGTTCATGGCGGCATCAGGTGTGCGTCGTGGTCTCGCATCCTCGAATGGCATCGGCCGTCACTGGACTGGCGCCAGCGCTGCCAACGCGCTCGACGCCAAGGCCGATGCCTTCGCCGTGCTCGCAGCCGCGGGCGCGCCGATGCAGGCTCTGCAGATCGTTCCGGGCGGCGCCGATTGGCTGCATCCGGGCCGCTCGGGCACGATCCAGATCGGACCGCAGAACATTCTCGGTCATTTCGGCGAACTGCATCCGCGCACGCTGGAAGCGCTTGGCGCCGATGGCCCGCTGATGGCGTTCGAAGTCATTCTCGATCGCATCCCCGATGCGAAGCAGAAGGCGACGCGCGCCAAGCCGCTGCTCGAACTCTCCGCGTTCCAGCCGGTGTCGCGCGATTTCGCCTTCATCGTCGATCGCAAGGTGAAGTCCGGCGACATCGTCAAGGCTGCAGCCGGCGTGGACAAGAAGCTGGTCACGGGTGTGACCCTGTTCGACGTCTATGAAGGCAAGGGCATCGACGACGACAAGAAGTCGGTCGCCATCGCCGTGACCATCCAGCCACGCGAGAAGACGCTGACGGATCAGGAGATCGAGGCGGTCGCCGCCAAGATCGTGGCCGAAGTGACCAAGAAGACGGGCGGCACGTTGCGCGCATGATCGAGACGCTCGGTCTCGCGCAATATTCAACGACCTCGCTCGTCATTCTCGTCGTCACTGCCTTCATCGCCGGCCTCGCACGCGGATTTTCCGGGTTCGGGTCGGCGCTGATCTTCATGCCGCTGGCCTCCAGCGTGATCGGCGCGCAGCTCGCATCGCCTTTGCTGCTGCTGATCGATTTCCTCACCACGCTCACGCTGATTCCAAACGCGGCGAGGCGCGCCGACAAGCGCGATGTCAGCATCATCTCCATCGGCGCGCTGATCGGCATTCCGCTCGGCACCATGGTGCTGGCGCTTGCCGATCCGCTCACCGTGCGCTGGATCATCGCACTGCTCATTATCTCTCTGCTGGTGCTGCTGATGTCAGGCTGGCGCTTCCGCGGCCAGCCCACGATGCCGCTCACGGTTTCGGTCGGTTTCACCGGGGGCTTCTTCGGCGGCCTCGCACAGGCGGGAGGACCGCCGGTCGTTCTGTACTGGCTGCGTGAAGGCGCGGTCGCCGCCGTCACGCGCGCCAACATCATCCTCTATTTCGCGATCGGCGATGTGCTGATCGTGATCAGCTATTTTTTCGGCGGTCTCTGGACGACGACCGTTGTCGGCCTCGCCGTCGTCACCGGCCCGCTATTCGGGCTCGGTCTGTGGATCGGTTCGAAACTGTTCGGCGTGGCGAGCGACGACACGTTTCGCCGTATCTGCTACGCGCTGATTGCCGTCTCGGCGGTTGTCGGGCTTCCGCTGTTCGACCGACTATTTCGCTAGCGAAGGGCCGTCCAACAGTCACTCGATCGGGGCAAGAAGATCCGTCGGCACTTGCAGGACTTTCGCGATGGCCAGGAGGCGCGCGGTCGTGCCAACGAGTCTGCCGCTCTCGATATCTGCAATGTGCTCCTCGCTGATATCGGTCTTGAGGGACAGATAGAGCTGCGTGATATCGCGCCACTCACGCAGGACGCGGACCGGGTTTTCACCATCCGCAAGCCGATCGACGACATTTTTCGGAAGCAAGAGCGCACCTGCCGCGACCTCTTCCTTCGCACGCGCGACCAAACGGCTGGTACCGGAATCCTCATCGGCTTCCGCTGCCTTCGCAACAAGCGCCTCGTAGTCCTGACGCGGAAGGATGGCGATCTCGCCCTGCGGCGTTTTCTGGAATTTGACGCTCATGGCCTACCTTCAATCATAGACATCTCGACGATGGCCGACTGCGACTATGATAATGCTATTTTGCTCTTCGTAGAAGATGACGCGCCAATCGCCGATTGCGGCTGCCTAATTCGCGCCTACCCCACCCGCATTACTCGATTGCGGAGCCGCGCGTCGCTTCTGCTTCTTTGCGGGCTTTGGCTCGGCCTCGGGATCCTTCACGACACCGACCTTCTTCAACGCCGCATCAGCGGCGCGCTCACCGGTTTCCCAGGCGCCATCGACGGTGCCCCACAGCGTCTCATGGGTCGCTTCGCCGGCGATGAAGAGATTGCCCATGGGCTCGGCCAGCACGCGACGCGAGGCTTGTCCGCCCGGCGCCGCAGCCGACATCGCGCCGAGGATGAAAGGCGATGCGTCCCAGCGCGTCACCTTGCTGCGCTGGATCGCATTCTTCACGTCGCTACCGAATAGTTTTGTCAGCCACTCGGTGGCAAAGCCTGTCATTGCGGACTCGCCCTGTGCCGCAAGTCCGCGGCCGAACGATCCGGCGACATCGATCGTGCAGAGCGACGAGCCGCCGATATTCGCGAACAGCGCGCCGGTGCGTGTTGAGTTGCTTTGCTCGAGCATCAATTCATCGCGGCCAAGACCAAGCGGATTGCCCTTTAATTCAAGTGCAATGCGATCATAGCTACCCAATGTCAGCTTTGCCGCGGCATCGAGGTGGCGCTTCGGTAGCTCCGGCACGAATTTGAGGGCGCCGGAATTCAGCACATTGCTCGACACGGTGACGATGATCGCACGCGCTGCCACACGACCTGCTGCAGTTTCGACACCGATATCGCGGCCGCTCCATGTGATGCGCGTTGCCGGCGTGGAGAGCACGACCGGCACGCTCTCTCCGAGCTTGGCCACCAACGCACCGAGCCCTTGCCGGGTCGCGACCGAAATCGCGCGATCTTCCGCGCGCGATTGATCGAGCGTCGAGAGATCCTTCAGATCCTTGCCGGTGGCGTATGCGCCGAGGGCGAAATCGACCGTACCGGCCCAATCGCCGAGATCCTTCGGCAACACGGCCGAACACGACACATCGCCGCGACGTGCCGCATCGTCGATCGCGCGGGTGGCGCGCACAAAGGTGGCAAGCAGGTCCTCGGTCTCGGCGGCGCGCGCATTCCTGCGGCCGATGCGCAGCTTCTGACTCGGCGAGGGTGCAACCTCGATCGCCGCGCCGCGCGCGAGCTTCACCAGCTCATTGGTTTCCGGCGTGTGCAGCCAGCGCGCGCCGAGATCAAGCGGGACATCGAAGGTTGAACTGTCGGTCGCACAGCGACCACCGATCTGCGCTGATGCTTCGAGCACGATGACCTTACGCCCCGCAGCCTGAACGCGACGCGCCGCCGCAATGCCGGCAGCGCCCGCGCCGATCACAACCACGTCAGCATCGCGCGGCAATGTCGCAGCCTTGACGCTCGCGCCAAACCATGGCGCAAGCGTCATTCCAGCCGACGCCGATAGAAATGCGCGGCGAGAGAAAGTCATGGCATGGTTTCCGAAAGTGTATTGAGCATGAGAACGTCCCGCGAACCTTGCAGTATTCCGCCACGCGCAGCAACCCTCATGGTAAATCGCGCGTCAATGACTAGCTTGGTGCATGAACCAAATTGCAATGGCTGGCGTCCATGATGGAGACAGGGACAAAGCGGTCGATACGAATCGCAACCGGGGTCAGCGTCATGGGCATCATGCTCGATACGGTCGGGAAACTGATCGCAAAATATCTGCAGAAGGAAGTGCCGGGTTACGAACCGTTCACGCCCAGCGATCCCGAACGCCTGCATGATATCATCAGGGAAGGCGACGTGTTGCTCGTCGAAGGCAACAACCGCGTTTCCGGCATCATCAAATATCTTACGCAATCGACCTGGTCGCATGCCGCGCTCTATGTCGGACCGATCGATGGCGCCGTGGAGCCGAATGGCGAACCGCATGTGCTGATCGAAGCCAATATCGGCGAGGGCGTCACGACGGCGCCGCTGTCGAAATATTTTACGTTTCATACGCGCGTGTGCCGACCGGTTGGCTTGTCCTATGAGGATCGCACCACCGTGTGTCGCTACGCGATCAATCGCGTCGGCTTCGGCTATGATACCAAGAACATCATCGACCTGATGCGCTTCCTGTTTCCGCTGCCGATCCCGCAACGCTGGCGCCGCCGCATGATTGCGATCGGCTCGGGCGATCCCACAAAAATCATCTGCTCGGCGTTGATCGCGCAGGCCTTCGAAGCCGTGCGCTATCCGATCCTGCCGAAGATCACGCGCGCGGGCTCGCGGCAGGCGCGGCGCGAGATCCTGCATATCCGGCATTCATCGCTCTACATGCCGCGCGACTTCGATATCTCGCCTTATTTTGAAGTCGTGAAGCCGACCATCGAACTCGGTTTCGACTACACAGCGCTGCACTGGGCCGACAAGCCAAAGCCGCTCCGGGAGGTGGCGGGCTCGGTCGATCTGTTTCCAGGGCGGAGCGATCTCCCCGGACAGACCGCGCCAACGCAACTCGCGGCTGAAGCCGCTTGGGAAGAAACGGCGCTGGATCAGGGAGGATTGAGGGCTGTCGCTTGAGCCGAACAGGCGTTTGCGTTCTCGCGGCGCATGATGCGTCCGAGGTGTGATCAGGTCTCCCCCGAGACATGAGGGGAGGCAGCACGCCGCAAGGCGCGTGGGGTGGATGGATACGCAGTTCGCTCCACACCGGATCGCCGGCGAGAACCAACCGCGCAACGCCTTACGGCGTGCCACCGCGACGTCTTGCTAGTCGAAGGACCGTTCTTCCGGGTACTGGGCAATCCCTCGCAAGGGATTCATCCGACGGATTTCTCCGCCTTCGCCCGCACCACGTCCAGCCGCGCTAGCGGCAGAGCCCCGTAATGGGCCCGGACGGTTGCCCTCGACCACCCGAGTGCGTGAGGCCGCGTGAGCCTCCCGCCCGCAGGCGCCGCATCCTGTCCCACTCAAAGACGCCTCATGAGAGCGCCCCTCGCGAACAAGACGGGACGGATATGACGCAGGATGGGAATTCTGTCAAGAACAAAATGGAAACATCATGCGATGGCCGTGGGATGGGTAGAGCGCAGCGAAACCCATCACCGCAGGCGCCGGCGCTTGGCGTGATGGGTTTCGCTCCGGCGCTGACGCGCCTGCGCTCTACCCATCCTACGATCGACGCGATCACGACTTCACGGCGCCTGCCGTGAGGCCACCGACCATGTAGCGCCGGAAGGCGTAATACACCGCAGCCGGCGGCAGCGCGTAGATGAAGCCCGTCGTCATCAGCAATTCCCACGGCGAGTCATCCGCCGCAAGGAAATTGCCGAGCGCCACCGGCAGCGTGATCTCGGTATCCTTCGACAGCAGCAGAAACGCATAGAGATACTCGTTCCAAGCCAGCAGCAGCGCATAGGTGCCGACGGCCACCAGCGATGGCAGCATCAAGGGCACATAGACCATGCGAAAGAGCTGCACCGGCGTGGCGCCGTCCATGATGGCCGCTTCATCGAGCTCGACCGGCAGCTTGTCCGATGCCTGCTTCAGCACCCAGATCGCATAGGGCGAGGCGATGGTGACCATCGCGAGAATGAGCGACCAATGATTGTTGAGCAGACCGTAATTGCCCATGGTGCGATACATCGGCACTGCGAGAAATGCGGCCGGAATGAAGTAAGTGAACAGCGCGAGATTCATCACCGTGCGGCCACCGCGGATGCGCAGGCGCGAGATGGCGAAGGCCGCCAGCGTGGCGATGATCAGCGTGATGACACCGGTGGCGATGGCGATCACCACCGAATTGCCGAACTGCACCCAGAAATCACGCAAGAAGTAATGCTGCTGGTTGAAGACGATGCGGAAGTTCTGCAGCGTCGGGTGATCGGGCCACAGCTTGCCCGCAAAGGCATCCTGCTTCGGCGAAATCGCGAACAGGAACATGTGGTAGATCGGGATCAGCGTCCAGATCAGAACCGGAATGCCGATCAGCAGCAGCTTTGCTTCATTGCCGATCTCGCGCAGCGTCGGCATGCGCATGGTGGAGGCTTTCATCGGGACAGCCTCTTCATCATGAAATAGACCAGCGGCAAGACCAGCGGCATGGCGCAGACGATGGAAGCCATCGCCAGATCGAGCTGGTCGAGGCGCAGATAGCGGATACCGAGCGTGGACAGCACATGGGTGAGGTCCGCCGGGCCGCCGCCGGTGAGCAGATAGACGCTGTTGAAATCGCCGAGCGTCCAGATCATCGAGAGCAGGGTGCAGGTGAGATACAGCGTCTGCATCGACGGCCAGGTGATGAAGCGGAATTTCTGCCACCAGCTGGCGCCGTCCACATCGGCGGCTTCGAACATGTCGTTGGAGATCGCGAGACGTCCGGTCATCAGGATCAGCGTCCAGAACGGCAGCGACTTCCAGATATGGACCAGGATCGCCAGCGTCAGCCCCATGGCGGGATCGTTGAGCCAGTTCGGCCCGTCCTCGGCGGTGAACTTGAAGATCAGATTATTGATCACGCCCCATTCGGGATTGAACATGAAACGCACCGACAGGATGGTCGGGATCGACGGCACCGCCCAGGGCAGGATGAACAGCACCGAGAGCCAGCGGATCCATGTGCGCGACTGCACGAAGAAGCCGGACAGAAACAGCGCGATCATCATCTTCACATTGATGCCGATGATCAGGAAGATGAGTGTGTTGACGACGGCGCGCGCGAAGACGGGATCGTTATAGAGCGCCACATAGCTGGCGGGATGCCGCGCGAGCCACAGGCCGTAGGTGATGGGATAGACGACGAAAGCAAGGAAGACGAGGATGTAGGGCGCGAGCATCAGAATGCCCCAGACCTGCGGCGTCGAGAACCGCGCGGAGAGGGGACGGGATGGAGCTTTATCTGAAGATGAGTAAGTGATCGCCGTCATTGCAGCGCTTCCGATCGACTCTTGATTTTCTTTCTCGACGCACAGCGCCGGCCTATCGCTCCCTCGCCCCGCTTGCGGGGAGAGGGCGGGGTGAGGGGGAGCCTCCGCAAGTTCATAGCTCGTGGAGAGCCCCCTCACCCGACTACCACGCGCTGACGCGCGTTACAGTCGACCTCTCCCCGCAAGCGGGGAGAGGTTAGAACTACCCCGCGATTTCCTTGATCCTTGCGATCAGCTCATCCACCGCCTTCTCCACCGGCACCTTTTCGCTGACCACGCGGTTCATCGCCTTGGCCCATACGTTCTCATTGTTGAGAATGGTGAACTTGTAGTTCTTTGTGAAATCGAACGGCGTGGTGCCGCCCATGAACTGGGTGTAGACCGCCTTGCGATGCTTGTCGGCCTGCCAGAACGGCGAGGCCTGGCCCGCCTTCGTCACCGGGAACCAGCGGCCCAGCGCGCCCTCGACATAAGGCTTGAGGTTCTCCTCCTCGAGCAGGAATTTCACGAATTCCCGTGCGCCCGCCTTGTTCTTCGATTGCGAGAAGATCATGCCGGTCTTCACATCCGACCGATACTTGATCGGCGTGCCGTCCGGCTTGGCCGGGAACGACGCGGTGATGATCGTGTCTTCATACGCCTTCTTGCCGGCCGCGCGCTGCTCCGGCGTGAGGGTCTGGTTCTGCGAATCCTCATACCACTTCGCCGCGATCGAGATCGTGAAGTTGTGGGTCATGATGATGCTGCGATTGTGGAAGGCGACATTGTTGTCGGGATCCTTCCACGTGGTCGACGAAGGCGGCGTGCAGCCCTTGATATACGTGTCTGTGTAGTCACGCAGCGCGCCGACCAGGCCTTCCTTCACCTTCGGATCGTCCACCGTCAGCTTGCCTTCGTCATCGACGAGCTTGACATTGTAGGCATCGATGAAGGTGTAGAACGACTGCAGCGAGTCCGTGGACTCAACGCCCATCGGCTGGCCGACGCCATAAGCGCGGCTGCCCGAGGCCTTGCGATAGGCCGGCTGCACCTTGTCGCACCAGAACGACCAATAACCTTTCCAGTCCTTCGGAATGTCCTCGACCTTGAAACCAGCCTGCTGGAGCATGTCGCTCCAGATCTCCACATGCATGGACTGCTGCTTCAGCGGAAAGCCGTAATAACCCTTCTTCTTGGTCTGGCCGTTCATCAGGAACGCGGTTTCCACCGTGTTCGGCGCGAACTTGTCCATCATCGGATTGAGAATGTCGGTGATGTCCTCGAGCTTGCCTTCAAAGGCCCATTTGCCCGAGGCCTGCACGTCATAGGTGTCGGCATAGGCGACATCGGGCGGCGTGCCGGAATCCAGCGCGGCTACCGTCTTCGGGATCATGTCCTGAATGGCATATTGCGAGAGCTCGACCTTGATCTTGGTCTTGGCCTCGAACTTCTTGATCGCTTCCAGCAGCGACTCATCTTCTGATTTGTAGAAACCCTTGCTGAACCAGACGGTGATGCTTTGCTGGGCAAATGCTGGGGCCGCACTCAGAACGAAACCTGAAGCGGCAGTGGCAAACAAAAGCGCACGAGTACCCTTGGTGATCAAGACGTCGTCCTCCCTGATGATTTTATTTTTCGGAGAGACTACCCCTTTCTAATTATCCGTCCAGTGAAGAAGTGGATGCTGCGCTGCACTTGTCTGACAACTTTTCAGTTGTTACGTGTTCGTGATCATAAGGAGAAACGGAATGCTTGCCGCTGCCGCCAAGGCGCTTTCGCAAATCTTGTCGCCGCCGATGCGCAGCATCCTGTGGAAGTCGATTGGCCTTGCGCTGGTGATGATCACCGTGCTGGCGATCGGCATGCAGCGTGTCCTGAACTGGGCCGCGACGGCTGGTGGCGTCTGGGCCGAAGGCATGGTGGGGTCCGACTATCACAGCATGGTCACGGTGTTGACCTGGATCTTATCGATCGCCGCTGGGCTCAGCGTCGTTGCCGGGGCGATTTTCCTGATGCCCGCGATCACATCGCTGGTGGCGGGCTTCTTCGTCGATGATGTCGCCGATATCGTCGAGCGCGAGCATTATCCGGCGGAGCGTCCGGGCACCGCATTGCCGCTCGGGCTTGCCGTGTTCGAAGGCGGCAAGACGGCGCTGCTGACCATTGCGGTCTATCTGATCGCGCTGCCTTTCGTGTTCTTCGCCGGCATCGGCTTCATCATCTTCTTCATCGCGACGGCATGGCTGCTGGGGCGGGAATATTTCGAACTGGCGGCGATGCGTTTCCGGACGCCGGCCGAAGCCAAGGCGATGCGCCGACAACATGCGCCAACGGTCTTTACAGCAGGCCTGTTCATCGCTGCCTTTGTGTCGATCCCGATCATCAATCTGGCGACGCCGCTATTCGGCATGATCTTCATGGTCCACATGCACAAGAAGCTCAGCGGACCACGGCCGGAGCTGATCGAGCCGGGGCGGGTGAAGGTGCCGATGGCTTGATTGTAGGGTGGGCAAAGCGCAGCGTGCCCACCTCCAAGCGCACGGCTGGCGAAGGTGGGCACGCTTCGCTTTGCCCACCCTACAGAGACTACTGCTTCGCCGCGACGAAATAAAAATCCTGCCGGCCGGAGATCGAGCCATAGCTGAACGGCTTCTGCTTGCGCTTGGTCAGATCCATCACATCGTCGCGGACGTAATCGAACAGGCGCCGCACTTCCAAGCCCGGCGTCGGCAGGTTCTTCACCAGCGCCGTCGCAAACGGGCTGTTGGCGCCGGCGCCGTCCAGCGCGACTTCGCCGTCCTTGGCGGCGTAGACCACCATCGTGCCGGCTTCCGGCTCGACGGCTGCCAGCCCCTGCGCCGTGGAGCGCGAGGCAACTTCGAGCGTCCGCTTCATCTTATTGGCGAAGGGATTGTTGCGGCAGGCATCCAGAATCACGAGACGCAGTTTCTTTGCGCGCTCGGCGGCATTGAGGATCTGGCCGAGCGGCACCGCCTCGAATTCGATATCGCGATCGACGGCGATGCGTGCATCCACCGGGATCAGATAATTGACGCCGCCAACCTCCATGCCGTGGCCGGCATAGTACACCACGGCCCAATCGGCCGTCTCCGCCTGCTGCGCGAATGCGCGCAGCGCCGTCATCAGCTCATCCTTGCGCACATCGGACAGGACGGTGACGGAGGAGAAGCCGGTCTTCTTCAGCGTATCGGCCACCAGCGCGGCGTCGCGCCGGGGATTGGTGAGCGCGGAGACGGTGGTATAGGCGGAATTGCCGATCACCAGCGCAATCCGGCGATCGCCGGTGGTGATCGGCGCAGGGATGAGCGCTGCCGTGGTCACCGGCGGTTTGGGTGGCGGTGGCGCAGCGATAACCGACGGCGCGCTGACTGAGGGAATCGCGATGTCAGCCGGTTTCGGCGGCGCAGGCGCCGGCATCGCAGGTTTTACCTCTGCGACGTTCACGCCATCCAGCGCGGCGAGGCGTTCGCGCGCTTTGTCATAAGGCCATTTGCCGCTGCCCAGTTTTTCCGGCAGCGACAGCGCCTTGTTGAAATCCGCGCGGGCGCCTGCAAGGTCTCCCAACTTCTCGCGCGCGAGGCCGCGATTGGTGTAGGCCAGCGGAAATTGCGGATCGCGCCGAATCGCTTCGTCGAATTCGCCGATGGCGCGTTCGAACAGGTTGCGGCCGAGAAAGATCGTGCCGCGATTGTTGTAGGCGACCACGTCATTGGCATCGATGCGCAACGCCTCGTTATATTCGACGATGGCGCGCCCGGGATCGCCTTTCAGGCTGTAGGCGAAACCGCGATTGCGATAGGCGGCGCCGTTCCTGGGATCGATGCGGATGGCTTCGGAGAAATCCGCGATGGCCCGATCATGATCGTCCTTCTCGCGATAGCTGTTGCCGCGATCGATATAGGCGGTGGCCGCGCGCGGATTGGCGCGGATGGCATCGCTGAAATCGGCGATGGCGCGATCGAACTCGCTCTTGCTGCGATAGAGTTCGCCGCGGTTCTGGAACGCCTGTCCGTAAGTCGGATCGATGCGGATGGCGTCGTTGAGATCGGCGAACGCGCGGTCGCTGTCGCCTTTGGCGCGATAAATCAGCGCGCGGTTGTTATAGGCGAAGGCATAACGCGGATCGACGCGGATGGCCTCGCTGTAATCGGCGATCGCGCGATCGTCGTCGCCTTTGGCACGATGCGCGATGCCGCGATTGTTGAGCGCCATCGTGTTGCGGGGATCGACGCGCAGCGCCTCGTTGTAATCCGCGATGGCGCGGTCGAACTCGTTCCTGTTGCGATACACGATACCGCGGCTGACATACGCCTCCGCGGATTTCGGATCGATGCGGATGGCCTCGTTGAGATCGGCGAGTGCGAGATCGGCGTCGCCCTTGGCGCCGTGCGCTTTGCCGCGGCTGACATAGGCGTCGGCGTAACGCGGATTCATCTCGATGGCGCGGGTGAAGTCGGCGATGCCCGCGGCGATATCGGCGGGCTGCGCGGCATTGGCCCAGCGGTTGATGAATTTGATGCCGCGATTGCGATAGACGATGGCGCGATTGACGCCGCTGTAGCGGCCGGAGGCAAGCTGGCGATCACAGGCGCGGATTTCCTCGTCGAAATCCATGCCGGGCTTCGTGCAGGTGCGCTTGTCGCTGTCGAAATCGGCATAAGCGGGGGTGATGGATGGTTCGATCACAACGAGCGAAGCAACCAGCAGCAGAACGGCCTTGAGCATCAATGTCTCCCAATCCATCGCATTTGTGGTCGGCAATGTGATGAAAATGGGCCGAAATCAGGCGGAGGAGGTTCCATTGCTGCTCGCTGTCATTGCGAGGAGCGCAGGATGTAGGGTGGGCAAGCGTAAGCGTGGCCACCTTGACCAGCCGTGCACTTGAAGGTGGGCACGCTGCGCTTTGCCCACCCTATGAATTACACCACCGTCTTTTCCGGCCACTGACAGAGATCACTGATCAAACACACCTCGCAGCGCGGCTTGCGCGCGAGGCAGGTGTAGCGGCCGTGCAGGATCAGCCAGTGATGGGCGTGCAGCATGAACGCATTCGGTATCACGCGCTCCAGCTCCAGCTCGACATCGAGCACATTCTTGCCCGGCGCCATATTGGTACGATTGCCGACGCGGAAGACATGGGTGTCCACCGCCATCGTGTGCTCGCCGAAAGCCATGTTGAGCACGACATTGGCGGTCTTGCGCCCGGCGCCCGGCAGCGATTCCAGCTCGGCGCGGGTGCGTGGCACCACGCCGCCGAATTCGCGGATCAGTTTCTCCGACAGCGCGATGACGTTCTTGGCCTTGGTGCGATAGAGGCCGATGGTCTTGATATAGTCGCGAACCGTCTCCTCGCCGAGATCGATCATCTTCTGCGGGGTATCGGCGATGGGAAACAGCGCCCGCGTTGCCTTGTTGACGCCGGCATCGGTCGCCTGCGCGGACAGCACGACGGCAACCAGCAGCGTGTAGGGATTGAGATGTTCGAGCTCACCCTTTGGCTCGGGATTGGCTTTCTGGAAACGCGAGAAGGCTTCATGCACCTCGGCTGCGGTCCAGCGCTTCAACGTCTTGGTCTTGGTCTTGGTCTTGGTCTTGGATTTTACCGGTGCCTTGACCACCTTGGCCTTGGCCACCTTCGCTTTGGCCACCGCCTTTTTCGCCACGGCGGCTTTTGCAACGGAGGTCTTCGCGCGGGCTGACGGCTGGCGGGTGATTTTCGGCATCAGGGGGATATAGTGGGCGGCGATGACACAGGGCAACGACTTTGACGAGACCAGCGAGCCCAAGCTGTTCACCGCGCTGCTGCGTCCGCACCGCGCGTTGAGCCGCAAGGGTTTTCTCGTGCTGATGGCCTGCCTCAGCGTGATCTCGTTCGGCGCCGGGATGGTGTTTCTCTGGATGGGCGCCTGGCCGGTGTTCGGCTTTTTCGGCCTCGACGTGCTGGCGATCTATGCCGCGTTCAAGATCTACGACCGCCGCGCCAAGGCCACCGAGGAGATCACGGTGACGCCGTCCGAAATCCGCGTCCGGCGCGTTTCACCGCGCGGCGATGTGGTGGAATGGGCGTTCAATCCGCTCTGGGTGCAGGTCGACCGGGTCGAACATGCCGAGTTCGGCATCGAGCAGCTGTTCCTGGTCTCGCGCGGCCGCCGGGTGTCGATCGCGCGGTTTCTGGGCGCCGAGGAAAAAGCGAGTTTTCTCAGCGCTTTGCTCGAAGCATTGCAGAACGCCAAACGCGGCCCGCGCTATGATCCGGTCACATGATGGCTGATCTGAAATCGGGTGGTTTACGGGGGCTGCCGGGCCTAGATCGGCAGCATGATGAATCTTGCACGAGACATTGCGATGAATGACCATCGCCCCATCAAGCCGGGCCTGCGGGATGCGGCCCTGCGTGATTACGACAGCGTCCGCCGCGCCATCGGCTTCATGCATGGCCAGTGGAAGGACCAGCCGAGCATTGAGGAGGTGGCCGACGCCGCCAGCGTCACGCCCGACGAGCTGCATCACCTGTTCCGCCGCTGGGCCGGGCTGACGCCGAAAGCCTTCATGCAGGCGCTGACGCTCGATCACGCCAAGATGCTGCTGCGCGATTCCGCCAGTGTCCTGGATGCGGCGCTCGACTCCGGATTGTCAGGCCCTGGCCGGCTGCATGATCTGTTCGTGACCCATGAGGCGATGTCCCCTGGCGAATGGAAGACCGGCGGCGCGGGCATGGAGCTACGTTACGGTTTTCATCCCTCGCCCTTCGGAACCGCCATCGTGATCGCCAGCGATCGCGGCCTTGCAGGACTGGCATTCTCCGATCCCGGCGAGGAGAAAGCGGGCTTTGCCGACATGGCCCGCCGCTGGCCGGCGGCGACGCTGATCGAGGATATGGAAGCGACGGCGCCGCTGGCGCGACGCATCTTCGACACCAAACTCTGGCGGCCGGATCAGCCGCTGCGCGTGGTGCTGATCGGCACGGATTTCGAGGTGCGGGTGTGGGAAACGCTGCTGAAAATCCCGATGGGCCGCGCGGTCAGCTATTCGGATATCGCCTGCAAGATCGAAAAGCCAAAGGCCTCGCGGGCCGTTGGTGGCGCGATCGGTCGCAACCCGATTTCCTTCGTGGTGCCGTGCCACCGCGCCATGGGCAAATCCGGCGCGATCACGGGCTATCACTGGGGCATTACGCGGAAACAGGCGATGATCGGGTGGGAAGCCGGGCAGGTGGGAAGCGGGACGTAGTTCCGTAGGGCGGATTAGGCGAAGCCGTAATCCGCCGCAGAGCTTCAACTTCGAACTCGGCCGGCGGATTACGCTGCGCTAATCCGCCCTACGATCTGAGTTTACTGGATCGCCCGGTCAAGCCGGGCGATGACAGATAGCGTTTTATTCGCTCGCCGGCGTAGCCTTCACGCCGCCCTTCGACACGCCGACCAGGGCCGGGCGCAGCACGCGCTCGCCGATGGTGTAGCCGGCCTGCACGACCTGAACCACGGTGCCCGAGGCCACCGATGCATCCGGTACTTCATACATGGCCTGATGGAAGTTCGGATCGAACTTCTCGCCGGTCGGATCGACCTTCTTGACGCCGTGCTTTTCCAGCGCGTTGAGCAGCGAGCGCTCGGTGAGCTCGACGCCTTCGATCAGCGCCTTCAGGCCGGGATCGGCCGAAGCCTTCGCATCCGCCGGCACCGCATCGATCGCGCGCTGCAAGTTGTCCGCTATATCAACGATGTCGCCGGCGAATTTCGAGACGCCATAAACACGCGCGTCGGCGACTTCCTTCTGGGTGCGCTTGCGGAGATTTTCCATCTCGGCCAGCGTGCGCAGCATGCGGTCGCGCGAGTCTGCAGCTTCCTTCTGCAAGGCTTCGACCGAATTCGGCTCCGGATCGTCAGGCATGATGTAGGGCTTGGAAACCACCGGCTCGGCGGCCTCGGCCGTCTTGTCGTTCTGCCCGTTAGCTTCAGTCATGACGCCGCCTTCTCGAAACACGCTAAATTGGTGGGATTGCTAATCGGGGATATGTTGGTTTGCGGCCCAAAAATCAAGCCAATCCGGCCGTTTTGCGGCCCGATCAGCCGCCCAGCATGCGGCTGACGATCCGGGCCGCGTAATCCACCATCGGGATCACGCGGGCATAATTCAGCCGCGTCGGCCCGATCACGCCGAGCACGCCAACAATATGGCCGGCACCATCGCTGTAAGGCGCGATGATGGTGGAGGAACCGGATAGCGAGAACAGCTTGTTTTCACTGCCGATGAAGATGCGGACCCCCTCGGCGCTCTCGGCGCGTCCGAGCAGGTCCACCACCTCGCGCTTGGTCTCGAGATCCTCGAACAGCAGACGCACGCGCTCCAGATCCTCCAGCGCGTGGAGATCCTCGAGCAGATTGGCCTGCCCGCGCACGATCAACTGGCGATCGTCGCCATTTCCGCCCGACCACGAGGCAAGGCCGGCCGCGATCACCTTTTGGGTGAGCTGATCGAGCTCGGCCTGGTTCTGCTTCAGCGTGGTTTCGAGCTCCAGACGGGCTTCGGCAAGGGTGCGGCCGCGAATCCGGGCATTGAGGAAATTCGACGCTTCCGTGAGCGCGGACGAGGGCACGCCGGCCTGCAGAGTCAGCACGCGGTTCTCGACCTGGCCATCCTCCGAAACCAGCACCACCAGCGCCTTTTCCGGCTCCAGGCGGACGAATTCGATATGTTTCAAGCGCGCATTCGATTTGGCGGTGAGCACCACTGCGGCCGCGCGGCTGAGGCCGGACAGATGCGTCAGCGCCTCGCCGATGGCGGCTTCGACCGATTGCGAACGACCCACCGATGAAAGCTGCTGCTGGATCGACTGCCGCTCCGGCTCGGTGAGATCGCCGACCTGCATCAGGGCATCGACGAAGAAGCGCAGCCCAAGTTCGGTCGGCAAGCGGCCAGCCGACGTATGCGGCGCATAGATCAGGCCGAGCTGCTCCAGATCCGACATCACATTGCGGACCGAGGCCGGGGACAGCGGCACGGTGATCAGGCGCGAAATGTTGCGCGAGCCCACCGGCTCGCCGGTGGCCAGATAGGATTCGACGATCTGGCGAAAAATCTCGCGCGACCGCTCATTGAGCTGGGCAAGCCCGGCTCGCGGCGAAATCAGGCCAATCGGATCGTGATGCGCCACGTGGACACTCCTTATCGGTCCTAATTTGTCGTCGCCGGGCGCCGGATACAAGCACCTTCGCAGTTGCGGGAACCCTGCCGCCCTTGCCGCTGCCGGTCAGCCCCCCTAAAAGGCCCGCAACCACACTCTATCGTCCCATTTGGAAGGATTTTTCTCATGCGGCCAAGCCGTCGTGCGCCCGATGAACTGCGCGCTGTCTCGCTGGAACGCGGCGTCGTCAAATACGCCGAAGGCTCCTGCATGGTGAAATTCGGCGACACCCATGTGCTGGTGACGGCCACGCTGGAAGAGCGCCTGCCGCCATGGCTCAAGGGCCAGGGCCGCGGCTGGGTGACCGCCGAATACGGCATGCTGCCGCGCGCCACGCTGGAGCGCACCCGCCGCGAAGCCGCCGCCGGCAAGCAGGGCGGCCGCACCGTCGAGATCCAGCGCCTGATCGGCCGCTCGCTACGCGCCGCCGTGGATCTCGAAGCGCTGGGCGAGCGCCAGATCACGATCGATTGCGACGTGATCCAGGCCGATGGCGGCACCCGCACCGCCTCGATCACCGGCGCCTGGGTCGCGCTGGCCGACTGCATCGCCTGGATGAAGAGCCGCAACATGTTCAAGAAGGACGTGGCGGACAAGGTGCTGCGCACCAATATCGCGGCGATCTCCTGCGGCATCTATCAAGGCACCCCGGTGCTCGATCTCGATTATGCCGAGGATTCGGAAGCCGATACCGACGCGAATTTCGTGATGACCGGCGACGGCCGCGTCATTGAAATCCAGGGAACCGCTGAGAAGGAGCCGTTCACCCAGGACGAGCTGATGAAGCTGATGGCACTGGCGCAGCACGGTGTCGGGAAGCTCGTCGAGCTGCAGAAGATGGCGGTGGCCTAAAGCTCCGTTGCGTAGCCCGGGTGACGCGCAGCGTGACCCGGGAACCGGCGTTTCAATTATCTCTGCTGTCCCCGGATTGCGCTTCGCTCCATCCGGGCTACGGATTATCATTTTCCATGACCCAACATCGTCGAATCACCGGCAAGCTTGTGATCGCCACGCATAATCCCGGCAAGCTCGCCGAGATGCGCGATCTGCTCGCGCCCTATGGCATCGAGGCTGTCTCTGCTGGTGAACTCGGCCTCGCCGAGCCCGACGAGACCGGCGACACATTCAAGGCCAATGCCGCCATCAAGGCGATCGCCGCTGCCAATGTCGCGCAGCTTCCCGCCTTCGCAGACGACTCCGGCCTTGTCGTCGATGCCCTCGATGGTGCACCCGGCATCTATTCGGCGCGCTGGGCCGGCGAGACCAAGGACTTCAACGCCGCGATGACGCGCATCGAACGCCTGCTGCAGGAGCGCGGCGCCACGACGCCGGACAAGCGCACCGCGCATTTCGTCTCGGCACTCTGCGTGGCCTGGCCCGATGGGCATCTCGAGGAAGTCGAGGCGCATGCCCATGGCACGCTGGTGTGGCCACCGCGCGGCACCGCCGGCTTTGGCTATGACCCGACCTTCTTGCCCGATGGCCATGATCGCACCTATGGCGAGATGACCGCCGTCGAGAAGCACGGCCTGCCGCCGCTCGGCCAGGGACTGTCGCATCGCGCCAAGGCATTTGTGAAGCTCGCGGAGATCTGCCTTGAACAACGCTAACGCGCAACAAGACGCATTCGGCGTTTATGTGCATTGGCCGTTCTGCCTCTCGAAGTGCCCGTATTGCGACTTCAACAGCCATGTGCGGCATCAACAGATCGACGAAGAACGTTTCGCCCGCGCCTTTGCGCGCGAGATCGAAACGACTGCGGCGCGAATTCCCGGCCGCACGGTGACGTCGATCTTTCTCGGTGGCGGCACGCCATCGCTGATGCAGCCACAAACGGTCGGTTCGATTCTCGATTCGATCGCAAAATACTGGAACGTGGATTCTGCCGTCGAAGTCTCGATGGAAGCGAACCCGACTTCCGTCGATGCAACACGCTTCCACGGCTATCGCGCCGCTGGCGTCAATCGCGTTTCGCTTGGCGTGCAGGCACTTGACGACGCCTCGCTGAAATCACTGGGACGCCTGCACAGCGCACGCGAAGCACTCGACGCGGTTGCGATCGCGCGCAGCGCGTTCGATCGCTACTCGTTCGATCTGATCTATGCACGGCCGGACCAGACGCCGGAGATGTGGACCAGCGAGCTCAAGCTCGCGATCTCCGAAGCCGCCGAACATCTGTCGCTCTATCAATTGACCATTGAGGAAGGCACGCCGTTCTTCGGCTTGCATGCCGCCGGCAAGCTGAAGACGCCGGAAGAGGGCCTCTCGCGCATTCTCTACGACGTGACGCAGGAGGTCTGCGCGCAGCAGGGTCTTCCGACCTACGAGATTTCAAATCACGCGCGGCCAGGCGCCGAGTGCAAACACAATCTCGTCTATTGGCGCGGACAGGAATATGCCGGCATCGGACCCGGTGCGCATGGCCGCATCGACATCGACGGCACCCGCCATGCGACATCGACCGAAAAGCGCCCGGAGACATGGCTGATGCGTGTCGAAGGCACGGGTCATGGCGTCACGCTGGATGAAAGCCTCAACAGCGAGGAACGCGCCGACGAATATCTCTTGATGGGGTTGCGGCTGGTCGAGGGCATCGATCCCGCGCGCTATGAAGCGCTGTCCGGTCGCCCGTTCGATCCCGTGCGCGTGCAGAATCTCTGTGAAGAAGGCGCCATCGTCATCGAGAACGGCCGCCTGCGCGTGACCCAGGAAGGCTTTCCGGTGCTGGATGCCGTGGTGGCGGATCTGGCGGCGTAAGCAAGCCGCAACATACACTGCCCCTCATCCTGAGGAGCTGCGCAGCAGCGTCTCGAAGGATGGCCGCAGGCTCTGAGCGTCACCAGCTCATGGTTCGAGACGGCGCTGCGCGCCTCCTCACCATGAGGGGCAGAGTGTTACGTCCCAAAACTCTTCGGCGAACCTGCCACCGGCTGGCCGCCACCCGATGCCACCTTCATGACAGCCAGTCCGCGATCATTGCCGCCATCCGGACGGAAGCGGAACAGGCCGTCGATGCCGGCAAAGCCGGATTGATTGGTGAGCACTTCCGGCGCGAAACGCTGACCGCCTTGCGTGCGCGCCAAGGCCGCCACGAGCGCGACGGCATCATAGGCAAGCGTCGCCGTACGGACGGGATCGTTGCCGTATTTCGTGCGATAGCGGCCAGAGAATGCGCGGAAACCGGCAGGATCGGGCGCAGCATAGAGGCCCCCCTGCATCGACGCGGCGCCGAACACGCGTGGATTGTCCCACAGACCGGTGCCGAGCAGCTGCACATTGCGCAGATTGGCGCCGGCTGTCGTCAGCGCATCCGCCGTGGCCACCACGGCTTCACCATCATCGGCGAGCAACAGCGCATCGGCGCCGGTGAGCTGGGCCGCGATGTTCTTCGCTGCCGCAGAGCGATCGGCACCATAGCGTTCGAAGGCCACCACCCGGCCTCCCTTGCGCGCCACCGCCTGCTTGAAAGCGACTTCGACCACATTGCCGTAGGCATTTTGCGGCAGCAGCGCCGCGAAGGAGCGCTTGCCGGTGCTGTAAGCATAATCGACGATGCGGTTGACGTCGGATTCCGGCAGGAAGCTGAGCAGATAGACGCCGCGACCCGCCACGCTCGAATCTGTCGAGAAGGCGATGACGGGAATGTTGCGTGCACGGGTGATCTGCGCCACCGCCGGGACCGACACCGCAAAGAGAGGCCCGACAATGATTTCGGCGCCTTCATTGAGCGCCTGTTGCGCCGCCTGCTGCGCGCCCGCGGCACTTCCGGCATCGTCCTTCACCAGCAACTGGATATTCGGGTTCTGGAATTCGGAATAGGCCATTTCGGCCGCATTCTTCATCGACTGCGCGGCAAGGCCGGCATTGCCCGACGCCGATTGCGGCAAAATCAGCCCAACCTTCACGCCACCGGTGCCGATCGCCTGCGGCTGCTGCGCCGGGCCGGCGGGCGCCGTCGGGGGCGGCTCACCCGGGCTGTTCACGCTGTAATTATTGGTCAACGTCTGCTGGATGCCGGAACAGGCCGACAGCAAGGGCGCCCCGAGCAGCAAGCCCAGAGCCGTTCGCCGGGTGGCGCCCGGGCGTGTTGAATTCGGATCGAACGGATCGGCCATCGCTTCTCTTCTTCTCGGCCGGCAAGCCGGCACCCTCCCAGTTTATAACGGGAGGCTGGATTCAGACATACTGTTCGGGATTAGTTAACCGAAACAAAAGGTTTATATTTGGCACTGCCGCCAGATGCCGATCCGGTAACCGGAAACGACGGCTGAAAAACGACTGTCCCTCTTTGGCGCGTTTCCCTCTAGATTGCTCCCATGCGTGCGAACCCGATTTCCTCCGAATCCAGCGTCCCCCACCGGACCTTCACGGTCTCCGGTCACGTGCTGACGGCCCCGAAAGCCGCGTCTGGCCTGCATCTGGTGGCGACACCGATCGGCAATCTCGGCGACATCACGTTGCGCGCACTGGAAGTGCTCGCCGGAGTGGACGTGGTGGCGTGCGAGGACACACGCATCAGTCGCCGCTTGATGGAACGCTACGGTATATCTGCCGATCTCAAGCAGTATCACGAACATAATGCCGAAGCAGCGCGGCCCAAAATTCTCGCCAAACTTGCGGAAGGCGGATCGATCGCACTGATTTCGGATGCCGGTACGCCGCTGATTTCCGATCCCGGCTTCAAGCTCGTGCGCGAAGTGACCGCTGCGGGCTTCGACGTCTTCGCATTGCCCGGCCCATCCTCCGTGCTGACGGCCCTCGCCGTTTCGGCGCTGCCGACCGATCGCTTCTTCTTCGAGGGCTTTCTGCCCTCCAAGCAGATGGCGCGCCGCAGCCGGCTGGAAGAACTGTCCCGCATCGACGCCACCATCGTGATGTTCGAATCCGGCAATCGCGTGCAGGAGATGCTGGGCGATCTCGCCGACATCATGGGCCAGCGTGAGGCCGCGATCTGTCGCGAACTGACCAAGCTGCATGAAGAGATTTCGCGGGGACCGATTGCTAAACTCGCGAAGACGGCCGATGAACTGGAAACCCGCGGCGAATTCGTCGTGGTGCTCGGCCCGCCCGCCGCCGATGCCCAGGCGATGACCGATGACGATCTCGACACGCTGCTGCGCACATCGCTGCAGCGCGATAGCGTCAAGGATGCGGTCGCGCATGCGGTCGAATTGTCGGGCCGGCAGCGCCGCGCCGTCTATGCCCGCGCGCTCGAACTCGCCAGGGAGGTCGGCGATGGTTAAGCCCAGGGAGCTCTCGGCCCCCGGCCGCAGCAAGGCGCCATCGCCGCAGCGCGTGGCCGCTTTCGCCACCGGCCTTTCTGCCGAAAGCCGCGCCAGCGCCATGCTGCTGGCAAAGGGTTATCGCATTCTCGCCCGCCGCTTCCGCACGCCCCATGGCGAGATCGACATCGTCGCCCGTAAGCGCAACCTGATCGCCTTTGTCGAGGTGAAAGCCCGCGAGACGCTCGACGATGCCGCTTATGCGGTGACGCCGCAGCAGCAGGTGCGCATCAGCAATGCCGCGCAGGGCTGGCTGATGGCGCATCCCGAACATGCCGATTTCGACATGCGTTTCGACGTGATCCTGATTGCGCCGAAGCATCTGCCACGCCATCTGTTAGCGGCATTCGACGCCGCCTCCTGACGCTTCATTCGGAATGAACCCATGACCCTGAACATCGCCGTCCAGATGGACCCCATCGCCCGCATCAATCACAAGGGTGATTCCACCTTCGCGATGCTGCTCGAGGCGCAGAAGCGCGGCCACCGCCTGTCCTATTACACGCCGGACAAGCTGTCGCTGCGCGGCAATGACGTGGTGGCACCAGTGCACCCGCTGGAAGTGCGCGATGTCGAGGGCGACTATTTCACGCTCGGCGAGCCAGAACGCGTGAACATGGAAAGTTTTGATGTGGTGCTGCTACGGCAGGATCCGCCGTTCGATCTCGCTTACATCACCTCGACGCATCTGCTCGAACGCATTCATCCGAAGACGCTGGTGGTGAACGACCCCGCTTCCGTGCGCAACGCGCCGGAGAAGATTTTCGTGATGGGCTTCAACGACCTGATGCCGCCGACTCTCATCTCCCGCAACAAGGATGAGATCAACGCGTTCCGGGCCGAGCATGGCGCCGTGGTGATGAAGCCGCTGCACGGCCATGGCGGCGCGGCAGTGTTCCGCGTGCTGCCGCAGGACATGAATTTTGGCTCGCTCTACGACCTGTTCTCCGTGACCTTCAAGGAGCAGTGGGTGATCCAGCGCTTCCTTCCTGAAGTGAAGCATGGCGACAAGCGCATCATCCTGGTGGACGGCGAGTTCGCCGGGGCGGTCAACCGCGTGCCGGCCGAAGACGACCTGCGCTCCAACATGGTGCGCGGCGGCGCTGCAAAATCCACCGAGCTGTCGCCGCGCGAACGCGAGATCTGCGAACGCGTGGGCCCGGAACTACGCAAGCGCGGCCTGCTCTTCGTCGGCATCGACGTGATCGACGGTAATCTCACCGAGATCAACGTGACCTCACCCACAGGCATCCGCGCGATTGCCAAGCTCGGCGGCCCCGACGTTGCGGCGCGCATCTGGGATGTGATCGAGGCGAAGCGGAAGTAATCTTCCGTCATTGCGAGGAGCGAAGCGACGAAGCAATCCAGAAAGCCGCAGACGAGGACTGGATTGCTTCGTCGCCAAGAGGCTCCTCGCAATGACGACCGTTTGCTGCGGCGCGAACAACTTCCGACGCGCAATCTTGCATATTCTCCAATCCAGTTTCGCTTGCCAGTTCGCACCGGCAGGCGCAGCATGTTTCTGCACGCTCGATCAATCGAGCGGCCCGTCACAATGGCGGCTAACAAAAGAATAGTGTTGGAGGAACGCATGACTTCAGACGTCTCGCGACGTTCGCTGCTCGCCCTCGGTGCCGGATTGGGCGCAGGGCTTGGCGCAAATCTCATCGCTCCCGGCCTGATCGGCAGCGCATCGGCGAAAGCGCCGAAGCTCGGCACCCAGGCGCCTTACTTCCATCGCTTCATGTTCGGCGACGCCGAAGTCTCGGTGGTCTCCGACGGGCCACTGCCGCTTGGCGACCCCTCCGGCACTTTTGTCGGCGTACCCAAGGAAGACGTGCAGAAAATGCTGACGGACAATTTCCTGTCCCCCAGCAATGTGATCCTCGAGCAGAACGTGCCGATCATCAACATGAACGACAAGCTCATCATGTTCGATACCGGCATGGGCACGTCGAAACTGTTCGGGCCGACCACCGGTCGCCTGATGAAGAGCATCGCGGAAGCCGGCATCAAGCCTGAGCAAATCGACGCCATCGTCTGCTCGCATGCGCATATCGATCATATCGGCGGCATTGTCGGCGCCGATGACAAGCCGCTCTTTCCCAATGCGCAGGTCTATATCAGCGAAGAGGACTTCAAGTTCTGGACCGACGAAGGCAAGATGGGCTCGCCGCTCAAGGATTTCATCGTCCATGCGCGCAAGAACCTCATGCCGGTGAAGGATCGCCTGGTGTTCTTCAAGGACAACCAGGAATTCCTGCCGGGCGTCGTCGCCATGCATGCGCCCGGCCACACTTTTGGCCACCACATGTTCATGATCACGTCGGCAGGAAAATCTTTCGCATTCCTTGGTGATCTCACCCACCACCAGGTGCTTTTGCTTGAGAAGCCGCGGATGGAATTCTCCTACGACTCCGATCCGAAGATGGCAGCGGCCTCGCGTGTCAAAATGCTGGACATGCTGGCGGCCAACAAGACCGCTGTCATGTCCTATCACTTCGCGTGGCCGGGCTACGGCCATGTGGTGAAAGCCGGCGATGGCTTCCGCTATATCGCGGAGCCGATGATCATGAACCTGTAAGCGCGCGAAACGCCGGTGATGATCCTGCGGCGATGGCCGCCGCGGGATTGTCCGATCCTGCGGGTGAGCCGCCGGTCAGCGCGGAAATGCCGGCCTTGTGGATCCGGAACGTGTTGCGGCCGGCCTTCTTGGCCGCATAAAGCGCCGCATCCGCCATGACATTGAGCTGCGCCGATGGCGTGTGGCTATCCGCCAATGCGATGCCGACAGAGGCGCCGATCTTCAACTGATGGCCGCGATACTCCATGGGATAGCCGAGATGCGCAATGATGGCGCGAGCGGCGTCGGACGCTTCGGCAAGGCGCGCATCACGGCTGAGCATCACAGCGAATTCATCACCGCCAATACGCGCGACAAGCTCTGCATCCGGGCAGACATCACGGATGCGCTCGGCAGCCTGCTTCAGGCATTCGTCACCGGCGGCATGACCGAGGCTGTCATTCACCGGTTTGAATTCATCGAGATCGATCAGCAACAGCGCCCCAAACGGCCTGACGTGCTGCGACGATGCATGATCCAGCAGCGATAGCCTCGCCTGAAACTGGCTGCGATTGGCAAGGCCGGTGAGCACATCGAATTCAGCGAGATAGCGGGTGCGATCGGCGAGGATCTTTTCGTCGGTGATGTCCTGCTTCATGCCGAAGATACGAACGGCAACGCCATCGACGGATTCGACGGTGGCGGTAATCCTGATCCAGCGGCGGTTTCCCTTGAAGCTGATGATCTCCGCATCGAGCGTGAAGCCGGTGCGATCCTCGATCGCCTTGCTGCGCCGCTTGGTCAGCTCACGGACGAATTCCTCCGGATAGCATTTCAGCGTCTCGCCGCGGTCCGGCATCACCCCGCGCGGCAGATCGAAAATGTCATAGACCACGTCGGTCCAGGTCAACGCTTCACTCGGCAATTCGCATTCCCAAACGCCGATGCGTGCGGCCGAAGAGGCGCGATCGAAAATCTTTCGGCTGTGGGCGAGCTTGGCAGCCTGCTGTTCGAGTTCGACCTGCTGGGCGGCAAGCTGCGCCCGCAGGGTCGCAATCAGCTCGGCATCGTCGGAAGCGGCGGTTTGCCTGGGCGGGCAATCTGACATGCGGCGGAGACTCGGACTTCGTCGTCACTTGATTCTTGTCTTGCTTCGCATGGCCGAGTTTATGATTTGCTGCAAGCCGATCAATCATCGTCGCGACGATGTGCGGCACCGCCACTAACGTTCTTGTCGCCATCAAAATAGATTGCTACCTTTGATTGATCATCTGGGGTGGCGTGATGCAGCATGTCGCGACGGTCGCATTCGAGGGAATCGACGCCCGCGCGGTGGACGTGCAGGTGCAGGTCGTGCCCGGCCTGCCGAATTTCATCATCGTCGGCCTGCCGGACAAAGCCGTCTCTGAGGCGCGCGAGCGCGTACGCGCGGCGCTGACGGCATCCGGCCTAGCGCTGCCGGCCCGGCGGATCATCGTCAATCTCGCGCCGGCAGACCTCCCGAAGGAGGGCAGCCATTATGATCTCCCGATCGCACTTGGCCTGATGGCCACCATCGGCGCGATCCCACATGATGCACTTGCCGGTTTCACGGTGCTCGGCGAACTCGGCCTCGACGGTTCGCTGGCGCCGGTGGCCGGCGTGCTGCCGGCAGCGATCGGCGCCAATGGGCGTGACGAGGGGCTGATCTGTCCCGCAGCCTGCGGCGCAGAAGCGGCATGGGCCAGCCCGGATATCCAGATCATCGCCGCGCAATCGCTGATCCAGATCGCCAATCATTTCAAAGGCACGCAAGTGCTGTCGCGCCCCCAGCCGAAAGTGCAGACCCGCGAAGACAGCCTGCTCGACCTCCGTGACATCAAGGGACAGGAGAGCGCCAAGCGGGCACTGGAGATTGCAGCGGCCGGAGGGCACCATCTTTTGATGATGGGCAGCCCAGGCTCTGGCAAATCCATGCTCGCCGCGCGGCTACCGTCGATCCTGCCGCCGCTGGCGCCGGCTGAGTTGCTCGAAGTCTCGATGATCGCTTCGGTCGCTGGCATGATCCGCGACGGGGCACTGACGGCGCAACGGCCGTTTCGCGCGCCGCATCATTCCGCCAGCATGGCAGCCCTGACCGGCGGCGGGCTGCGTGCTCGCCCGGGGGAGATTTCTGGCGCATCAGGGCGTGCTGTTTCTCGACGAACTGCCCGAATTCGATCCGCGCGTGCTGGATTCCTTGCGTGCGCCATTGGAAAACGGCGAGGTCGCCGTCTCGCGCGCCAATCACCGCGTCACCTATCCCGCCCGCTTCATGCTGGTCGCGGCGATGAACCCCTGCCGCTGCGGCCATGCTTTCGAGCCCGGCTTCGCCTGCAAACGCGGCCGGATCGACCGTTGCACCTCGGACTATCAGACACGGATCTCCGGCCCGCTGATGGACCGCATCGATCTGCGGATCGAAGTGCCGGCCGTCACCGCCGCCGATCTGATCCTGCCGCCACCATCCGAAGGCTCGGCCGAAGTCGCTGCCCGCGTTGCAGCGGCGCGCGACCTGCAGACGGCACGTTATGCGGCAGCGGGACTTATCGGCACGCATACCAATGCATCGGCACCGGCCTCCGTTCTCGAAACCGCGGCGCAGCCGGACAAACAAGGCCTGGCTTTGCTGAAGGATGCCGCCGAGACCATGCGGCTGAGCGCCCGCGGCTATCACCGCGTCCTGCGCGTTGCCCGCACGCTCGCTGATCTCGACGCCGCCGAGAAGATCGGCCGGCTGCACCTCGCCGAAGCCCTCTCTTATCGTGCATTGGCCGACGAGGTGCGGAGCGCTGCGTGAAAACACAACACATACGCGTATCGTCAACTCGACGGTAACCACTCCCGTTTACGCTTCGCTCACCATACCCCGCATGACGAGGGGCAGGGGCGAGTGCGTATCATGTTGCGTTTCAAGATCTTGGCCTCCACGATTCCGTTGGCGATTGCCGCTTTCCTCGCGCGTGGGGAGCTGTTCGTGTCGGCACATCCGTGTATCGCCGCGGGCGACGGCTCGGTGCAGATCGCAGCATTCCCCTGGCAGGCACAGAGCCATGTAAGCTTCACCGACGACCCCACCCTTGCCACCGTGCGGGTGCAGATCGTGGGAAGCGCAGAGAACGCCGACTTCGCGGTCATCGATGACGAGGGAGGAAACGAAGAACCCGGAGCCTGCTCCGCCAGCGTCGCCACCCGCTTCATCGGCATCAGCGCATCGGCCGCCAGCACCGATCCGGTGATCTATCTGTCCGACAGCGGCGATGCGGATTATCGCATCTTTGTGCGCTCGCGGAGTTTCAGCGTGCGCGATGCCGCCGCCCTGATCGTCGGTGCACGCCATATGCAGCCCGCAAGGATGGCGGCAGCCAGCCTTTGAGGCGCGTTAACACCGCATCAACCATAACCGTACCACGCCGGTATCATCTCCTCGTCTGCAACGCCTTGGCAATCTGATCCGCCCATCATCGCCGCATCCCAGCACCCGGCCGGAGTGGCGTCGTGAGCAGAGTCCTTTTCCGGATCAAGGTCATGTTCCGGCGCTTTGCGCGTCGGTTTCCGTGGCTCTCTTTTGCCGTCCGCTCATTCGTGATGTTTTCGGCAGCGTTCGGTGGGGCCTATGGCTTCATTTCCAGCGCCGCCTCGCCCAGCTCGGGCTACGACCCCCACGCATTTGCCATCGGCGCCAGCTTCCTGTTTGCGCTGGCCTGCGTCGCGCTCGTCAGCATGAGCATCCGTATGCGCCTCCTGCACAAGCGGATGCGCAAGGTCAGCGCGCTGAACGAAACGCTCGTCGATCGCAACTGGGAGCTCAAGGAGGCTGAAGAACGCGCGCGGCATCTGTTCGAGGCGCAGGACGATCTCATCGTGATCCGCGACCAGGATGGCCGCATCACTTATGTCAACGACGCTTATTGCACCCTGGCGGAAACGCCACGCGACGCACTCGTCGGCAGCAGCTTTGAACTGAAAGTGCTGGAGCAGGGCGATAGCGCCAACGAGCCGAACGGCACCAGCATTCATGATCAATGCATCGTCACCGCGACCGGCCCGCGCTGGATCGCCTGGCGCGAAGGCATGGTCCGGATCGACGCCAATCGTCCCGCCGAATTGCAGAGCGTCGGCCGCGACGTCACCGACCGCACCGAGACCGAGCGCGCGCTGTCCGATGCCCGCGATCACGCCAATGCTGCGAACCGCGCGAAATCCCGCTTCCTCGCGATGGCGTCGCATGAAATACGCACACCATTGAACGGGATTTTGGGCATGAGCGGGCTTTTGCTCGACACCCAATTGTCGCCGGAGCAGACGACCTATGCTCGTGCAGTGAAAACGTCGGGCGAATCGCTGCTGTCGTTGATCGAGGAATTGCTGGACTACTCGAAGATCGAAGCCGGCAAGATCGATCTCGACTACCGCCCGTTCGGACTGTCGTCACTCATCGAAGACATCACCGAGTTGCTGGCGCCGCGCGCCCAGGCGCGCGATCTGGAGATCGCCGCCTATATCGACGAGCGGTTGCCGCTGGAAGTGATCGGCGATGCCGCCCGCTTGCGGCAGGTGCTGCTCAATCTCGCCGGCAATGCCATCAAATTCACGTCCACCGGCGGCGTCGCGCTGATCGTTGAGCCGGGCATCTGGCCGAATGAAGTCAGCTTCATCGTGCGCGACACCGGCATCGGCATTGCGCCTGACGCGCAACAGCGCATTTTCCGCGAGTTCGAGCAGGCGGATGAACGCACCGCCCGCAATTTCGGTGGCACCGGTCTCGGGCTTTCCATCAGCGAGCGCATCGTCAAGCGTATGAACGGCCGCATCACGCTGCAGAGCCAGCCCGGTATCGGCTCCACATTCGAAGTGTCGATCCCCCTGGTGGCTTCCAACGACCGCGCCGAAGCCTTCCTGCCGCCGGATCTCACTGGCCAGTCGGTGATGCTGGTGGCGCCGCAGAGCATCGAGGCATCGCTGATTGCGCGCCGGCTGGAACGCTGGGGTGCGCAGACCTGCATGGTTTCCGATCCGGACGTCGCGCTGGCTTTGATGCCGGAGCGATCGTGGCAGGCCGTACTGATCGATCGCGCGCTTGGCGCCAGCGAAATCGAACGCCTGAGCGAGCGATCCATTCCGCATGCGATGCAACGCATCGGCCTGTTCACGCCGGCCATGCGCCATGAATTGCAGCCGACGGCGACCGAAGGCCTGACGGGCTATCTGATCAAACCACTGCGCGCGGTGTCGCTGGCCAAGATGTTGGGCATGCAAACGCCGGATCATGGAGCCGTCACCGAAGCAACGCAGGAGCCCCCTGCAGCAGCGACCGCCAACGGTGGCCTTTCGATCCTCGTCGCTGAGGACAATGAGATAAATGCGCTCCTGATGCGCTCGCTGCTGTCGCGGCTCGGCCACCGCACTACGATGACGACCAATGGCGAGCACGCGCTGGAATCCTGGATTGCCTCGGACGCCGCGGGCACGCCGTATGATCTCGTCTTGATGGACATCCAGATGCCGAAGCTCGACGGCATTGCGGCCGCCAAGCGCATCCGCGCGCTGGAAGCCGGCCAACGCGTTCGCCGCACGCCGATCCTGGCGCTGACCGCGAATACGCTTGTGGAGGATCGCTATGCCTGTTTCGAAGCCGGCATGGACGGCTTCCTGCTGAAGCCGCTGGACCGTGACAAGCTGGAACAAGCGCTGAAGCACCTCGCCGCGGGAAAGCATATCGCGGCATAGCATCTTTCCCGAACCTTCCCTGTCACACCGCCGCAACACACCCGTCACACCTCTGTCGGCCACCCGTGATGTCTGGTGCGGATAGGCTGCGTCGATTCGCGTGGGGCTAACCGCGGCCGTGGTAAAGTCGGGGATTGGCTATGCACGGCAACGAACTCGTTCGACCGAAGCCGAATGTTTTGAAGCCAGGCGTGATGCAAATGCTGCGGCCACAGAACATGGCGATGGCGGCGCAGACAGCGATCACCTGGTTCAAGCCGCCATTCCATTTCGACCCGGCGAATTTCAACCCCAATGGCGCGCCGTCGCTCGGCCGCATGGGTCCGCTGGAAGTGCGCCTCGCCCACGACAAACGCGACGTCAAGCGCGCACAGCGGTTGCGTTACAAGGTCTTCTACAAGAACGGCACCGCCATCGCCGACGCGGCCACCCTGCTGGCACGCCGCGACAAGGACGCCTTCGACAAGATCTGCGATCATCTCTTGGTGGTGGACCATGCCGCCAAGCCGACGCTGTCGGGTCGCCAGCCGGTGGTGGGCACCTATCGCCTGCTGCGCCATGAAAGCGCGATGAAGCATGGCGGCTTCTATACGTCGAGCGAATTCGATCTCGACGGTATCCTGCAGAAGAATCCCGGTCTGCGCTTCCTTGAACTCGGCCGCTCCTGCGTGCTCGAGCGCTACCGCACCAAGCGCACCGTCGAACTGCTGTGGCAGGGCATCTGGAGTTATGTGAAGCAGAACCGTTTTGACGTGATGATCGGCTGCGCCAGTTTCGAGGGCACCGATCCGGACGCGCTGGCGCTGCCGCTGTCGTTCCTGCATCACCATGCGCGCGCGCCGGAGGAATGGCGCGCCCGCGCGCATGGCTCACGCTATGTCGAAATGAACCGGATGCCGAAGGACGCGATTGACCAGAAAGCCGCGCTGCGCGCGCTGCCGCCGCTGATCAAGGGCTATCTGCGCATCGGTGCGATGATCGGCGATGGCGCGGTGATCGACCATCAGTTCGGTACGACCGACGTTCTGATCGTGATGCCGGTGTCGGCGATCGGCGCGCGCTATATCGAGCATTTTGGCGGGGAAGCGAAGGCGGCTTAAGCGACGCAATCGCTACTGCCGTAGGATGGGTTGAGCGAAGCGAAAACCCATGCTGTCCGTCCGCGCGGCAAGCTCCGCCGATGGGTTATCGCTTCGGCGCTCCGCGCCTGCGCTCAACCCATCCTACGATCAGAGCTACAACCGCCGCAGCGCGACATTCTCGATCACATGGTCCGCGCCCTTCTTCAAGATCAGCGTCGCGCGTGGCCGGGTCGGCAAGATATTGTCTTCCAGATTGGCGAGGTTCGTGCGTTCCCAGATCGCCAATGCAGTCGCCGTCGCTTCTTCATCGGACAGCAGCGCGTAGCGATTGAAATACGAGCGCTTGTCGTGGAACGCAGTGTCGCGTAGCGCCAGGAAGCGCTTCACATACCACTCGCGCAGCGCCGGTTCGTCGGCATCCATATAAACGGAGAAGTCGAAAAAGTCGGAGACGACAGGCACCGCCTTGCCGTCGCGCGGCAGGCGGCCGGCCTGGAGCACGTTGACGCCTTCGACGATCAGGATATCGGGCTGATCGATCTCGACGAACTTCTCCGGCACGATGTCGTAAGTGAGATGCGAATAGACGGGCGCCCGGACATTGGTGCGGCCAGCCTTGATGTCGCTGAGAAACTGCAGCAGCAGCGGGAGATCGTAGCTCTCCGGAAAGCCCTTCTTCTGCATGATGCCGTTGCGCTCGAGCACCGCATTCGGAAACAGGAAACCGTCCGTGGTGATCAGATCGACTTTCGGCTTTGGCGACCAGCGCGCGAGCAGCGCTTGCAGCACGCGGGCGGTGGTGGACTTGCCGACCGCGACCGAACCGGCGACGCCGATGATGTAGGGCATCTTGCGGTCTTCGATGTGCAGGAACTTGCGCTGCGCCACATAGAGCCGCTGATGGGCGGTGACATACATCGAGAGCAGACGCGACAGCGGCAGATAAATCTCCTCGACCTCGCGCAGATCGAGACGATCATGCATCGAGCGCAGCGCCGCGATCTCCTCGGCATTCAGCGCCATCGGCATGTCGTCGCGCAGCTTCGCCCATTGCTGGCGCGAATAGTTGCGATACGGATCGTATTTCTGTTCGGGGGCCCGCATATCCATCAGTGTTTCCCAAATGAAAGGTCAAAGCTCTTGATGACTTTTGACCTCGGAACGTCAGTCGCTCTTGCGTGACGCCTTTTCCTGCAAGCCGGATTGATGCGTGCGCGCGCCAAGCGCTGCTTCCACATCCTGAATTGTAACCCCGCGCGACTTCAGCAGCACCAGCAGATGAAACAGCACGTCGGCGCTTTCATTGATCAGGTCGGTGCGATCGTTATCGACGGCGGCGATCACGGCTTCGACCGCTTCCTCGCCGAACTTCTTGGCGCAGTGCACCGCGCCCTTGTCGAGCAGCTTTTTAGTATAGGACGACTCGCCGTCCGCTGCCGCAGCGCGGGCATCGATGGTGGCGGCAAGATCATGCAGCGTGAAGGACATCGCAAAGCCTCTTTACGGGTCGAGCCGCATCGGCAGGCCGGCACGCACCATGTGGTCCTTGGCCTGACGGATGGTAAATTCCCCGAAGTGAAAAATCGAGGCGGCAAGTACAGCCGTCGCGTGGCCGGATCTGATACCTTCGACCAAGTGATCGAGATTACCGACCCCGCCCGAGGCGATGACCGGTACGGCGACACTGTCGGCAATGGCGCGGGTCAGTTCGATATCGAAGCCGGTGCGGGTGCCGTCGCGGTCCATCGAGGTCAGCAGGATTTCGCCGGCGCCGAGCGAGACGACTTCCTGCGCGAATTCGATGGCATCGATGCCGGTCGACTTGCGGCCGCCATGGGTAAAGATCTCCCAGCGCGAGCCGGCGCGCTTGGCATCGATGGCGACGACGATGCACTGGTCGCCGAACTTTTCCGCGGCTTCCTTGACGAATTGGCGATTGGCCACTGCGGCGGAATTGATCGAGACCTTATCGGCGCCGGCGCGCAACAGCCCCTTGATGTCATCCACCGTGCGGACACCGCCGCCGACGGTCAGCGGCATGAAGCAGGCTTCCGCCGTGCGGCGCACCACATCCATCATGGTGCCGCGATTTTCATGCGTCGCGTTGATGTCGAGGAAGGTCAGTTCGTCGGCGCCGGCGGCATCATAGGCGATCGCCGCTTCGACGGGATCGCCGGCGTCGCGCAGATCGACGAAATTGACGCCTTTGACGACTCGTCCGTCCTTGACGTCGAGGCAGGGAATGACGCGGACCTTGAACATGGTTTTGTCCTATGCGGCCTGCTTGAGTAGCTTCAGTGCTTCCGCGGGATCGATGCGGCCGTCATAGAGCGCACGGCCGGAAATCGCGCCTTCGAGCTTTTCCGCACGCGGCTCCAGCATCGCCTTGATGTCGTCGATGGAGGCGAGACCGCCCGACGCAATGACCGGGATCGAGATCGCATCGGCGAGCGCAATGGTGGCGTCCCAGTTGATGCCCTTGAGCATGCCGTCGCGGGCGATGTCGGTGAAGATGATGGCGGCGACGCCGGCATCCTCAAACCGCTGCGCGATGTCCAGCGCAGTGACGGTGGACACATCCGCCCAGCCTTCCACCGCGACCTTGCCGTCACGTGCATCCAGACCGACGGCGACGCGGCCGGGGAATTTTTTCGCCGCTTCCTTCACCAGAGCGGGATCGCGCACCGCAGCCGTGCCGATGATGACACGGCTGATGCCCTTGGCGAGCCAGGCTTCAACGGTCGCGAGATCGCGGATGCCACCGCCGAGCTGCACCGGAAACTTCACGCGTTGCAACATCGCTTCGACAGCCTGCGCATTCACCGGCTTGCCGGCAAAGGCACCATCGAGATCGACCACATGGAGATATTCGAAACCCTGATCCTCGAACGATTTTGCCTGCGCCGCAGGGTCGAGGTTGAACACGGTGGCACGCGCCATGTCGCCTTGTTCGAGGCGGACACACTGGCCGTTTTTCAGGTCGATGGCGGGAAAGAGGATCATGATTTGGTCTTCTGGAAATCGAGAACGCTGTAACTCCCTCTCCCGCCCTTGCGGGGGAGGGTTGGGGTGGGGGTGCTTCCGCAAGCTCGGAGCGCGTGGCTGCCCCCACCCCGGCCCTCCCCCGCGAGAGCGGGGGAGGGAGCATGACTGCCGCCGCAGGACTGCATCACGGCTTCCATTTCAGAAAGTTGGAGATCAGAGCCAGCCCAAATCGCTGGCTCTTCTCAGGATGAAACTGCGTGCCGATGGCGGTGTCGCGGCCGACGATGGCGGTGATCGGGCCGCCGTAATCGGCGCGTGCGAGCACTTCACTCTCGTTCACGGCATTGAGTTGATAGGAGTGCACGAAATAAGCGTGGCGGCCCTTCGGCCCGAGCGGCAGGCCGTCGAGCACGGGATGCTCACGCAGCACTTCCAGCGTGTTCCAGCCCATATGCGGGATCTTCAGCTGTTCGTCACGCGGCGTGATCTTCTCGACATCGCCGGCGATCCAGTTGAGCCCGTCGGTGGTGACATGCTCCTTGCCGCGCGTGGCCATCAACTGCATGCCGACGCAAATGCCGAAGAACGGCCGCGCCTTGTCGCGCACCGCTTCGGTCATGGCATCGACCATGCCGTCGAGCTCGTTCAGGCCACGGCGGCAATCGGCGAAGGCGCCGACACCGGGCAGCACGATGCGATCGGCGCGGAACACCTGATCGGGATCGCGGGTCACGACGATCTTCGGCGGTGTTTCCATGCCGCGGGTGGCGCGCTCGAAGGCTTTTGCAGCGGAGTGCAGATTGCCGGAGCCGTAATCGATAATGGCGACGGTCACCGTGTCACTCCCGGTTGCGGAAACAGGCCGATCACATCTTCGGGCCCGCGCGAAAACGGCTGAGCCGGAACGCGGCGGGTCGGCGGCGGCGCGCCGCGATCGGTCGAATAGGAATCGTCACGCTGGCTGCTGGCCCAGCGATCGAAGAAGCGACGCTCGGCCGCCTCCGGATTGTCGGCCACGACCACATCGAGCTGCCGCCACTTGCCCCACGAATAGGACCAGCGCCGCAGACTGGAGGCTTCAAAGCCCATCAGCAGCGCGACGAGAAACATCACGATGCCACGCAGTCCGGCACCGACGCCGAGCTTCGACAGCGCGATCTCGCCGACAAAAGACAGAATGAGATAGCCGAGCAGCGCCAGCCAGAGCCGGTGAAACAGGAGCCAGAACGGGCCGGCGATGAACGCCCAGACATGGAAACCATCGCGGATGAAGACGAACTTGTCCGTCGCCGCCAAAGGCGATGTCTCGGCGCTCTTGGGCGCATGAACTGTATAGACCGGCATGACGCTCTGTCCTTTCGTCATTGCGAGGAGCGCAGCGACGAAGCAATCCAGTCCTTGGCTTTCTGGATTGCTTCGCTGCGCTCGCAATGACGTCTCATTACCCGCCGAGTTGACCCTTGCTGGAAGGCACTTCGCCGGCATTGCGCGGATCGATGGCCACCGCCGTCCGCAATGCCCGCGCCAGACCCTTAAAGCAGGATTCGGCGATGTGATGGCTATTGTCGCCATATAGGGTTTCGACGTGCAAAGTCACGCCCGCCTGCATGGCGAATGCGGTGAACCACTCGCGCACCAGTTCGGTGTCGAATTCGCCGATCTTGTGGGTCGGGAAGGCGGATTTGAACACCAGATAGGGGCGGCCGGAAATATCCAGCGCCACCCGGGTCAGGGTCTCGTCCATGGGCATATAGACCGAGGCATAGCGGGTGATGCCGGCCATGTCTCTGAGCGCCTGCTTCACGGCCTGGCCGAGCGCGATGCCGACGTCTTCCGTGGTGTGATGGAAGTCGACATGGAGATCGCCCACCGCCTTCACGGTGATGTCGATCTTGGAATGGCGGGCGAGCAGGTCAAGCATATGGTCGAAGAACCCGATGCCGGTGGTCGAATGGGACGCACCGGTGCCATCGAGATTCACGGAAACCTCGATCTGGGTTTCCTTGGTGGCGCGCTTGATCGTCGCCTTGCGCATCGAATGGGCCTCTTGCTGGCTGAAAACGCGGTCTTTTAACAAAGGGATGACAGGGGCGCTATGGCTCCGACGCGGGATTCGGAGGCTATGGTGAGCGGAAATTCATGGCTCTTTCTTCTCCCTCTCCCGCCCTTGCGGGGGAGGGCCGGGGTGGGGGCAGCCGCAAGCGCCGGAGTTTGCGGAGGCACCCCCACCCTAACCCTCCCCCGCAAGAGCGGGAGAGGGAGTCACGGAGCGTTCGGCATCCTCCTCACACCCCATTCCGCCGCATTTGCATCCCACCCCACCCGTGCCTAGATCAGCCCTTCACGAGGATACCCATGAGCACCCATTCTTCTGCGTCCGGTGACGCATCGTCCCTGATCTGGCACGGCACCACCATTCTGACCGTTCGCAAAAACGGAAAAGTCGTGGTCGGCGGCGACGGGCAGGTCTCGATCGGCCAGACCGTGATCAAGTCCAATGCAAAAAAGGTCCGCAAACTGGGCAAGGGCGACGTGATCGGCGGCTTTGCCGGCGCCACCGCCGACGCCTTCACTTTGTTCGAGCGGCTGGAAGCCAAGCTGGAGCAGTATCCCGGCCAGCTGACCCGCGCCGCCGTCGAACTGGCGAAGGACTGGCGTACCGACCGATATCTCCGCCGGCTCGAAGCCATGATGATCGTGGCCGACAAGTCGGTTTCGCTGGTCCTCACCGGCACCGGCGACGTGCTGGAGCCCGAAGCCGGCGTAATGGCGATCGGTTCCGGCGGCAACTATGCGCTGGCCGCGGCTCGTGCATTGGCCGACACCACCGACCAGGACGCCGAAAGCATCGTCCGCAAGTCGCTGGATATCGCCGCGGACATCTGCGTCTACACCAACCGCAATCTGACGATCGAATCGCTGGATGTCGGCTGATCGATGCAAAACTACCAGATCCGATCGATGACGCCCGACGACCTGCCGCTGCTCCGGCAGTGGCTCGCCGAGCCTCATGTCGCGGAATGGTGGCACGATGCAGAGGATTTTGAATTCGTCAGCGGCGATCTCGACCATCCCGACACCGCGCAATTCATCGTCGAACACGGGGGTGAGCCTTTCGCCTATCTGCAGTGCTACCGGATGAGCGACTGGAACGTCTGCTTCGGCCCGCAGCCCGATGGCACCCGCGGTCTGGACCAGATCATCGGAAAAGCCGACATGATCGGCCGCGGCCACGGCTCGGCTTTCGTCCGTCAGTTCACCGATACGCTTTTCACCCGCGGCGTTCCCCGTGTGGTGCTGGATCCCCGCCCGGACAACGCGCGCGCGATTCGCGCCTATGAAAAAGCCGGCTTTCACTTCGACAAGATCATCGAGACCCCCGACGGTCCCGCTACTTTGATGGTACGACACAAATGACCGACTTCTCCCCCCGCGAAATCGTTTCCGAACTCGACCGCTTCATCGTCGGCCAGCACGACGCCAAGCGCGCCGTCTCGATCGCGCTGCGCAATCGCTGGCGCCGGCTGCAACTCACCGGCCTGCTGCGTGAAGAGGTGCTGCCGAAGAACATCCTGATGATCGGGCCCACCGGCGTCGGCAAGACCGAGATCGCGCGCCGCCTCGCAAAACTCGCGGGCGCGCCGTTCCTGAAGGTGGAAGCGACGAAATTCACCGAGGTCGGCTATGTCGGCCGCGATGTCGAGCAGATCATCCGCGATCTCCTCGAGGTCGGCATCGCGCAGACCCGCGAACGCAAGCGCAAGGATGTGCAGGCGCGCGCCCAGCTCGCCGCCGAGGATCGCGTGGTGGATGCGCTGGTCGGCGCCAATGCGAGTGCGGCGACCAAGGAGTCGTTCCGCAAGAAGCTGCGCAATGGCGAACTCAACGACAAGGAAATCGAGATCGAGGTGTCGTCATCCGGCAGTGGTCCGTCGATGTTCGAGATCCCCGGCATGCCCGGCGCGCAGATGGGCGCGATCTCGCTCGGCGATATCTTTGGCAAGATGGGCAAGGGCACCAAGACGCGCCGGCTCAGGGTCGAGGATGCGCATGAGCCGCTGGTGAGCGAGGAAGCCGACAAGCTGCTCGACAACGACCAGGTGGTGCAGGAAGCGATCTCGGTGGTCGAGAACAACGGCATCGTGTTCCTCGACGAGATCGACAAGATCTGCGTCCGCGACGGGCGCAGCGGTGGCGAGGTGTCGCGCGAAGGCGTGCAGCGCGATCTCTTGCCGCTGATCGAAGGCACCACGGTCTCGACCAAGCATGGCGCGGTGAAGACCGAGCACATCCTGTTCATCGCATCCGGCGCATTCCACATCGCCAAGCCGAGCGACCTGCTGCCGGAATTGCAGGGCCGCCTGCCAATCCGTGTCGAACTCGATGCACTGACGCGCGACAACATGCGGCGCATCCTCACCGAGCCGGAAGCGTCATTGATCAAGCAGTATGTGGCGCTGCTGCAGACCGAAGGCGTGACGCTGGAATTTTCCGACGACGCCATCGACGCGCTGGCGGACGTGGCCGTTGCGGTGAACTCCACCGTCGAGAATATCGGTGCGCGGCGTCTGCAGACGGTGATGGAGCGCGTGCTGGACGAGATCTCCTTCACCGCGCCGGACAAGCACGGCGAAACCATCCGCATCGATGCGGACTATGTGCAGAAGCGTGTCGGGGATCTGTCGAAGAATACGGATCTGAGCCGGTTTATTCTTTAATAGCTATACACCCCCCTCATCCTGAGGAGCGGTCGCCTTCGACCACGTCTCGAAGGATGGTGGAGCGCTCCATTCATGGTTCGAGACGCGCGCCAACGGGCGCGCTCCTCACCATGAGGGCAGAGTGTGAGGCTTGACTACCTTGCCCGCCGCACCCTGACATACAGCGCGCCGGCACCACCGTGCCCGATATGCGCTTCCTCGAAACCCACCACGAGCGCACGAAATTCCGGCAAGCCCAGCCAGATCGGCACTTGCCGCCGCAGGATGCCGCGTTCGGATTCCAGGCTGCCCGTGCGGCCCTTGCCGGTGATGATCAGCACGAACGACATGCCGTCATAGCTCGCACGCTGCAGGAACGTCGCGAGCGCGCGATGGGCGCGCTCCTGCGTCATGCCGTGCAGGTCGAGCCGTGCATCGATCTCCCTGCGGCCGCGTGAGAGCTGCGAGCGCTCGCGGCGACCGAGCACCGTCAATGGCGGCATGGTCGGAGCGACGTGTTTCACAGCTTTCGCCGGCGGCGCTTCGATGATCTTGCGCGACATCGGCAAAGCCGGCGGTGGCGAGGCCTCGATCGCCACCGGATCCGGCTTGATAATCCGCGTCCGCTTGCGCAGCGGTTTGACCTGCTTCGCGACACCTTCCCACAACGCGCGTTCATCCTCGCTCAAAGGACGATGACGGCGGCGGGGTGGATCGATGATCTGTGGCGGACGCGAGCGTTTCATTGCCAGGGAAAGCGGAAGAACGACGACGGCGGCTGCGCCGGCGCGCGGCGATGGACACGACGCTTATACGTGGCCCGGCGCGGCTTGGCTTCCTGTTTCGCCTCCGGCGGAGCGTTCTTTGCAAGCTGTGGCGCCGATGGCGGCCGCGCCTCCGGCATTGGAATCGCCGCCGCTGCGGCGGCAGCCGGGACGGCAAGCGCCGCAATCTCGGCCGGCTTCGGTGCTGGCAGCGGCACGGAGGTGGCCGTCGGTTTGGCCTCTGTCACAGGCTCGGCTTTGGCAGGCACCGGTTTTTCGGGCACCACCGTGGGCGCCTTCGCCGCTTCTGGTTTTGCAGCTTCGGCTTTCGCGAGTTCCGGCTTTACCGGCTCAGGCTTTACCGGCTCAGGCTTGGCCGCCTCGACCTTCGGCGGCTCCGCCTTTGCGACATCGGTCTTTGCCGGCTCGATCTTTGCTGGTTCGCTTGCCGGTGACTGCGGAAACAGTTTTGCGATCTTCGCCGACGGCCTTGCATCGGGCAGCGGCATGTTGTGGCCGCGCGTGGAGGGATCGAGGCTCTTCGGTACCAGCATCACGAATTTCGCGGGATGCTTGATGCGGCCGGCGATGCGGCCCATCTCGGTGCCGGCGCCGAAATACAGATCGGCGCGGGCCGGGCCGATGATCGCCGAGCCCGTATCCTGGGCCACCATCAATCGGCGAAACGGCGTCTTCGATATCTCCGTCTCGATCGGCAACTCGCCTTCGACGAAGAACGGCGTGCCATAGACATGCAGCCCCTTATCGACAGCGATGGACCGCCAGGGCGTCAACGGCACGCCCTGCGCACCCACCGCCTCGTCCTTCTCCGACAGCTGAACCTCGCGGAAGAAGACAAAAGCCTTGTTCTGCCGGCGCACCTCATTGGCGGCTTCGGGATTTTCCTCAAAATATTGCCGGATGCGCTGCATCGACATCTGTTCGCGCGGAATGATGCCGCGATCGATCAGCACGCGCCCCACCGGCGTGTAGCGATAGCCGTTGTGGGAATCATAGTTGATACGGATGAAGCTGCCGTCTTCCATGCGCACACGTGCCGAGCCCTGGATCTGCGAGAACAAGAGATCCGTCTGGCTCTTCAGCCAGGCAATCTCCAGCCCGCGGCCGGCGATGGCGCCGTCCTCGATTTGCGCACGATCGTAATAAGGGACAAGCTTGCGGCGGCCGATCTTGCGAAACACGTCACCACTATTGGGCAAGCTCGGTGACGCTTGATTGTAGCCGCGCACGAACAGGTTCGACGGCCGACGATAGACCGGCACCGTATAGACATCTGTCTTCGTCTTGGAGCCATCGACGATCGGCTCATAGTAGCCAGTGACGAAACCTTCGGGCTCGCCGAGCCGCGAAATGCGCAGCGGCCGGAAATTCGTCTCAAAGAATGCGCGCGCCTTGGCGGCGTCGCTCACATCTGCCGATTTTGCGGCAGAACAGGCATCGCGCAGGGAATCGCCAAGTGTCTTGGAATCCGTCGATGGCCTACGCTGGGCTGCGATCGGCCGGCAGCTCGCCTGGAATGCAGCGAAGGCGTCGCGCGGATCGTCATCGCGCCAGCCGGAAATCTCCGACCATGCAACCGGCATATATTGGCTGCCGGGAAACTCGAAAGGGAATTCGCGGACCGGATTGTAGCGCGGGACATAAGCCTCGGAATGTCCGCGGCTTTTATATTTGTGGTTCAGTCCACGCGCATCCGCGGCGCCCGCCAGCAAAGTGACGACGCATGCCGAGGCACACGCGGCAAGCGCCGCGTGTCGTCGGGACTTACTGACCGGCGCCGGTGCCAACCAGCTTCCAGTTCGGATCGCGCGAGGAAAGATCGCGGGCAAAGGTCCAGACGTCAGTAATATCAGTCACGCTCTCGGCATTGCCGTCCACGACATTGCCGGCCTTGTCGCGCGTCGCCGAAATCATCTGCGACACGAAACGAATGGTGAGCTGCGCCGTGCGATCGCGCACTTCAGCGCCGACGATCTCCGCCTTGTCGATGGAGACGAAGCGCGTCTCGGTCTTCAGCTCGTTGGTCTCGCGATCCTTGATGGCGGCATCGAAGCTGTCGAACACCTCGGTGGAGAGCAAATCCTTCAACGCACGACGATCGCCATTGGCGAAAGCGAGCACGATCATCTCATAGGCGCTCTTGGCGCCGGTCAGGAAGTGGCGCGCATCGAAGGACGAATCCTGCTCGACCATGGCATCGAGGCCGGCGGCCAGCGGCGTGCCGGGCTCGGCGATGCCCTTCCAGCGCTCGGCGGGCGAGATTTCAGCAGCGGGAGCGGGCTGGGTCTGATCGATCGGGCTGCCCGGCATGGACACGACATTGCCGTCCTGCGGCAGCGACTCGCGGGCAGCGGTCCGGTCGAATGGCGGACGTTCCTCACCCGTTCGCTGTCCGAGCACATTGCGCAGGCGCAGGAAGATGAAGACCGCCAGTGCCAGGAAGATGATGGTGTAAATGTCCACGTCGGTCGCTTTCTGTCGGTGCCGGGTTTTGGGGTCCGGGAAGAAGATGCCGCGGAACACGATACATCATTGGCGGCACGATCTCATCTAGACATGAAACCGAGTCCAGCCAATGGCATGCAACCCGGGGGACCTGCGGCAAAGCGGCCCCGCTTCGGTGAGCGATAACGCCGGACGGGCCGACAAGTTCTCTGCTACCGCCATGCAGAATGCGTGGAAGCCGCGGCATATCAGCCGCTTAGCACGAATCGGCGGGGAAATCTGGAGCCATTCTCGGCCATTGGCCGAGTACAATCGGACGCTGCCGTCCTTGTCGGATGCCGCAGGCATATGATAGCCACTCGCCGCACAGAGGGGCCGCCTGACGCGGCTTTTCGCGGCGAATCGGCAAAGCCGCCCGGCGGCGCTTCAGGAGATTTTCGACATGGCAAATGGCAACGGCAACGCTCCCGAGGCGGCTCCCCCCCAGCTCAACGTGCTGGCCCAATACACCAAGGATCTGTCCTTCGAGAACCCGAACGCGCCGGGCTCGCTCGCGCCGCAGGACAAGCAGCCGAACATCAATATCCAGATCAATGTCGGCGCGAATAATCTGTCGGACACCGAATATGAAGTGACGCTGTCCATCGAGGGCAAGGCCGACGCCAATGGCTCGGTGCTGTTCTCGTTCGAACTGGCCTATGCCGGCGTATTCCGCATCGTCAACGTGCCGCAGGAAAACCTGCACCCGCTGATCATGATCGAGTGCCCGCGTTTGCTGTTCCCGTTCGCCCGCGAGATCGTCGCCACCGCTGTCCGCGACGGCGGCTTCCCGCCCTTGATGCTGGATCCGGTGGATTTCGTCGGCCTGTATCGCCAGAACCTGGAACGCCAGCAGGCCGAAGCCGGCCAGGCGGATTAAGCGCGATCTGTAGGGTGGGCAAAGGCGCCCTTGCGCCGTGCCCACCATCTACATGCATTGCAAATGGTGGTGGGCACGCTTCGCTTTGCCCACCCTACGATCAAGAAGCCGCCTTGTCCGGCTCACCCCAGAATTCCGACCAGATCTGCTTGTCACCCAACGTGCCCACAAAAGCGCGATGCACGGTGCGGTCTTCCTCCGTCACGCGCGGCGTCAACGCGATGTCGCGCTGGCGGCGCGGCGTGTCCCCCACACTTCCGCGCACCATGATCGGCGCATCATCCGCCAGGATCAGCGACGACTGCCGCGCGCCGACGAGATCGATATAGACTTCGGCCAGCAGCTCGGAGTCGAGCAGCGCGCCATGCTTGGTGCGGCGGGAACTGTCGATCGAATAGCGGGCGCAGAGATCGTCGAGCCGGTTCGACACGCCCGGATGTTTGCGCCGCGCCAGCAGCAGCGTATCGACCAGGCGATCGCGCGGCACGGCCGGACGCTTGATGCGATCGAGCTCCATATTGATGAAGCCGAGATCGAACGAGCCGTTATGCATCACCAGCGGCGAGTCACCGATGAAGGCGATGAAGTCATCGGCCACTTCATGGAATAGCGGCTTGGTGGAGAGAAACTCGGCCGACAGGCCGTGAACGTCGAATGCTTCCTTCGGCATGTCGCGCTCGGGATTGACATAGACGTGGAAGGTCTGGCCGGTCGGCATCCGGTTGAAGATTTCGAGACAGCCGATTTCCACCAGCCGATCGCCGCGTAGCGGATCGAGGCCGGTGGTTTCCGTATCCATGACGATTTCGCGCATCGGTCTTCTCAGCTCAGCAAATCAAGGGCGGCGTCGCGGCAGTTTAACAGCCTCGGTCAGAATTTCAGCGATCCGGGCACGCACAGGCTCGATCCCGTGTGATGTGTCCACGACAAAGTCGGCCCGTTTGCGCTTTTCGGCATCGGGAAGCTGTCGCGCAAGAATGGCGTCGAGCTTTTCTTCCGTCATGCCGTCGCGGGCGAGAATCCGTTCGCGTTGCGTCTTGGCATCGGTGGACACGACGACGATGCCATCGACGCGCTTGTCGCCGCCGGTTTCGAACAGCAAGGGAACATCGACGACGGCGATCGGCACGCCCGACGCTTCGGCGTCGTCGAGGAATTTCTTGTGGTGCCTGGCGAGGAGGGGATGCACGATGCTTTCGAGCTTCTTCATCGCGTCCGCATCGTGCACCACCAATGGCGACAATTTCGTGCGATCGACCTTGCCATCCGCGGTGGTGCCGGGAAATGCCGCCTCGATCAGCGGCACCGCCTCATTCTCGTAGACCATGTGCACGGTGGCATCGGCGTCATAGACGGGCACGCCGGCTTCCACGAACAATTTTGCGGTGGTCGATTTCCCCATGCCGATCGAGCCGGTCAGCCCCAAGACGCGCATTCACTTCCCTCGTTTATCTCCGTCATTGCGAGGAGCGGAGCGACGAAGCAATCCAGTTCTTTCTTTAATTGGCTGCTGGATTGCTTCGCTTCGCTCGCAATGACGGCTGATGGTTTCTTATTCAAATCCCGATCATGCCTTCGCCGCGCAAGAATTTCAAAAGCGGCAACAGCGGCAGTCCGAGGATGGTGAAGTGATCGCCCTCGATCAGTTCGAACAGATGCACGCCCAGGCCTTCGAGCTGATAGGCGCCGACGCTGGTGGTTACCTTGTCGCCGGCGGCATCCAGATAGGCATCGATGGCGGCATCGTCGAGTTGGCGCATGGTCATATGCGCCACCGAGACATGGGAGAAAATCGTCGCGCCATCGCAGGCGACCGCGATGGCCGAATGAAGCTCATGCGTCTTGCCAGAGAGATCCCGCAATTGCTGCGCCGCCTGCTCGCGGCCGGCCGGCTTGTTGAACAGACGATCGCCGACCGACAGCGTCTGATCCGCACCAACCACATAGCGGCCGGGATGCCGCAGCGAGACGAAGGCCGCCTTTTGCTCGGACAGCAAAGCCGCGACATCGCCCGGAGCCGTGAGACCGGACTTCTGCTGAATCGCGCGTTCGTCGATATCTGCCGGAGCGGCATCGAATGTCAGTCCGGCATTGCTCAAAAGCATGCGTCGCGCCGCACTTTGCGACGCCAGAATCAGCGGCTCCTCGCCGCGCCAGATGGTCATTCCTGCATCCGTTGCCGCTGGCGGTCCGCCAGCAATTTCATGATCGCCGCAGCCGTCTCCTCGATCGAGCGGCGCGTCACTTCCAGCAAGGCCCAGCCATATTTGGCGCTGAGCTTGCGCGCATAGGTGACCTCATCGGTCACCGCCTGCTTGTCGATATAATCGTCGTTGGCCGTATCGCTACCGATCGACAGCAAGCGATTCTGCCGGATCTGGATCAGTCGTTCCGGCGTCGCATGCAGCGAGACCACGAGTGGCTTCTTCAAGGTCTCGAGCTGCTTCGGAATAGGGATTCCGGGGACGAGGGGCACATTGGCGGTGCGGACACCGCGATTCGCCAGATAAATGGAGGTTGGCGTTTTCGACGTGCGCGACACGCCGACGAGAACGACATCGGCCTCTTCAAGCCCGTCGGTATGCTGTCCGTCATCATGCATCATGGAATAATTCAGCGCGTCGATCCGCTTGAAATATTCCGCATTGAGCACGTGCTGCGCGCCGACCCGCCCGGAGGTGGAGGCGCCAAGATAATTCTGGAACAGCTGCATCACCGGACCGATGATCGACAGGCTCGGCGAATTGATCTCCTGGCACTTGGCTTCCAGCCGCTCGACCAGATCCTTCTCCAGCAGCGTGAACAGCACGATGCCTGGCGCTTCCTCGATTTCCGTCAGCACACGATCGAGCTGCTTCTGGCTGCGCACCAGCGGATAGACGTGCTCGACCGGGGTCACATTGGAATATTGGGCGGCCACCGCGCGGGCGACGGTAATCAGTGTCTCGCCGGTGGAGTCGGAGACGAGATGAAGGTGAAAGAAGCTGCCGGTGGTATGCACCATAACCCTGTGTGTTCTGTGGATCGCTGTGGAGCTTTTCAGCGGAATCGGCGGCGATGGCGAGACGGCCGGGATAACCCGGATTCTTCTTCACAGGCCTGCCTGCGGGGACACCGTTTGGCGACGCTCACAATGATAATGGGGTTATGTGGATTTGTCTCTCCGGAATCCCGCCTGAATGGGCCGCAAAGCCCTGCGCCATCTGTCTTTGTCGATCGCAAGAGGACTCGCAGAAGATTCAGATCGCGGTGTGCACAAGCATGGGATGACACGGGGACGACATTGTGTCCGCCAAATCCACGGTCAAGAAGACTCAAACCTTAAGAATCTAATAATAGATTGAGGGAAGGGGGTGCGTGCGGATAGAGCACGGATAACCGCTCTTGCAGAGCAACCGCGGTGCCGGGCAGATGTTCCCCATCGAGACCGTGGCACCTTGATAGAGGGCAAGGCTTAGCAATGTATGAATGGGCGAAAGCTCTGCACATCATCGCCGTCATCTCCTGGATGGCGGGTATGCTCTATCTGCCCCGATTGTTCGTCTACCACTGCGATGCTGAGATCGGATCGAAGCAATCCGAGACGTTCAAGGTGATGGAACGCCGGCTGCTCAAGGCGATCATCAATCCTGCGATGATCGCGACCTGGATCCTCGGGCTTTACCTCGCCTGGTCAGCCGGCTGGTTCACGTCGGGCTGGTTTCACGCAAAACTCTTCCTGGTGCTCGTCATGTCCGGTGTTCATGGCTTCCTGACCAGCCGCGTGCGCGACTTCGCCCTGGACCGCAACACCCGAAGTGCCAAATTCTATAAGATTATCAATGAAGTACCAACTGTCTTGATGATCCTGATCGTGATCCTTGTGGTGGTGAAGCCGTTCTGACGACAATTTTGGCCATCACGGCACTTCCGGCGATCTTGCGCGTTGAGCGGATGTCTCATATGTTGCGCTTCTCCCACCCGACGCAGGCGATGCGGTTCGACCCGGCATATTGAATTCTCTTCTTTGAATTCAGCCGGCCGCCACATCAGGCTTGAAGTCTCTTCAGCACCTTCATCGCTCAAGAGTTCTCTGCCGGAGACCTGCGGACTTTCGTGACACTTTTGAGCGTCCGCACCTTCTCCAGCAGCTTGCACACCCCCCTCCGATCTTCCACAGGACCACCCCCAATGCGGGAAATGAAACTTCAAGACCTCAAGGCCAAGACGCCAGCCGAGCTCGTCTCGTTTGCGGAAGAGCTGGGGGTCGAAAATGCCAGCACGATGCGCAAGCAGGAACTGATGTTCGCCTGCCTCAAGCAGCTGGCCTTGCAGGAAACCGACATCATCGGCGAAGGCGTCGTCGAGGTTCTCTCTGACGGCTTTGGCTTCCTCCGTTCGTCGGACGCCAATTACCTGCCCGGCCCGGACGACATCTATGTCTCGCCCTCGCAGATCCGCCGTTTCGGCCTGCGCACCGGCGATACCGTCGAAGGCCATATCCGCAGCCCGAAGGAAGGCGAACGCTATTTCGCGCTGCTGAAGGTCAACACGCTGAACTTCGAGGATCCCGAGAAGTCCAAGCACAAGGTCAATTTCGACAACCTGACGCCGCTGTTTCCGAACGAGCGCTTCCGCCTCGAACTGGAAGACCCGACCCGCAAGGATCTGTCGCCCCGCGTCATCGACATCGTGGCGCCGATCGGCAAGGGCCAGCGCGCTTTGATCGTGGCACCGCCGCGCACGGGTAAAACCGTGCTGATGCAGAATATCGCGCATTCGATCACCGCCAACCATCCGGAATGCTACCTGATCGTTCTTCTGATCGACGAACGTCCGGAAGAAGTCACCGACATGCAGCGCTCGGTGAAGGGCGAGGTCGTATCCTCGACCTTCGACGAACCGGCCACCCGCCACGTCCAGGTCGCCGAAATGGTGATCGAAAAGGCGAAGCGCCTGGTCGAGCATGGCCGCGACGTGGTCATCCTGCTGGATTCCATCACCCGCCTCGGCCGCGCTTACAACACCGTGGTGCCGTCCTCGGGTAAGGTGCTGACCGGCGGTGTCGACGCCAATGCGCTGCAGCGTCCGAAGCGGTTCTTCGGTGCCGCGCGAAACGTGGAAGAGGGTGGCTCGCTCACCATCATCGCCACCGCGCTGGTCGATACTGGCAGCCGCATGGACGAAGTGATCTTCGAAGAATTCAAGGGCACCGGTAACTCGGAACTCATCCTGGACCGCAAGGTCTCGGACAAGCGCACCTTCCCAGCGATCGACATTTCACGTTCGGGCACGCGCAAGGAAGAGCTCATCACCGATCCGCAGGTGCTCAAGAAGATGTATGTGCTCCGCCGCATCCTCAATCCGATGGGCACCATGGACGCCATCGACTTCCTGCTCGACAAGCTCCGCAACACGAAGAGCAATTCGGAATTCTTCGATTCGATGAATACGTAAGTCGAAGCGAGCGACGAATGAGAAGAGGCCGTGCCGCAAGGCGCGGCCTTTTTTCTTTTGAAGCCTCACACTCCAACCCTCATCCTGAGGAGCGCGCAACGCGCGCGTCTCGAAGGATGGCTGCAAGCGCCGGAGCCTGGCCAACTCATGGTTCGAGACGGCGCTTCGCGCCTCCTCACCATGAGGGCTGGAGCAAGAATCCCGTTGCACCTCACCCCCGCCACCGTCAAATAGGCGATGCATCCGCGCGATCAGACCATTTACGCTCTCTCCTCCGGCCGCCCCCCGACCGCGATCGCCATCGTGCGGGTGTCCGGTCCGCACGCCGGCTTTGCGCTCGAACAGCTGGCGAAGAAAATCCCGACACCGCGCATGGCCACGCATGTGCTGCTCGCCGATAACAGGCTCGGACCCATCGACGATGCCGTGGTGCTCTGGTTTCCCGCGCCCGCCAGCGCCACCGGCGAGGACACCGCTGAATTCCACATCCACGGCGGCCGCGCCGTTCTCGCGTCGCTGTTCGAAGCGCTCGCCGCCATCGATGGACTGCGCCCCGCCGAGTCCGGCGAATTCACGCGCCGCAGTTTTGAAAACGGAAAGCTGGATCTCACCGAAGCCGAAGGCCTCGACGATCTCATCCACGCCGACACCGACCGCCAGCGCAGACAGGCGCTGCGCCAGCTGAAAGGTCTGCTCGGCGACAAGGCCCGCAACTGGCGCCAGCAGATCATCGAGGCTCTGGCGCTGGTCGAGGTCGGCATCGACTTTTCCGACGAAGGCGATGTCTCCGCCGAACTGATGGCGCCCGCGCTGGAAAGGGCCGAGACGCTTCGTCGCGAAATCGAGCAGGTGCTGTCGGCGCAAGGCCGCAGTGAGCGCTTGCGCGATGGCCTCGTCGTGGCCATCGCCGGCCAGCCCAATGTCGGCAAGTCCACGCTGATGAATCAGCTCGCCCGTCGCGACGTCGCGATCGTCTCGCCGCATGCGGGCACGACACGCGACGTCATCGAAGTGCAGCTCGATCTCGATGGTTATCCGGTGACGGTGATCGACACCGCCGGCATTCGCGAGACGATCGATCCGGTGGAAGAAGAGGGCGTTCGCCGTGCGCGCGCCCGGGCCGGCGAAGCGGATCTCGTTTTGTGGCTCGTCGATTCAATGGATGCCGCGCGGCCGGAAGGCTGGTTGACCGCTAGCGATGCACCGGTCTGGATCATCAGCACGAAGACCGATGTGAGTGTTGCGGCGTCGGGCGATGCGATGCTGACGATCTCTGCCGAACGTGGTGATGGGATGAGCGCGCTGATGTCGGCGCTTGTCGAATTTGCATCTCGATATTTCGGGCAAAGCGAAGCCAGCTTCATCACCAGGGATCGTCAGCGTGATCTGCTCCGCCGGACAGCGGAATTGTTGCAACATGCCGCAACATCCGCGCAGCATGGCGATGAACTCGTTGCCGAAGATCTACGTGCTGCTGCGCATCAGCTGGGGCGGCTGCTCGGACGTGTGGATGTGGAAGATGTGCTCGACAGCATATTTAGGGATTTTTGCATAGGTAAGTAATTATTCCTATATTAAAAATTCGATCCGTAGGATGGGTTAGCGGAGGCGCGAAGCGCTGGAGCGTAACCCATCAGCGGAGCTAGCCACACGGTTGGAACCGCGTGGGTTTTCGCTCTGCTCAACCCACCCTACGGCGGCGGCGCTTATGGATGTTTCACGTGAAACACTGACGAACTAATTTCCTTCATTCCGTTTCACGTGAAACACCCCTCCCGAAATCTCCCCTTCAATCTTGTCCACAGGCGCGCTAGAAGCTGCGCCCATGCAGAACAAGTTCGATGTCATCGTCATCGGTGGTGGACACGCCGGCTGTGAGGCCGCGGCTGCGGCGGCCCGCATGGGCGCGCGCACTGCGCTGGTCACCCACCGCTTCGCCACCATCGGCGCCATGTCCTGCAACCCGGCCATCGGGGGCCTTGGCAAGGGCCATCTCGTCCGCGAGGTCGATGCGCTCGACGGATTGATGGGCCGCGTCGCCGATGCCGGCGGCATCCAGTTTCGCATGCTCAATCGCAAGAAGGGTCCGGCCGTCCGCGGGCCGCGTACCCAGGCTGATCGCAAGCTCTACGCCGCCGCGATGCAGGCCGCGATTACGGCCACCGAAAATCTCAGCGTGATCGAAGGGGAGGCCGACGATCTCCTCACGGCCAACGGCCGGATCACCGGCATCCGCTTGGCCGACGGCCGCGAATTGTCTGCTGGCGCTGTGGTCATCACCACCGGCACATTCCTCCGTGGCCTAATCCATCTCGGTGAAAAGAACTGGCCAGCCGGCCGGATCGATGAAGCCCCGGCGCTCGGCCTGTCTAGGGCCTTTGAGCGGATCGGTTTCACCCTCGGCCGCCTCAAGACCGGCACCCCACCGCGCCTTGATGGCAAGACCATCGACTGGTCAGCCGTCGAGATGCAGGCGGCGGATGATCCGCCGGAGCCGTTCTCGGTGATGACCGACCGCATCACCACGCCCCAGATCGAATGCGGCATCACCCGCACTACGCCGGCCACCCATGATGTGATCCGCGCCAATGTGCATCGCTCGCCGATGTATTCCGGCCAGATCAAAAGCTCGGGCCCACGCTATTGCCCGTCCATCGAAGACAAGATCGTCCGTTTCGGCGATCGCGACGGCCACCAGATCTTCCTGGAGCCCGAAGGCCTCGACGACGACACCGTCTACCCGAATGGTATCTCTACCTCGCTCCCCGAGGAGGTTCAGGCCCCGATCCTGGCTTCGATCCCGGGCCTCGAGCGGGTCCGGATGATCAAGCCCGGCTATGCCATCGAATATGACCATGTCGATCCGCGCGAACTCGAACCGACCCTGCAGGCCAAGCGGATGCCGGGCCTGTTCATGGCAGGGCAGATCAATGGCACCACGGGCTATGAAGAGGCTGCTGCCCAGGGTCTGGTCGCCGGCCTGAACGCTGCGCTGGCTGCTTCCGGCTCCGCGCCGGCGGTTTTTGACCGTGCCGATGGCTATCTCGGCGTGATGATCGACGATCTCGTGACCCGTGGCATCTCCGAACCCTATCGGATGTTCACATCCCGGGCCGAATATCGCCTGACTCTCCGTGCCGACAATGCCGATCAGCGCCTGACCAACAAGGGGATTGCCCTTGGCTGTGTCGGTAGCGCCCGGATCGCGCGCCATAGGGCGAAGATGGATGCCCTTGCCGCCGGCAAGGCGCTCGCCAAGTCGCTTTCGATCACCCCGAATGGCGCGGCGAAGCACGGTCTGTCCCTCAATCACGATGGTCAGCGCCGCACGGCATTCGATCTGTTGTCCTATCCAGAGAGTGAATGGGCCACGGTGACCCGGATCTGGCCCGAATTGTCGGCCATTGACCCTGCCATCGGCACCCATATCGAGATCGACGCCAAATATGATGTCTATCTCAAGCGCCAGACCGCCGATGTGGAGTCCTTCCGCCGCGACGAAGGTCTGCTGCTGACCGATATTGATTATGATGTTGTTCCCGGGCTCTCGAATGAGGCCCGCGCCAAGCTCAAGGCCGCTTCGCCCCGGACAGTGGGGCAGGCGGGGCGTCTGGATGGGGTCACGCCCGCCGCTCTGGCGATCCTGACCGCCTATCTGCGCCGAGAAGCCCGCAAGACGGCGGCGAGCAGCGTCGCTTAAGCCGTTTCACGTGAAACAGAGATATGGTCCTAGGATGGGTTGAGCGAAGGTGCGAAGCCCCGGAGCGATACCCATCACCACATACTCCGGTGCCTGCTGTGATGGGTATCGCTCCGCTCAACCCATCCTACCGCTCCGAATTTGTTTCATGTGAAACAAGCTATGACTTCGACTTCTTCGGCTTAGGCAGCGCATGTCGCCACGCCATCTCCAGCGCTGCTGCCAGTTCATCCTTCTTCATTTTCGCCAGCACACCGACGGTCCAGCCTTGCTGTCCCCAAGCGTTTGCGACCGGCAAAAATGCCTCCGGCATGACCGTGCATTTCAGAGCCTGTTCGTCGGGCGTCAGCTTGAAGTTCGCAGTTAGCCCGTCAGCCGCCAGGGTCACAAAGATCCGTTTGACCTTGAAGGCTGTCCGATCGAAGTGCGGAGCGGCGGAGACGCCGTCCATGGCAAGCGCCAGTTCGCGAAGCATGGATGCATTGGCCATCTGAGCGCCCTACAGGTCGGGTATCGTCGCGATGATGTCCATCAGATCCTGGTCGGACCGGTCATACAAGGCACTGAGCGCCGCATAGGGATTACCATCGAGCCCGAGCACAGTTGCAAATGCTGGTTCGGTTTTCATGCCCTGTATCCGCAGGGCCATAATTTGATCCCGGAGGGCGAAGCCGCCGAGATCGAGCAGTCGCTGCTCGACTTTGAAATGCTGGAAACCCGGTTGGTCTGCCACGGGCTGATTGCTGGCAAAAATCTCGAATGGCCAACCCTCCGCCTCGAATTTCGCGACCAGCGGTCGGCCTTTGGCCGACCATCGATAAAGCGCAAAGCCTTCGATCGTGCTGAACGCCGCCCAGATCGGTTCGATGAGTGCATCCGGATTCGCGGCATGGCAGACGATGTCGATATCGCTATCGGGCAGGGCGATGCCGAGCGGTAGCGTGCCGACAACGTGCGGGTCGAAGGGAGCCAGCAGATCGAGAATGCCGGTGCGGCGGATGGCGTCTTGATAGTCTGACGTCGTCATACCCGTCTCCATGATTCGAAACGGCGCTTCCGCCTTCGCTCTTCGAGCTTCGGCGGGACAAGTCCGCCTTCTCACCAGCAGGGCGGGGTGTGGGACAATTTCTTTCCCGATCATCATCCCATTCCGCCCTCATCCTGAGGAGCGGCCGCAGGTCGCGTCTCGAAGGATGGTGTCTAGGCTCAATCGACGCAACACATCTCCAAGCAGCTCCATTTTCATAGCCGCCGTCATGGACTCGGAGTATGAGAAAGCATCCCTCCCTCCATAACGTACCGAAATCGCATTCCATGGCGCAACGATCCCAGCCATCCGCTCCCGCTCCTTCGCTCGATCGCGACAAGGCCGCGGCGCTCCGCCTCACGCCTGTTTCACATGAAACAGAAGCGCGGCTTGATCGCTATGTGGCGCTGCTGCTGCAATGGCAGGCCAAGACCAATTTGATTTCGCCGGCGACATTGCCGCATCTCTGGACGCGCCATATCTCGGATTCACTGCAGCTTCTGAAGCTCGCGCCCGACGCGCGCATCTGGCTCGACTTCGGCAGCGGCGGCGGTTTCCCCGGCGTGGTGCTGGCTTGTGCCATGGGCGATGTCGGTGGCCATGTTCATCTGGTCGAGCGCAACGCCAAGAAGGCGGCGTTCCTGCGCGAAGCACTGCGTGTGACGCAAGCCCCTGGTTCAGTCCATCTCGCGGACATCGGGGATAATGTGGATAGTTTTCCAAAGCGCGTCGATTGCATCACCGCACGCGCCGTGGCGTCGCTAGATATCATTCTCGGTTTCGCGGCTCCCCTGATGAACGGCAGCAACAAGGCGCTGTTTTTGAAGGGTCAAGATGTAGACGCGGAATTGACCGAAGCTACTAAATGTTGGAATATAAGCCCACGCCTGCATGCGAGCCTCACCGGCGGACAAGGCTGGATCGTCGAACTGGACAAGATCGAGCGGCGCGACCCGTCCGCAGATACCATGATGGCCCACGCAAATGACCGTAATTGATCAGGAATATCAAGAGGATAGCTCGAAGACGACCCCTGGCCACCCGCGCATCCTGGCGCTGGCCAATCAGAAGGGCGGCGTCGGCAAGACCACCACGGCGATCAATCTCGGCACCGCACTCGCCGCCATCGGAGAGCGTGTGCTGATCGTTGATCTCGATCCGCAGGGCAATGCGTCCACCGGCCTTGGCATCGATCGCCGCGATCGCGCCTGTTCGACCTATGACGTGCTGACCGGCGACGCCCCGCTGCGCGATGCCGTCGTGGTCACCGCAGTGCCGCGTCTGCACATCGCGGCTTCGACCATGGATCTCTCTGGCCTCGAACTCGAAATCGGCGGCGCCCGTGATCGCGCCTTCCGCCTGCGCGATGCGATCGGCGAGTTGAACAACAATGTCTCGCCGGGCTCGGACTACACTTATGTGCTGATCGACTGCCCGCCGTCGCTGAACCTTCTCACCGTCAATGCGATGGCTGCGTCGGATGCGATCCTCGTGCCGCTGCAGTGTGAGTTCTTCGCGCTCGAAGGTCTGTCGCAATTGCTGCAGACGGTGGAGCAGGTGCGCTCGACGCTGAATCCGAACCTCACCATCCACGGCATCGTCATGACCATGTTCGATGCCCGCAACAACCTGTCGAACCAGGTCGTTGCCGACGTCCGCGAATTCATGGGCAACAAGGTCTATGACACCATGATCCCGCGTAACGTCCGCATCTCGGAAGCGCCGTCCTACGGCAAGCCGGTGCTGGTCTATGATTTGAAGTGCGCGGGCTCAGAGGCCTATCTGCGCCTCGCCACCGAAGTGATCCAGCGCGAGCGCGATATTCGCGCGGCGCCAGTGGATGCGGCGTAAGGCGCGCGCATCTTCGTAGGATGGGTAGAGCGCAGCGAAACCCATCGGCGGAATTTGCCGCAACGACGGACTGATGGGTTTCGCTCCGACGCTCCGCGTCTCCGCTCTACCCATCCTACGATTTCGAGTTTTAGTTTCTGGAGTGACCCATGAGTTCAAGGGGATTGGCGATGGCCGATGAAGCGCGTTCGCGGTTGGGCCGCGGTCTGGCAAGTCTGATCGGTGATGTCGGCGGCGAGGCCGCGCAGACCGAGCGGCCGGCGCGTGGCCAGCGCAAGGTGCCGATCGAATTCATCAAGCCGAACCCGCGCAATCCGCGCCGCGCTTTCGCGGAAGCGGAATTGGCCGAGCTCGCCTCCTCGATCAAGCAGCATGGCGTGATCCAGCCGATCGTGGTGCGCGCCGTGAAGGGCACCAATGATCGCTTCGAGATCATCGCCGGCGAGCGCCGCTGGCGCGCATCGCAGCTGGCCGGTCTGCATGAAGTGCCGGTGGTGCCGGTGGACGTCACCGATGCCGCGGCGATGGAAATCGCCATCATCGAAAACATCCAGCGCGAAGACCTCAATGCGATGGAAGAGGCGCAGGGCTATCACGCGCTCGCCGAGACCTACAAACACAGCCAGGACGACATCGCAAAGATCGTCGGCAAGAGCCGCAGTCATGTCGCCAACATGATGCGCCTCACCAAATTGCCGGATGACGTGCAGGCGCTGATCGCATCGAACCAGCTCTCGAACGGCCATGCTCGCGCGCTGATCTCGCTGCCCGATCCATCGGCTGCTGCGAAGCGCGTGATCGCCGAAGGCTTGAACGTCCGCCAAACCGAAGCGCTCGCCCATGAAGAAGGCGTGCCGGAGCGCGCGCCGCAAAAGCCGCGTGCTGGTTCGGCGCCGAAGGTCGCAAAGGATGCGGACACCATCGCGCTGGAGAAGCGGGTGAGTGACGCGCTCGGGCTGAAAGTGAGCGTCGATCACCGCGATCCCGGCGGCACGGTAATGATCAAGTATAGCGATCTCGATCAGCTCGATGAGATCTTGAAGCGGCTGGATACGTAAGGTCTCAAGCGAACGACACTCCGCCCCTCATCCTGAGGAGCCGCGTAGCGGCGTCTCGAAGGATGGCCGCAAACTCCATTGCGTCCCAGCTCATGGTTCGAGACGCCCGCAAGTGCGGGCTCCTCACCATGAGGGGCGGAGTGTGCTGCTAACCCCGCCGCCTCGCATTCACGGCAATAGACATCAACGCCCTCTGTGCGATCACCGCGCCGAGGGTGTTTTGCTTGCGCACATCGAGCGCAGCCACCGCGAGCTGATCGATGATCGCCGCCAGCCGCCTTGCGGTGAAATTCCGCAGCGCCGCTTCCACCGCGCCCTTGCGCGAAAAATGCAGCCGCGGAAATCCGCTCTCGGCGGCCGCCGATGCCGGCGTGCCGGCCTCCACCAACAGGCTTGCTTTATGCAGCGCTGCGGCCTGGCGCTGTGCCGCCATCATGATCATGCCGGGATAGGTGCCGGCGATCATCGCCTTGTTGAATTCGGTTTCCACCAGCGTCGGATTGCCGGCAAAGGCGCCGTCCACGATCGGGTCGATCTTCAGCTCCGACGCGTCCGCCACGCAGGCCATCACATCATCAAGCGTCACTTCGCCGGTGCCGTGCGCATACAGCATCAGTTTTCGCAGCTCGTTGCGCGAGGCCTGGCGATCGCCGCCGAGCAGCGACATCAAGGTCGCGCGTGCGTCAGGCGCCATCCGCAAGTTGGCGAGTTGCAGCTCGTCATTGATCAGCTTGGTCAGATCGCGCTCGGTGTCCGGATAGCAGGCGATGGCAACCGCGGTTTTCGCCTTCTCGCACACTTTTCGCAACGGCGATTCCGGTCGCAGCTCGCCGGCCTCGATCACGATGCGGCAATCGCGGATCGCCATCTCGCTCAGCGTATCGACGCCGCTGGAAAAGTTCTTCGAGCCGGCGCGCACGCGAATGGCGCGGCGGCCGCCGAACATCGGGATGGTCATCGCCTCCTCGACCAGCCGGGACGGTTCGGCAGCGAGGTCGTCGCCATCCATGCGCACCAGCGAGAACGGATCGTTGACGTCATCGACCGCGGATTTCACCAGCGCCTCAGCGCGTTCGCGCACCAGGCCGGCGTCGGGGCCGTAGAGCAGGATGATCGGCCGGGTGGAATCCGGCCGGCTCAGGAAGAGGTCGATGTCTTTTCCGCGGAGGGCGACCAATGTGATGTCCTAGACTTCAACAAACTCAGTCCCTCATGGTGAGGAGGCGCGAAGCGCCGTCTCGAACCATGAGCCGATTGGCGCCGGCGCTTGCGGCCATCCTTCGAGACGCCCGCCAAAGGCGGGCTCCTCAGGATGAGGGCGGAGTGCGCGGGTGTTACGATCCGCTATAAAAGAATGACGCCAGACGCGTGTTGATATTGTCCGCGATCTCGGCGGATGCACGGTTTTCGGCATCGCGGGCGGCGCGGGTGCGGGCGAAGCGCTGCTGCTGGCCGGGGATGTCATAGGTGACACGGCTGAAGGTCGAGCCGGTCATGACCTGCTTGCCGGTGGCGATCTCGATCAGGCCGAACGTGGCGTCGATGCCGTAATTCTCCGACGTCGCCAGCGCCGTATTCGGATCGACCATCAGCGAGCTGCGGGTCGGGTTGAGGCGAATCTTCAGCGTGTAGAGCGGCGGCGCGCCGGTGGCGGCGCCATACATCTTGAACATCAGTGCGTTGCGCACCTCGATACCCAGGCGGGCCTGCGGCGACGCATTTGGATAATCGAGCGGCGGAACTTCCACCAAAGCAAGCTTTTCGCGCAGTGCAGACGAGCCGTCGGCCGTCTTGGCCGCATACATCGGCTGGAAGCAGCCGGCCGTGAGGGCGCCGAGGGCGACGACAGCGGTCAGCCGGGCGGCGATTCGGAACTTAGCCGACAACATTCACGATCCTCTGCGGCACCACGATAATCTTCTTGGGCGGCTTGCCGTCCAGCGCCTGTTTTACAGCATCGAGGGCCAGAGCGGCAGCCTCAATTTCCGAATTGGACGCTTCGCGCGGAACTGTGACTTCTCCGCGCTTCTTGCCGTTGACCTGGACGGGCAGGGTCAGCGAGTCCTCAACCAGCAGATCGGCCTCGACCGCCGGCCAGGACGCCTCGGACACCAGGCCCTGCTGGCCCAGCACGGTCCAGCATTCTTCCGCCAGATGCGGCATCATCGGTGCGAACAGCTGCACCAGGATCACCGCCGCCTCGTTCAGCGCCCAGCACATGTCCGGCGCCGGGGTGCCCGGCTTGGCCAGCGCTTCGCCGAAGGCATTGGCGAATTCGCGGATATAGGCCAGGCAGACATTGAACTGCAGCTTCTCGACGCCGGTGGACACTTTGTCGAGCGCGCCATGGGCGGCCTTGCGAACCGCCAGCGCTTCCGGGCTGAACTGCGCCGGCTTGGCGGCCGGTGCATTTTTGCCATGGGCGGCTGCATCATTGACCATGCGCCACAGGCGCTGGACGAAACGAGACGCGCCCTTGACGCCTTCCTCGCTCCAGATCACGTCGCGATCCGGCGGCGAGTCCGACAGCATGAACCAGCGTGCGGTATCGGCGCCATAGGTGCCGATGATGTCGTCGGGATCGACGGTGTTGCGCTTCGACTTCGACATCTTCTCGATGGAGCCGATCTCCACCGGGGAATTGTCGGTCAGCAAGGTCGCCGAACGTGTCGTGCCGTCGCCGGTGATATTGATCTCGGCCGGCGACGCAAATGTGCCGTCCTGCTTCTTGTAGGTCTCGTGCACCACCATGCCCTGGGTGAACATGCCGGCAAACGGCTCGTCCATCGCCACATGGCCGGTCGCTTTCATCGCGCGGGTGAAGAAGCGCGAGTACAGCAGATGCAAAATCGCATGTTCGACGCCGCCGATATACTGATCGACCGGCATCATGCGGTTGGCGACATCCGGCGTGGTCGGCGCATCGGCATTCCACGGATCGGTGAAGCGCGCGAAGTACCAGGACGAATCGACGAACGTATCCATCGTGTCGGTCTCGCGCCGCGCCTTGCCGCCGCATTGCGGGCAGGTCACGTGCTTCCAGGTCGGGTGATGGTCGAGCGCATTGCCGGGCTTGTCGAAGGTGACATCCTCCGGCAGCACGACCGGCAGGTCCTTTGCCGGCACCGGCACCACATCGCATTTTTCGCAATGGATGATCGGGATCGGGCAGCCCCAATAGCGCTGGCGCGAAATGCCCCAGTCGCGCAGGCGGAAGTTTACTTCGCGCTTGCCCCAACCGTCCTTCTCGAAGATCGCCAGCGACTTCTTCATCGCTTCTTCGCAGGTCATCACGCCGGGTTCGCCGACCCAGCGGATATATTGCACGGTGTCGGTCTTGGCCGGCACGAAGGCGGTGTTGCCGACGCGCTCGTCGCTGCCGACCGGCACGAACACATCGAGCACATCGATATTGTACTTGCGCGCGAAATCGAGGTCGCGCTGGTCATGGGCGGGACAGCCGATCACGGCGCCCGTGCCGTAATCCATCAGCACGAAATTGGCGATGTAGAGCGGCAGCTCCCACTTTGAATCAGCAGGATGCAGCGCCTTGATGCCGGTGTCGAAACCCAGCTTCTCCGCGGTGTCGATCTCGGCCTGCGAGGTGCCGAGCTTGTGGCACGCGTCGATGAAGGCCGCGATCTTCGGATCGCTCTCGGCCAGCTTCTTCGCCAGCGGATGATCCGGCGAAATGGCCGCGAAGGTCGGGCCATACATCGTGTCCGGTCGTGTCGTGAACACCGGCAGCGTATCGAAGCCAGCCGGTGCGCCCTTCAGGCCGAATGCGAAACGCAAACCTTCGGAACGGCCGATCCAGTTGTGCTGCATCAGGCGGACCTTGTCCGGCCAGCGATCCAGTTTCTCCAGCGCGTCCAGCAGATCCTGCGAATAGTTGGTGATCTTGAAGAACCACTGGGTCAGCTCGCGCTGCTCCACCACGGCGCCCGAGCGCCAGCCGCGGCCATCGATCACCTGCTCATTGGCGAGCACGGTGTGATCCACCGGGTCCCAGTTCACCTTCGACTTCTTGCGCTCCACCAGGCCGGCGGCGAGGAAGTCGGTAAACATCTTCTGCTGATGCTTGTAGTAGCTGGGGTCGCAGGTCGCGAATTCGCGCGCCCAGTCGAGCGACAGACCCATGGTCTGCAGCTGCTTCTTCATCGACGCGATATTCTCGTAAGTCCACGCCTTCGGCGCCACCTTGCGTTCGATGGCGGCGTTTTCGGCGGGCAGGCCGAATGCGTCCCAGCCCATCGGGTGGAGGACGTTAAAGCCCTTGGCGCGCTTCAGCCGCGCCAGCACGTCGCCCATGGTGTAGTTGCGGACATGGCCCATATGGATGCGCCCGGACGGATAGGGGAACATCTCGAGCACGTAATATTTCGGCCGGGGATCGTCGTTCTTCGTGGCGAAGATCGCCTTGTCGTCCCACACGCGCTGCCAGCGCGGTTCGGTTTCGCGGGCGTTGTAACGTTCGTTCGTCATCGATTCGGCAGTCTGTTCCGGGGCCTCTAAGGGCCGGGACTAGGCCATAAAAGACCACATGGGGTCAACGGGTTAAGCGGGGAAAGGCTTCGCCCGCGATGGCCTCTTCTCCCTCTCCCGCCCTTGCGGGGGAGGGCCGGGGTGGGGGCAGCCACAAGCTTCCAAGCCCGCTGAGGCACCCCCACCCTGACCCTCCCCCGCAAGAGCGGGAGAGGGGACACTGCTTGAGAGCTCCGTTACGCGCTGAGCGACACCGCTGTGTCGTAACTCCGCACAAAGCCATGCTCCACCACCGCATTTCGCCCCCGCCGCTTGGCGGCATAGAGGGCGGCATCGGCGGCTTCCAGCAGGTCGCGGGCGGAGTCCAGATCGGCTGGAGCTGCCGCGGCGACGCCGACGCTGACCGTCACGCGCTGATGGGTGCTGGTGGCATGGGGCACCACCAGGTTCCAGATCGCCATGCGCACCATCTCGCCGATCTGCACGCCGCGGGCGGTGTCGGTGCCAGGCAGCAGCAGGCAGAATTCCTCGCCGCCGTAACGGCCGGCAAAGCCGGAGACGCGGTCGGCCAGCAAAGCCAGCGCCTCGCCCACCCGCGCGAGACAGGCATCGCCTTCGGGGTGGCCGTAGCTGTCGTTGAAAAGCTTGAAGTGATCGACGTCGATCATCAGCAGCGCCAGATCGTCGCCGGATTGCTGGGCGCGCAGCCATTCGAAATCGAGCCGGCTCTGGAAGCCGCGGCGATTGGCGAGACCGGACAGCATGTCCACCGAGGCCAGCACCGTGAGCTGCTCGTTACTGACCCGCAATTCGCGCTCGCGGCCGCGCAGTTGCGAGGCCATGCCGTAAAAGGCGCGGGCGAGGGGCACGAATTCCGCCGGCAGCGAATGGCGCGGCATGCGTGCCGACCAGTCGCCGCGGCCGAAACGCTTGGCCATGGTGGAGATCGCCTGGATCGGCTTGATGATCATCCGCTCCGCCACCACCAGCGCGCCGAGCAGCGCGAACAGGCAGACGATGGCGAGCTGGATATAGGCGTTGCGGATTTCGTGATCGGCGATCGCCGAGACGCGCGCTTCATCGATGCTGACGATGAGCTGCGCGGTGGTGCCGGGAATGGTGGCAAACGATACGGCGCGTTTCGTGCCGTCATCGGCCGTGAAGGACAGTGAGCCCGACTGCCGCTGCGAATTGCCGAGATTCGCTGCAATCAAAGGCAATAGCGCGAGATCGTCCATCGGTCGCCCGATCGATTCCACATTGTTCGGCGGGGCCGACAGCACGGTGCCGGCATGATCGACCAGCATTGCGGTGACGCCCGCACGCTCACCGAGATTGCTCATCAGTTTCGACATCCAGTCGAGATTGATGGCGGCGAGAATCACGGCATCGTCGGCGCGCGTATCGCCCGGCGCGAGATAGGCGGCCATCACCGTCGGCAGATTCGAAAGACGGCTGAACACATAGTCGCTGACGGTGAATTCGCCGGTGGCGATGGCTTGCTTGAAATAGGGGCGGTCAGCAAAGTTGAACTGGTTGTCCACGACCTCCGACCAGGTCGAGCAGCGCGCGACGCCATCGATACCTGCGACGGTGAGGCTGCGCAGCCACGGCATGTTGCCGCGCAGGCTCGCGCGCATGATGGCGCAGCTGCGGTCCACCTGGGCGGCGGTGCTATAGATGTAGGCCGACGACTTCAGCACCGCCTCGATGGACGCGAACACTTCGCGCTGCGCATCGGCGCTGTGCCGCGCGATGCCGGCGAATTCCTGCGATGCGCTGGCGATCTGCTGGGTGCGCACATGGTGCAGCGAGCGAATCCGTTCGGCCATCAACGGACCAACCAGAATCAGCGCGAACAGCACCAAACGGGCGCGGATGCCAAGAGCTCCCCTGAGCCTGGCTTTATTGCGGTTGATACCGATGCGTGACATCTTCGGATCCCTGAGCCCCGCAGGACATAGGTACCTCAAAGCCTTCACAAATCCTTTCGTGGACCCCTCAAATTGACGCAAACCACATGAAAGTTCGCGTCTTGGTTGAAAATAATTCAGTGAACGGTTCCATGTCGTTAACATCTTCTTCACCAGCCCACGGACTCGCCGCGGTGGAAGCCGAGATTCGCCGCGCTTGCAAAGAAGCCCGCCGCGAGCGGACTTCTGTCAATTTGATCGCCGTCTCGAAGACCTTCGAGGCGGATGCGATCCAGCCGGTGATCGATGCCGGGCAGCGCGTGTTTGGCGAGAATCGCGTCCAGGAGGCCAAGGGCAAGTGGCCCGTTCTGAAAGAGGCGCAACCCGCGATTGCGCTGCATTTGATCGGGCCGCTGCAGTCCAACAAGGCGAAGGAAGCGGTGGCGCTGTTCGATGCGATCCACTCCGTCGATCGTCCCTCGCTCTGCGATGCGCTGGCAAAGGAGATCGCGGCTCAGGGCAGACGTCCGCAATTGTTCGTGCAGATCAACACCGGCGAGGAGCCGCAGAAAGCCGGCATCGCGCCCAGCGAAGCCGATGATTTCCTCGTGCGCTGCCGGGATCACTGGGGGCTGACGATCGCCGGCCTGATGTGCATTCCGCCGGTGGACGAAGCGGTGGCGCCGCATTTCGCCCTCACGGCAAAGATCGCCGCGCGAAACGGGCTGACGCAGTTGTCGATGGGCATGAGCGCGGATTTCGAGACGGCGATCCAGTTCGGCGCGACGCATGTGCGCGTGGGCTCGGCGATTTTCGGGCACAGGTAACTCCGCCCCTCATGGTGAGGAGCGCGCTCTTGCGCGCGTCTCGAACCGTGGGCTGGCCTGGCTCCGGAGCTTGTGGCCATCCTTCGAGACGCGGCCAAGGGGCCGCTCCTCAGGATGAGGGACGGAGCTACCCGATCACGATCTCCGTCTCCGTCCCCAACCGTTCCAGCAGCCGCAGCATTGCGCCTTTGCGCATCGCCACGCATCCCGCCGTCGGCCCCCAATTCTCCCGCGCCAGATGCAGGAACACCGCGCTTCCGCGTCCCGCGATCCGCGGCCGCGTGTTCTGGTCGATCTCGATGATGAAATCGTAGAGATGATCTTCCCGCGCCAGCCGGTCGCCGTCGACCCCGCGATCCAGCCGCACCGGCTGATTGTAATGCCGGTCGCGCGGGTCCTCGCACCAGCCGTCATGCGGCGAGATCAGCCGGATCGGCAGATGCGTGCGCGGCCGCACATGGCGATCGCCGCGCCACCACAGCCGGATCGGGTGAAACACCCCCTGCGGCGTTGCGCCATCGCCTTCGCGCTTGTTTGCCTTGATTCCGCCGCGGCCCAGCGCGACGGGTATGGTTGTGTGATCGATACTCAGCCAACCACGCTGCGGATTACCCGCTGCAGCGCGTACAAGCACCCGCTTCACCGGCCGATCACGCAAGGTTGTTCTATAAGTACCTGAATTAACGACGCTTCCCATCGAATCCCGCCGCTTCGCCTTGGCTATTTACCGCAAATGGCATATCTCGCGCTGCAAAACCACATTCACTGAGAATGCTGCGTTTTTTGCGCTAGACTATGCGGTAGTCGAAACCGTGATGATCTCCACCCCATCATCGCGTTTCAACCCATCGAAGCCGCAGCAGCCGTCCAAAGGATTGTCGCAATGCCGAATGCCCGCAAGATCTTGATCGTGGATGACGACACTGATTTGCGCGAGGCGCTGGTCGAGCAATTGTCGCTGCACGAGGAATTCGAAGCCTCCGCCGTGGATACCGGCGCCAAGGGTGCGAGTGCTGCAAAAGCCAATTCTCCCGACCTCGTGCTGATGGATGTCGGCCTGCCCGACACCGATGGCCGCGAGGTCGTGCGCAGCCTGCGCAAGGGTGGCTTCAAGGCACCGATCATCATGCTCACCGGTCACGACACCGACAGCGATACCATTCTCGGCCTCGAATCCGGCGCCAATGATTACGTGGCCAAGCCGTTCCGTTTTGCCGTGCTGCTGGCGCGCATTCGCGCCCAGCTGCGCCAGCATGAAGCCTCCGAGGACGCCGTGTTTACGGTCGGCCCCTACAGCTTCCGCCCGGGCTCGAAGATGCTCACCGGGGCCAATGCCAAGAAGGTGCGGCTGACCGAGAAGGAAACCGCGATCCTGCGCTTCCTGTATCGCGCCGGCCAGATGGCGGTGTCGCGCGAGACGCTGCTGCAGGAAGTCTGGGGCTACAATTCCGGCGTCACCACCCACACGCTGGAAACGCATATCTACCGGCTGCGCCAGAAGATCGAGAAGGACGCGGCCAATCCCGAAATCCTGGTGACGGAAGCCGGTGGCTACAAGTTGGTGCCGTGATACGAATAGTGGACCGATTCGCCTGTCATTGCCTGTTGCGTCTGACGCGGCCGGTCCACGCGGTTATCCAGCTCGCTTATTCCCGATTCGCTTATTCCCGATTCGTTTTTTCCCATGTCGATTGAAGACGACGTGTCACTGCTCGAGCGCGTGCCGACCCTGCGCCTGCTGGGCCGTGATGCGTTGCGCGTGATCGCCATCGGCTCCGAGCAGCAGGAATTTGCCCGCGGCTCGGTGTTGTTTCACGAGGATGAGCAGGCCGATTGCGGCTACGTCGTGCAATCAGGCTCATTCCGCATCAGCATCGATGACGGCAGCGATCATGAAGTGATGGCCGACCGCGGCACGCTGATCGGCGAACTGTCGCTGCTGGTTCCGATGCCGCGTCGCTCGACGGCGGTGGCGGCCGAATTTTCCAGCGTGATCCGGATCACGCGAAGTCTGTTCCAGCGCGTGCTGGACAGCGATCCCGATGCGGCCGTGCGGTTGCGCAATGATATGGCCGGCCGTGTGAACGAGCTGGCGAGCGATTTTGCAGCTGTAAGATCGCGGTTGGCTCAGCCGTAATCTGTAGGGTGGGCAAAGCGCAGCGTGCCCACCTTTGCTAGCCGAGTACTCGAAGGTGGGCACGCTACGCTTTGCCC
>JAEXYA010000054.1 GCA_023451825.1 Pseudomonadota bacterium
GTGCCGCCGAAGTCTTTCGTCCGGTCTCAAAACAACAAAACCGAAGTCTTGTTATCTGAGACCCGCAAGGACTCCGCCGTCCACGTTTCTCTTTCTTCTTCTCAACTTGTCAAACAGCCCGACGCCAGAGGCGTCAAAATCTCTACAACCTCATTCGACAAAAATTCAGCGGCCGATCCTTATCGGCTGCTTCATCACTGTCGCGATGTTGATTTCCGGAGCGCGCCAAACCGCCCGGGCCAGTGGCCCCGGCGCCGCCGCGCTCAGTGGCCGTCTTATAGGGGGGGACGACCGGACCTGTCAACGCGTTTCGTCAGAAAATCGTCACGCTGGATCGAAGAATCTTCCGAGGCCGAAAAGCGTAGGTTTTTCAGTCATAACGCCGCATCAAAGCCACATTGATCCGGCGTTCTGAGGCTGCCCCGGATGAAGATTCTTTGTCGGAACCGCGAAATCTTTTCGGTTCCGGGTCGGAAAATCCACCCGCCGGCAGCTGCGACGATGACGATCTGGCGATCAGTGGATGGATTGCCCTAGAAGGATCGCCGGATACGCAGTGCGTGAAGAGACGAGCAAGACGGTAACAGCCTCTCTGCAGCATTGACGATTTGACCTTGGGCCAGCATTTTGGCCCGCGCCGTTCGATCATCCGTGCGACTGAGCCAGGGGAGCTTGGTCATCGATCGATGGCACTTTGGGGGACTACGGTTTGAACCACGGACTGTCACGCAGTGGCGCCATCAATCGTGAGACCGGGATGATCGATCTCGGCCACGAGCCACCGCTTTCCGTCGATGGCTCCGAAGCCGCGGTGATTGATCGCCGTCGCGTCTCCGTACAATGGTTTTCCGGCACTATTCTCACTGGTCTGTGCGGCGCGGCTTTGATCGGCGGCGCCGTTTTCGCGTCCCTCGACGGCGAGATGACATTTGCGAAGCTGCCCGAGCGTATGGAAAGCGCGCTGCGTGGCGCCATGGCTTCGAATGACAAGCAAGCCAGCCTGCATAAAGCCGATCGCCTGCCGCCACCGAGCGAAGCATCGGCTGCGCGACAGGTGTTTCGCGTGTCGACCGTGACCCGCGTCGGCAATCGCGACGTGATGCGGGTGCGGCCTTATGTGAAGATCTCCGGCAACCTGGTGATGGCGACGAGCGATCTCTCCGCCAAGGTACCGGCCTTCAATGCGCAGCGCCTGCTGACGGATGTCGGTGGCGCACAGCCGACGGCGGAAGATGCCGCCAACAGCAGCGAAGCGGCCGAGCCCGATGCCGAAGTCTCCTTCGTCACGCGCGACCTCGCCCAGATCCTGCCGAAGGCAAAGCTGGCGACGGCTGCATCGGTTTCCATCGATGAAGTGCTGATGCGCGTGCGCGACGCCTCGAACTGGCGCGGCCAGAGCGGCGTGCGCTACGCCTCGATGGGCGGCACGCAGGACTACAGCGGCGCCGGCAGCGAAATGAAGATGGCCTATGCCGCCGAAGGCAATGTGGCCGATCCCTATGCGGGCTTCGAGACCCGCATCGTGCCGGAAAACGTCACGCTGCTCGCCAAGACCAAGGAACAGATCACCGGCGGCAACCCCACCGGCGAGCGCATCCATGTCGTCAAGAAGGGCGAGACAGTCCCCAGCATCATGCGCGAACAAGGCGCTTCCTATGAGGAAGCCCGCCAGATCGCCGCAACACTCGGTCCCAAAGGGCGCGATGGCGGTCTTCGCGAAGGCCAGAAGCTACGTATCCTGATGGCGCCCGCGGGTCCTGGCCAGCGGCTGATGCCCTATCGCGTCGTCGTCGCCACCGACACCACGGTCGAAGCCATCGCTGCGCTGTCGGATCTCGGCAAATATGTCGCGGTCGATGTCGCCACCATGAACAACGCGACCCAGGCTGCCACGCCGAGCGATGAGGACGAGGAAGAAGACGACGGCACCGGCGTTCGTCTCTATCAGAGCATTTACGAGACGGCGCTGCGCAACAAGGTGCCGGCCACCGTCATCGAGGACATGATCAAGATCTATTCCTACGATGTCGATTTCCAGCGCCGCGTGCAGCCCGGCGACTCCTTCGACGTGTTCTTCGCCAGCGAAGACGAAGGCTCCGCCAATCCCGATCGCAACGAGGTGCTGTATGCCTCGCTCACCGTCGGCGGCGAGACCAAGAAATACTATCGCTTCAAGACGGAAGACGACCAGGTCGTCGACTTCTATGACGAGACCGGCAAGAGCGCGAAGAAGTTCCTGGTTCGCAAGCCCGTCAACAACGCCATCATGCGCTCCGGCTTCGGCGGTCGCCGCCATCCGATCCTCGGCTACACCAAGATGCACACCGGCGTGGACTGGTCGGCGCCCTACGGCACGCCGATCTTCTCATCGGGCAATGGCACGATCGAGAAAGTGGGCTGGGAAGGCGGCTACGGCAAATATATCCGCGTGAAGCACAATAACGGCTACGAGACCGCCTATGGCCATATGTCGGCCTTTGCCAAGGGCATGGAGCCCGGCAAGCGCGTCCGCCAGGGCCAGGTGATCGGCTTCATCGGCTCCACCGGCCTCTCCACCGGCGCCCACGTCCATTACGAAATCCTGGTCAATGGCCGCTTCGTCGATCCGATGCGCGTGCGCCTGCCACGGGGCCGCTCGCTCGAAGGCCAGATGATGGCCAATTTCGAGAAGGCGCGTGATCAGATCGACACGCAGATGAACCAGCGCGGCAGCGCGCGGGTGTCGGATGCGACAGGCAGCACCGGCGTGGTGCCGCCGCAGACACGGTCGATCGGCAGCCGCTGACGCAAGCCGCCCTGCTAGCGCCGCGCGGCACGGGCATGCCTGACACAGGCCGATGCCAGCAGCAGCGTCGGATCGAGCAGCACCACCATCTGCCCCGCCGCATCGAATTGCTCGGTCTGCGGAAACAGCAGCGGCAACTCGGTGCAACCCAGCAAGATCACGCCGGCCCCGCGCTGCGCCAGATGATCGATCGCCGCCTGCAGGTCGGTCCTGCATTGGCCCGTCGTGAAGCCGGCCTTGACGCCGGCAGCGCCATAGATCGCCTCCATCACCAGCGCCTGATGCGCATCGTCAGGCAGCATGACCGTCACGCCGGCCCGCGCAGCAGCCTCGGCATAGACCCCGCTCTCGACCGTTCCCGACGTCGCCAGCAGGCCGACGACACGGTCGGGATAGCGTCCGGCGATCTGCGCCATGGCCTCATCCAGCATGTTCAGCACCGGAATCCGCAGATGCGTCTGCATGCGCGCGACAAAGGCATGCGCGGTGTTGCACGGGATCGCGATCAGATCGGCCTCGGCGGCTTCGAGCTTCTTGCATGTCGCGAACAGCGCGATGGTCGGATCAGTGCCCTGATGCAGCAGGTGTTCGGTGCGATCCGGAATCTGCGGATTCTGCTCCACGATCATCTTGATATGGTCCTGGTCGTTGCGCGCCTCCGTCAGCGTCACGACCTTTTCCATGAAATCGACGGTCGCCAGCGGCCCGACACCGCCGACGACGCCGATCTTGAAGGCCCTGCGCGGACGGATGGTCGGCTGTGCCAGCGCATATTCCGCATAGCATTTGTTGACGTTCACGACCGGAATGGAGAGCACGCGCGTCAGGGCCAGATGGACGAGCGACAGTTCGGTCATGCCGGGCACGATGAGGTCGCAGCCTTTGTCTGCCAACCCCTCGCAGATCGCCTGCAGCCGCTGCAACAATGACGGATCGTCCATTCCGGCGCGGATACCGCCTTCCGCATAGATGACATCCATCAGTTCGCGTTGGGCGTCCGCATCGGGATAGAGAAGCTCGTGATCCCCGAACGTCTGGCCGAACAAATTCTTGTCGCGCACATAGCCCGATGTGAGCACGCCGATGCGTTTCGCCTGCGGAAATGATGCATCGACCTTTGCCCGCAGCGCGGCCATCAGGCTCACCACCGGCGTGGCAATATTCGGTTCGAGCTCATGCAGGAAGGTCTGGCTGACAAAACATGGCAGCAGGATCGCATCGATCCCGCGCAACTCCAGCCGGCGGATCAGGCTGAACACATGGAGCTTGCGACCGGTCGGATCATGGGCGATGTCGGTCCGCAGCCGGTCGCCAGGAAAACTCTGCTGCTCGAACACGATGGCGTAGCGTTCGTGATCGACCGCCGTCGCCCGGATCAGCTGTTGCAAAAGATCGGCGCCGGCCAGGGCGCCGAGGCCCCCCACCACGCCGAAGGCAAAACGGTTATCGATCATCGCCAATGCTCGTGCATGAACATGGCCGCAAGTTAGGCGAATGCCGCCGTCGTGGCAAAAGACGAGGCCGTGCCCGCCGGATCAGGCCGCGAGCAAGTCGGCCTCGATGAGATGGACGCCGGGCGTGCCGGTGACCGCTGCATCGATCAGCGCAGCGGCGATCTTGTCCGCCGGACTGATCCGGTAGCGGCGCGGCAGCACGGGGCCGAGCGCCCCCAACACGATCGATGCGATCCGCTCACCCAGCCGAAATTCGGCGCGATCGCCGCCGATCAGGCCGGGCCGCACGATGGTCAGCGAGGCAAAGCCGACGGCTTTGATCGCGGCCTCGATCTCCCCTTTCGTACGCGGATAAAGCAGCCGCGACGTTGCATCGGCGCCGAGCGACGAATTCAGCACGAAGCGCGTGGCGCCGTGGCGATGCGCCAGCCGGGCGACGGCGAGTGGATAATCGTAATCGACGGTGCGAAAGGCCGCGTCCGACCCCGCCTTGGCCCGCGTGGTGCCGAGCGCGCAGATGACGCCATCGACGCCCCACCAGCCGGCCTCCGCCGGGAGCTGATCGAAATCCACCAGCGGATTGTCGAGCTTTGCATGCGCCGGGAGCGGCCGCCGGGTCGGTGCGACCAACCGCGTGATGCGATCATCGGCCAGTGCCTTGGCAACGACGTGGCCACCGACCAGGCCGGAAGCGCCCGCAACGAGAATACGCGTCATCCCTCATCTCCCCCCTGTGAAAACGGCCTGAACCGCGAAGTTCAGGCCGTTAGGCGCTCGGACTATAGCACCGCTCAGTTCAGCATGCGCCTGGCCGGCACATCGAAGTCGTCGATGTCGGTCGCCCCCACCGGCTTGCCGTTGAAGGTCAGCACAGTCCCTTCTACACCGATCTCGACGTGATCGCCGTCCCTGACATCGCCGGCCAAAATCATCTCGGCCAGCGGATCCTGGACGCTGCGCTGGATCACGCGCTTCAGCGGACGGGCGCCGTAAGCGGGGTCCCAGCCCTTCTCGGCCAGCCAGTCGCGTGCCGCCCCATCCAGCTCCAGGACGATTTTGCGATCTTCCAGCAGTTTTGTGAGCCGTGCGAACTGGATCTCGACGATGCGGCCCATCTCGCTCTTCTGCAGGCGATGGAACAGGATGATCTCGTCCACGCGGTTGAGGAATTCCGGCCGGAAATGGCCGCGCACCGTGCCCATCACCAGCTCGCGCACCGCCGACGTGTCCTCGCCTTCCGGCTGATTCACCAGAAACTCCGAGCCGAGATTCGACGTCATGATGATCAGCGTGTTGCGGAAATCCACGGTGCGGCCCTGACCATCGGTCAGGCGGCCGTCATCGAGCACCTGCAGCAGCACGTTGAACACATCCGGATGCGCCTTCTCCACCTCGTCGAACAGCACGACCTGATAAGGCCTGCGCCGCACGGCTTCGGTGAGCGCGCCGCCCTCGTCATAGCCGACATAGCCCGGAGGGGCGCCGATCAGCCGCGAGACCGAGTGCTTCTCCATATATTCGGACATGTCGAGCCGGACCATCGCCGTCTCGTCGTCGAACAGATAGGCCGCCAGCGCCTTGGTCAGCTCGGTCTTGCCGACGCCGGTGGGGCCGAGGAACATGAACGAGCCGATCGGCCGGTTCGGATCCTGCAAGCCCGCACGTGAACGGCGCACCGCGGTCGAGACCGCACGCACCGCTTCGCTTTGGCCAACAACGCGCTGGCCGAGGCTCGCTTCCATGCGCAGCAGCTTGTCCTTCTCGCCTTCCAGCATCTTGTCCACGGGCACGCCGGTCCAGCGCGAGACCACCTGCGCGATGTGGTTGGCGGTCACCGCCTCCTCCATCATCTCGCCCGAGTTCTCGCTGGCCTCGATATCGGACAGCCGCTTTTCGAGATCTGGAATCCGGCCATAAGCCAGCTCGCCCGCACGCTGATATTCGCCGCGGCGCTGCGCATCGGCCAACTCCAAACGCAAGCCATCGAGCTCGCTCTTGAGCTTCTGCGCATCCGACAGCTTGTTCTTCTCGGCCGACCACTTCTGCGTCAGCGCCGCCGATTTCTCCTCGAGCTCGACAAGCTCCTTCTCAAGGTTCTCGAGCCGGGTCTTTGAGCCGGCATCGGTCTCCTTCTTCAGGGCCTGCTGCTCGATCTTCAGCCGGATGATCTCGCGATCCATCGAATCCAGCTCTTCCGGCTTGGAATCGACCTGCATCTTCAGCCGCGCCGAAGCCTCGTCCATCAGGTCGATGGCCTTGTCGGGCAAAAAGCGATCGGTGATGTAGCGGTTAGACAGCGTCACCGCCGCGACCAGCGCCGAGTCCTGAATGCGGACGCCGTGATGCTGCTCGTATTTGTCCTTCAAGCCGCGCAAGATCGAGATCGTGTCCTCGACAGAAGGCTCGGCCACGAAAATCGGCTGGAAGCGACGTGCGAGAGCCGCGTCCTTCTCCACATGCTTGCGATATTCATCCAGCGTGGTGGCGCCGATGCAATGCAGCTCGCCGCGCGCCAGTGCGGGCTTCAAGAGGTTCGAGGCATCCATGGCGCCGTCACCTTTGCCGGCGCCGATGAGCTGATGCATCTCGTCGATGAACAGGATGATGCCGCCTTCGGCAGAAGTGACCTCGCCGAGCACCGCCTTCAACCGCTCCTCAAACTCACCGCGATATTTTGCGCCAGCAATCAGCGCGCCGAGATCGAGGGACAAGAGCTTCTTGTCCTTCAGGCTCTCCGGCACGTCGCCATTGAGGATGCGCAGCGCAAGGCCTTCGGCGATGGCGGTCTTGCCGACGCCGGGCTCGCCGATCAGGACGGGATTGTTCTTGGTCCGCCGCGACAGAACCTGAATCGTACGGCGGATTTCCTCGTCGCGGCCGATCACCGGATCGAGCTTGCCGTCGCGCGCGGCCTGGGTCAGGTCGCGGGCATATTTCTTCAGCGCGTCATAGGCATTTTCAGCCGTGGCGGAATCCGCCGTACGGCCCTTGCGCAACGCATTGATCGCGGAGTTCAGGTTCTGCGGGGTGACGCCGCCCTTGTTGAGCAACTGCCCGGCCTCGGAATCCTTGTCCAGCGTCAGCGCCAGCAACAGGCGCTCGACGGTGACAAAACTGTCGCCCGCCTTGTCCGCGGCCTGTTCGGCCGCATCCAGCGCGCGCGCTGTCGCGGGGGCGAGATAAACCTGTCCAGCGCCTGAGCCGGAGACCTTCGGCAGCTTGTTCAGCTGGTCCTCGGTCGCCTTCAGGATCGCGCGCGAATTGCCGCCGGCGCGGTCGATCAGACCGCCGGCGAGCCCCTCGCTGTCGTCGAGCAAAACTTTGAGAATGTGGAGTGGCGTGAATTGTTGATGGCCTTCGCGCACGGCCAGTGATTGCGCCGACTGAATGAAGCCGCGCACCCGTTCGGTGTATTTTTCAATATTCATCGTGTGTTGTCCCTCGGCCTGCCCATTTCGCCTCGAAAGCACGAATAGGGCATCTTCATTGGGTGTCGCTGACGTTGAAACCAGCTTGACCGAAATGTGGGCACACGGTTCCCGAAAGGGAAGAGGTCGGGACGGTAAATTTTGGCAGGTCGTCGTCTGTAGGGTGGGCAAAGGCGCGAAGCGCCGTGCCCACCTTCGAATGTCGTTGAGGAGAGGGTGGGCACGCTACGCTTTGCCCACCCTACAGGTGCCTCAGCTCGACGGCATCACATAGGCGTAGACACGGCCCTTGGAATAGGTGGCCTCGGCGACGCGGTTGCCGTGATTGCCGGACACGATGATCGGATTGCCCTTGGCATCGATCCCGGACACGACGCCCACATGGCCGCCGCGACGGCCGCGCGACATCACCGCGATGGCGCCGACCTGCGGGCCCGACAGGCGCTGGCCGTAGCTCGAGAACGAACGTGCCATGTCCGAGCCCGAGCCCTGATGGCCCGAACGCTTCAGCACAAGGTTCATGAACGCCGCGCACCAGAGGCGACCGCGCGCCGTGGGATTGCCGCGGCCGATAAAGCTGCGTGCGGTCTCGACGAGACCCGAGCCGCCAAAACCGCCACCGGGCTGGTTCATGCTGGCATTGGCATTTGCGAAATTCGAATTGCTTCCGAACGAAGCGTCGCCGAACGAAGGCGCCTGCTGCTCCGCGCGAGCGGCATGACGGCGCGACACATAGCGCGCACGATGCCGGACATGCTTGCGAGAGCTGTGCGTGTATTTGCTGACGTGATGGGTTTTGTAGCGCGAGGCGCCGTGTTGTGGCCGTGCAGAGGCAGGCGAGATGGAAGAAAAGATAACTGCCGAACACAGCGCCAAAGCAGAGAGGCGAAGTGCGCGACGATACGCAACGAAACGAACCATACTTAGTTAACCCTCGTAATAACCTCCGATCCCTACGATCGGAAACACGCTCCAACTTGTTAAGTGTTGTCTGAAAACAGTCCGGATGTGACAAAAGCAAGACCCGGAACGGCGCGAATTTGGCTCATTTTTAGGCGCTAAATCCGGTTTTGCCTTCAAGTTTAACGTTTCTAATACGTATAGACATAGCAGCCTCCCTCCCAGCGGGAGGCTTTCGAATACTACCTATTTCAGTTAGCTAGTTTTGTTGCAGCTTTGAGCTGCATGCGATGATGTCTGCGCGTGCACAATCGCGTATTCCCCGCTCCGCCCTCATCCTGAGGAGCGCGCTCTTGCGCGCGTCTCCCAGCGAATGGCGAAGCCATTCGCAAGGGATGACGGCAAGCTCCCGCGCCAAGCCATCTCATGGTTCGAGACGGCGCTGCGCGCCTCCTCACCATGAGGGTCGAGCTTCGCGCGCGTGTTTAGA
>JAEXYA010000066.1 GCA_023451825.1 Pseudomonadota bacterium
CATCTCTACAGCGTGTATGGATCCCGGCGTTCGCCGGGACGACATGGAGTATTACGCTGGCGTCTTCGCCAAGATCCGCATCGTCGCCACCGCCGCGATCAGCGACAGCGCCGTGGCGAGGCTGAACAGCGCGCCATAGCCGAGCCAATCCGCGATCCGGCCCGACAGCATCGAGCCGATGAAATAGATGATGAGCTGGGCACAGGCGAGGATGGTGAAGTCCGTTCCCGGCTGTTCCTTCGATGCGGCCGACATGAACAGGCTGTAGAGCGCCACGATCTCCATATAGCGGATCAGCGTCTGGAAACCCGCCGCGCCGAAAATCGGCAGGAAGCCGGTGATGATGCCGAGGGCATGGGCCGTGAACAGCGCAAAGCAGATCGTCCTGAGCAGGCCGAGCAGGCCCAGCGTCCAGCCACTGCCATAGCGATGCAGAAGCCACGCGGCACCTGCTGCGCCAGCGAGCCCAGCTGTCGTCGCAGCGCCGCCGGAGAGATAGCCGATCTGCGTCAGCGGCACGCCGGCATCGACGAGATAGCTGCCCTCCATCGCCTTCACCAGGCCTTCGCTCATCCGGTAGATCAGCGCGATCCAGAGGATGTTGCGCACCTCACGGCGGCGCAGGAACGCCATGATCGATGGCTTCGGCTTCGCGGGATCGATGGCCTCGGATTCGCTTTCGCGCATGGCGAAGGCGGCGAACAGCGGGATCAACGAGAAACCGGCGATGGTCAGCAGCATCCCGGTCCAGCCGATATGCGTATAGAGCACCAGCCCGAGCGTGCCGCCGATCACCACGCCGAAGGCCACCGAGCCGCCCTGGATCGCATTGCCGATCGGACGGTCCTCCGGCGCCAGATATTTTGTCGCGTAGCCGTCGGTGGCGATGTCCTGGGTCGAGATCAGGAACGAACCGACGAGGCCGACGGCAATGATGCCCCACACATTGGTGGCGCCGAGCGGGATCAGGCACAGCAGGCTGAGAATGACGCCGGTCTGTGTCACGATCACCCAGCCGGCACGATGCGCACGGGCGAATGGACGGATGCGATCGACCACCGGTGCCCAGAAGAATTTCAAAAGCAGCGGCAGGAACCAGAGGCTGAGATAGCCGATCTCGCTGCGCGACACACCGGCTTCGCGCATGATCGGCGGCAGCGCCGCAGCGAACAGATAGGACGGGATCGCCTGGGCGAGATAGAGCCCCGCCAGCACCACCAACAGGCGCTTGCGCCCCATGATCGCGGTCGGCGCCGAGAGCGCGACGGTGCTCATGCGGTGCCGCCGCGATGCGCAGCCAGGAAGGCGCGTGCAGCGGTCTCGTCCTCGAGCGCCACCAGCGGCATCGGCCACAATTTCTGAAACGTCTCTTCCATCTTCCTGTTGGCTCCCGGCCGCACGATGGCAGCCGCGCGGCAATGCGCCGAGACATGGCTGCGGGTCGCCTTGAACCACAGCGCCTGCTCGCGCTCGCCCGCCGGCGACAGCTTGCCGCCGCCGCCGAAGATGGTGAGCAGTTCGAACGGCGCGGCATGTTCGCCGACCCGGACCAGCGCATCGAGATAATCGCGCTCGTCCGTCTCGGTGTAAGGCGGCAGGAACCGCAGCGTCAGCAGGCTGCCTGTGATTTCAAGATCGACCATGACAGCAATTCGAACTCCCTGGGAAGTGGCCTTGGGACAGTGTGACCGAGATAGTCTCTAAGTCGTCATTGCGAGGAGCCCTTGCGACGAAGCAATCCAGTCTTCGCTTTGTGGCCCTGGATTGCTTCGTCGCTACGCTCCTCGCAATGACGGATCGTTAGAACGTCTTGCGATAGCCGACGGTGACGGTGCGGCCCCATGAATAGACCGGCAGGTTGCGCACCGAGGTCGCCGTCGGATTCTGCACCGTCGCATCGAACAGGTTGTTGACCGCTGCATAGGCCTCGCCGCCATAGACGGGGCCTGACAGCGCCGCGTTCATCGTGAACCCGCCCTCGATGGGATAGACGGTGTTGGCAAGATTGATGCCGCGGTTACGGCCCGACCAGCCCTCGCCTTCGACGCGCAGCTTGATGCCGTTGTCGAAGCGATAATCGCCGAAGATCATGCCGCGCACCGGCGTGGCGATGCGGTTGTTCGGCAGCCACGAGTCCAGCACGCCGTCCTTATTGCTGTCGTAACGGCCTTCGCGATAGCCGATCGTGGTGCCGAAAGTGAATTGCGAGGTGATCGCCATCTCGCCGATATATTCGACGCCATAGATCATCTCCTTCTGCTGCGAGATCAGATTGGTGACGGGATCGAAGGTCACGCCCTTTTCCGACGTCGAGACGAAGCCGGTGATGCTGCCCTTATACGGACCGCTGCCGCCACGGATGCCGAGTTCGTAATTGTTGACGATCTGCGGCTCCGGCGAGATCGAGGTGAAGCTGATGGTCTGGCGCGCCGGCGTCAGGCAGTTCGGTGTTGCCACCGGACAGGCATAAAGAAGCGATGACAGGCCGGCGCGGCGCGTATAGGCGCCGACATCGGGCAGAGCATAACCCTGCGAAAAGCCGCCGAACATCTCGATCTGTGGCGCCAGTTTGAAGGTGGCGCCGAGATTATAGGTCGGCGAGGCATATTCGTAGTCGCCGCCGATGACATTGAGCTGCGGCAGCACCACCGCCACCACGCTGTTGCCGACCGGAGTCTGCGCATAGGCGGTCGGCCGCTGGAAATTGCTCACGCTGAGATCGAAATGCTCGTAGCGGACGCCGCCGCGCACGGTCAGGCGATCGGTGATCGGCACCTGCGCCAGCGCGAAGCCAGCCGTTGTCACCTGGGTCAGCGGCGTGAACACGTCGCGACCGTCGGTCAGCGTCTGCCAGGTCTTGTCATGGACAACGTCGGTGCCCCAGGTGATCCGCGCGCCGTTCCAGATCCTGTCGAGCGGCGTATCGATCGAGAGATTCATGCCGCCGCGCTCGGAATAAAGCGTGGTCTGGTTCGTCGGGCTGGTCGGGCTCAGCGGATTGCCGGAATAATAGACCAGCGAGTTATACGGATAGGAGAACTCCGAATAATTGAAGCGCTTCTTGATGTCGTTATAGAAGCCGACCACGCTCAGATTGCCGAGAATGAAATCGCTGTCGCTGTAGCGCAGCTGGATCGTCCGGGTGTCTTCCAGCACGCTTTGCCCGGTATACGGTTTTGTGAAATCGGGCCGCGCATAGGCGCCGGCATAATTGGTGAGATAGGCCGGCGTCTGGTCGAGATAGAACTGCGCGATCGACGCCTCGATGCGCTTGCCGCCGTCAAAATCGTAGCCGATCTTGCCCAAGAAGTTTCCGCTGACGAAGCGATCGCCGCCACCTTGGCCGAGCATGCCGTCCGACGGCAATTCGCGGCCGGCGCCGTCATAGGTCTTCTGCGCGCCGCGGCCGCTGCCGACGAACAGGTAGTCGATGCCATTGGCGCCCTTGCCGCTCACCGTGGCGGAGAGTTCCGGCGCCAGCGAGCCGCCGACATCGGCGGTGAAGCTGCGCAGCGCCGTGTTGACGCTGACGCGCGGGCCGCCGGGCTGGGCCTTCTTGGTGATGAAATTGACCGTGCCGCCCGTCGCGCCGGCGCCGTAGAGGCTGGATGCGCCAGCCACGAGTTCGATGCGCTCGACGGAGTTCAGGTCGATCAGCGACAGGATGCGCGACACGTCGCGCAGCGGCGTGGTCAGCGGCACGCCATCCATCAGCACCAGGAGATCGCGGCCACGATAGCTTTCGGAGGCACCGGAGATGGTCTGGTTCGACACCGAGAAGCCCGGCAGCAGTTTGGCCAACACCGCCGAGGCGCTGCCGGTCTGCTTCAGCTGCTCCTCGATCTCCTGCCGCTGCACCACCTGCACCGTCTGCGGGATATCCGAGATCGCACGCTCGGCGCGTGCGGCGGTCACCGTGATCTCCTCCAGCGCGACCGGCGCGCGCTGCTGCGCGCTGGCCTGGGTCGCGAACAATCCGATGGCCGGGATGAGAAGGTATTTGCTGGTGCGCATGATGCTCGGGCTCTTCCGTTCGATCGTGGAGACGAAGCACGGCAGCACGCGAGCAGGTCAATCGACCATGGTCAGCCGCATTTTGGAATCAATGTAAATTCCATCTGCGGCTTTACGCTTCTTACGTCTGCGCAATCCGTCTATCTTCACGCGCAGCAATACGAATGGCCCACACGCAATACTTGGACTCGGGGACTTGATAGTCGGACTGGAGCGAACCAATCCATTTGGATCAGGTGCTGTGGCAAACCAGCATCAGTTGCGCTCGGCTTCGTGCGCGGATGCCGCGCCTGACTGTCCATTGGTACCGCTCTGGCTCGTGGCCGACGATATCGATGATCGCCTGCGCCAGCCGCTCGAAGCGCGACTGCCCTGGAAGACCGTGCAGCGCGATTCACTGGGATCGTTTCGCACCGCGCCGTTTCAGTCCAAGGCGATTCTGCAGATGCAGCCGCATCTCGGCCTGATGTCGTGCTTCGATCCGGCGCCGCGCTGGGACATCCGCGATGCCGCTGGCCGCGAGGAAACGCCGAACATTCTGGTGGTCCGCCCGTCCGACGGGATCGTCACCGTCGAGCAGGGCGGCCAGCGCCAGACATGCATGCAGCGTGAAGCCATCGTCCTCGACGCGACGCGGGCTGCGACCTTCCTGATGAACGATGTCAGCCGCATCGACTGTTTGCTGATCGCAAGCGACGCGCGCAGCGAGATGCGCCACATCCCCCATGACAATGGCGGACTGATCGCGCTCGGCCATTACGCCGCCGCCGTGATGCGCGGCCTGCTGCCGATGAATTCGGCGGCGCTGGCCGGCCTCGCCGTCGATTATATGAGCGGCCTCGTCGCCACCATGATTGCGGAAGCCGAAGCGCCGGCGAAACTTTCGGCCAAGCGGCACGATCGTCCGACCATCTCGCTGCTGTCGCTAAAAGCCGATATCGAAGCGAGCCTGAACCAGCCGAGCCTATCGCTTGAACAGCTTGCGACCACGCATGGCGTGACCACGCGCTATTTCCAGAAACTGTTCGAGGCTGAAGGCCGGACATTTTCGGACTATCTGCTGGAGCGTCGGCTTGAACGCGCCTTCCAGATGCTGCGCGACGGTCGCATCGAACGCGCCGTCAGCGTCATCGCCTTCGATGTCGGCTTCGGCGATCTCTCTTATTTCAACCGCACCTTCAAGAAGCGCTTTGGCGCCACGCCGCGCGAAATCCGCGCGCGGTTCGATGTGGTCAGGCTGGCAGCACTCGCACCGGACGCGGGCTAAATAACCTCAGCCGTCATTGCGAGGAGCCCTTGCGACGAAGCAATCCAGTCTTTCTTCGTGCGACTCTGGATTGCTTCGCTTCGCTCGCAGTGACGGGTCTATTACTTCGCCTTCGCCACCGTCGCATTCTTGCGTGGCAAAATCTCCACCGTCGCCGTGCGTCCCGCCACGAGCGTTCCGCCTTCGGGAATGGCATCCAGCGCAATCCGCACAGGCACGCGCTGGGCAAGACGTACCCAACTGAAGGTCGGCGTGACATTGGCAAGCAGGTTGCTGCCCTGCGCGCGGTCGCGGTCCTCGATGCCGGCGGCGATGCTCTCGACGCGACCGGTGAGCTCCTTAGCATCGCCCATCAGGTGAATGCGCACGGGATCGCCGGGATGGATGCGCGCGAGTTTCGTTTCTTCGAAATAGCCGTCCACGCGCAGGCTAGACGTATCGACCAGCGCCATCACGCCCTTGCCGGCGCTGACATAGGTGCCCGGCCGCAGATCCATGTTGGAGATCCGGCCTGACACCGGTGCGCGAACTTCGGCGCGATCGAGGTTGAGCTGCGCCACACCGCGATCGGCGACGGCCTGATCATAGGACGCCTGTGCGAGGAGTTGCGTGGCGACCACCTGCTCCTTCTTCTGCTGCGAGACGGCAGCGGTGGTGAGATCGTTGTAGCGCTTGAGATCGAGATCGGCCTGCTCCAGCGTCGCCTTGCGGCCGGCGACGACCGCATCAGCCTGCTGCAGGGCCAGCGCGAAACGCGCGCGATCGATCCGCATCAGCACATCGCCGCGCTGAACAGCCTGATTGTCTTTCACCAGGATTTCCGTCGCGAAGCCCGACACGTCCGGCGCCACGGTGACCACGTCGGCACGGACGCGACCGTCGCGGGTCCACGGCGCGTCCATGTAATAGACCCAGAGATAGCGCCCGACGGCGAGTGCCGCGACAACGGCCAGAGCCGTGACGGCGAAACGGCGGATGAAAGCGGCAATGTTTTTCATGACAGCAATCCAGACGATAGATAGACAACGCCGCCCAGCAGGCAGACGTAAAGAGCGAGATCGAACAGCGCGCGGTGCCAGACAAAGCGATAGACGCCGGCGCGTTCGAGCAAGGGGCGCAGCAAGGCGCCGATGGCGTAGGTGATGACGAGCCACAGCATCAGCGAGGGCAGCAGCACGCCGAACAGATCGATCTGATATTTCATGCGGCAACACTCCCGACATGGGTCGATGTTTCGGGCTGATAATCCGATGCATCCGGGAACAGGCCACGACGGATACCGACCAGGCCGATCAATGCATCGGTACGACCCGCACCGTTCTCATCGATCGCCGCGGCCATCGCGTGATCGACACGGCCCAGCAGAGCCTGCGGCATCGCCGTTCCATCATGCCTGCGAAAACAGGCTGCGAGCTCGTCGAGCATGGCATCGAGGGCGGTCAGCGTACGCGATGACAGATGATGGCGCGCGCGACGGAGATCGACGATATTGAGGCCTACCCGCAGCTCCCGCAGATTGTCGATCTGGCGCAGCTCCGAGCCTTTCAACGCGAGCAGGCGCGGCGCCAGCACGCCGATACGATTGAGCATCACGCCGGCAAAAGCCGCACGGTCGCGATTGCCGCGGCGTTCGGCGGCTTCTGCAATCGCGATCCAGCCGCGTCGCATCAGGCGGCGCACGCTCCATTCTGCGCCGACGGAGCGGATCAGCTTGATCGAGATGACCGACAGCTCCATGCCGACAAAGAAGGCGATGCTGGAATTGGCGAACGAGGCGAAGTCGGCGCTGTAGGTTTCCTGCAGTGCCATCATGGTCGCGGTATTGGCTGCGAGCATCATGCCGATGAAGAAGGTCGCAGGCCGCGCGATCAGATAGCCGAAGATCAGGAATGACGGTGCGAGCGCAAAGACGAGCACCTCCACATTGCTGATGGCCGGCAGGATGGCGAACAGATAGGTCGCGATGATCACCATGGCCACCAGCGTCCATTTGGCGAAATCGCGCAGACCGGCAGACGGATCATCCATATTGGCAAAGAACGAGCAGCCGATCGCCGCCATCATCGGCGCCGTCGCGCCATCGGTCCAGCCGGTCAGGATCCAGAACGCACAGCACACCAGGATGGTGACGAAGGCGCCGGCGGACGACCACAGCGCCATGCCGGGATCGCGATAGCGTGCAGGCGCCACGCCGCCTTCAGGCTGAAATACGAGTTTTGCGCCGACCGGACGCTCGCCACTGGCAATCGCCTGGTTGAGCACGCGGCAATCCGCAGAGATATCGACGAGCTCACGCAACCGCATCAGCAGGCTGGCGATGATGATCTCGGTCCACGGCGAAGTGGCATTCAGCGCCGGACGCTGCGCGGCGATGCGCTCGCGCAGGCGTTCGGCGGGTTCACGATCGAGATCGTCATTGCCGATCCATTGCGCGACATCATCGAGCAAAGCGAACAGTTGAGAATGCTTGGTTCGGGCATCCGGGCCCAGCGCATCGATGCGATCGCCGAGCGAGGATAAAGCCGGCAGGAATGTGAGCATGCGAACGCGCAGCGCGCGCATCCAGTGTACGGTCTCGCGGCTGGACGCACGATCGAATGCAAGATGATCGGCGAGACCGTCGAGATCGACGGCGTCAGCGGCAAGCTTCAGCCGCAAATCACGAACGGCCTGATCCGAACTGTGACCGGCGAGAACCTCGCGGCTCAGCTTTCGTGCACCGGCGAGCCAGCCATCGACGCGCGCGGCGACGGCAGGACCGACGCTGCGCGGCAGCAGCACGGTGGAAGCGACGGTCGCGCAAAGAATGCCAACAATGATCTCCTGGCTCCGAGCCACGGCCGTATCGAAGATCGCAGCGGGTTCGGAGACGGACGGAAACGCGATCAGCGCGCAGGTATAGCCGGCGAGCATGAACATGTAGCTGCGCGGCGTGCGGTCGAGCAGCGAGATATAGAGGCAGAGACCCACCCATGCTGCGATGGTAAGGCTGAGCAGTTCCGGCGAATTCACCAGTGCCGGCACGAAAGCGATGCTGGCGACGGCGCCGATCAGCGTGCCTATGACGCGGTAGATGGCCTTGGAGCGCGTTGCGCCGGCCAGTGGCTGCGAGGTGATATAGACTGTCGCCAAAGCCCAATAAGGCCGCGGCAGATCGGCGGCGAAACCGATCATCAGCGCCGTCATCGCGGCGATGAAGGCCTTGACGGAAAAGATGATGTCGGCATGGCGCTCGAGAAACGGCAGCCGATCGGCAGCGGTGCTCATGACGCGGCGTCCGTGTCCAGCGCCGCCTCATACATGCGATGCGCCGATTGCTCGATACGGCTCAAGACGTCGAAGGTGACCGCGAGTTCGTCGGGCGAAATGCCCTTCATCAGTTCGGCGCGGGTCCGGCGCATCACGCGCTTGATCTCGTCAGCCTTGGCTTCGCCGAGTTCGGTCAGATGCAGCACTTTGGCGCGACGATCGGTCGGATCCTCGCGGCGCTCGACCAGACCTTCGGCGGCGAGCAGATCGATCAGGCGTACCACCGACGGACCTTCGAGGCCCATCTCTTCGGCCAGCACGCCCTGGCGCACATTTTCGCGCCCGCCACGCGACAGGATCAGCAGCGGATGCGCGGTTGCTTCGGACAATCCATGCGCTGCCAGGGTCTGATCCGCCTTGCGGCGCCAGACCCTGGCCAAACGCGCGACCAGCAAGCCGAGTTCGGCCTGCACATGGGCTTGGGAGTGGGGCATGAAAATTAGATAGGATGCTATCGATTAGGCTGCAATCGATATTGTGCGCTGCAGCGATCACGCTGTGGTGAGCTGTCCGCAAAGCAAACGGCCCCGGATCTTGCGATCCGGGGCCGTGTGAATTCTGAGAGGTAAAAGCGCTTAGTCCGTCGACTTGCGCAGTTCCATCGCCTCGTTCTTGGCGGGCTCGGACTTCACCGCACCGGTGGTCACCGGTTCGAGCTTGCTGCTCTCGACGCGCGGGGTGGAGACGCGGGTAACGGTCTCGCCGCCCGCCGATGCATCGGCCGAGCGGGTGCGCACCGAATGCGGGCGCGACAGCGAGCGGGCCATCAGCATCTGGCCGCGGCCCTGGTGGCGGAAATCGCAATAGCCGGTGAAGCCGAGCACGGTGACCGACCCGCGGAAACTGCGCTCGTCCTTCTTTTCCAGATCGAAGCACGGCTCGAAGGGCATGCCCTTCAGCGACGCGCAAATGTTCTGGCCGCGAACCTGCAGCGTATTGCCGGGCACGCGCATATTTCGCGCAGCGGCGGTGCCCGAGAACTGCACCGCGCCCGCAGCGCCGCCATCGTCGAAAATGCGGCCTGCGCCGCGGGTGCCGTCGTTACAGGCAAATGCGAAAACCTTGCCGGAGACGAATTTGCGTGCCTCGTCGGCATTCATCTTTTGGCCGGCAAATGCCGGTGCCGCCACCGTCGTGGCCAGCACCGCCCCCAACACATAACGCGCAACCATGGGATACTCCGAAACAACCGAGCGCGGATGGCCACCGTCTGTGACCGCCAGATGTCTTTACCCGCTGCTTACCATACCAACTGCGGCAACAATGGAGCAGGATGGTTGGTAAAGTCTGAACGTGGTTTAGCCGATCTTTACCACGATTCGTCCGCGGACCTGCCCGGCCAGCACCTTCGCGCCGGCATCGATCACCTCGTCCAGCGCGATTTCCTGAGTGATTTCAGAAAGTTTCGCGGAATCCAGATCGGTGGACAGCCGCGCCCAGGCCTGCTTGCGCAGCTCGATCGGGCACATGACGGAATCGATACCGAGAAGACACACACCGCGCAAAATGAAGGGCGCAACCGAAGATGGCAGGTCCATGCCGCCGGCCAGCCCGCATGCAGCGATCGCGCCGCGATATTTTGTGGAGGCCAGGAGGTTCGCCAGCGTGGTCGAGCCGACGCTGTCGACGCCCCCCGCCCAGCGCTCCTTGCCGAGCGGCTTGCCGGGCGCCGAGAGCTCGTTGCGGTCGATGATCTCGGCCGCGCCGAGGCCCTTCAGGTATCCCTCTTCCGAGGTGCGGCCGGTGGAGGCGATGACGTGGTAGCCGAGCTTGGACAACACGGCGATGGCCACCGAGCCGACGCCGCCGGCGGCGCCGGTGACGATCACCGGGCCATCGGCGGGCTTAAGGCCGTGATTTTCCAGCGCCAGCACCGACAGCATCGCGGTGTAGCCCGCAGTGCCGATCGCCATGGCGTCGCGCGCGCTCATGCCATCGGGCAGGCGCACCAGCCAATCGCCCTTGACGCGGGCTTTCTCGGCATAGGCGCCGAGATGGGTCTCGCCCATGCCCCAGCCATTACCGATCACCTTGTCGCCGGGCTTCCAGTTCGGATTGGTGGAGGACTCAACGGTGCCGGCGAAATCGATGCCGGCGATCATCGGGAAACGTCGCACCACCGGCGATTTGCCGGTGAGCGCCAGGCCGTCCTTGTAATTCAGCGTGGACCATTCGACGCGGACGGTGACGTCACCGTCCATCAATTCCGCCTCGTCGAACTGCGTCAGCGCAGCCGTGGTTCCTTTTTCCGCCTTGTCGATCCGGACAGCCTTGAACGTCGCCAATGCATCACTCTCTTTGTTATTGCGGCCTCAGGTTGGACCGATCACGCCGGCTGCGCAACCGTGCGGTCGATGGGCTTTTCCACGATCGGCAGATTGATCAGCGCCGACAGCACGCCGAACAGCACCGAGAGCCACCAGATCGGCGTGTAGGAACCGAATTTGTCGAACACGATGCCGCCCAGCCACGCGCCGAGGAATCCACCGACCTGATGGCTGAAGAAGGCAAAGCCATAGAGCGTCGCCAGCCAGCGGGTGCCGAACATCAGCGACACCAGGCTCGATGTCGGCGGCACCGTGGAGAGCCAGGCGAGGCCGCTGATGGCGCCGAACACCAGCGCCGATGTCGTCGTCAGCGGCAGCATGATGAAGGCCACCGTCGCCAATGCGCGGGTGAAATAGATGAAGGACAGGATGTAACGCTTCGGCAGCTTGCCCTGCACATAGCCGACCGTGAGCGAGCCGATGATGTTGAACAGGCCGATGATGGCGATGACCCAGCCGCCGACCTGCGCCGGCAGGCCGCGATCGATCAGATAGGCCGGCAGATGCATGGTGATGAAAGCGAGCTGGAAGCCGCAGGTGAAGAAGCCGACCACCAGCAGCACATAGGAGCGATGGCCGAAGGCTTCGACCAGCGCGGCCTTGAAGGACTGCTCCTGCACCGGCGATGCCGCAGTTGCTGCATCGGCCTTGGGCGTCGCCAGCACCATCGCCAGCGGGATCACCAGCAGCATCAGGAAGCCGAAGGTCGTCAGCGTCGCCTGCCAGCCGGTATTGTCGATCATCGCCACCGTGAAGGGCGCGAAGATGAACTGGCCGAACGAGCCCGCCGCCGTGCCGGCGCCAAGCGCGATGCCACGCCATTCCGGCGGCATCAGCTTGCCGAAGGCGGCGAGCACGAGATTGAACGAGCAGCCGGACAGGCCGAAGCCGATCAACAGACCGGCCGTGAGATTGAGTTCGAGCGGCGTCGAGGAATAGCGCATCAACAGCAGGCCGGCCGCATACATCAGCGCGCCGACGGCGATCACGCGCACGCTGCCGAACTTGTCGGCGACGGCGCCGGCAAAGGGCTGGCCGATGCCCCAGAGCAGGTTCTGCACGGCAAAGGCCAGCGCGAACACATCGCGTCCCCAGCCATATTCCTGGCTGAACGGCTGCATGAAAAAGCCGACGCTCGAGCGCGGGCCGAAGGTCAGCATGCCGATCAGCGACCCGCAGATCACGATGACCAGCGGCGTGCGCCAGCCGAGGCTTGAACGCGATGAACTGTCGATAGCCGCCATGTCGCTTCCCCTGTCCTCATTTCGAGGTCCCGGAGAGATAAATGCGTCCGCATGATAATCCAACCACCGAACGGTTGATTTCCAAAAGCGCGGAGCAGGGTTGCGATTTGCCGTAGGGCGGATGAGCCGAAGGCGTAATCCGCCGCGGAGTTTCAACATTGAACTCGGCCGGCGGATTACGCTTCGCTCATCCGCCCTACGACACAGCCAAAAAGCGGCGCCGGGCATGGCACCGCTTTTCGGTCGGCTTGGAGGTAAAGTCGGATCTTACGGCTTGTCGGCCGCCAGTTTCCTGGAGATTTCCGCGGTCTGCGCGGCCGTTCCCCAGCTCGGCGCATCGCTGCCGTCGCCCCATCGGCGCGGCCGATAGAACGAGTGCACGCCGGTTTTGTACATCTTCTTCATTTCGCGCACCCAGCTCGGATGCACCCAATAGGCATGGTAATGCGTGGACTTGCCGACTTCCGGCAACCACAGCCGGCCATCCAGCGTCGCCGCCGCGATCTTGCGCGCGCGCTCCCACATGTCGGGCTCGCGCACCACATCGGGAATACCGTCGCAGGCGAAGGTGAACTGGCAGGCCAGCTTGCGATGCTTGTTCTGATAGACGACCCCGCACGGCGTGGTCGGATAGAAGCCGGAGAAGGTGCGGTTCATCACCACCTGCGCCACCGCGATCTGGCCGCGCACCGCTTCGCCGCGGGCTTCGAAATAGACGGCTTCGGCGAGGCACTTTTCCTGCTTGGCGCGCGCCGCGCCCGTGAGGTTCAGGCGCTCGGCCGGCGTCTTGCCGCGATAGTCGTGATTGACCTCGCCCTTCTTGGCGATGCTCTCGCCGGCGCTCGGCTTGTCGGCCGGTTGCGGAAGCGCTGCGACCTTCATGTCGGGATCGACGCCCGGCGTCACGATCATCGGCTCCTCGCCGGGCTGCCATTGCTCCATCGTCTCGGCCGGCGAGCCGAGCGACGATGCGCCGAAAAACAGGCTCGCGGTCTTCACCGAGAAACCGTCTTTCGACGGCGCCGGCTCGACCGGGATCACGGCCGCTTCCGGCGACGCATCGTCGGCCGGCTGCACCACCGACGATCCATCATATTGCGCCAGCGGCGGCGCATGCAGTGCTTCGTCGAGTTCGGGATCGAGCGGCCCATGCTGTGCGGACGGCAGGCGATCGGCCGTCTTGGCGCCTTTCACCGACGAATTGTTCTCGAACGGATCCTTCGCGGAGTCGTCCTGCGGATCGGCGTCGGGCGAATACATCGCCAGGCGATCGCCCTTCAGCGTGCGATCCACTTTCGGGAAATCATGGGCTTCATAGCGGCGCGGCGCCTGCATCAGCGGATTGCGCGTCACCGTGCCGGTGATGTCGTTGGTATCGAAAGAGGCAAGCTGCAGCGTCGGGCGCGACGTGGTGCCGACCGGACGGCCGAATGCGAACGTCGCGACGTGAATGGAGGAGACTGCAGATGCGAAATTGCGCTGCTGCCAGCGCTCGGTCACGCCGGGCTGGCGCGCGAGCAATGACGCAATATCCTGATAGCCCGACTCGGTCGGGGCCATCGCGAAGATGCAGAGACCGAGACCGAAGAGCGCACGCTGCGCGCTCTTCGGCCCGTTACGCAGAACTGACATCGATACGCTCACGCAACACTTACACCAGCATCGATCCGCGCGGCTGCAACTGCATATCCGTACATTTCGATCTGTTTCGTTAGTAAGCAATCAAAGTTGCCGCGCGGTTAATCACCGATGCAGCGACATCACAGGCAAGTGGTGCTTTCAATGCGCGCAAAGCATTCGGAAAACGCAGTAAACCGCGGCGTAACGAGAGTGGTGAAGATTGTGTTGACGAAGGTGATGAAGAAAAAATTGCGATGATCTTCTCCCTCCCCGGAGCGAAGCGAATGGGGAGGGTGGATTGAAGCGAGCGTTCAGCGAGCTTCAAGACGGGTGGGGTGTTTCCACAAACTCCGTCCTTTCGTGGTGAGACACCCCACCCCGGCCCTCCCCACTGCGCGTGGCTCCGCCACGCTTGAGGGAGGGAGCACATCTGTCCGTGCGCCACGTCTAGATCAACGCGCTTCTCCCTCCCCCAAGCCGCGCAGCGGCGCCGTGGGGTCCGACGGACGAATTCGTCCGTCGTAGGTGGCGCGGCGACGAGCGAAGCGAGGAGACGTGACGGGTGGGGTGCTTCCACAGACTCCGACGTCACGCGGGAGAGACCCCACCCGTCCTTCGCTTCGCTCAGGCCACCCTCCCCGCTGCGCCGCTTCGCGGCTTGGGGGAGGGAAAATCAGTGCGTCGCTGCAAACAAAAACGGCCGGACTCACGCCCGGCCGTTTCCGCATTCACTGCAACCAAACTCACGCCTGGCTGGCAATCTCCTTGCCCAGCGCAGCCTGCGCCGCAGCCAGACGGGCGATCGGCACGCGGTAGGGCGAGCACGACACGTAATCCAACCCGATCTGATGGCAGAACGCCACCGAGGCGGGATCGCCGCCGTGTTCGCCGCAGATGCCGACCTTGATGTTCGGACGGGTCTTGCGGCCACGCGCAACACCGATCTTCACCAACTCACCGACACCGCTGCGATCCACCGAGATGAACGGATCGATCTCGAGAATGCCCTTGGCGATATAGGTGCCGAGGAAGCTCGCCGCGTCGTCGCGGCTGATGCCGAAGGTGGTCTGGGTCAGATCGTTGGTACCGAAGGAGAAGAACTCCGCGGTCTCCGCGATCTCGCCGGCCATGAGGCATGCGCGCGGCAGTTCGATCATGGTGCCGACGGTGTAGTTCAGCTTGCCGCCGGTTTCCTTGAGCACGGCCTGCGCGGTGGCGTCGATGCGGGCCTTGATCAAATCGAACTCGGCCTTGCCGACGATCAGCGGCACCATCACTTCCAGCGCCACGGCATCGCCGGTGCGCTTGGCAGCCTCGATCGCGGCTTCGAACAGCGCGCGGGCCTGCATCTCGGCGATTTCCGGATAGGCGATCGCCAGACGCACGCCACGGAAGCCGAGCATCGGATTGAATTCGGCCAGTTCGCGCGCGCGGTCGGCGAGCTTGCGCGGATCGGCGTTCATGACACGCGCCACTTCCTCGATCTCGCCCTGGGTGTGCGGCAGGAATTCGTGCAGCGGCGGATCGAGCAGGCGGATCGTCACCGGCAGGCCGTGCATGATCTCGAACAGCTCGACGAAGTCGGCGCGCTGCATCGGCAGCAGTTTGGCGAGCGCCGCGCGACGGGCCTGCTCGTCTTCGGCCAAAATCATCTCGCGCACGGTGCGGATGCGGGTCTCTTCGAAGAACATGTGCTCGGTGCGGCACAGGCCGACGCCTTCGGCGCCATACTTGATGGCGGTGCGGGCATCTTCCGGGGTGTCGCCGTTGACGCGGACCTTGAGTTTTCGGACCTTGTCGGCCCAGCCCATCAGGGTGGCGAACTCACCGGAGAGCTCCGGCTCGATCATCGGCATGCGGCCGGCCAGCACCTGGCCGGTGGAGCCGTCGATGGTGATGATGTCGCCCGTCTTGAAGACGCGACCGCCGATGGTCATGGTGCCGCGGCCGTAATCGACGCGGATGGCGCCGGTGCCGGAGACGCAGGGCTTGCCCATGCCGCGCGCGACCACTGCCGCATGCGAGGTCATGCCGCCACGGGTGGTCAGAATGCCTTCGGACGCGTGCATGCCGTGAATGTCTTCCGGCGAGGTCTCGATGCGGACGAGAATGACCTTCTTGCCGTCGGCCTGCAGTTTGGCAGCTTCATCCGACGAGAACACGATCTCGCCCGAGGCTGCGCCCGGCGAGGCCGGAAGACCCGTCGCGATCACATCGCGCTCGGCGGAGGGATCGATGGTCGGGTGCAGCAGCTGGTCGAGGGCTGCGGGATCGATGCGAGTGATGGCATCCTTCTGCGAGATCACGCCTTCATTGGCGAGTTCGACCGCAATGCGGATCGACGCCTTGGCGGTGCGCTTGCCGTTGCGGGTCTGCAGCATCCAGAGCTTGTTCTGCTCGACCGTGAATTCGAGATCCTGCATGTCACGGTAGTGCTTCTCGAGCTGCTTATAGATACGGGTCAGCTCGGCGAAGGCTTCCGGCATCGCCGATTCCATCGACTGCTTGTCCGAGCCGCTCTCGATGCGCGCTTCCTCGGTGATGTCCTGCGGGGTGCGGATGCCGGCGACGACGTCCTCGCCCTGAGCATTGATCAGGAATTCGCCGTACAGCTTGCTCTCGCCCGTGGACGGGTTGCGCGTGAACGCAACGCCGGTGGCCGAGGTGTCGCCCATATTGCCGAACACCATGGCCTGCACGTTGACGGCGGTGCCCCAGCTCTCTGGAATGTCATGCAGGCGGCGATAGGTGATCGCGCGCTGGTTCATCCAGGAGGAGAACACGGCGCCGATGGCGCCCCACAGCTGCTCGTGCGGATCCTGCGGGAAATCCTTGCCCGTTTCGCGCGCGACGGCTTCCTTGTATTTGCCGACAAGATGCACCCAGTCGTCACCATCGAGATCGGTGTCGAGCGAATAGCCCTTGTTGTCCTTGTAGGTGTCGAGAATTTCTTCGAAGTGATGGTGATCGAAGCCGAGCACCACGTCCGAATACATGGTGATGAAACGGCGATAGCTGTCATAGGCGAAACGCTTGTCGCCCGAGAGCTCGGCCAACGCTTCGACGGTGACGTCGTTGAGGCCGAGATTGAGCACGGTGTCCATCATGCCCGGCATCGAGGCGCGGGCGCCGGAGCGCACGGAGACCAGCAGCGGGTTCTTGTTATCGCCAAAAGTCTTCTTGGTGATCTTGCCGACGGTCTCCAGCGCCTTCTCGACCTGCGCCTTCAACTCTTTCGGGTAGCTGTTCTTGTTGTCGTAGTAATAGGTGCAGACCGAGGTCGGGATGGTGAAGCCCGGAGGCACCGGCAAACCGAGATTGGCCATTTCGGCGAGGTTCGCACCCTTGCCGCCGAGCAGGTTGCGCATGTCCGACTTGCCCTCCGACTTGCCGCCGCCGAAGGAATAGACCCACTTGCCGGGCTTGCCGAGATCAGCCGGCTTGGCGGCGACCTTCTTGGCAACGACCTTGGCGGGAGCCTTCTTGGCAGAAGTCTTGGCCACAACCGCCTTCTTCGCCACCGGCGCCTTTGCAACCACCTTCTTGGCAGCGGGCTTCGGCGCAGCCTTCTTGGCGACCTTGGCCGGCGCCTTCGATTTCACTGGCGAGGCCTTGGTGGCCTTTACAGCAGCCTTTGCAGCCGCTTTTGCAGGCTTGGACTTGGCGGCGGCCTGCTTGGCAGCCTTCTTGGACTTCGATGCGGTTTTGGCCATGGTTCTCAATCGATCCGGCGAGAGGATGGAGACGGGAAGGAACCGCCTTACACCACGTTTAGGCGATGTGGTGCAAGCGACGGCGCCGGTAGCTTGTTACGGAATTGCGTGTCGGAATTTAGCCGAGTTTCAGCATCTTGAAGACGCCGAGGCCGGCCAGGCCGATGACGATCAGATAGATCGCAACGACCAGGTTGAGAAAACGCGGCATGATCAAAATCAGAACGCCGGCGATGAGCGCGACGATCGGCTGGATGTGAGCTGCCGTGATGGTCATAGGCGGAGATCTCCGGGGCTGTGATGCGATTCGGCGCCCTGCGCGCCGCGGGGGAGTAGCAGCATGAAGACGCGCCGGGCATCAATGGGTTCCCGGTTGCATCGCTGCAATGCATCAAAAACCGGCATCCTGTCCCCAATAATTCCGGAACGATCGCTGGCCGCGGGCATTGGCCGACGGTGGGACGTCAAACAATGGCTGGAAGGCATCGCCGGCGAAGCAAGCCGGATCTCGCTGATGAAGGAGACGATAATGCGTAAGACACTGATTGCAGCAGCCACCCTCATGGGCACGATGGCAGCACCTCTGGCCGCGCAGGCCCAGGGCGTGACGGTCGGCGTCGCCGGTGGCGACCGGGTGATCGTCGATCAGAACGATCCCGATGGGATCACCGTGCAGGAACGCCCGGCCTTCCGCGAATATGTGGTGCGCGAGCGCGTGCCCACCTTCACCGTCGAGGACCGGATCGCGGTCGGCACCACGCTGCCGGAAGCCGGCGTGACCTATTACGACGTGCCGCAAAGCGTGGCGACCACGCCCTATCGCTACACGGTGGTGAACGGACAGACGGTGCTGGTCGAGCCGCGCTCGCGCCGCATCGTGCAGGTGATCGATTAGTTCGATCGCTGATGGAGATTCGTTCGGGCGCTTGTGACGAGCGACTGGACGAAGAAGCCCCGCCCCGGTTCTCCCCTGACCGGGCGGGGCTTTTCTTTTTCCGGGCACACCCCACACTCCCCCTCATGGTGAGGAGCGCGCCACTTGGCGCGCGTCTCGAACCATGAATGGCCTGGCTCGGAGTTCGCAGCCATCCTTCGAGACGGCGCTTCGCGGCTCCTCAGAATGAGGGATGGAGTGTGTTGCGGGCGGCTGATCAGCCCTTCAACATCGACAAAATATTATTCGTCGACTTATACGCCGCCACCGCATTGTCGCGGAAGGCCGGCGTCCAGTTCGAGACCGTGCGCTCCTCCGCGCTCATGCCGGAATACACATTGAGAATGCCGAGACTGAGCTGCGCGGGATCGCCGCTCTTCTGGCTCGCCTGCAAGGCTTCGAGGATCGCTGCGCGGTTGCGCGCATTGAGCGTCTGCTTGGCGGCAAAGCTCTCTTCCTGCGAGAACAGCCCATCCTGATTGAGCGACATCGCCGACAGCGAGCGGTTGTCGATGCCGGAGAGATCGGCCATCTGGCCCGTCTTGCGGCCGGCGTCATAGACCAGCTCACCCTTGCCGCTGTCCTTTGCCGCCTTGGCCTGCGCATCGAGCGCGGCGCGCGCCGCCTTGGCGACATCGCCGATGCTCTTCACCGGCTGCACCTCGTCGGGCTGCGCGAGATAAGCGGCGACGGGATCATTGGCGATGCCGGACGGCGCCTTGTCCGGCGTCTGCTGCGTCGCCTGCACGCCCTTGGCGACGGCATCGCGCTGCGCGGCCCACAGCGCCGTGGCTTTTTCTTCCGGCCCGGCCGCATCGAGATGATCGGCGGCGGCCTTGTAGAGGCCGGCGAAATTGCCGGTCAGTTTGGCCGTGCCGGCAGCGGGCGCCATCGCGGCGTTGAAGCGCTGGGTGAGCTCTGCGCCGGCGGCTTTTTGTTCGTCGGCCGTGAAGCCACCGCCATTGTTGGTGGAGATCGCAAACAGCGCCCGACGATCCAGCGCCGCGAGATCGACGGTGAGCTTGCCGCTCGCATCATACGGGCCTTTGACCTTGGCGTCGGTGTAGAGGCCATCGAGCGCGGTGCGCGTATCCGCGATCACGCTGGCGATGCTTTTGACGTCGCCCGATGCTGCGAGCTGCGCGCGGGCGGCGTCCGACAGCGTCAGATTGGTCGCGGCGGATGCGGATGACGACGCGCTCTCATTGGCATTGAGCGCAGTGGCCAGCGACGGTGCAGCGGTGGCCGCAGCGCGGGCATAGGCCGAGCCGTAATTGGCATAGGGATTGAGCGAGGTATTGACCGAAGTCATGAGCAGGCGCGCCCCATGGGACGGTTAAGAAACCGTTGATGGGAGGCGAGTTATTCAGGGGATGGTTAAGGGAGAGTTAATGTTTCGGGACGTGTCCGGATATTTCAGGGGACACCCCACTCCTTCCCTCATGGTGAGGAGCGCGCTCTTGCGCGCGTCTCCAACCATGAAATGCAGGCGCTCCGAGCGTGCGGCCATCCCTTGCGAATGGCTTTGCCATTCGCTGGGAGACGCGGCCAAGAGGCCGCTCCTCAAGATGAGGGACGGAGTTGAGCCGTAGGGCGGATGAGCGAAGCGTCATCCGCCGCGGAGTTTCAACTTTGATCTCGGCTGGCGGATGACGGCCACGCCTCATCCGCCCTACGGCCGAGCGTCGTCGTCAGTCCTGAATCTTCGAGAAATCCGCCACCGCGCGCGTCGCCGCACGGATCTCGTTCAAGAGCTTCAGACGATTTTCGCGCACGGCCGCGTCGTCGTCATTGACCTTCACCTTGTCGAAGAACGCATCCACTGCCGGGCGCAGCTTGGCCATCGCGGCCATGGCGCCGGCGAAGTCTTCCTTCGCCACCGCGGCGCTCGCTTCCGGCCCGACTTCGGCGATCGCCTTGGCCAGCGCCTTCTCTTCGTCGAGCTTGAACAGCGCCGCATCCGGCGTACCGTCGAACGAGCGCTTGTCCTTCTTCTCCTCGATGGCGAGGATGTTGCTGGCGCGCTTGGTGCCGGCCAGCAGGTTCTTGCCATCGTCGCTATCCAAGAACTTACCCAGCGCCTCGACGCGACGGACCACCATCAACAGATCGTCCTGACCGCCGAGCGCGAACACGGCATCGACGAGATCGTGCCGCGCGCCCTGATCGCGAAGCTGGACCTTGAGGCGATCGGCGAAGAAGGCGAGAAGATCGCCTTCGTGAGGAGTGACGATGGTCTTACCGATACCTGTAGCAATTTTGTCCGCATTAGCTGCCAGCTGCACGCCCATATCTTTGAGCGGGCGACTTACGATCTTTTCGAGCCCTAACCGCAGATCGTTGTCGAGCAAAATACGGATAACACCCAGCGCTGCACGACGCAGAGCGAACGGGTCTTTAGATCCAGTTGGCTTCTCGTCGATCGCCCAAAAACCAACGAGCGTATCGAGCTTATCGGCAAGCGCTACCGCAATGCTCACCGCATCGTTCGGCACGCTGTCGCCAGCGCCCTGCGGCTTCCAGTGATCTTCGCTTGCTGCCGCGACAGACGCATCTTCACCATGCGCCAGCGCGTAGTACTTGCCCATCAACCCCTGCAATTCAGGGAATTCACCGACGACCTCCGTCAGCAAATCCGCCTTCGCAAGCTGAGCAGCGCGCTTCGTCTTCGCGGGATCAGCGCCGACCAGCGGTGCAATCTCGCCGGCCAGACGCTCGATGCGCTTGATGCGTTCGGCCTGGGTGCCGAGCTTTTCGTGAAACACGATCTGATCGAATTTCGGCAGCCGGTCTTCCAGCTTCGTCTTCAGGTCGGTCTCATAGAAGAACTTCGCATCCGACAACCGCGCGCGGATGACGCGTTCGTTGCCGGCGATGATGGCGGCGCCGCCGTCACTGGCTTCGATATTCGCCGTGAGGATGAACTTGTTGGTGAGCTTTTCCGTCTTCGGATCGCGCACCACAAAACATTTCTGGTTGGCGCGGATGGTGGCGCGGATCACCTCGTCGGGGATCGACAGGAAGTCAGCATCGAACGACCCCATCAGCACCACCGGCCATTCGACCAGGCCGGAGACTTCATCCAGCAGAGCGGGATCCTCGACCAGCTCAAAGCCCTGCGCAAAGGTCAGCTGGCGCGCATCCGCCAGGATGATCTCCTTGCGGCGCTCGGGATCGAGCACGACCTTGGCATGCTGCAGCTTGGCCACGTAATCGTCGAAGCGGCGCACCTCGATCTCGCCGGGCGCGAGGAAGCGATGGCCACGCGTGGTCTGGCCGATGCTGACGCCGGGGAGATCGAACTTCACGATTTCCGGCTCTTCGGTCTCCATGCCGAAGGTGGCGACGATGGAATGCAGCGGACGCACCCAGGTCAGCGCGCTCGACTTGATCGACGCCTCGCCCCAGCGCATCTGCTTCGGCCACGGGAAGGTGCGGACCACCATCGGCAGGATCTCGGCGAGCACATCGATAGCCGGCTTGCCCGGCTTCTCCGTGAGCGCGATGTAGAAATCGCCCTTGGGATCGCGCTGGATTTTTGCCTCATCAATGGAATTCAGGCCGGTGGCTTTCAGGAAGCCGGCAATCGCCGCTTCGGCGCCGCCGACGCGCGGGCCCTTGCGCTCCTGCTTGAGATCGGGCTGGCGGGCGGGAATGCCATGCACGGTGAGCGCGAGGCGACGCGGGGTCGCAAAGGCTTTCGCGCCTTCATAGACGAGGCCGGCATCGACGAGCTTGTCGGTGACCATGCGGCGCAGGTCTTCCGCCGCCTTGGCCTGCATGCGGGCGGGAATTTCTTCGGAGAACAGTTCGAGGAGAAGATCGGGCATCAGGCAGCGCTTCCGGCTTCGGTGTGCACCCATGCTTCGCCGCAGGCTTTGGCCAGCTCGCGCACGCGCATGATGTAGCTCTGGCGTTCGGTGACGGAGATCACGCCGCGCGCATCGAGCAGATTGAAAACATGGCTGGCCTTGATGCACTGGTCATAGGCCGGCAGCGCCATCAGATGCTCCTCGCGCTTGTCGCTTTTCCAGCCGGCATCGAGATACTTCTTGCAGGCGGTCTCGGCCATCTTGAACTGCTCGAACAGCATCGCCGTATCGGCATGTTCAAAGTTGTGCCGCGAATATTCCTGCTCGGCCTGCAGGAAGACGTCGCCATAGGTCACCTTCTCGGCGCCTTCGCGGCCGTTGAAGTTGAGATCATAGACGCGGTCGACGCCCTGGACATACATGGCAAGACGCTCGAGGCCGTAAGTGAGCTCGCCTGCCACGGGGGCGCATTCGACGCCGGCGACCTGCTGGAAATAGGTGAACTGCGAGACTTCCATGCCGTCGCACCAGCATTCCCAGCCGAGACCCCAGGCACCCAGCGGCGGGCTTTCCCAGTCGTCCTCGACGAAGCGCACGTCATGCAAGGCGGTGTCGATGCCGATGGCCTTCAGCGACTGCAGATAGAGGTCCTGCAGATTGGCCGGAGACGGCTTCATGATCACCTGGAACTGGTAATAATGCTGCAGCCGGTTCGGGTTCTCACCATAGCGGCCATCCTTCGGCCGGCGCGACGGCTGCACATAGGCGGCCTTCCACGGTTTTGGGCCGAGGGCCCGGAGTGTCGTCGCGGGATGGAAGGTGCCGGCGCCCATTTCCATGTCATAGGGTTGCAGGATCACGCAGCCCTGCTCGGCCCAGAACCGCTGCAGAGCGAGAATGAAACCCTGGAACGAACGTTCCGGGCGCATATGCGGAGGCAGGGAGTCCGTCATGTTTTTGGGTGTATCCGGGCCGGTTTTTGAAGGATTCGCGCCAAGGGCGATCGAGGCGGCGGAACGTATCGACGCGGGCCAGTGGAATCAAGGCGATCCGCCGCAGGGCGGAACGAAAGCGGGACGGACCGCGTTGATCCGGCGAACCCCAAGTCTGCCGCCGGTCAGGAGGACATGCCCGTCCTCGGACCGGCGTTTTTATTCGTAGCCTGGATGGAGCCTAGCCCGGCCGATAGGCGCCGGTGACGGGATCGCGGCGGAGGGTTTTTGGTTCGGGTGCTGATGTCTCCGCCATGCGCGCCTGACGGGCCGCATCGAGTTCCTGATTGACGCGCTTCACGGTGCGATAGGCCCAGCGGACCACGGCAGCGCTTCCCAGCGCACCGGCAACGGCAACCAGCGGCGGCATTTTGGCATCCTTGCTCATGACGAGCCCCCTTCCCGATAATCTCGCTCAACTGCTGGCGCGGGACAATGGCGGTTTGGGGGATGGACGACCACCCAACACTCCGCCCTCATCCTGAGGATCGGCCCCTTGGCCGCGTCTCCCAGCGAATGGCAAAGCCATTCGCAAGGGATGGCCGCACGCTCCGAGCCCGGCCAACTCATGGTTCGAGACGCGCGCCAAGGGGCGCGCTCCTCACCATGAGGGACTGAGATCGGAGTTCAAAATCCGTAGCGCGACCACAAGGCGCGGGTTTCCAGCGTGGTCACGATCTGGTCCGGCAGATCGGCGAGCCCACCGAGTTCCATCTGCGCGCCGCTGGACGACTTTCGCCCGAGCAGGTTCGACAGCATCCCCGTCGGCTGCGCGATGACCGGTGTTTTCACCTCGTCGCCATAGCGGGCGCGAAGCACCGAGCGGAGATCGCCGATGGCATCGACCAGACCATAGTCGACCGACTTCTCGCCGGCCCAATAGGCGCCGGTGAACAGCTCGTCTTCCGGCCCTTTCAGCCGCGCGCCGCGGCTGTCCTTCACCAGATTGATGAAGATCGCATGGATCTCGCGCTGGAGCTGCTTCAGCCGCGCCACGTCGTCGGGATTCTCCGGCAGGAACGGATCGAGCGTCGCCTTGTGCTCGCCCGCCGTATAGAGCCGCCGCTCGACGCCGATCTTCTTGATCAGTTCCTGGAATCCGAAGGTGCCACCGACCACGCCGATGGAGCCGACGATGGAGGACGGATCGACAAAGATCTCGTCACCGGCGCAAGCGATCATATAGCCGCCCGACGCCGCGACATCCTCGACGAACACGAACACCGGCAGCTTCTTCTCGGCGGCGAGTTGGCGGATGCGCAGATAAATTTGCCGTGATTGCACCGGCGATCCGCCGGGCGAATTCACCACCAGCGCGACCGCTTTCGCATTTTTCGTGGCGAAGGCTTTATCCAGCAATTTGCCGACGCCCGCGAGCGACATCCCCGGCCGCAGCGGCGTCACCGCGCCGATGGTGCCGGACAAACGCACCACCGGGACCACCACACTCGCGCGGCGGAAACGCGCAGGCAGCAGCCTTGAGATCGCCGCTTTCAAACCGGATTCGCTCATAGAAGGTTACCTCGACATTAACCGTAATTTATCACGCGCGTGTCATTGAACCGCGAGAGAGTTTCAGCGTTTGCAAACCATACTTGCTAAACGCGCGTAGGGAATGAGCATGAAGATTTATCTGCTGATGCTGATCATCGGTACGCTACTGACCGCGATCCATTTGACGTCCGCGCCGCAGAAGCGTTCCGAAACAGCTCCCCAGTAATACCCCTGGCGCATCGCTCACAGCGATGCCCATGGAAGCGCTATCTGCCCCTCTAGGATTTTCTGGATATGGGCATCAGGCCCGCCCTTCGCATCCCGTAACGCAATGCCGGGATGAATTGCCGCAGGCGCCCTCCCCCCTTTCACTGCACGCACCAAAATCCTGATCGCCGGCGCCGCGGCATCGCCATGCACCGGCAGCAACATCAGCGAACCGAAGCCGCGATCGAGCGCTGCAAGCACATCGGCGATTCCATCAGCCCGCCAGATCATCGTCAGCACGCCGTTCGATTTCAGCACGCGGCGCGCGGCGTGGATCCATGTCACGAGCGTATCGTCCGTCGCGACATGTGCGATCTCGCGCGCTCTGTCCGGCGAGGCGCGATGACGCGTGGGATCGTTGAAGGGCGGATTCATGAGGACGGCATCGGCGCTGTCGGGTGGAAGACCGACGGCGGCGAATGTTTCGGCACTGGAAGCGAGATCGAGCGTGATCACGTCGGCAGCGAGTTCATTGGCCTCGGCATTGTGACGCGCGAGATCGGCAAAGTCCGGATTGATCTCGATCAGGGCGAGCGAAAGGCCAGCCACACGCCGGGCGACGGCGAGCCCCGCCGTCCCGACGCCGGCCCCGAAATCCAGCACGCGCTGGCCCGATCGAGCCGATGTCGCGGCGGCAAGGAGAATAGCATCATGCCCCGCGCGATGGCCCGAGGCCGGCTGCCGCAACAGCAGCTGGCCACCGAGCACGCGGTCATCGGTGGTCGCAATCGGCTTCATTGGCCCTCGGGGCGCAACTCATGCGCGAGCCCGGCCTCCGTCAAAATCGCGCGCGCTTCCCGCGCATCGTCGTCATGCACGAGAATCCGGCGCGGAATGACGCCGAGCGAGCCTTCCAGCACGCTCATATTCTGGTCCAGCACGAGATGATGGATATTGGCGCCGTCGAGCAGCGCACCGACCGCCGAGACCAGCACCACATCGTTCGTCCGCATGATTTCGCGCAATTGACCACCATTCCTGTTCACGACCGGTATATCTGGATTTGATCCAGGTTCCCTAGCCCTTGCCGCGCCCGCGCGCAGTTCCTATTCTGCGGACATATTGTCTAACCGGCCCTATCTGCGCATGAATTTACATGATTTTCGCGCGAATTCGGCCTATCAGGGCGTGCGCGCAAGCCGGCCACGGTATGCTGCGCGACGACCCTGCAATTCGGAGACTTTTAGCGTGGCGGTGATTGTTCCTTTCGAGAGTCACGCAACAGCGTCGATCGACCAGCTTGTGAGCCTTGTCTCGGCCGACATGGAGCGCGTGAACGCGACCATCCTGTCGCGCACCGGCTCCGACGTCACCATGATTCCGGAAGTCGCCAACCACCTGATCTCCTCGGGCGGCAAGCGCCTGCGTCCGATGCTCACCCTCGCGATGGCCAATCTCACCGGCTACACCGGCGACGGCCATATCAAGCTCGCCGCCGCCGTCGAATTCATGCACACCGCGACGCTGCTGCATGACGACGTGGTCGATCAGAGCGAATTGCGCCGCGGCAAACTGTCCGCGCGCATGCTGTGGGGCAATGAAGCCTCGGTGCTGGTCGGCGACTTCCTGCTCGGCCAGGCGTTTCGCATGATGGTCGAGGTCGGCTCGCTGCGCGCGCTGGACATCCTGTCCTCGGCTGCTGCGACCATCGCCGAGGGCGAAGTGATGCAGCTCGCCGCCGCCAAGAACACGGCGACCACGGAAGACGAATATCTTGCGGTCATCCGCGGCAAGACGGCTGAGCTGTTTGCCGCCGCCTGCGAAGTCGGCCCGGTCATCGCCAACCGTCCGAAGGCCGAGCAGACGGCGTGCCGTTCGGTCGGCATGAATCTCGGCATCGCGTTCCAGCTCGTCGATGACGTGCTCGATTACGGCGGCAAGGCCGCCAAACTCGGCAAGAATGTCGGCGACGATTTCCGCGAGGGCAAGATCACGCTGCCGGTGGTGCTGGCCTTCCGCCGCGGCAACGACGCCGAGCGCGAATTCTGGATCAAGTCGCTGGAGCGCGGCGAGATCGGCGACGGCGATCTCGATCATGCGATTGGTTTGATGACCAAGCACCGCGCGCTGGAAGACACGATCAGCCGCGCGCATCACTATGGCGCGATGGCTGTCGACGCGTTGGCGCTGTTCCCGCCCTCGCCGATGAAGACGGCGCTGGAACAGGTGGTGGCGTTCTGCCTGGCAAGAACGCACTAAGCGCAACTGCCTGAAGTCTCCCTCCCCGGAGCGAAGCGAATGGGGAGGGTCCGCCGATAGGCGGGGGTGGGGTCTCTCCCCACGTGACATCGGAGTGTGGGGAAGCACCCCACCCGTCACGTTTGTTCGCTACGCTCTCAAACGCGCCACCCTCCCCACGGCGCGCGCCGTCGCGCGCGTGGGGGAGGGACAAGCGCGAGATCCGCGCCACCAATTCCTTGATTAGCATCGTGATCCGCCCGTCCGGCTTTTCCAGTTCTGCCATGATCGAGAAGTGATCCGCGCCGGGGATTTCCTCATAGCTCACCGGCAATCCCCGCTGCGCGCGATACACCGCGAGATCGGCCGTCTGCTGGCGCAAGATTGGCAGTTCGGCACCGCCAACCACCAGCGCCAGCGGCTTGTCTGGCGCGTCCTGCATCAGCGGTGACTGCCGCTTCGACATCGCCTCGTCCAACTTCAGCTTCTCATTGAGATAGGACGCGCGGATCGGCTCGAGATCGTAGATGCCGGAAATGGCGACACCGCCCTTCACCTTCGGATGCGACAGCACCGATGCGGTGAGATGGCCACCGGCCGACCAGCCCGTCACCACGATCCGATCCGCATCGATACCGAGGCTGCCTGCCTGCGCCACCAGCGCATCGACGCCGGCATGGATCTCGGCGACGATCTCGTCCAGCGTCGCATCGGGCGCCAGCGTGTAGCCGATGGCGGCGACATTGATGCCGTGCGCGATGGGGCCGGCCGCGAAGCAGGTGAAGAAATCCTTCGAGCGCATCTGCCAGTAGCCGCCATGGATCAGCAGCAGCACCGGGCCGCCTTCCGTAACCTTGATCAGATCGATCCTGTTGCGCTCGCGCGGGCCGTAAGCGAGGTCGAGATGCGCGGGATATTTGGCCTTCATGGCATCGGAGCGCTGGCCCCAGCCATTGGCGATCTCGGCGCTGCCAACGACGGCGACGCTGTTGTTGAGCCCGGCATCGAGCTGCTCGCGCGACATCGCACGCCAGTTGGAATCGCCGAAGGGATTACTCATGGTTGTTGTCCTTAGCTGCATCTCTGCTTTGTGCGGCGCGGCCGCTGGCGCGTCCCAATTATGCAAGAAATGGGCTAGACCGCCACGCATCAGACCAGCATTCTGCGCCCAACTTTCTGCATCACACTGGAGACGTGCGTGGCTTCCCATTCCGACCTCATTAAAGCAACGGCCTGCGCCGTCGTCGATCAACTCAACAACGGCACGGTAACCCCGCTCGATGTGCTCGATGCCCTGGAAACGCGCATCAAGGAGGTCGAAGGCCAGGTCAATGCGCTGCCGATCCTGTGCTTCGATCGCGCGCGTGACCACGCCAGGGAGTTGATGAAGAAGCCGCTCGGTGAGCGCGGCATCCTTGCGGGCCTCCCGGTGCCGATCAAGGATCTGACCTCCGTCGCCGGCGTCCGCACCACCCAGGGCTCGCCAATCTTCAAGGATGTGGTGCCGGCCAAGTCGAACGTGCTGGTCGAACGCCTCGAAGAGAATGGCGGCGTGGTCTATGCAAAGTCCAACACGCCGGAATTCGGCGCCGGCGCCAACACCTTCAACGACGTGTTCGGTGCGACGCTGAACCCGTGGGACCTGTCGAAGTCGGCGGCCGGTTCGTCCGGCGGTGCGGCGGCAGCGCTTGCCAGCGGCACGGCCTGGATCGCGCATGGTTCGGACATGGGCGGATCGCTACGCAATCCTGCCAGCTTCTGCGGCATTGTCGGCCTGCGCCCGAGCGTCGGCCGCGTCGCCTCCACGCCGAATATCGCACTGGCACGCATGGTCAGCGTGCAGGGCCCGATGGCCCGCAATGTGGAAGACCTGGCGCTGATGCTCGATGCCATGAGCGGCGAACATCCGGCCGACCTGATCTCGCTGCCGAAGCTGCCGGAGACATTTCGCTCGGCGGTGCGCGCGGGCACGAAGCCGAAGCGGATCGCCTATTCGCCTGATCTCGGCATCACGCCGGTCGATCCGGAAGTCGCGGCGCTCACCCGCAAGGCGGCCGAGCGTTTTGCGGAGGCTGGCGTCATCGTCGAGGAAGCGCATCCCGATTTGCGCGAAGCCCATGAATGCTTCCATGTGCTGCGCGCCTATGATTTCGCGATCTCGAAACTCGGCCTGCTGCGCGACCACCGCGACAAGCTGAAGCCGGAAGTGATCTGGAATATCGAGGAAGGCCTGAAGCTGAAGGTCGAGGACCTCGCCAAGGCCGAGACGCAGCGCGTGACGCTGGCAGCGCGGGCCTATGAGTTTTTCCAGAAGTACGATCTCTTGCTCTGCCCGGCGACCATCACGCCGCCCTTCCCGATCGAGCAGCGCTATCTCGCCGAATGCAACGGCCACAAGTTCGATAACTATGTGCAGTGGCTCGGCATCGTCTATGCGATCACCTTGACCGGCTGCCCGGCGATCTCGCTGCCGTGCGGTTTCACGACCACCGGCCTGCCGGTCGGCCTGCAGATCGTCGGCCCGCCGCGCGGCGAAGCCTCGCTGCTCGCCGGTGCGCGCGTGCTGGAGGATATTCTGGGTCTGCAGGCGATCACGCCGATCGATCCGCGTCCGGCGAAGTAAGGATTTGTAGGGTGGGCAAAGCGCAGCGTGCCCACCTCAGCCAGCCGAGCACTTGAAGGTGGGCACGCTACGCTTTGCCCACCCTACTCAAAACCTAGGGCGGATGAGGCGAAGCCGTAATCCGCCGCGGAGTTTCGATTTTGACCTCGGCCGGCGGATTGCGCTTCGCTGATCCGCTCTACAGCTGAGCCATTCATCATACTTTAGTATAAGCCACATTGCCGCAGTTTGCGTTTATAGACGTAGTGCTGCGGTGCAAACGCGTGTGCCCGGCCGGCAGAACGATCCTGCCATCAGCAATGCGTTTCCCGGCATTGGCTTTTCCCGCCGCTTCTGGCAACCGAATATTTCATTTCACGGAATATGAGGGCTTTAAGTGGCTGATACATTCGCTCCGCCAGCGGACGGCAAACTCCATTTCGACGACGCCAAGAAACGCATCAAGGCAATCTTCATCGGCTCGATGGGCAATCTCGTCGAATGGTACGATTTCTACGCCTACACCGCCTTCGCGCTGTATTTCGCGCCCGCGTTCTTTCCCTCCAATGATCCGGTGGTGCAGCAGCTCAATGCGGCCGTGCTATTCGCCGCAACCTTCCTGATGCGCCCGCTGGGCGGCTGGCTCTTTGGCTATCTCGCCGACAAATACGGACGCCGGCTGTCGCTCACCATCTCGGTGCTGTTCATGTGCTTCGGCTCGCTGATCATCGCTCTGGCCCCGACCTATGCGACCATCGGCTTCGCCGCTCCCGTTCTGCTCGCGGTCGCCCGCATCATTCAGGGCCTCAGCCTCGGCGGTGAATATGGCGCTTCGGCCACATACCTCTCGGAAGTCGCCGATCCCAACCATCGCGGTTTCTATTCGAGCTTCCAATATGTGACGCTGATCGGCGGCCAGCTGACCGCCATCATCGTTCTCCTGCTGCTGCAGAAGGTGTTCCTCACCGAGCAGGAGCTGAAGGACTGGGGATGGCGCATTCCGTTCTTCATCGGCGCCAGCCTTGCCATCTTCGCCGCCGTCATGCGCCGCGACATGCACGAGACCGAGCAGTTCACGGAAGCCAAGAAGCAGGCGAAGCCGATGGGCTCGATGCGCGGCCTGCTGAAATATCCGCGTGAATTGCTGCTGGTTGTCGGCCTCACCGCCGGCGGCACCGCCGCGTTCTATACGTTCACCACTTACATGCAGACCTTCGTGAAGCTCTCGGTCGGCCTCACCGCCGACCAGACCACCACGGTGATCTTCGGCACGCTGATCTTCGCCTGCATCCTGCAGCCGATCTATGGCGCCATCTCGGACCGCTTCGGCCGCAAGCCGCTGCTGATCTTCTTCGGCATTGCCGGCACGCTCTGCACCGTCCCGATCCTCACAACGCTGCAAACCACCAAGTCGCCTTTCGTCGCCTTCCTGCTCATCTGCGGCGCCTGGGTGTTCGTGGCCGGCTACACCTCGATCAATGCCGTCGTGAAAGCCGAATTGTTCCCGACCAATATCCGCGCCATGGGCGTCGGCGTGCCCTATGCGCTGACCGTCTCGATCTTCGGCGGCACGGCTCCGGCCGTGGCGCTGTATTTCAAGCAGTCCGGACACGAGCATTATTTCTACTATTATCTGTCTGGCATGATCTTCCTGTCGCTCCTCATCTACGCCACGATGCGCGACACCAAGAAGAACTCGGCCATGCACCGTCACGAGTGACGGCATAACCGGAAAGAAGGAGCGTCAGCATGGATGAAGACGACATACCATCCGAATCCAAGCTGACGCAGACCAAGCAACGCTGGGCGCGCGAGGGCCGGTTTCTCACCGGCCGGCACACGCGCCCGGAAACGGATCGATTGCCGCCCGGCCAGCACCTGACACAGGACTGGCCGGTGCTGGACCTGGGCGTCACGCCCAATGTGAACCGCGAGCGCTGGCGCCTCGATGTCTATGGCGCCGTCGAGACACCGCTGTTCTGGGACTTTGCGCAGTTTTCCGCACAGCCGCAGTCCACTTTCATCTCCGATATCCACTGCGTCACCACATGGTCGCGCTACGACAATCAGTGGGAGGGGCTTTCGACCCGCGCATTGCTCGACGCTTGCCAGCCGAAGCCCGATGCACGCTTTGTCGTGCTGCAATCCTATGACGGCTACGACACCAATCTCACGCTGGAAGATTTTGCCTCCGACGACGCGCTGCTGGCACATAGCTGGCAGGGCACGCCGATCGATCGCGACCATGGCGGCCCCGTCCGCGTGATCGTGCCGCATCTGTATTTCTGGAAGAGCGCCAAGTGGCTGCAGCGCATCGAATTCCGCAGCGACGACAAACCCGGCTATTGGGAAGTCCGCGGCTATCACAATCGCGGCGATCCATGGGACGAGCAGCGTTATTCGGACGATTGACGATATCGTCATTGCGAGGAGCCCTTGCGACGAAGCAATCCAGCTCTTCATGCGATTGCAGCTGTCTGGATTGCCGCGTCGCTACGCTCCTCGCAATGACGGCTGAGAGAGGATAGCTTCAAGTTCCAAGATTACAGGAGCCTTCCATGCTCACCGAAAAACTCCAATTCGCGGGCTCGTCCGACCATACGCTCGCCGCGGCACTGGACAAACCGGATGGCGACATCCGCGCCACTGCGCTGCTGGCGCATTGCTTCACGTGCAGCAAGGATTCGCTGGCCGCTCGGCGGATCGCCGAAGCGCTGACCGCCCATGGCATCGCCGTGCTCCGCTTCGACTTCACCGGCCTCGGCTCCAGCGACGGCGAATTCGCGAACAGCACCTTCACCTCCAATGTCGAAGACCTGGTTCGCGCCGCCAATCACCTGCGCGCGCTGGGCCAGGCGCCGACAATCCTGATCGGCCACAGCCTTGGCGGCGCAGCGGTGCTGGCGGCAGCAAGCGAGATCCCCGAAGCCAAAGCGGTTGTCACCATCGCCGCGCCATCCGATCCCAGCCATGTCACGCATCTGTTTGCCGATCGGCTGCACGACATCCGCGAACAGGGCGAGGTGGAGGTCAATCTCGCCGGCCGCCCGTTCCGCATCAAGCGCGCCTTCCTCGACGACGTCGCCGAACACAATCTGCTGGCCAAAGTCGCGAAGCTGCACAAGGCGCTGCTGGTGATGCAGGCACCGACCGACGACACCGTCGGCATCGACAATGCCACGACAATTTTTGTGGCGGCAAAGCACCCGAAGAGTTTTGTATCGCTCAATCATGCCGACCATCTGCTGACCAACAAGGCGGATGCCATCTACGCAGCCGACGTCATCGCAGCCTGGGTCTCGCGCTATCTCGCGCCCGTCGAACATGCCGCTGCTACGCCGCCGCCCGAGCCGCGTCAGGTCGTCGTCGCGGAGACGCGCGCCAATAAATTCCAGCAACAGATCACCGTCGGCCCGCATCGCCTGACCGCCGACGAACCGGTCGCCGCCGGTGGCGAGGATACCGGGCCCGGCCCGTATGATCTCCTGCTCAGCGCACTCGGCGCCTGCACCGCGATGACCATGCGGATGTATGCGGATCGCAAGGCGCTGCCGATGGAGCGCGTCAGCGTCACGCTGAACCACAAGAAGATCTACGCCAAAGATTGCGCGGAGTGCGAAACAAAGGACGGCATGCTCGACCAGATCGAGCGCAACATCTCCATCACCGGCCGGCTCGACGCCGAACAACGCGCAAAACTGATGGAGATTGCAGACAAGTGCCCGGTGCATCGGACGCTCACATCCGAGATCCGGATCGTCACGAATGCGGTGGAATAGTCCGCGCGCAGCGTTGCCCGAAGGCACCAGTTCCCGTTGCTAACGCAATGTCCGACAATGTGAATCCCGGCCGTTAACCTTTCTTAAAGATGTTGCTCGCAGGGCGTGCGGTGCGTGGTAAATCTGTGGAGAGCCAAAGGAATCAGTTTCACACGGGCGCGTAATCGCGCCGGTGTCCTGCCGCAGATTGTTTGGGAATTTCATGAGCGAACGCCTGTCCTACCAGCCCACCCGCGCTCCCCTCCCGGATCAGGAGCAGAAGCAGGCGGCGCTCAGCTATCTCAACGAGGCATGGGCCGAAGCACGCCACGATGGCGTCGATGGCGATTGCCTGGCACAGGCGAGCCTGTTTGCGGCGTTCGCCGAGCTGGTCGGAACCTATGGCGAGGATGCGGTGGCGAAGTTCGTGGAAGGGTTGCCGACGCGCGTGCGCAACGGCGAGTTTTCACTGACGCTGGCGAGGCAGTAAAGACAAACGCCAAGGCTGTAGGATGGGTAGAGCGAAGCGAAACCCATCACAACAGGCTCGGTGCGTGTGGTGATGGGTTTCGCTACGCTCTACCCATCCTACAATCCCACCTTACTGCCTCAACGTCTCCAGGAACTTCACCGTCTCGCCCTGCGACGGCGTGACGAGTTCGCCCTGCCACATCACCTGCTTGCCGCGCACAAAAGTGCCGACCGGCCAGCCCTTCACGGTCACGCCGTCATACGGCGTCCAGCCCGCCTTCGAGGCCACCCATTTGTTGGTGATGGTCTCGCTGCGCTTGAGATCGACCACGGTGAAGTCGGCGTCATAGCCGGCCGCGATACGGCCCTTCATCGCCATGTTGAACAATCGCGCCGGGCCGGCGCTGGTGAGATCGACGAAGCGCTGAAGCGACAGCCGGCCTGCATTCACATGATCCAGCATCAGCGGCACCAGCGTCTGCACGCCGGTCATGCCTGAGGGCGAGGCCGGATAGACCTTCTGCTTCTCTTCCAGCGTATGCGGCGCGTGGTCGGAGCCGAGCACGTCGACGATACCCTGCTCGATGCCCTTCCAGATGCCGGCGCGGTGGCTGGCGTCGCGCACCGGCGGGTTCATCTGCGCCAGCGTGCCGAGGCGCTCATAGCATTCCGGCGCCGTCATGGTGAGGTGATGCGGCGTCGCCTCGCAGGAGGCGACATCCTTGTGATTCTTGAGATAGTCGATCTCTTCCTTGGTGGAGATATGCAGCACATGGATGCGCTTGCCGGTCTCGCGGGCGAGCGTGACCAAGCGCTGCGTCGCCATCAGCGCCGCGACCTCGTCACGCCAGACCGGATGCGAGCGGGCATCGCCCTCGATGCGCAGGCCCTTGCGGTCGTTGAGGCGGAATTCGTCCTCGGCATGGAAGGCGGCGCGACGCTTGATCACCTGAAAGATTTTGCGGAGGCTGTCGTCGTCCTCGACCAGCAGCGCGCCGGTGGACGAACCGATGAACACTTTGACGCCCGCACAGCCCGGTGCGCGCTCCAGCTCCGGCAGGTCCTGCACATTCTCGCGGGTGCCGCCGATGAAGAAGGCGTAGTCGCAATGCATGCGGTGATGGCCGCGCTTCACCTTGTCGGTGAAGGTGGCTTCGTCGATGGTCAAAGGATTGGTGTTCGGCATTTCGAACACCGCGGTGACACCGCCCATCACGGCGCTGCGCGACCCGCTTTCGAGGTCTTCCTTGTGCTCGAGGCCGGGCTCGCGAAAATGCACCTGGGTGTCCATCACGCCGGGCAGGATGTGCAGGCCCTTGCAATCGATGGTCTTGGCCGCCTGCTCCGGCCCGAAAGTGCCGAGCGCTGCAATGCGTCCGTCGCGGATACCGATGTCGCGCTGACCCTCCCCATCCTGATTGACGACGGTGCCGTTCTTCAGAATCGTGTCAAAGGTCTCGCTCATATCGGTCTCACTTGCAGCCTGTGGATGCCTTGCGCTTTTGGCGCGGGCCTTGTTACGGGCATCTTAGCGGCTTAACTTTGGCGTTGATATCCGTCAGCCGCGATTCCTGAATTTTTTCGAGATTTTCCGTATGAAAGCAGCCTTTCTCCCCGATCGGGGTGTGGTGAAGATCGCCGGTGACGATGCCCGCGCGTTTCTCAATAATCTCATCACCTCGGATATCGACGACCTCGCGCCCGGTCGCGCGCGGTTTGGCGCGCTGCTGACGCCGCAGGGCAAGATCGTGGCGGATTTTCTCGTCACGGAAGCACCCGCAGGCCATGGCGGTGGCCTCTTGATCGACTGCCCGCGCGAATTGGCGAAGCCGCTTGCCACCAAGCTCGGCTTCTACAAGCTGCGCGCCAAGGTGACGGTGGAGAATCTCTCCGACGGTCTCGGCGTGCTCGCGGTGTGGGACGGCGAACCGGCGATGAAGCCGGACCTGACCTTTGCCGATCCGCGCAGCGCCGCGCTCGGCTATCGCGTTTTGATCCCGGCCGACCTCGCAGAGAAAACCTCATCGGTGCTCGGTGCGGAGCTGGTCGATGAGACCGCCTATGAAGCGCATCGTATCGCCTGCGGCGTGCCGCGTGGCGGCATCGACTTCGCCTATGGCGATGCGTTCCCGCATGAGACCAATATGGATCGGATGGCCGGCGTCGATTTCGACAAGGGCTGTTATATCGGCCAGGAAGTGGTGTCGCGCATGCAGCATCGTGGCACCGCACGTACGCGCATCGTGCCCGTGACGCTGGAAGGCACGACGCCCGTGGCCGGCACGGAAATCCGCGCGGCCGACAAGCCGGTCGGCACCATGGGCTCGTCCGCGGGGCACAGCGGCCTTGCGCTGCTGCGCATCGATCGCGCGACCGATGCCTTCGATGCCGGCGCGGCCCTGCTGGCCGGCGACATCACCATTCAACTGGCCGATCCCGAAGCCGCCCGCGCCTTCATTGCCAAGAAGCACCCATGAGCAAACCGCCGATCACCCATGCCGACGGCAAGACACGCTGCCAGTGGCCGGGCGAGGACCCGTTCTATGTCGCCTATCACGACACCGAATGGGGCGTGCCGGACTATGACGACCGCGCGCTATTCGAAAAACTGATCCTCGACGGATTTCAGGCGGGCCTGTCGTGGATCACGATCCTGCGCAAGCGCGATAATTTCCGGAAGGCGTTCGACGATTTCCAGCCGGAAAAGATCGTGCGCTACAGCGAGAAAAAAGTGCATGCGCTGATGAACGATGCCGGCATTGTGCGCAATCGCTCCAAGATCGAGGGCACGATCCTGTCGGCCAAGGGTTATCTCAAGATCATGGAGGAAGGCCCGGGCTTCTCGAAGTTCCTGTGGGACTTCGTCGATGGCCAGCCCATCGTCAACAAGTTCAAGACCCATGCGAGCGTGCCGGCCTCGACACCGCTGTCGATTAAGATCTCCAAGGAATTGCAGGCGCGCAATTTCAAGTTCGTCGGCCCCACCATCGTCTATGCCTTCATGCAGGCGACCGGCATGGTCAATGACCACCTCACCTCCTGCTATTGCCACGAGCTGTGCAGCAAGAAGAAGAAGCCGCTGCGGCTGAAGGCGACCTGATGGCGAAAGCGACCGTAACAGGCGGCACGCCGCGCGCATGGCAACGCATGCTGTCGGGCCGCCGGCTTGACCTGCTCGATCCCTCGCCGCTCGACGTCGAACTCGCAGATATCGCTCACGGCCTCGCCCGCATGGCGCGCTGGAACGGGCAGACGCGCGGGCCGCATATCTTCTCGGTAGCGCAGCATTCGCTGCTGGTGGAAGCGATCATGCGCGAGCAAATGCCGCGCGTGGACGACCGCTGCAGCATTGCTGCGCTGCTGCATGATTCTCCGGAATATGTGATCGGAGATATGATCTCGCCTTTCAAGGCTGTCATCGGCGATGCGTATAAGGTGGTCGAGCATCGTCTGCTCGCCGCGATCCATATTCATTTCGGATTGCCGGCCACGCTCGATCCGAAAATGATCAAGGCGATCAAGAACGCCGATATGGGCGCCGCTTATCTGGAAGCGACGCGGCTTGCCGGCTTCGCCGAACCTGAAGCCAGGCGGCTGTTCGGCAAGGACCCCTGCCTGGAGCTCGACGTGGAGAACGATTTTCTCACGCCATGGTCGGCCAGCAAGGCGGAGAAGCGGTTCCTTGCACGTTTCGAAGCGCTGACGGCATAAAGATTGTCGGGTGGGCAAAGCGCAGCGTGCCCACCATGATAGCCATAGCGTGAGATGGTGGGCACGCTGCGCTTTGCCCACCCTACAGAGGCGGCTATAGTATTTGTATGATTTATGTCTGCTCCCTCGCCGACCTGCATCCCACCGTCAAGACAACGGGCGCAAGCCATGTACTGACGATCATGGCCAATGTCGCGCAGGTGGTGCGACCGGACACCGTGGTCGAGGCCAATCACCTGCGCGTGCAGGTGGACGACATCACCGAGAGCATGGACGGTTTTGTCGCGCCGAACGATGGCCATGTGGCCCAGGTGATGGATTTCGTGCGCGGCTGGGATCGCGCCTCGCCGATGGTGATCCATTGCTATGCAGGCATCTCGCGCTCCACCGCGAGCGCCTTCACCGCGGCCTGCATGCTCAATCCCGATCGCGACGAACACGAGATCGCGCAACGCATCCGCGCAGCGTCTCCCATCGCATCGCCGAACCGACTGATCGTCTCGCTCGCCGACAAGGCGCTCGGCCGCAACGGGCGCATGGTCCGCGCACTGGACGATATGGGGCCGGGCAGCCTGATGGTGACCGGCAAGCCGTTCCGCATCGATCTGGACTGATGCGCCAAAGTTCATGCGCTTGAACGAAAGCGGCTTCGACAAGCACTAAGTCCCTGCGGCTTCCTTCTCCATCTCCCTTATGGGACAAAGACCGGAGAAAGACTGAGGGCTTACAAGACATGTTTGATTTCGATTTCATTGCGCTTGTCGTTGCGATCGTCGCTTTCTTCTTCGCCCGCAGCGCGCGCAACGAAGTGCGGATCCTGCGCGCACGTCTCGATGCATTCGAGGCTGCACCGCGCGTCGCGACCACAATCCCACCAGTTGCGGCAACAACGGCGCCACTCGCGCCCGAATTGCCCGCCGAGATCAAGCCATCCGATCCGATCATCAGCGCCGCCGACGAACCGATCCCGTCGCAGCAGCCAGAGATCTCTCCCGCTCAACCGGCACCTGAGACCGTCACTGCAGCGGAAGCACCAGTAGCCCCACGTCCCAGCTTCGAAGAGCGCATCGGCACCCGCTGGGTGGTCTGGGTCGGCGGCCTCACGCTGGCCCTCGGCGGCCTCTTCATGGTCCGCTACTCCATCGAGGCCGGCCTGCTCGGCCCGGAAGTCCGCGTGCTGCTCGGCGGCCTGTTCGCGCTCGCACTGCTGGCGGTCGGCGAATTCGCGCGCCGCAAGGAATCGCTGTCATCGATCGCCCCGCTGCCGATCGCCAATATCCCGGCGATCCTCACCGCGGCCGGCACCGCTGTCGCCTTCGCCACCATTTATGCGGCCTATGCGCTCTATGACTTCCTTGTGCCCGGCACCGCTTTCGTGCTGCTCGGCATCGTCGCCATGGGCACCATGGCTGCCGCCCTGCTGCATGGTCCCGCGCTTGCGGGGCTCGGCCTTGTCGGCGCCTTCGTCACGCCGATGCTGGTGTCGTCGGCCAAGCCGGACTATTGGGCGATGTATATCTATCTCGCCATCGTCACCGCTGCCGCTTTCGCATTGGCGCGGATGCGGATGTGGCGCTGGCTGGTGCTGACCACCATCGCTTTCACCACGTTCTGGACGCTTCCCGGGCTTGAATCAGGCCCAGCGATGATCGCACCGCATGTGTTCCATGTAATCGCCTGCTTCGTGCTCGCCGCGCTGCTGGTGGTGTGCGGCTTCATGTACGGCCCGCCAGCAGAACCTGGCCGTGTCGAGGGCATCTCATCGGCCGCGCTAGGCGCCAGCCTGTTTGGCGCGACGCTGATCGTGCTCGCGGGCGCCCATGCCGACCTGGCGATGATCGCCTTCGCGTTGCTGGTGGCCGGCACGCTGTTCGTCGCCTGGTATGCGCAGGCGGCAACCAGCGCAGTGGCCATCGCCGCTGCCTTCGTTGCGGTCGTGTTTCTGTCCTGGGCCGTTCAGGGCAATCTCGACTTGCTCGTGCTGCCGGGCGGCCCGCTGGAGGGCATCGGTCTCAACCCGATCGAGGGTTCGGTGATGCTGCATCTCGGCAGCGCAGCGGTGTTTGCTCTTGGCTTCGGCGTCGTCGGCTTCCTCGCACAGGGGCGATCGGTCAGCGCGGTCATTCCCGTGATCTGGGCTGCCTGCGCGACCTTCGTGCCGATCGCGCTTCTGATCGCGCTCTATGCCCGCATCGCGCATCTCGATCGTTCGGTGCCCTTTGCAATCCTCGCCGTGATCATTGCGGCTGGTTTTGCGGCGGCAACGGAAATGTTGAGCAAGCGCGAGCAGCGCCCCGGTCTTGCGATCTCCACCGCGCTGTTCGCCACCGGTACGCTCGGCGCGCTGGCACTGGCGCTGACCTTTGCGCTGGAGAAGGGCTGGCTCACCATCGCGCTGTCGCTGATGGTACTCGGCACCGCATGGATTTCCATGCAGCGCCCAATCCCTTTCCTGCGCTGGCTCGCTGCGATCCTCGCCGCCATCGTCTGTGCCCGCATGGCCTATGAGCCGCGCGTGATCGGCGACCTCGTCGGCACCACGCCGATCTTCAACTGGCTGCTGTGGGGCTATGGCGTGCCGGCCGCATCGTTCTGGGGCGCCAGCGTGCTGATGCGCCGCCGCGGTGACGACAAGCCGCTGCGCATGGTGGAATCCGCCGCGATCCTGTTCACGGTGCTGCTGGTGTTCCTGCAGATCCGCCATTACGTGAACGGTGGCGACGTCTATCGCGTCTCGTCCGATCTCGTGGAAATCGCCCTGCAGGTCTGCACCACGCTCGCCATGGCGATCGGTCTTGAGCGGTTGCGGGCGCGTAGCGGCAGCATCGTGCACAATGTTGGCGCGGTGATCCTGACGGTCTATGCGGGGCTCGCCTCGCTGGGCGGACTGCTGTTCATCGCCAATCCAAATATCTGGCGCATCGATGTCGGCGGCGTGGTCTTCAACCTGCTGCTGCTCGGCTATGCTTTGCCTGCGATCCTCGCACTGCTGTTGTCCTATGCCGTCGCAGGCCGCCGCAAGCCGGCTTATGCCAACACCATTGCCGCCGGCGCTTTATTGCTCGCGCTGACCTATGTGACGTTCGAAATCCGGCGCATCTATCACGGGCCGGTCTTCGCCAATGCGCGGGTGTTCGATGCCGAGCAATATACGCTGTCGATCGCATGGCTCGTGTTCGGTGTCGCATTGCTCGCTGCGGGCCTGGTGTTTTCGTCACAGCGTGCGCGACTGGCCTCTGCGGTCGTGATCGGCCTCACCGTGCTCAAGGCCTTCCTTGTCGACATGTCGTCGCTGACCGGCGTCTGGCGCGCGCTGTCCTTCATGTGCCTCGGGCTCGTGCTGGTCGCGATCGGCTATCTGTATCAACGCATCCTGTTCTCACGCAAAAAAGCGACTGAGGTTCGTTCCGAGATTGCCGGAACTTAATTCAACATCACAAATTTGTTGGGGCGTGATGTTAATGCTGCAATGCGACAATTGAGCATCCATCTATCTATCGTTTGAAGCCGCAGCGACCATCCTCGTTGCGCTTTCCCTCAACAAATCTGGAGCCTGCCGATGTCGAAGACCGTCGCCGATGATCTCGTCCATGTCCTCGAACAGATCGGCGTGCAGCAGATTTTTGGCCTGATCGCCGACTCGCTCAATCCCCTGGCGGACTCGGTCCGGCGCTCCAAGATCGAATGGGTGGGCGTGCGGCATGAGGAAGGCGCCGCACTCGCCGCCGCCGGACAGGCGAAGCTGACTGGCAAGCTCGGTGTCTGCGCGGGCTCGACGGGCCCCGGCAGCACGCATCTCGTCGCCGGGCTTTATGAAGCCGCGCGCGATCATGCGCCGGTGCTGGCACTCTCCGGCGACATGGCGCGGGCGATGAAGGGATCTGACTTCTTCCAGAGCACCGAGCCAGACCTGCTATTTCGCGATGTCGCGCTCTACACGCAGACGGTGACCACGGCAGCGCAGGCGCCGCGCGTGTTTCATGAAGCGATCGCTGCCGCCTATGCCGGCCCCGGTGTCGCGCATCTGACACTGCCGATGGATGTATTGTCGCTGAAAGCCGAGGTGCCGACATCGAGCATCGCGACGCTGATCCCGCGCGGCGAGATCCTACCGAACGAAGCGGCGATCGACGAGGCCGTCCGCCGGATCGATGAGGCAAAAAGCGTCGTCATCATGTGCGGCCACGGCGCCCTCGGCACCGCAGATCTGCTGCGTGCTCTTTCAGACAAGCTCAAGGCGCCACTCGTGCACACTGTGCGCGGCAAGGAGATCATGGCGTTCGACGATCCCCGCTGGATGGGGGGCCTCGGCATGATTGGCACCAAGCCTGTCTATGACGCCGTGCATGACTGCGACCTGCTGGTCATGGTTGGCACCGACTATCCCTACTCCAACTTTCTCCCGACCAAGGGCCACGTCATCCAGATCGACGAGCGCGCCCAGGCGCTGGGCCGCCGTACACCGACCGCGCTCGGCGTGATCGGCTCGGCTCGCCCGTCATTGGCGATTTTGCTCGGCCGCGTTCAGGGCAAGACCGATGGCAAGTTCTTCGAAAAGACGGCGCATGCACGCCGTAAATGGGACGAGATGCTGGACAAGCAGGCCGATCCCGCCCGCAGCAAGAACAAGATCCATCCGCAAGCCGTCGCGCGCGTCGCCAGCGACCTCGCGCGCTCCGACGCGATCTTCGTGCTCGACACTGGCCTCAACACCCTCTGGTCGGCAAATTGGATCCGCCAGAACGGCACCCAACGCATCACCGGCTCGTTCAACAACGCGGCGGTCGGCACCGCCGTCGGACAGGGCAACGGCATCCAGATTCTTGATCGCTCCAGGCAGCTGATCGTGCTCACCGGCGACGGCGGCTTCAACATGCTGATGGGCGAATTCATGACGGCCGTGCAGCACAAGCTGCCGCTCAAAGTCATCGTCTACAACAACTCCGCCCTCGGCCTGATCACGCTGGAAGCCGAAAGCGTCGGCCTCGCTCCGTTCCGCGAGGCGATCGAATTCCCGAACCCGGATTTCGCCGCCCTCGCGCGTGCCTGCGGCGGGCAAGGCTTTACGGCGAGGCAGCCGGGCGAACTCAAGAAAGCGATCGCCGATGCACTGGCTTGCGACGGCCCCGCCATCGTCGATTGCGTGGTGGCTGCGGACGAAATCCCGAACCTGCCCCATGTGGATGCCAACATGATTGGCAACTACGCGCTGGCGAAGATCAAGGAAGCCGTGATGTCGGTGACTGGCTGACCCGGAACGCGAGCGAGAAGCCTAAGCAGGCTCGGCGTTTGTAGCGAGCCCTTTCATGCGCCTGCTACATGCTTCGCATGTGACAGTCGACCTCTCCCCGCAAGCGAGGAGAGGTGAGGGAGACTCTACTTCTTCACCGCGCCATCGGGATGGGTGGGATCCACCCACAGCACGGTCTCCGGCTTCTCCACCGGTTCAATGTCGATATTGATTGCCACCGCTTCGCCATCGCTGCGCACCAGCACGCATTCCAGCACTTCGTCGCGGCTGGCATTGATTTCCTGATGTGGCACGTAAGGCGGAACAAAGATGAAATCGCCTGGGCCAGCTTCCGCGGTAAACTGCAGTGCGTCGCCCCAGCGCATGCGAGCCTTGCCTTTCACCACATAGATCACGCTTTCGAGATGGCCGTGGTGATGCGCGCCGGTCTTGGCATCCGGCTGGATCGAGACGGTGCCGGCCCACAGCTTCTGCGCGCCGACGCGGGCGAAATTGATGGCCGCCGCGCGGTCCATGCCCTTGGTGGACGGCACATTGGTATCGAAGTTATCGGCCGGGATGACGCGGACGCCGTCGTGCTTCCATCGATCGGGATCGTGGCTGTGATCATGCGTGTGATCGTGCGGATGGGTGTGATCGTGACCGTGACCGGACATGGCAGCGCCTTCTTAAGGTCCGTGACAGCAATGCGGCACGGCGTGTGCGACATCACAATCCCGGAATTCCAGGAACATTCAATTGAGATGGCAATTGGTCTTGCGAAGCTCAACCGGGGCGCAGCTGTCCGAGACCAATTCTCGAAACAGATCCGCCTCACGTAACCACAGGAGTATCCCATGGGCGCCACCGCAGACAAGATCAAGGGTAATGCCAACGAAGCCATCGGCAAGGCCAAGCAAGGTATCGGCGAGGCTGTCGGCTCGGAGAAGCTGCAGGGCGAAGGTCTGATCCAGGAAGGCAAGGGCCACGCGCAGAAAGCCGTCGGCGATGCCAAGCAGGCTGCGAAGAACGCCGCCGACAAGGCATCCGATTTCGCCAATCGTAAGCTCTAAACGGCGCGTCCGCGGCGGGGTTTGACCTCTCCGCCTATGATAGGCGACGCTACGCGAGAGCCGGTCCTTCGGGGCCGGCTTTTGTGCGTCCGGAACATTGGCATACCGGTTGGCCACGGGGTTTCGCAGGTCGGCAGGCTTTGCTACATCCCCGCCATGTACAAGGTTGCCGCCCTTTATCAATTCGCCACCCTGCCTGACTTTCGTCAATTGCAGGCGCCCTTGCGTGCGCTCTGCGATCAGCTCGGGATCAAGGGAAGCCTGCTGCTGGCTGAAGAAGGTATCAACGGCACCATCGCCGGCAGAGATGCCGAAATCGACGCGCTGGTGCGCGAGTTGGAAAGTGGCGCGCTGTTCGGCGACCGGCTGGACAATCTCGAACTCAAATATTCCCGCGCCAGCATGATGCCCTTTCTGCATATGAAGGTGCGGTTGAAGAAGGAGATCGTCACCCTCGGCGATCCTTTGACAGATCCGAACAAGCTGGTCGGTACTTACGTCAATGCTGCCGACTGGAACACGCTGATAGCAGCCGACGACACACTGGTGCTCGACACCCGGAACGCGTTCGAAGTGGCCATGGGCACATTCGAAGGCGCCGTTGATCCGAATATTGCGAGCTTCGGCCAATTCAAGGATTTCGTTGCGCGCACGCTCGATCCAGCCAAACACAAGAAGATTGCCATGTTCTGCACCGGCGGCATCCGCTGCGAGAAGGCGAGTTCCTATATGCTGGCCCATGGTTTCGCCGAGGTCTATCATCTCAAGGGCGGCATCCTGCAATATCTCGAGGATGTGCCCCAAAGCGAAAGCCTGTGGCGCGGCGACTGCTTCGTATTCGACCAGCGTGTCGCTCTCGGCCACGGCCTGGTGGAAAGTCAATCGATCCGCGAGGGTCTGCCGATCAACTCGGAAGACTTTGCTCTCACGCGCGAGACATCCGATGAGTGAAATCGAAAGCCTGCGCGAGCGCATCGAGACGATGGAAGTGCGGATCGCCTATCAGGATGACACCATCGAGACGCTGAATGCGACCATCACCGCGCAGTGGAAGCAGATCGATATGCTGACACGGCAGATGGCAGCGCTCGGAGAACGGCTGGCAGAGGCAGAGACGGCGGTGGGCACGCCTGCGAATGAGCGGCCGCCGCATTATTGAGATGGCCGATGGCTGTAGGGTGGACAAAGCGAAGCGTGCCCCCCCAACAGGTCACGCCGACAAGTCGCCGCTCAGCCTGCGATCCCGCAACTCGCGCTTCAGCACCTTGCCGATCGCGCTGCGCGGCAGCACATCGACCATCACGACATCATCGAGCCGCTGGAATTTGCCGAGCCGCTCATTGGCCCAGCTCTTGAGCTCTCCGGCGTCCGCCGCTCGACCGGGCCGCAGCACCACGAAGGCCGCGGGCGTCTCGCCCCATTCTTCCGACGGCATCGCCACGACAGCCGCTTCCAGCACGGCGTCATGCTGGACCAGCACCATCTCCAGATCGCTCGGATAGATGTTGAAGCCGCCGGAAATGACCATGTCCTTCTTGCGGTCCATCAGCTGCAGGAAGCCGTCCTCGTCGAAACGACCGACATCGCCGGTGCGAACATAGAGCTTGCCCGCTGCATCGCGCCAGAACGTCTCGGCGGTCTTGGCGGGCTGGTTGAGATAGCCCTTCATAATGGTCGGCGAATGCCCGACCACTTCGCCGATCTCGCCCTGGGCGACGAAATTGCCGTCTTCGTCGATGAGCCGGATATCGTGATCCGGCGCCGGCTGGCCGACCGTGTGTAGCTTGGTCGGATGTTCGTGGGCCAGCAGCACGCAGGTGCCGCCGCCTTCGGTCATGCCGTAATATTCGGTCAAACCTCCAGGCCAACGCTTCAAGACATCGGCCTTCAACGCCGCCGCAAACGGCGCCGAAGTCGAGAACTTCATGACGAAGGATTTGAGATCGAAGCTGTCGAAATTATCGACAGCCATGATGCGCCGATATTGCACCGGCACCAGCATCGCATGGGTCGCGCGGTGCTTGGCGCTGAGTTCGAGAAATCCGCGTGCGTCGAACTTCTTCATCAGCACCAGCGTGCCACCGCCCGCGAAAGTCGGATTGAAGCAGACCAACGTGGTGTTGGAATAGAGCGGCGTGGACAATACCGTGACCGCGTCTGGTCCGTAACCGAGCGGATCGAGCTGGCCATATTGCCGCCAGCGCATGTGATGCGTATGCACGATGCCCTTCGGCGTCCCCGTCGTGCCCGACGAATAGATGATATTGAACACCCATTCCGGATCGATCGTCACGCACGGGCTCGGGCTTGCTGCCTTCCGGCGCCAGCCAATCCTTGAAAGCTTTCCCCGCCTTGCCGCCGTCGAGCGCCACGCGCTGGATCGCTGGGTCGATATCGGCCGAGGCAAAACTATCCGCGGTTGCGTTGTCCATGAACAGGATTTTCGCGGCGGCATCCTTCAGCATCGCGGCAAAGTCGGTTGGCGTGGAGGAAGGCGCCAGCGGCGCGACGGCAACTCCGGCGCGCAGCGCGCCCAGGAAGGTCGCCGCATATTCGATCGATGACAGCGCACAAATCGAAATCGTATCCTGCGGCTTCAAACCGCTCGCCTGCAGTGACGCCGCAATACGGTCGATCAACGCATTGAAATCGGCATAGGTGATCGCGCGGTCGGGATCGATGACGGCGATCTTTTGCGGCAACCGCTCGGCGGTACCCCGGACCAACGCATCGAGCGCAACGAATTCGGGCATCTGTTTCCTCGTTTCTTGTTTTGTCTTGTCCTTCAAGAGAGATCCCAAAGGATGGCAAAGCGGGTGATCCCGCTTATATTCGTGGTGCAGGATCATAGCCGATCGGCCCCTCGCGAAAAGAGCCTTCATGACACAGCAGACCTCCAAGACGTCAGCGCCGGTTGCGCCCGTTCATCCGCATTCCTTCACCACCCACGGCATCACGGTCCGCGACGACTATGCCTGGCTGAAGGATGCCAAATGGCAGGAGGTGCTCCGCGATCCTTCGGTGTTGGAGCCGGAGATCCGTACCTATCTCGAAGCCGAAAACGCCTATACCGAGAGCCTGCTCGGCGGCACGGCTGCATTGCAGAAGAAACTCGTTGCCGAGATGCGCGGGCGCATCAAGGAGGACGATTCGTCGGTCCCCTCGCCCGATGGCCCCTGGTCCTATCTGCGCAAATTCCGCGAGGGAGGACAACACGAACTGTTCGGCCGCACACCGCGCGACGGCGGTGAGGCGCAGATCATTCTCGATGGCGATGCGCTGGCCAAGGACCACGACTACTTCAAGTTCGGCGAGGCCCGGCATTCGCCCGACCACACGCTGGAAGCTTGGACCGCCGACATTAAGGGCTCCGAATATTTCACCATCCGCGTGCGCGACTGGGCCACGGACAAGGATCTCGACGATCACGTCGAGGAGACCGATGGCGGCGTCGTTTGGACGCTGGATTCGAAGGCGTTCTTCTATGTGAAGCTCGATGACAATCATCGCCCGATGCAGGTCTGGCTGCATCGCCTCGGCACCAAGCAGGCCGACGACAAGCTCGTCTTCGAGGAGCAGGACTCCGGCTGGTTCACCCATATCCATGAGAGCGCCAGCGGCCGCTTCTGCGTGATCGCCGGCGGCGATCATGAGACGTCCGAGCAGCAGCTCATCGATCTCACGACGCCCGACGCATCGCCGCGCCTTGTGGCGAAGCGCGAGGAAGGCGTGCAATATTCGCTGGCCGATCGCGGTGACCAGCTCTTCATCCTCACCAATGCCGACGAAGCAATCGACTTCAAGATCGTCACCGCACCGATCGACGCGCCGGAGCGTGCGAACTGGAAAGACCTGATCCCCTATCGCGAGGGCATCTATCTCATCGACATCGAGCTTTATGCGCATCACCTGATCCGGCTGGAGCGCGCCAATGCGCTGCCATCGGTGGTGATCCGCGAGCTCGCGACAGGTAACGAACACGCCATCGCCTTCGACGAGGGTGCCTATTCGCTCGACACGCTCGGCGGCTACGAATTCGACACGACAAACCTGCGCTTCGCCTATTCATCGATGACGACACCGTCGGAAGTCTATGATTACGACATGGTGACCCGCGAGCGGACCTTGCGGAAGCGGCAGGAGATTCCGTCCGGCCATAACCCAGCCGACTATGTCACCACCCGCATCATGGCGAAGGCTGAAGACGGCGCGGAAGTGCCGGTATCGATCCTGCATCGCAAGGATCTTGCGCAGGATGGCAAGGCACCGCTGCTGCTCTATGGCTACGGCTCCTATGGCATGGCGATGCCGGCCTCGTTCTCGGCCAATCGGCTGTCGCTGGTCGATCGCGGCTTCGTTTATGCCATCGCCCATATCCGCGGCGGCGCCGACAAGGGATGGGGCTGGTATCTCGACGGCAAGCGCGACAAGAAGACGAACTCGTTCGACGACTTTGCAGCATCGGCGCGCGCGCTGATCGCGGCGAAGTATACATCGGAGAAGAACATCGTCGGCCATGGCGGCAGCGCAGGCGGCATGCTGATGGGTGCCGTCGCCAACCGATCCGGCGAATTGTTCTCGGGCCTCGTTGCCGAAGTACCGTTCGTCGACGTGCTCAACACCATGCTCGACGACACGCTGCCGCTGACGCCGCCGGAATGGCCGGAATGGGGCAATCCGATCGAGAGCGCCGAGGATTTTCAGGCGATCCTGTCCTATTCGCCGTATGACCAGGTGGCTGCAAAGGCCTATCCGAAGATCCTTGCCATGGGCGGTCTCACCGATCCTCGCGTCACCTATTGGGAGCCGGCGAAATGGATTGCGCGGCTGCGTGCCACGATGACAGGTGGCGGACCGGTGCTGTTGCGCACGAATATGGGCGCAGGACACGGCGGCGCGTCCGGCCGCTTCAACCGACTGGATGAGATCGCGATCGTTTATGCGTTTGCGCTGTGGAGCGTGGGGATGGCGGAGGAGTAATTCTCCGTTGTCGTCCCGGCGAACGCCGGGACCCATACACGCCGACGCTTCGGTTGGATCACGGTCGTGGTGGCGATAACGTCTTTACTTCGACGGCGGAGGCTATGGATCCCGGCGTTCGCCGGGATGACAGGGGGTTAGTCGGCCGGCCGTGTCCGCTCGATCAACTCGGCGGCGCCCTTGTCGAGCAGCTCCAGGCCCACCGCGCGGCCAAGCTCCCGCGGCCGATCCGCCGGCCCCATGCGCGTCACTTCGATGAAGCGCTCTCCGGTTTCATCCAACACCGAGGCCGTCAGGCACATCTCGCCGCCATTGATCACCGCATAGGCTGCGATGGGCGAATTGCAGTGGCCGTTCAGCACCCACAGCACTTCACGCTCGGCATCGCAGGCGAGATGCGCGGCGGGATCATCAATCAGCGACAGATAGCGTCGCGTCACCCAGTCATTCGCCGCGCATTCGACGGCGACGATGCCCTGTCCGGCCGCTGGCAGCATTTCCTGCGGCGAGAAATCGCGCACGATACGGTTCGCGAGCCCAACCCGCTCGAGGCCCGAACGCGCCATGATCAACGCATCGGCCGGACCGACCTCGCCGCCGCCCGGCAGGCGCTGCATTTCGCCATTGTCGAGCTTTCGCACGCGCGTATCGGCGGCGCCGCGGAAATGGATGACCTCGATCTCTGGGAACAGCCGGCGCAGATAGGCAGCGCGGCGCACGGCATTGGTGCCGATCTTGAATCCCTTGCCGCGCACACGCGTGAGCTCGTCGAGCGACAGACCCGGACGCAGCACCAACGAATCGGTCGGCGGATCGCGCACCAGCGTGGCGCCGATCACGAGGCCGGGCGTATCTTCATTGCCCGGCATGTCCTTCAGCGAATGCATTGCGGCGTGCAATTTTCCCGCGCGGACGGCATCACGGATTTCGCCGACAAAGGCGCCGCCCTTGCCGCCATGGCGGAGCAGATTGCTAGTCTGATCGCGGTCGCCGACCGGATCGAATTTGACGATCTCTACGGCAAGCTCGGGTGCTGCCACATGGAGGCGGCGCGCGATCTCTTCGGTCTGCGCCAGCGCCATCGTGCTCTTGCGGGTGCCGATGCGCATCTGATCCGTCACGTGTCACGCTCCATTCGGCCGCCCGGTACGGGCGGCCCTGACCATTCGATACGAATGGTCGATGGCGCGGACAATAGAGCCAGCGCATGCATGGAGCAATGCGCTGGCTCAATGCTCAATTGGCAGCGGCCACCGCAGGACGCTTCGGCACCACCAGATTAACCAGCACCGCCACCGCGATATTGGCGATCAGTGCAATCAGGCCGACATAGACCGTGGCCTGAAAGCTGCCGAGCGACAGCAGATGCAGCGGCTTGAGGCCGTCCATCCAGGTGAGATAGGTGCCGCCGAACAGGCCGACGACCCAGCCGGCCAGCAACGCCGGCGCGGTGAACCAGCTGGTGAACAGGCCGAAGATCAGTGCCGGCAGCGTCTGCAGGATCCACAGGCCGCCGAGCAACTGCAGGTCGAGCGCAAACTGCGTTGGCAGATAGATGATCACCAGCAATGCACCGACCTTCACCACCAGCGAGGCAAGCTTTGCCACCGTTGCTTCGCCGGCCGTGTCGATCTGCGGATTGACATACGCCTTCCAGAAATTGCGCGTGAACAGGTTGGCCGCACCGATGCTCATGACGGCGGCGGGCACCAACGCGCCGATCGCGATCGCTGCGAAGGCGAAGCCGGCAAACCAGCTCGGGAACAGCGTCTGGAACAGCGCCGGCACCACGTCATTGTTGCTGCCGAGCTTGAGCTGCGCCGCATGGCCCATATAGCCGAGCAAAGCGAGCAGGCCGAGCATCAGCGTATAGGCCGGCAACAGCACGGCATTCTTGCGGATCGTGGTGGCGCTCTTGGAGGCGAAGATGCCGGTCAGTGTGTGCGGATACATGAAGGCCGCAAGCGCGGAGCCGAGTGCCAGCGTGGCATAGGCAAAGTACTGGCTGGGGCCGAGCAGGATGCTGCCGCTGCCCTTCGCCTTGAAGGCTGCATCCGCCATGTTGAACACATTGGCGTAACCGCCGAGCTTGCCTGGGATCACCGAGATCGCGGCGATGACGGCGATATAGATCATGATGTCCTTGACGAAGGCGATCAGTGCCGGCGCCCGCAGGCCCGACGAATAAGTGTAGAGCGCGAGCACCACGAAGGCTGCGATCAACGGCATCTCGCCCTCGAAGCCGAGCGCCTTCACGGCAGCGGCCATGCCGATCAGCTGCAGCGCGATGTAAGGCATCGTGGCGACAACGCCGGTGATGGCGACGGCAGCTTCCAGCGTGCGCGAGGCGTAGCGGCCGTGCACGATGTCCGCCGCGGTAACATAGCCATTGTCCTTGGCGACCTGCCACAGCTTCGGCATCACCATGAAGACGAAGGGATAGACGAGGATCGTGTAGGGCAGCGCGAAGAAACCATAGGCGCCGACCGAATAGACGAGAGCCGGCACGGCGATGACCGTATAGGCCGTATAGAAATCGCCACCGACCAGAAACCAGGTGATCCAGGTGCCGAACTGGCGGCCACCGAGCCCCCATTCGTCGATGCTGGCAAGGGTCTTCGGACGCTTCCATTTCGAGGCGACGAACCCCATCACCGTGACGAGAGCGAAGAAAAACAGGAAGACGGCCAGCGCCGGGACGTCGAGATCAGTCTTCATTGGGATAGGTCCGGTAAGCGAGCCATGTCAGGAAGGCAGTCACCGGCACCCAGGCGAGCTGATACCAGTAGAAGAAAGGGAAGCCGAACAGCACCGGGTCGTGAAAATTGTAGAACGGGACCCAGAGCAGTCCGACAAAGGGGATCAGCAACAGCCACAAATAATGGCGGCCCATGGCGGGGCTCCTCTCGAAAACGGGCAGCGCCGGATGCCACGATTATTTTACGGCGCAGAATTTTCGGGGGTGTAGGAGCACAGCCATGGCGTGTAAACACAACTTCGCCGCAGGGCTGCCATTCGCGTGACGGACGCGATGTGCGGGAACTTTTTTGTGATCGGGGAATAAGCTGGAGTTGTAGGGTGGGCAAAGCGCAGCGTGCCCACCATCAAGTGTTCGGCTGGTGAAGGTGGGCACACTAGCGCTTTGCCCACCCTACGCGTCAGCGTCTAGCGCGCACCAAACGTAATGTCACCGAACAGCGCCTTCTGCGTCGAAGGCTGAGAACGCCAATATTGCGGCGGCGCTTGAACCTGACCACCGAGCTCAGCCGCGGCGTGCCACGGCCAGCGCGGATCGTAGAGAATGCCACGCGCGATCGCGATGAAGTCGGCTTTGCCGGCTGCGAGAATATCCTCGGCCTGCTGCGTTTCGGTGATCAGTCCCACCGCCATGGTCGGCAGGCCTGTCGCCTGTTTCACCGCATCGGCGAATGGCACCTGATAGCCCGGCCCAAGCGTGATCTTCTGCTGTGGCGAGACACCGCCGGACGAGACATCCATCCAGTCCACGCCACGCTTCTTCAGCTCCTGCGCAAACGCGATGGTCTGCTCGACGTCCCAACCGCCATCGACCCAATCTGACGCCGAGACACGTACGCCGACCGGCTTGTTGACCGGGAAGGCCGCTCGCACAGCGTCAAACACTTCGAGCGGGAAACGCATACGGTTTTCCAGCGAGCCGCCGTAGTTGTCGGTGCGCTGATTGGAGATCGGAGAGAGGAATTCGTGCAGCAGATAGCCGTGCGCAGCATGCACTTCGATTGCATCGATGCCGAGGCGATCGGCGCGCTTGGCCGTGGCTGCGAAGGCATCGCGGATGCGCACCAATCCGGCGACATCGATTTCCTTGGGCGGCAATTCACCCGCCCTGGTCGGGATCGCCGACGGCGCTTCGGCGATCCAGCCGCCGTTGTCGAGCGGCACCTGCTGTCCGCCGTCCCAAGGCGCGTTGCTCGATGCCTTGCGACCGGCATGGCCGAGTTGCATGGCAACGGCCATCTTCGAATGTTTGCGGATGGCCGCCATGACCGGCTTCAGCGCCGCTTCAGTCGCGTCGTCATAGAGGCCGAGATCGCCGGCCGTGATCCGGCCGATGGCCTCCACGGCGGTTGCCTCGATCACCAGCATGCCGGCGCCGGACAGCGCCAGGCTACCGAGATGGATCATATGCCACTCAGTAGCACAGCCCTCTTCCGCCGAATATTGGCACATGGGAGCGATGACGATGCGATTCGACAAAGCGAGGTCGCGCAGCTTGGCGGGAGAGAACAGTTTGCTCATGGGATTTCCGAGGCAGGAGGGGCACGAATGCCGACGCGGCGCCGGCTTGCCGGGCGAGATTGGTGCAGCCCACGAAAAACGCAAGACGGCATGGCGCCGCCAGCTGTGCCTTGCTCAAAATGCAGCGGACCCATGCAAATGATCGAGGGCCGACAAATCCCGGGTCAAAGAAAAAGGCGCTCCGGTCTCCCGAAGCGCCTTCGATTGATGATGTGGCAGTCGATCAATACGGGCAAACCACCCGGCCCCAGCGACGGCTGAAATAGCAGCCGGGCGCGACGAAGCGGGGACCACCATAGAAGCCGTAGCCGCGACCATATCCACGACCGCCGCCACGATAGAAGCCGCCACCGCGGCCGCGGCCCCAGCCGCCACCACGACCACGGCCGCCGCCACGACCGCGCTGGGCCTGTGCAGCAGTGCTGCCAGCGGTCAGCATGACGGCGGACGCGCCGATCAGACCCACACAATAAACAGAGACAAGCGCCGCAGCTGCGAGGCAGCGGGTCAAGAGGTTACGGCGCTTCGATGTCGTTTGAGCCATTCTTGGGATCTCCCATTCTGCAGAAGCACGGCTTTAGAATGCTTCCGATTTCGAATTGTTCAACCGAGTGACCCGGCGAGCAATTCCAGTTCACGCATGCTGATGTAGCAGACCGTCAAACCAGACCAGTAATATGGCCTCGGCATGGCGCACATGCAGGATTGCAACAAGATTAGGATCAAGCGTGAAGACCGGTCAAGATGACGGACACGCGGTGCCTGCGAACAAACACGCATGTCAGCGATTTGCCCTTGTCCGTGTTCATCTTCTCTTCATAGTACCACGCATTATCCTCGCCGGCTCGGCTCGCAGCTGCGAGATGATCCCACCCCGCCGATTTCCTGAACACCAGAAGTGAGCCGCATGGCCAAATCACGCTACATTCTCGGTCTCAACACCTATGATCACGACGTCAGCGCCTGCCTGCTGCGCGACGGCGAGATCGCTTTTGCCATCGAGAAGGAGCGCATTACCCGCGAGAAGCACGCCACCGGCTTTTATCAAGAGGTGATCGAATACTGCCTGCAGGCCGAAGGCATCAGCCTGAACGATGTCGAGCTGGTCGTCAGCAATTGCTACATCCTGCCGGTGCCGGAGATGGAAGACCGGCTGATCTATCAGGACATGCCGGGCTTCCTTCCCGAATATGAACGGCAGGATGCCCGCCGTCATCCGCTGTTCCGCGCGCGCAATGGCAAGGTCGTCGCCATCTCGCATCATCTTTCCCATGCCTATAGCGCTTTCGCGGTCTCGCCGTTCGAGGAAGGCGCGATCATGATCGTCGATGGCGTCGGCAGCTATCGCTCCGATGTGATGGAGCCCTATCCCGCCGAGGACGGCGGCTCGCCGCTGGCTCGCGAATCCGAGAGCTACTACACATTCAAAGGTACGCAGCTCGACTGCATCAAGAAGGTCTGGATGGAGCCGGATCGCGGCTTCCTCAGCGATGAATTCACCAACATGCCCGGCCTCGGCGCGCTCTACAGCCGCGCCTCGACCTATGTGTTCGGCGATTGGAACAAATGCGGCGAGCTGATGGGCCTCGCGCCCTATGGCCGTCGCGAGCAATTCCCTTCGCTGATGTCGATCGAAGACAACAAGCTCAATGTGCCGCGCTGGACGTCTGCATTCGACCAGCCCTATGTCGCCGACAGCGAGGGGAAGTGGGAGAGCAGCCCTTCCATGAAACACTGGGAAGACCTCGCCTGGCGCGTGCAGGACGACACTGAAAAGGTGCTGCTCGCCCGCGCGCGCTGGCTGCGCGAAACCACCGGCGCGAAGAATCTCTGCATCGCCGGCGGCGTCGCGCTGAACTGCGTCGCCAATGGCAAGCTCGCGCGCGAAGCGGGGTTCGAGAACGTCTGGATTCAACCGGCGGCCGGCGACAACGGCATCGCCATCGGCTGTGCTTATTACGGCCTGCTCGAGGTGCAGAAGCAGCCGCGCAGCTATGTGATGAAGCACTCATACACCGGCCGCAGCTATGACGACCGCGAAGTCGAGGCGGCGACCCAGCGGACCCTGGTCAAGGCGCAAACCAACACCGTTCGCAGCGACAATATCTGCCGCGACACGGCGAAGTTGCTGGTCGATCAAAAAGTCATCGGCTGGTTTCAGGGCCGCTCCGAATACGGCCCGCGCGCCCTCGGCAATCGCAGCATCATCGCCGATCCGCGCCATGCCGAGATGAAGGATATCCTGAATTCACGCGTCAAACATCGCCAGCCGTTCCGCCCCTTCGCGCCGCTCGTGCTGGCCGAGCGCTGCGAGGAAATCTTCGAAGGTACGGAAGACTCGCCGTTCATGCTGATCGCCAAGCCGGTGCGACCGGAATGGCGCGATCGGATTCCGGCCATCGTGCATGTGGACGGCACCGCGCGCGTGCAGACGGTGACCGAAGACACCAATCCGATCCTGTATCGGCTGCTCAAGGAATTCGAGGCACTGACCGGCGTGCCGGTGCTGCTCAACACGTCATTCAATGTGAAGGGCGAGCCGATCGTGGAAACACCGCGCGACGCCATGGCGTGTTTCATCAATACGGGGATCGATCACCTGATCCTGCATGACCGGATCGTGTCGAAGACAGCCGCGCATCGCGTCGTGGCTCCGCTGGTGCGGACCTATATGGATATTGCGGGCCTGGTGACGCGCGTTTAAGGTCGCCGCTCCAGTGTGTAGGGTGGGCAAAGCGCAGCGTGCCCACCTCCACCATTCGTGCGTTTGAAGGTGGGCACGCTTCGCTTTGCCCACCCCACAACTTCCAAGATCAATCCAACTAAGCCGCACGCACCGCAGTCAGGAACTTGCCGACTTCATCCTTCAAGCGCGTCGAATCCGACGATAGAGATTGCGCCGCGGACAGCACCTGCGTCGATGCCGAACCGGTTTCGCTCGCGCCACGCTGGACGTCGGTGATGTTCGACGAAACCTGCAAGGTGCCCTGCGCCGCCTGCTGGACGTTGCGCGAGATTTCCTGCGTAGCAGCACCCTGCTCTTCCACGGCGGATGCAATGGTGGAGGCGATCTCGGACATGCGACCGATGGTGTCGCCGATTTCCTTGATGGCTCCCACGGATTCCTGCGTGGCCGCCTGGATGCCGGAAATCTGGGTCGAGATCTCGCCGGTTGCCTTGGCGGTCTGCTCGGCCAGTGCCTTCACTTCCGACGCGACCACTGCAAAGCCACGCCCCGCCTCGCCTGCACGTGCGGCTTCGATGGTGGCGTTCAGCGCCAGCAGATTGGTCTGACCCGCGATGTTGTTGATCAGCTCGACCACGTCACCGATCCGAGACGCCGCCGTGGCGAGTTCGCTGACGCGATCATTGGTCTTGCGTGCCTGATCCACCGCCTGATTGGCGATATTGGCCGACTCCTGCACCTGACGGCTGATCTCGTTGACCGACGATGCCATCTCTTCGGTCGCCGATGCCACTGACTGCACATTGGTGGACGCCTGCTCGGACGCGGCTGCAACCGAGGTCGTCAATTCCTGCGAACGTTCGGCCGTGGCGGTCAGCGTGGTTGCCGAGGCTTCGAGTTCGGTGGAGGCCGAGGACACGGTCTCCACGATCTCGCCGATCATGGCTTCGAAATTGCGCGTAATGCCATCGACGCGGCGACCGCGTTCGATTTTGGCTTCGGCATCCACGGCGGCGGCTTCATCTGCCGCGCGCTTGTCGATTAGGGCCTGCTTGAACACCTGAAGTGTGTCGGCCATGGCGCCGATCTCGGTCTTTTCGCCCTGATGCGGCACATGTGCGCTGAGATCGCCGGCGCCGAGCGCCTGCATCGGCTTTACGATCGAAGCGATACCCGACGAGACATCCTTGACCAGATAAACGCCGACACCAATGCCGACCACAGCAGCCAGGCCGAGTACGATCGCCAGGATCATGAATGCCGAATTGTAGCTGTCCGTCGCATTATGACCGGCCGTGTCTGCGCCCTTGTCGTTCAGCTCGATCGCCTTCCGCAGAGCAAAGTCGGCCTTGGCACCGAGCGGGTTGACGGTGTTGAGATTCAGGTCGCTGGCTTCCACATGGCTCTTACCGATATTCTTGCGGGTCAGTGCAAACACTTCCTGACTGCGCGCCAGGTAGTTCTTCCACTCGTTCGACCAATCGTTGAAGATCGCGCGTTCTTCGGCACCCGAAATCAGCTTCTGATAAGCACCGGCTTCGTCCGCAGCGCGCTGGACGATCTTTTCGATGCCGGCTTCGGTCTTCTGCATCTGCTCGGTATTGGCGGACAGAATATGCGCACGCACCAGGTTGCGATAGTCGATCGTAGTCGCTCGAAGTGCACCGAGAGCACGGACGCTCGGCAGCCAGTTCTTCTGAATTTCCGACGCATTGGCGTTGATCATCTGCATCTTGTTGACGGCCAGGAGGCCCATCGCCGTCATGGCAATCAGCAGAAACGAAATGACGACGGTGATCTTAGTGCGAATAGAGAAACTGGCGAGCATAACTATTCTATCCCTCGGTTTTCGACCGTTGGCGGAGCAAATGAACAAAGCTGGATTTTCTTGTTTCCGCGGGGCAGCCCAGGCCGCCAGGGGCCTCAGTCAGGCGCGGATTGGAATCAGATATTCATTATCTGAATGGCTGCGACCTTGACTGCAGAAAGTTAAAAAGCGGTGCAACCGTAGCGGCGGCGGGGGCGCAACGGATTCAGATTCCACTGTCCCGTAAATAGAAAGGGCCGGCGCAGCAGCGCCGGCCCGTCTTGAAATCCGACAATCAGGCAGCTCGCACGGTGTCGAGGAAACGACCGACCTGTTGCTTGAGCCGGCCGCTCTCGGACGAGAGCGACTGCGCCGCCGACAACACCTGCGACGACGCCGTTCCGGTCTCGCTGGCGCCGCGCTGGACATCGACAATGTTCGACGACACTTCGCGGGTGCCGTGGGCCGCCTGCTGGACGTTGCGGGCGATCTCCTGCGTGGCTGCACCTTGCTCTTCGACGGCCGAGGCAATGGTGGAAGCGATCTCCGACATCTGTCCGATGGTGGTGCCGATTTCCTGGATCGCCGACACCGATTCGTCGGTCGCCGTCTGGATGCTGGCGATCTGTGCACTGATTTCGCCGGTCGCTTTTGCGGTCTGTTCAGCCAGCGCCTTCACCTCGGCCGCCACGACGGCGAAGCCACGGCCGGCATCGCCCGCGCGCGCTGCTTCGATGGTGGCATTGAGCGCCAGCAGGTTCGTCTGACCCGCGATCGTGTTGATCAATTCGACCACCGCCCCGATCCGGCCGGCTGCGCGCGACAACTCGCCGACGCGATCATTGGTCTTCTGGGCCTGATCCACCGCAGCATTGGCGATGCGGGCGGATTCCTGCACCTGACGGCTGATCTCGTTGATCGAAGATGCCATCTCCTCCGTCGACGACGCCACCGACTGCACATTGGTGGATGCCTCTTCCGAGGCAGCAGCGACCACAGTGGTGAGCTCCTGCGAGCGCTCCGCGGTCGATGTCAGCATGCCGGCCGAGCCTTCCAGCTCACCCGATGCGGAGGAAACCGCCTCGACGATCTGGCCGACAGCTGCCTCGAAATCATCGGCGAGACGCACCATGTCACGGCGGCGCTGCAGGGCCGCCTGCTGATCCTGGGACAGCTTGGCTTCGGCCTCGACCCGTGCCTTCTCTTCCGCTTTCACCTTGAAGCCCTCAACGGCGCGGGCCATGTCGCCGACTTCATCCTTGCGGTTGAGGCCCGGCAGTCTGACGCTGAAGTCGCCATCGGCAAGACGCTTCATGCCTGCTGTCAGACCCGACAGCGGGCCGATGATGCCACGTGCGATGAGGAAGGCGATGACGAGGCCGATCACGGTAGATGCGGCTGCGACCACCGTCTGCAGCGTCGTCGTAGTGGAGATCTGGTCGTTGGTCGCCGCGACCGTCTGCGACTGCACCTGCTGGATCCCCGTCTTGACCACCTCGACCCGCTCAATGGCATCGACGATCAGCGGATTGATCGACTTGTTGAAGATCGCATCGGAGGCTTGCATGCTGGCCGCCGCCTTGTCGAACAGCGCCGCATAGCTCTTCAGGTTGGTACGGATCGTGCCGAACAACGCTGCCAGCGTCGGCGGCATCTGCATCTTTTCCATCTCGCCGATCTGCTGCTCGGCGATACGCGCCTGGTCCTTGAAGGATTCGATGTGCTTGTCGTCACGGCTGGAAAAGAAGCGCCAGTTGGCGATCTGCACCATCAGTGTGTCGGCTTCCAGCTTGGTCGATCCCTGACCATACATCGTGTTGCGCGTGCTGATCGTGAGCTTGCGCAGGCTTGACGACAGTTTATCACCCGCCTCCTGGAGCAATTCGCGCCCGACGACGACCTGTTTGACGGCCTCGCCAAGCGCCTGTCGCTGCTTGGTCACCTCGGCGAGATCTTTTGCGATCGCCTGATAGGCGGTGCGGCGCTCTTCCGACCGGCTCGCTTTCATCACGGTATCAACGCTGGTCACCAGACCGACCAGCCGCTTGTCCGCATCGGCAATCGCCGCTTCGTCCTGGTCGAAGGAATAACGCAGGATCGCGCCACGGACAGCCTGCAGCTCCGACGCCACTTCGGCGGCACGGATGGTGTTATTCGACAGCTGGGTCATGGCGCCGACGCGCGTGCCGACTTCCGTGATCTGCCAGACCGCAAAGCCAGAACTCGCCAGCCCGAACAGCACCAGGGCGCCGAAGCCGCCATAGAGGCGACCGCGAATGCGAAGATTGAGCAGTGACATTGCTGGCATTCCTTACTGGATCAACGAAACGTTAGGCGGCCCTGACAGAGTCGAGGAAGCGGCCGACTTCGAGCTTGAGTCGCCCGCTCTCGCTGGAGAGCGATTGCGCGGCGGAGAGAACCTGTGACGAGGCGGAGCCAGTGGCCGTCGCGCCGCGCTGAACGTCAGCGATATTTGCGCTGACCTGCAGCGTGCCCTGGGCGGCCTGCTGGACGTTTCGCGCGATCTCCTGGGTCGCGGCGCCCTGCTCTTCCACCGCCGAAGCGATCGTGGAGGCAATCTCGGACATGCGGCCGATCGTGTTGCCGATCTCGGCGATCGCATTCACCGATTCCTGCGTCGCCGTCTGGATGCCGGAAATCTGCTGGGAGATCTCGCTCGTTGCGCTGGCGGTCTGCTGCGCGAGTGCCTTCACTTCGGACGCAACGACGGCGAAGCCACGTCCGGCATCGCCGGCACGGGCTGCCTCAATGGTCGCGTTCAGAGCGAGAAGGTTGGTCTGGCTCGCGATCGTGTTGATCAGTTCGACAACGTCACCGATGCGGGCAGCCGCTTTCGCCAGTTCGGCGACGCGCTCATTGGTCTGGCGGGCCTGTTCCACCGCGGAATTGGCGATTCCTGCTGATTCTTGGACCTGCCGGCTAATTTCATTGATCGAGGACGACATCTCTTCCGTCGATGAGGCCACCGCCTGGACGTTACCCGAGGCCTCGTCGGACGCGTTGGCGACCGCCACTGTGAGCTGCTTGGCCTGTTCGGCGGTTGCCGTCAGCCCTCCGGCGGACTCTTCCAGTTGTGACGACGCCGAAGAAACATTCTCGACGATGTTGCCGACCGCCCGCTCGAAACCATCGGCGAGCTCAGCCATCTCACGCTGACGCATTGCCGCGGCCTGACTGTCCTGATCGACCCGCGCGGCGGCTTCATCGCGCGCCTTGCGCTCCGCATTGTCACGGATGACCGTGACGGTTTTGGCGATGTCGCCAATCTCGTCACCGCGCCGGGCGCCGGGGATCACGATATTCAGATCGCCACCGGCCATCCGCCCCATGGCGGCATTGAGGCGCGTCATCGGCCGGGCGACGCCGAGGAAGCTGAACACCATCGATGCCACCAGCACGGCGACGACGGCGATGCCGAGCGCCAGATTGATCTGACCCGAACGCTCCATGGTCGTCGCAGCCTGGTTGCGGGCATCGCTGACCGCCAGTTTGGCATTTGCAACTGCCAACGACACCAGTTCGCCTGCCGAGGCCGCAGTCGGCGTCAGCTTCTTGCGGACGATATCGGTCTTCTGATCGTTGACCTGAATGGCCTCGTCGGTTGCCGTCATGAATTTTCGCATGTCGGCGCTGAGCTGGGTCAGGCCATTCTGCACCAGCTCGCTGTCTTCGATGACGCTGGCCTTGGCGAGCGCGTCGTTCAGCGCTTTCGCCTTGGTGACGATCAGCCCCTTCTGGACGATCTCGTTCAATGAGGCATAACGCCAGGCAGCCGCCTGCACCGCATTGACGGCGTTGTCTGCGACCTTGAGGTGATTTTCGACGTCGTTCCAGTTCGGCGCCTGGTTGACTGCCGTGGTGAGACGCATCTGTTCGAGGTGCCTGTTCCAGTCGAGCACGGCGACGTTGCGGGTGCGATACAGATCGAGCAGCTTCTTCTGCAGGGCGGCCATTTCTTCCGCGGCGGCGACATAGGATGCCGTCAACGCCTTGATCCTCGCAAAATTGTCCCGGTTTTCCTGGCGGAGCGCGGCGGCGATGTTCGTATCCAGAATCGCGTCCTGCGCTGCCTTTGCCGATTTGATCTCGGCCACGCTTTTGTCCATCTCGGGCGTCGTGATCGCGACCCGCAAACTCTGGCTCGCCGTCTGCATGCTGCGCATGAGCGCATCTGCCTCGCGCGTGCCGTCAGCGATCTGCTGCTGTACGTCGGCACGGCGATTGACGTCGGAGACCTCGGCCTCCGTATGCATCTGGTTGGCAACCACGCCAATGGACAACAGAATGCCGATCAATCCGGCCAAACCGAGTTTGTTACCGACGCGATTGATCTTCACCATGCCACTCACTTTCCGGAAGGCACGAACCGGCCCGCGCGCAGACGAAGCCTGCACGGCTGGGGGCGGCACTGCCCAACAGACGCTAAAACGACGGAGATGTTGAAGCAGCAAACGACATGCGCTGCCCGCGAGGACGACGACCTGAGTGGTCACGACCCGAGAGGGTCTTAAGGATCAGCCGCGAACCGCGCGGGCCTGTTCTCGCGGGTTCAGGGATACCACTGCATTCCTGACACAATCGTTAATTGACGGGCCGGGTCGCATCCACCACGCTGCACAAATGTCGTGCAGGAAAGCGCTGAAATCGCAGGCGTTCAGTGTGACAGAATCTTGGACAGGAATTGCTGCGCGCGATCGCTTCGCGGGTGGCCGAAGAAGTCTTCCTTCTGTGCATCCTCGACGATTTCGCCGCCATCCATGAAGATGACGCGGTTCGCGACCTTCTTGGCAAAGCCCATTTCGTGGGTCACCACCATCATGGTCATGCCTTCCTTGGCGAGTTCGACCATGACATCGAGCACTTCATTGATCATCTCCGGATCGAGCGCCGAAGTCGGCTCGTCGAACAGCATGCAGATCGGATCCATCACCAGCGCGCGTGCGATAGCGACGCGCTGCTGCTGACCACCCGAAAGCTGGCCCGGATATTTCTCGGCATGCGCGGTCAGCCCGACGCGCTCCAGCATCGCCATCGCTTTCTTGCGCGCCGCGTCTTCCTTGCGGCCGAGCACGATGGTCTGGCCGAGGCACAGATTCTCGACGATCTTCAGATGGGGGAACAGTTCGAAATGCTGAAACACCATGCCGACGCGCGAGCGAAGCTTAGGCAGATCCTTTTTCATCTTCGTGACGTCGAGACCATCGACGGTGATGGTGCCTTCCTGCACCGGCTCCAGCGCATTCACCGTCTTGATGAGGGTCGATTTTCCGGAGCCCGACGGACCGCAGACGACGACGACCTCCCCTTTCTCCACCTGCGTCGTGCAGTTCTTCAGCACCTGAAACTGCGGATTGTACCACTTGCTGACTTTATCGAGGGTGATCATGGGCATGGGGACAACCGTGCTGACTAGCGGATGATGCTGATGCGCTTTTGCAAGCGCTTCACGAAATAGGACGCGGTGAAGCTGATCACGAAATAGACCACCGCCGCGAACAGATACATTTCAGTGAGACGTCCGTCGCGCTGCGCGACCTTGGCTGCGGCACCGAGGAAGTCAGTGATCGACAGCACATAGACCAGCGACGTGTCCTGAAACAAAACGATGGTCTGGGTGAAGATCACCGGCAGCATGTTGCGAAACGCCTGTGGCAGCGTCACGTAGCGCATCACGCCACGGTAATTGAGACCGATCGCATAACCGGCCATGACCTGCCCGCGCGGTACCGACTGAATGCCGGCGCGCATGATCTCGGCGAAATAGGCAGCTTCGAACAGCGTGAAGGTGATGATGGTCGACGTGTAGGCACCGACCTGCACCGGCTGATCGGCGCGGATGATCCACTGTCCGATATAGGGACTGAGGAAGTAGAACAGGAAGATCACCAAGACCAGCGGCAGCGAGCGCATTAGGTTGACATAGCTCGCCGCGATGCCCGAGAGCACCGCGTTGGACGACAGCCGCATCATCGCGATCAGGGTGCCCAGGATCAGGCCGAAGACGGTTGCGATCGCCGTCAGGGTCAGGGTGAACACCATGCCCTGATAAAAGAGGTAAGGGAGGCTGCGCCAGATAACGTCGAAATCGAATGTGCTGAACATCGCTTATTTCCCCACATTGAAGCCGGGGATGACCAGCCGCTTCTCAATCAGACGCATGCCGATCGTGACGACGGCGCTCAGCAACAGATAGATGCCCGCTGCAGCTGTGAAGGCCTCGAACACCTGAAACGAGAATTCCTGCATCGAACGCGCCTGTGCGGTGAGTTCGAGCACGCCGATGGTCAGCGCCGGCGCGGTGTTCTTGATCGTGTTGAGGAATTCGGACGTCAGCGGCGGAAAGATGATGCGATAGGCGAGCGGCAGCAGGATGTAGCGATAGGTCTGCCATGTGGTGAGGCCGATGGCCGTGCCGGCCATCCGCTGTCCCTTTGGCAAAGCGTTGATGCCGGCCGTGACCTGCGTCGCCACGCGCGACGACATGTAGAAGCCAAGCCCAAGCATCGCAGCGATAAACGGCCCGTTGCGAAGCTGCTTGACCCACATTCCGAATTCGCCCGGCAACAATTCCGGGACGACGAAAAACCAGATGAAAAGCTGCACCAGCAGCGGGATGTTACGAAACAGCTCGATATACGCATTGCCGATCATCACAGGCCAGCGCGACGGCAAGGTGCGCATGATGCCGACGATCGAGCCAAGCACGAAGGCGATGATCCAGGCGACAAGCGCGAGCAGAACAGTGACCTGAAGTCCGCTCATCAGGGACGCGAAATAAGTGCCGGTCGCATCCGGCGTCTGATCCCAGAAGATGCCCCAGTTCCAGTTATAGTTCACGCACCGTCCCCCAAACGCGTCGTCGTCAAGCACTCATGCAATGGCCGGGCCATTGCTCCTTCCTGCGCCCCGCTGACGGGGAGGAGGTGGCCGCGCGTTGCGCGGTCGGATGAGGGGGCTCTCCACCTGTTGCGGAGTGCATGGAGAACCTCCTCACCCGTCCTCTCCCCGCATGCGGGGAGAGGTTAAGATGCAAGCCTCAGAGATAAGCGTCCGGATCAGCAGAGTCCGACGGCTTGGCAAAGGCCTTGGTCTGCTCGGGGCCCATCGGGACATTGAGGTTCAGACCCTTTGGCGGGATCTTCTGGGTGAACCACTTCTCATACAGCTTGGCGCCTTCCGGGCTCTTGTAGAGTTCGGCAGTCGCAGCATCAGCGACCTTCTTGAAGGCGTCATCGCCTTTGCGCAGCATGATGCCGTAGGGCTCGGGCTTCGAGAACGCATCCTTCGAGATCACGTAAGCGTTGGGGTCACGTGCACCGGCAGCGAGCGAGGCGAGCAGGATGTCATCCATCACGAAGGCGACGGCGCGATCGGTCTCGACCATCAGGAAGGCTTCGGCGTGATCCTTGGCAGGCACGATATTGATGCCGAGATTACGCGCGGCATTCGCTTCGGTGAGTTGCTTGATATTGGTGGTGCCGGAGGTCGAGACCACCGTCTTGCCCTTCAGATCATCGATCTTTTCGAGCTTGGCGGTCTTTTTGGAAACGAAGCGGCTGGCAGTGAGAAAATGGGTGTTGGTGAAGCCCACCTGCTTCTGACGATCGACGTTATTCGTCGTCGAACCACATTCGAGATCGACGGTGCCGTTGGCAATCAGCGGAATGCGCGTCGCTGAGGTGACCGGATTGAGCTTCACTTCGATCTTGTCGTTCTTCAGCTCTTTCTTCACGGCCTCGACGATCTTGTAGCAGATGTCCATGGCGAAGCCGACGGGCTTCTGATTGTCATCGAGATAGGAAAACGGCACCGAGGAATCGCGGAAGCCGATCGTGATCGCGCCGGTGTCCTTGATCTTCTTGAGCGTACCCGTGAGCTCCTGCGCACTTGCCGGGCCTGCGAAGGCAGCGGCGATGGCTGTCAAAACAGAGATTCGCCCCAACAGAAAAAGTCGTTTCATAGTCCCTCTCCTCATAACTCCGGTCTCACGCCAACGGCGCTCCCTCCGAGCACGCCGGCTTGTCCGCCCGTCATGCTTGCACAAACGGGGCCAAACGCAAATGCCCCCTCCGGCGAATGCCGGATGAGCGCCGAAGTGATACGTTTAAAGGAGGCGATTGGTTCTCGCGCGTCCTACGAAAGATGGAGAACACGAACAGGCGGATCGTCGCAGGATGACGCTATTGCTACAGAAAATCAGACGAGCGCAGCGACGCCGGTCGTCCGTCGCTGCTTTTGCGCTGCGACAGCCTCGCCAAATGCGAGGAAGAGCGTCCGGTTAATCGGATTGATCTGCGGGTCATATTCGGCATGCCATTGCACCCCGAGCGCGAAGCCCGGCGCATCCGCAATGCGGATGGCTTCGATGGTGCCATCCTCGGCAATGCCTTCGATCACCACGCGCTCACCGGGCACTTCGATGCCCTGGCCGTGCAGCGAATTGACGGTGATGGTCTTGCGCTTCAGCAGGCTCGCGAAGGTGCCGTTGCTGGTCAGATGGACGTCATGGCGATCGGCAAACACCACCGCCGGATCGGGATGGATTTCGCCATTCTCCAGCCGCGGCATGCGATGATTCATGCGGCCCGGCAGTTCGCGAATTTCGGGATGCAGCGTGCCGCCGAAGGCGACATTCATTTCCTGCAGTCCGCGGCAGATGCCGAAGATCGGCACGCCCCGCGCAACGCAGGCTTCAACCATGGCCAATGCCACGTCGTCGCGTCCGTTGTCATAGGGCTCGTGGCGGACACAGGCCTGCATGCCGAATCGGGTGGGATGGACATTCGCCCGGGCGCCGGTGAGCAGGATGCCATCGACGATATCGAGAACCTCACCGATATCGGTGATATCCGGCGTGCCCGCGAACATCATGGGCAAGGCGCCGGCCACTTCGGCAACCGCGCGCAGATTGTTTTCGCCGGCCGCCTGGACGGAAAACCTGTTCTCAATGCGGTAGGCGTTGCCGATGACGCCGATAACGGGCCGGGACTTGGTTGCCATAGCTTCCGGTCGAACACTTTATGACAGTTCAGCTATAGCCGATTTGCACCGCGAAAACGACAGGCAACGGAACAGAACGTCCATCTTCCCATGCATGGGAGAAGGAAACTGTCATCGTGAATACGGAGATCATCTCGTCCGTCTACGCCCTTCGGGCTACGCCGGACACGCTTCGCCTTTGGCTAAGCATGGCTGCGCCACGCGTAGCCAAAGGCGAAGCGTGGTGGGCGCGACAGGGATCGAACCTGTGACCCCTTCCATGTCAAGGAAGTGCTCTCCCGCTGAGCTACGCGCCCTAAGAACCGGTCGTTACGGGTAGGCGGTCTATAACGGGTCGGCCCCGGCGAGGCAAGGATGCCGGAGCGTCATTTATGACCGATTGTGAAGAAAAACCGACAGCCTCAGGCCGCCAGCATCTTGTTCACTTCGCTGACCAATTCGCGCAGGTGCACGGGCTTGGCCAGAACCTTGGCATTCTTGGGCGCCTCGGAGTCCGAATTCAGCGCCACGGCGGCGAAACCGGTGATGAACATGATCTTGATGTCCGGATCGAGCTCGCTGGCGCGGCGGGCCAGCTCGATGCCGTCCATTTCCGGCATCACAATATCCGTTAGAAGCATTTCAAAGGGTTCTTCGCGCAGCCTCTGATAGGCTGACATCCCATTGTCGTGGTGCGACACCGAAAAACCGGCGTTTTCCAGTGCCTTCACCAGGAACCGGCGCATGTCGTTGTCGTCTTCGGCGAGAAGGATCTTGTGCATGGCGATGAGACGTCAAACCCGAGTGAGGAAACCTAGACGCCTACTTAGCCCGAGGGTTGGTAAATTTCGGGTGAAGTTTGCGCCGCGGGCATGTGGATAACCGTTTCATTATGGTGCGCCAGATTACGAGCAAGAGCAACAAAACCCGGCATTTGCGCCCGATCGGCGCGCAGCGCCGGTTGCGCGATCCGGCGGCGGCCCCGACAATGACACCTCGCAAATCGCTGGTTTTCTGCCAGACTGGCGCCCCAGAAGAACGTGCCTGCAGGGACGAAACGCGACGATGACCCAATTTGCCGGTGAGCTGTCGCCCCCTTTCGAGATTGTCGAGCCGCGCGAATGGCGGGCGCCGATCATTTTCAACTCGCCTCACTCCGGCACCGTCTATCCCGCCGAATTCCTCAATGCGTCACGAATCGACGTCGCGGCGCTGCGCCGCTCCGAGGATTCCTTCATGGACGAATTGATCGGCGGCCTCTCCGAGCGCGGCTTCCCGGTGATGCGGGTGCATTTCCCCCGCTCCTATGTCGACGTCAATCGCGAGCCCTATGAGCTCGACCCGCGGATGTTCACGGGACGACTGCCCAGCTTCGCCAATACCAGATCCATGCGCGTCGCAGGCGGGCTTGGCACCATTCCGCGCGTCGTGGGCGACGGCCAGGAGATCTATCGCGAGCGGCTCAATGTGGACGACGCCCTCACCCGCATCGAGAGCCTCTACAAACCCTATCACCGCGCGCTGCGCCGCCTGATCAACAAGGCCTATCAGACCTTCGGGACAGCGATCCTGGTGGATTGCCATTCCATGCCGTCCATCGGCATTGCCCGCGAGGAGCCGCGCCGGCCCGATGTGGTGATCGGCGACCGCTATGGCACCAGTTGCTCCGGACTTCTCACCGATGTCGTGGAGGACACCTATCAGCGGCTCGGCTATTCCATCGGCCGCAACAAGCCCTATGCCGGCGGCTTCATCACCGAACATTACGGCAATCCCGCCAGCGGGCTGCATGCCGTCCAGATCGAGCTCAACCGGTCGATCTATATGGACGAGCGCAAACGCGAGCGGACCGCCCGCTTCGACCAGATCGCCACAGATTTCACGGTTCTGGCCGACGCACTAATCGACATTCCGCTCGGACTGCTTGGGCCATTTCAGGCGGCAGCCGAGTAATTTCGTCACTCGGGCGGCCTTCACCTGCGACAAAATATCCAAATACCGCGATACCCCATTCTTTTACCACAGCGATTCATACAACCTTAGATTTATACCTACATCCTGCTCGCGGCGGCACGAACCGCTAGAACAATGGGCAGGGATAGAATGACGAAAATCGAAAGCGTTATCAAAAGGTTCATTGCCGACGAGTCCGGCGCGACGGCAATCGAATACGGCCTCATCGCAGCCGGTATTGCACTTGCGATCATTGCTGTCGTGAACAGCCTCGGGACCAACCTCAACGGGAAGTTCGGCGAGCTCAACGCATCGCTGAAGTAATCGACGACGCGCTGCGATCGGCTCCGGTTCTCAGCCAGAGCGATCTGCTCCCTTGGTCTTCGCTGGCTGCAGCCGACACCATGTCAGTTGCAGCAAATGCCGGTAGCTGTCGGCTGAGCTTGCGAGACGGGCGGGGCACCAAAAAGATTGCTGGCTGATCGCCGCGCAACCTGCAAAACTCCTCAGACAAGAAAAAAGGGCCGCTTGCGAAAGCAAGCGGCCCAAGTCTAGGGAGGAAACGCCCAAGGAGGGCAGCGATAGCGCGAGGCGCTACCGCACCGCAACAATATGCATCCTCGGGCCAGTGAGTGCAAGAGTTTTCGGGCATTTTCTCATGCAAAAAATGCAACGCTTTTGGACGACCAGAACATAATCGTCACAAATAAATCATTCAAAAACATAGACTTATAAAAACGTCAGCCATTTTGACGCATTTTAGGAATGAACAAATATTCACTCCTAATGCCAAATTCCAGTTCTTGCACTCACAAATCTCAGCCGATTCATACTGCGCAGAGTGCGCAATTGGATATTTGCGCAGTCTGCGCAAAATCGCCAGCAGTGGGCAAATGCGTTGCGCTCATATGCAGCCGGCCCCAAGCCGCGATATAGATGGATACAACCAGCCAACATTTCTCCGCCGTAAAGGATCCTGCCGTGACGGTCATCGATTTCACCGCCTTCATCGGCCGCCTCGCCACTGCGTCGGGTGAGACCATCCTGCCCTATTTCCGTACGTCGCTGAGCATCGACAACAAAAAGGCCGGTGATTTCGATCCGGTCACCGAGGCCGACCGTGGCGCCGAGGCTGTCATGCGCCGCCTGATCAAGCAGAGCTTCCCCCAGCACGGCATCGTCGGCGAGGAATTCGGCGTCGAGCGCGAGGATGCGGATTATGTCTGGGTGCTCGACCCCATCGACGGTACAAAATCCTTCATCTCAGGCTTCCCGACCTGGGGCACCCTGATCGCACTGCTGCACAAGGGCACGCCGGTCTATGGCATGATGCACCAACCCTATATCGGCGAACGCTTCACCGGCGATAACGGTTCGGCGCGCTATCAGGGCGGCAATGGCAGCACCCGCAAGCTGGCCGTTCGCCGCTGCGACTCGCTGGAAAAGGCCGTACTATTCACGACCAGCCCGCTGCTGATGGATGAAACCGACCGGGCAATTTTCCAGGGCGTCGAAAAACACGTCCGACTGTCCCGTTACGGTGGCGATTGCTATTCCTATTGCATGCTGGCCGCCGGCCATCTCGATCTCGTCATCGAGACCGACCTGAAGCCCTATGACATTGCAGCGCTCATCCCCATCGTCACCGGCGCCGGCGGCGTGGTCACGACCTGGGACGGCAAGCCGGCGCAGAACGGCGGCAAGATCATCGCCGCCGGCGACGCGCGCGTGCATGCAGCAGCGATGAAGCTGCTGAATGGGTAGCGCGCATCAGTGACACGCCGGCGCCCGTGGTCTCCCTCCCCGGAGCGAAGCGAATGGGGTCCGACGGACGAATTCGTCCGTCGTAGTCCGCCGATAGGCGGGGGTGGGGTCTATCCCCACGTGACGTCCGAGTGTGTGGAGACGCCCCACCCGTCTCGAACGCTACGCGTTCGATCCACCCTCCCCACGGCGCCGCTGCGCGGCTTGGGGGAGGGAAAAGATTAGCGCGCCGCCGCTCGCAAATGCTCCACCAATTCCCGCGCCGGGCGTGACATCGTCTTCAGATCGCGAAAACAGATCGCCAGCTTGCGATTGGCCCAGGCATCCCTGATCCGCACCAGCGTGATCGGCATCGCGCGGGCACAGCGCCGCGCTGCCACTTCGGGCACGACAGCCACCCCCACATGGGCCGCCGCCATCTGGCACATGGCGTCGAAATCGCGCATCTGGGCGCGATAACGCAGCCGCGCGCCGAGGCGGGCGGCGTATTTGCCGATATGGTTCTGGAGCGCCGTCGTGTTGGTCAGGCCAATGAAGTCGCGGTCGATGACCTCACGAAAATCGATCGCCCGGCGTGAGGCCAGATCGCTGCGTTGCGCCGTCACCAGCACCAGCCGGTCCTCGCTGAAAATGAAGCGGTCGAGCGTCTCCGGCAGCGTATGCTCCGCCGCAAAGCCGAGATCGGCGCTCCCCGCGGCGATCGCCTGGGCGATATCGGCGCTTTCGCGCTCCTCGGCCTCCAGGCTGACCTGCGGATGCTCACGCAGGAACGCGGCCAAAGCCTTCGGCAAATGCTCGGACAAGCCGACGGTATTCGCCAGCAGGACAATGCTGGCCTTGGTGCCGCTGGCATAGGCCGCCATATCGCTGCGCAGGGTCTCGACATCATGCAAGACCACGCGGGCATGGCTGAGCAGGCTTTCGCCGGCCGCCGTCAGCGTCACACCGCGCCGCTCGCGCTTGAGCAGGACCACGCCAACAGCCGTTTCCAGCCCCTGCATGCGCGCGCTCGCCGAGGCCAGCGCCAGATTCGCTACTGCTGCGCCGCCGGTAATGCTGCGTGCTTCAGCTACCGCCACGAACAATTTGAGATCGACCAAATCGAAATGCATCGCGTCCGCTCCAGCCTTCGCTTTAACCGAAGGCACTCTCCGTAACCTCCAGATTGTGCCCATCGCCAGGATCGGTCAATGTGTCGCACCATGATCGACACCATGCTCATTCTCATCGCCGCCGTTTTTGCACTCGCAGGCTTCGTCAAAGGGGTCATCGGCCTCGGCCTCCCCACCGTTTCCATGGGGCTGCTCGCCACCACCATGACGCCCGTGCAGGCGCTGACCATCGTCATCGTGCCCGCCATCGTCACCAATATCTGGCAGACTTTTGCCGGCCCTTATCTGCGCGACATCATCCGCCGGCTATGGCCACTGCTGCTCACCACGGCCATCGCGATCTGGCTCGCGGGTGGCCTGATGACCGGGCCCTATGCCAAATACGGCGCCATCGTGCTCGGCGTGCTGCTGGTGATCTATGCCGTGGTGACGCTGGTGAAATTCCAGTTCAGGACCGCACCGAAGGACGAAAAGTGGGTCGGCGGCATCGTCGGTGCGATCACTGGTGTGGTATCGGCCGCCACCGGCGTGCAGGTCATTCCCTCGATGCCCTTCATGCAGTCGATCGGCATGGAGAAGAACGAGCTGGTGCAGGCGCTCGGCCTCTATTTCACCGTCGCCACGGTGGCGCAGGCGTTCAACCTCACCAGCGCCGGCCTGCTCAATGCGGCGACGGCCGTCCCAGGCATCATCGCCATGATCACCGCCTTCGCCGGCATGTTCCTTGGCCAGGCGGTGCGCGACCGCATGGCGCCGGAGCAATTCCGTCGCTGGTTCCTGATCGCGATGCTTCTGCTCGGGATCTATCTGGCGGTGAGTGCGACGCTGGCTGTGATGAAATGAGGTCCGTAGGGTGGGCAAAGGAGTGTAGCGACGAGCCCACCTCCCGGTGTCGTGCGCGTGATGGTGGGCACGCTGCGCTTTGCCCACCCTACAACTGAGCGCTACTTCGCTTCCAGCAGCGCCACGCGAATGCCGAGATAGATGAACACACCGCCCAGCGCGCGGTTGATCCACACCAGCCCCTTGCCCGACTGGCGTACGCGCCGTGCAGCACGCGCCGCGAACACCGCCACCAGCAGGCACCATGTGCCGCCGGTGCCGATGAACATCAGGCCGAGCACCATGAAGGCCAGCGCCTTCTGCGGCGCATCGGCATCGACGAATTGCGGAAGAAAAGCGAGAAAGAACAGCGCCACTTTCGGGTTCAGCGCATTGGTGAGCGCGCCCTGCCAAAACACCTGGCTGAGCCGGATCGCCGGCTTCTCGACCGACGACGCCAGCAGGTCCTGAGGCGCTTTCCAGCGCAGCATCTGAAGTCCGCTATAGAGCAAATAGGCCGCACCGATCCATTTCACGATGGTAAAGGCCGTGGATGATGCGGCCAGCAGAGCCGAGAGACCCACCGCCGCGGCAAACACATGGACGAGACAGCCCGCGCAAATTCCGAGCGCCGCAGCCACGCCACCGCGCCATCCAATCTGCACGCTGCGGCCGATGATATAGGCCGTGTCCGGCCCCGGCGTGATGTTGAGCAGCAGGCCGGAGAGGATGAACAGCCAGAGATCGTGAATGCCGAGCATGGAGTGACTTTCCTGTCAGCCGTCATTGCGAGGAGCGAAGCGACGAAGCAATCCAGTTCTTGGCTTTCTGGATTGCTTCGCTGCGCTCGCAATGACGGAGTATTACTTAAACAACGGCGTCCCCGGCACGAAGGCATCGAACGCCGCCCAGAATTGCTGCCTGTAGCGATCCTGCTCCTGCAAGATCTCGTGCTTTGCCCCGGCGATCACGAGATGCGAGCCGGCCCGCAGATGATAGGCGAATTCCTCGATGGCCGGCGTGGAGACCACCTGATCGTGGCTCGCCGCCAGCATCAGGATCGGTTGGCGGATATCGACGGGATAGCGCGTCGCGCGAAAACCATGCATGGCGCGGATCGCCGTGTCCGCCCAGGCAATGGTCGGCGCGCCGATGCCCAGGGTCGGATCTTCCTGCAGGATCGCCGCGTTGCGTGCGTAGCGCACGGGGTCCGTGGTCAGCTTGTTGTCCGGGAAGGATGACGAGCCCACCAGCTCGCCATTGCCGCCGGGAATGTAGTTGCCGCCCTGCCCGGTCCAGCGCATGAAGCGCAGCAGCAGCCGCGCCGGCAGCGACGTGGAGCGGCCAGGCAGATCGATCATCGGGGCCGACAGCACCATGCGGTCGAACCAGCGTTTGCCGGCATGCGCCACGCGCAGCATGACAGCGCCGCCCATGGAATGGGCCAGCGCGTAATAGGGTGGCGGGCAATCCGGCATCACCACCTGCTGCACGAAGGCTTCCACATCGAGCTCGAAATCCGAGAAATTGCGCACATAGCCTTTGCGCGCATCGCGCAGGCGCCGCGCCGAGTGCCCCTGGCCGCGCCAGTCGATCATCGCCACCGCAAAGCCGCGGTCGCGCAGATCGCGCACGGTCTCGAAATACTTCTCGATGAATTCGCCGCGGCCGGTGAACACGCAGACCGTGCCCTTGTGCCCGGCTGGCGGCGACCAGCGCGCGAAGCGCAGTTCGACGCCATCGGACGTTTTGATCGTGCCGGAGGTTGCACCTTCAGGAACCGGATTGGCGGGGATCGAGACAAGTGTCATGCAGGACCGGCTAGGTGAAAGAGGCTGGTTTTCAAGGGCCTCCCAGGCGTCGGCGAGATTCTTTCGCCACCCCTTGCAGGCCGAAACACCCCTCCCATATCACCTTCATGCAGGCCTCTCTAGGCTGCATGTGACGAAAGCCCGGCCCGATTGGCGGGCGGGTAACTCAACAGTCGCTCAATGGAGGACTACCCTATGCGTACCTATGATCTCACCCCGTTCTATCGTTCCACCGTCGGCTTCGATCGCCTGTTCAACCTGCTGGATCAGACCACGGCTGAAACCGCGTCGGGTTATCCGCCCTACAATATCGAGCGCCTTGGCGAGAACGATTACCGTATCAGCGTCGCCGTCTCCGGCTTTGCGCAGAACGAGCTCACCATCGTCGCGAAGGAAAATACGCTGACGATCAAGGGCGAGAAGGCTGCCAATGAGAATGGCAACAAGTCCGAAGTGCTCTATCGCGGCATCGCCGCCCGGGCCTTCGAGCGCGCTTTCCAGCTCGCCGATTTCGTACAGGTGAAGAACGCCTCGCTCGAGAACGGCCTGCTCCACGTGGATCTCGTCCGCGAGATTCCCGAAGCTGCGAAACCCCGCAACATTCCGATTTCCGCCAGCGCCGTCAGCGCGCCGCAGGTGGTCGACGGCTCGGCCGAGAAAGTCGCCGCGTAACAGCGACTGCGTAAAGTGTAGTAAGTGTAAATGTGTGCGCGAAGCGCCCCGGAGCAATCCGGGGCGTTTTCGTTTGCTGCTTCCGTCATTGCGAGGCCGTAGGATGGGTAGAGCGCAGCGAAACCCATCACCGCAAGCGCCCGGCCGTGATGGGTTTCGCTCCGGCGCTCCGCGCCTGCGCTCTACCCATCCTACGATCGCGTTCCTGTGATCATCCGTGATCACCCACTGCGTAACATATGTCTCGCACGCATCGAACCTCCGACATTGCAGACACACCGTCTCAACCATCAGGAATTCATGCGATGACCCCCATTCGGATATTGACTGCGCTCGCCATGAGCGCACTGACCGCTATTTTTACTGCCAGCACCGCTGACGCGCAGGCTGCGCCGATCAAGGCCAAGAACGTCGTCCTCATCCACGGCGCCTGGGCCGACGGCTCGAGCTGGGGCGAGGTGATCCCGCTGCTGCAGAAAGCCGGCTTGCACGTCACCGCCGTGCAGAACCCGCTGTCGTCGCTTGCGGATTCCAATGCCGCCGCGAAGCGCGCGCTGGCTTTGCAGGACGGCCCCACGGTACTGGTCGGCCATTCCTGGGGCGGCACGGTGGTCAGCGATGTTGGCACCGATCCGAAAGTCTCCGCCCTTGTCTACATCGCTGCGCGCGCCCCCGATGCCGATGAGGATTTCGTTGCGCTGTCCGGCAAATTCCCCACCGGCCCGGTGCGATCAGGCATCCAGACCCATGACGGCTACACGCTGCTGTCCGAACCGGCCTTCCTGAAGGATTTCGCCAACGGCGTCGAACCGACCAAGGCCAAGGTGTTGTTCGCCGAACAGGGCGAGACGGCCGCCAGTATCTTTGCCGGCCGCACCAGCGCCGCTGCCTGGCACGACAAGCCCTCCTTCTATGCGGTCGCCAAGCAGGACCGCACCATCAATCCCGATTTCGAGCGCTTCCTCGCCAAACGCATGAAGGCCACCACGGTCGAGATCGATGGCGGACATCTCATCATGGTGTCGCATGCCCGCCAGGTCGCGAATCTGATCCTGCAGGCGGCTGGCGTCACAGCGCCTGCAAACAAGACGGCGATGAAGAAGTAAGGCGTCGCCGGAGGCGAAGCGATCCGGGGCTGCAAGGCAGACCGGATCGCTTTGGCCCCAACAGGCCGCACTCCACATGTAGGGAAATTGGACACAACTCCACTGACACATCAGACCGAATATGGTAGAAACGGGCATGCCGCAGAAAACCAAGAATTCTGGGAAATCAGGCCGTTTCACCCTCGGGGCTGAGTCCTATGAGCGGATCAGTGCGGTCGAAGGGATCGCGTTGAAGCCGGCAATGAAACAGCGTCTTGCAGAGGCAAAGAAGACAAAAGCCTCCCCGGACGTGTATCGAAAATCGATCATGGACGCTCATCGCAAAGCGTGACTTCGATGTATGACGCGATCGAGGACCCGTATACATATCCGGGCTCAACGGTCCTGAGAAACAGGCTGGACCTTCGTGATCAGGAGGCTCTGGACGATTTCGAAGCGGAAATATCCTACGCCCGCGCACAAGAGCCTCTTCCTTCAGGAAGTCTCGACTTCTCGCATTACAAGGCCATCCATCATCATCTCTTTCAGGATGTTTATGAATGGGCCGGTATTCCGCGCACCGTGCGGATATCGAAAAACGGAAACCCGTTTTGCTTTCCCGAGAACATTGCAGCTCAAGCCGACAAACTGTTTTCTGAATTGAAACGCGATCAATTTCTGGTCGGTCTGAGCACGCCCGTGTTCAGCCGCAAAGCGGCACATTTCCTCGCAGAATTGAATGCCATTCACGCCTTCCGCGAAGGAAACGGGCGCGCGCAGACGACGCTGTTTGCTCTGCTCACCGTCGAAGCGGGCTACGACTTCAGGTATCATAAGCTTGATCCGCCAGAATGGCTCCGAGCCATGATCGCAAGCTTCAACGGCGATGAGGCGCCGCTCGTTTCAGCAATCGAGAAGGTCATCAGCGACTGACCGGACCAACTCCCGCGATTGCCCGAAAAAGAAAAGGGCTCCAACACGACCGTGTGGAGCCCCGCGATTGGATCAAAAGAGATCGATCAACGCGGCAGCGTCGTCGTCCCCATCAGCGCGGTGTCGATCGCACGGGCACAGAGACGGCCTTCACGGATCGCCCACACCACCAGCGACTGGCCGCGGCGCATGTCGCCGGCCGAATACACCTTCGGCAGCGACGTCGCGAAGTCATTGAGGCCGGCCTGGACATTACCACGCTGGTCGAGTTCGACGCCGAGAGTCTTCAGCATGCCTTCATGGACGGGATGCACAAAACCCATGGCGAGCAGAACGAGGTCGGCCTTGAGGGCGAATTCGCTGCCCGGGATCGGCTTGAACTTGTCGTCGACGCGGACGCAATTGAGCTGCGTGACCTTGCCGTCCTTGGCCTCGAAGCTCTGCGTGAGCACGGCGAATTCGCGCTCGGCGCCTTCGGCCTGGCTCGACGAGGTGCGCATCTTCAGCGGCCAGTTCGGCCAGGTGAGACCCTTGTTTTCCTTCTCCGGCGGCGCCGGCATGATTTCGAGCTGGGTCACCGACAGCGCACCCTGGCGCAGCGAGGTGCCGATGCAGTCCGAACCGGTGTCGCCGCCGCCGATGACGACCACATGCTTGCCGCCGGCGAGGATCTCCTTGACGTCGCCGAGCGGCTCGTTGCCGACGCGGCGGTTCTGCTGCGGCAGGAAGTCCATGGCGAAATGGATGCCGTCATTGTCGCGGCCGGGGATCGGCAGGTCGCGGCCATGCTCGGCGCCGCCAGTCAGCGCGATGGCGTCGAACTTCTTGGCGAGTTCGACGGGATCGACGGCGTTCGGCGCGGTGCCGCCCACCGGCGTATTGTAGTGGAACACAATGCCTTCGCCGACCATCTGCTCGACGCGGCGGTCGATCACGGTCTTTTCCATCTTGAAGTCGGGAATACCGTAACGCATCAGGCCGCCGGCCTTGGCGAACTTCTCATAGACATGGACTTCGTGACCGGCACGCGCGAGTTGCTGCGCGCAGGCCATTCCGGCCGGGCCGGCGCCGATCACGGCGACCTTACGGCCGGTCTTCACGGCCGACACCTGCGGCTTCAGCCAGCCATTGTCCCAGGCCTTATCGACGATGGCGCATTCGATCGTCTTGATGGTCACCGGATTGTCGTCGATGTTCAGCGTGCAGGATGCTTCGCACGGTGCCGGGCAGATGCGGCCGGTGAATTCCGGGAAGTTGTTGGTGGAATGCAGGTTGCGCGAGGCTTCTTCCCAGTTGCCCTGATAGACGAGGTCGTTCCAGTCCGGGATCTGGTTATTGACCGGGCAGCCGGGCGTGCCGGGCTGCACCGAGCCGGTGCCGTGGCAATAGGGAATGCCGCAATTCATGCAGCGCGCGGCCTGGCTCTGCGTATCCTTGTCGCCAAGCGGAATGACGAACTCATTGTAGTTCTTCAGTCGCTCCGCGACCGGCGCATACTTGCGATCGTGACGTTCGATTTCGAGAAAACCGGTGATCTTGCCCATCGTAAATTACTGCCTCTAACCCGTCTCTAGCTGATCGTCATTGCGAGGTCGGGAAAACCGTTTGGTTTTCCCTGCCCTTCAGGCGTCGCTCGCAATGACGGCGAGTATTCTCTGCTTAAGCGCCGATCGCGATCTGCGGTTCGGTCTCAGCGGCTTTCGCTTTCATCTCTTTCAGCGCGCGGCGATATTCGACCGGCATGACCTTGCGGAATTTCGGCAGCCAGGTCTTCCAGTCGGCCAGGATCATCTGCGCCTTCTTCGAGCCCGCATATTTGGCGTGGCGCGAGATCAGGATGTGCAGACGCTCGATGTCCGATTCCAGCAGGTTGGCGAACACGTCCACCTTGCCATGGGCTTCGAGATCACCGGTGTGGTGATAGGTATTCTGCGCGACCAGTTCCTCGGAGAGGACCGGTTCGAGCTCGACCATCGCCATGTTGCACAGCTTCTCGAAATCGCCGGCCTCATCGAGGACGTAAGCGATGCCGCCGGACATGCCGGCTGCGAAGTTGCGGCCGGTCTTGCCTAGCACGACGACGATGCCGCCGGTCATGTATTCGCAGCAGTGATCGCCAGCGCCTTCGACGACGGCGACTGCACCGGAGTTACGCACGGCAAAACGTTCGCCGGCGACGCCGCGGAAGTAGCACTCGCCTTCGATGGCGCCATACATCACGGTGTTGCCGACGATGATCGACTCTTCCGGCACGATGCCCGAGTGAGCCGGCGGGCGCACAATGATCTTGCCGCCCGAGAGACCCTTGCCGACATAGTCATTGCCTTCGCCTTCGAGATCGAAGGTGATGCCGTGACACAGCCAGGCGCCGAAGGCCTGACCAGCGGTGCCCTTCAGCGACACATGGATCGAGTCTTCAGGCAGGCCGGCATGGCCGTAGATCTTGGCAACCGAACCGGCCAGCATGGCGCCGGCCGAACGGTTGGTGGAGTTGATCTTGGCTTCGAACTTCACCGGCGCGCCGCGATCGAGCGCCACCTGCGCCTTCGCGATCAGCTCGCGGTCCAGCACCTTCTCGAGGTGATGGTTCTGTTCTTCGGTGTGATAGATCTTCTGGCCGGGCAGCTCGGGCTGGCGCACGAAGAGCTTCGAGAAGTCGAGCCCCTTCGCCTTCCAGTGCGAGACGAGCGCCGACTGGTCCAGCATCTGAACCTGACCGACCATCTCGTTGAAGCTGCGGTAGCCGAGCTGAGCCATGATCTCGCGAACTTCTTCGGCGACGAAGAAGAAGAAGTTGATCACATGCTCGGGCTGGCCGGTGAAGCGCTTGCGCAGCACCGGGTCCTGCGTCGCGACGCCGACCGGGCAGGTGTTGAGATGGCACTTGCGCATCATGATGCAGCCGGCTGCAATCAGCGGTGCGGTGGCGAAGCCGAATTCGTCGGCGCCGAGCAGCGCCCCGATGACGACGTCGCGGCCGGTGCGGAAGCCGCCATCGACCTGGACGACGATGCGCGAGCGCAGGCGTTCACGCACCAAAGTCTGGTGAGTTTCGGCGAGGCCGATTTCCCACGGTGAACCCGCATGCTTGATCGAGGTCAGCGGCGACGCGCCGGTGCCGCCTTCGAAGCCGGCGATGGTCACATGGTCGGCGCGCGCCTTGGCGACGCCCGCGGCCACGGTGCCGACGCCGATTTCCGACACCAGCTTCACCGAGACCTGGCCCGTCGGATTGACGTTCTTCAGGTCATAGATCAGCTGCGCGATGTCTTCGATCGAATAGATGTCGTGATGCGGCGGCGGCGAGATCAGGCCGACGCCCGGCGTCGAGTGACGCACGGCAGCAATCGTCGCATCGACCTTGTGGCCGGGCAGCTGACCGCCTTCGCCGGGCTTCGCGCCCTGCGCCATCTTGATCTGCATCATGTCCGAATTGACGAGATATTCCGTCGTCACGCCGAAGCGGCCGGACGCGATCTGCTTGATCGCCGAACGCATCGAGTCGCCATTCGGCATCGGCTTGTAGCGATCCGACTCCTCGCCGCCTTCACCGGTGTTCGACTTGCCGCCGATCCGGTTCATGGCAATGGCCAGCGTCGTATGCGCCTCGCGCGAGATCGAGCCATAGGACATGGCGCCGGTGGCGAAACGCTTGACGATCTCGGCGGCCGACTCGACTTCCTCGAGCAGGACCGGCTTGCGCTTCTCGTCCTCGGCAGTCTTGATCCGGAACAGGCCGCGCAGCGTCAGCAGGCGCTCGGCCTGGTCGTTGAGCATCTTCGCGTAAGCGCGATAGCGGTCCTGCGAATTGCCGCGCACCGCATGCTGCAGCGTCGACACCGTCTCGGCGCTCCAGGCATGATCTTCGCCACGGCTGCGATAGTTGTATTCGCCGCCGATATCGAGCGCATTCTTGTAGATCTCGATTTCGCCGAACGCCTCATTGTGGCGACGTACGGTTTCCTCGGCAATTTCGGGCAGACCGACGCCTTCGATCTGGCCATGGGTGCCGGCGAAGTACTTGTTGATGAACTCCGTACGCAGGCCGACCGCGTCGAAAATCTGCGCGCCGCAATAGGACTGGTAGGTGGAGATGCCCATCTTGGACATCACCTTCAGCAGGCCCTTGCCGATCGACTTGATGTAGCGCTTGACGATCTCGTAATCGTCGAGCTTGACCGGCAGGCGATCCTTCATCGCGATGATGGATTCGAAGGCCAGATACGGGTTGATCGCTTCGGCGCCATAGCCTGCGAGACAGGCGAAGTGATGCACTTCGCGCGGCTCGCCGCTCTCGACGACGAGACCCACGGCGGTGCGCAGGCCGGTGCGGATCAGATGGTGATGCACGGCGGCGCAAGCCAGCAGCGCCGGGATCGGGATACGATCCGAGCCGGCCATGCGGTCCGACAGGATGATGATGTTGACGCCTTCGCGCACCGCGCCTTCGGCACGTGCGCAGAGTTCGTCCAGCACCTGCTCCATGCCCGAAGCCCCGAGGCCGGCATGGAACGTGGTGTCGAGCGTGCGCGAGACGAAGTGCGACTCGGCCACATCCGAGATCGAACGGATCTTTTCGAGATCCTGATCGGTCAAAATCGGCTGACGGACTTCGAGGCGCTTGGTGGTGGCGACGCCTTCATGGTCGAGCAGGTTCGGCCGCGGCCCGATGATCGAGACGAGGCTCATGACGAGCTCTTCGCGGATCGGATCGATCGGCGGGTTGGTGACCTGCGCAAAATTCTGCTTGAAGTAGGTGTAGAGCGGCTTCGGCTTGTTCGACAGCGCCGAGATCGGCGTGTCAGTGCCCATCGAGCCCGCGGCTTCCTCGCCCTGCGACGCCATCGGCGTCATCAGGATGGTGATGTCTTCTTGGGTGTAGCCAAAAGCCTGCTGGCGCGCGAGCAGCGGCAGGTTGGAGCGCTGGCCAATCGACGGCGCGTCGGGCAGCGTTTCCAGCCGCATCTGCGTGTTCTGCAGCCACTGCGCATAGGGATGGCTGGCAGCGAGTTCGGCCTTGATCTCTTCGTCGGGGATCAGGCGGCCTTCCTCGAGATCGACCAGCAGCATCTTGCCGGGCTGCAGGCGCCACTTGGTGATGATGTTCTCTTCCGGAATATCCAGCACGCCCATTTCCGACGCCATGACGATGCGATCGTCCTTGGTGACGAGATAGCGGGCCGGACGCAGGCCGTTGCGGTCCAGCGTCGCGCCGATCTGGCGACCGTCGGTGAAGGCGAGCGCGGCCGGGCCGTCCCACGGCTCCATCAGTGCTGCATGATATTCGTAGAAGGCGCGGCGCTGCTCATCCATCAACGGATTGCCGGCCCACGCTTCCGGAATCATCATCATCACGGCATGCGCGAGCGAGTAGCCGCCCTGCACCAGGAATTCTAGCGCGTTGTCGAAACAGGCGGTGTCCGACTGGCCTTCGTAGGAGATCGGCCACAAGCGGCTGATATCCTTGCCGAACAGCTCGGATTCCACCGAGGCCTGGCGTGCCGCCATCCAGTTGGTGTTGCCGCGCAGGGTGTTGATTTCGCCGTTATGCGCGACCATGCGGAACGGATGCGCCAGCGACCAGGTCGGGAAGGTGTTGGTCGAGAAGCGCTGGTGCACCAGCGCCAGCGCGGATTCGAAATCCGGCTCGTGCAGGTCGGAATAATAGCTGCCGAGCTGGTCGGCGAGGAACATGCCCTTGTAGATCGTGGTGCGGCACGACAGCGAGCAGCAGTAATAGCCGGACAGGCCGCGCTCGCGACGCGAATAGATCGCCTGCGAGATCGACTTGCGCAGAATATAGAGACGGCGCTCGAAATCATCGGCGTCGGCGATCTTGGCTTTGCCGATGCCGATGAAGACCTGCATGACGGTCGGCTCGGTGGGCTTCACGCTTTCGCCGAGCGACGAATTGTCGGTCGGCACTTCGCGCCAGCCGAGCAGCTTCAGGCCTTCGGCCTTGATCTGGTCGCCGATGATGCCCTGCAGCACCTTCCGCCACGGCACGTCGCGCGGCATGAACAGCGCGCCGACGGCATATTGATCGGGCTCGGGCAGCTCGAAGCCGAGTTCGGTCGCCTTGCGGGCGAAGAACTTGTGCGGAATCTGCACGAGAATGCCCGCACCGTCGCCGAAGCGCGGATCTGCGCCGGTGGCGCCGCGATGCTCGAGATTGCACAGGATGTTGATGGCGTCAGAGACGATCTGATGCGACTTCACGCCCTTGATATTGGCGATGAAACCGACGCCGCAGGCGTCTTTTTCCCGCGACGGGTCATAAAGACCCAGCGCCGGCGGACGGTAAGTGTGCAGTTCAGGTTTGATGGCCGAATCTTTCACGTGAGCCGATTTGATAGCCGGGGCCGCCGCATGCGTGCCGGTTTCGATCAATTGGCGCTCGTGCTCTGATCCGCTCATCTTCGTCCTCTCAGCCCCCCATGGGGGCTCTGCCACCTTTGTCGGCGCACCTTTGACGCTCGCGGAACCCTCGAGGGCTGCCGCTCGCGCCTTTAGCGAGCCTGGTTTTCAGAATTAAGACTGGTGGCAGCCCGCCGAGCCCGGTGGCCACCCCATATCCTGCCTTAACAAGCGCCTCTTTAACCGCAGCGCTCGCTTATGTCGCAGCCCCTATGCGGGTTCTGCCACAAAAAATTGCGACAGTGATGCTGTCCTAACCATCACCTTGCCAAACTTTTATCTAGCACACAAGCGCAGGGAAGTCCGCCGTCGCAATGCAACAGCGCATGGCAAAACGCTTGTGACAGGGTGTTACCGAACCGCCACGGCCGACACCAAACCTGCGCCAAAGGTGCCGCGATCCGGCCCTTTCCCTGCCGAATTCCGCAGCGAGGTTGCGTCCGTTAACGCCTGAGGCAGGGGAACTTCGCCAGGCGCTGACAAATGTCAGGTGAGGTTCAGATATGAGCCTCTATCTCCGGGCGCGGGGGCGTCGAAGGAGCTTGCGATGAAATTCACTGTGGGATGTCTGACTGCGGCCGGCCTCGTCGTCCTGGCTGGTGTCGCGCAGGCTCAAGTCCTGCCGCCCATGCGCGGCGACGTGCGGGTGTCTGATTTCGAGGAGCCCGGCCCCTATGCGGCAGTACCTCCGCCGCGGATTTACGTCCCTGGCGCGTCTTACGGTACCGGCCCGCGCTACGGCGATGGCTATGCGCCGTCGGTGCTGCCGCCACATGAAATTTACGCGGTCATTCGCGAAGCCGGTTTTTCGCCCCTCGGCGCGCCGCAGCAGCGCGGGCTCGTTTACACCGTGGCCGCCGTCGATCGGCGCGGCGAGGACGGCCGCATGGTGATCGACGCCCGCACCGGCCGCATCCTGCGTTTCATGCCGGCCTATCAAATGGGCGACCGCATGAATCAGGAGGTGGTGGCGCGCTATGGGCCTCAAGCCGCATTGCCCGAATTGCCGCAATATCGCCGGCCGCCATTCGATCCGAAGGCGGCGGCTGGGACTGCGAGCAATGCGCCGACGGCCGCTGCGCCAGCGCCGAAGCAGAAAGTAGCAAGCCAGACCGCGACGGTGCCGTTGCCAAAGGCGCCACCGGCCAAGGCTGTTGCTACGCCGGCCAAACCCGTCGCCGTCGAGAAGCCGCCGGTGATGGACAAGCCGATTGCGGAGAAGCCAGCGGAGCCGGTGGTTACGCCGGCACCCGAGTCCGTGAAGCAATCGGCGGTGACGGAGACGAAGCCCGAGGCGGTTGCGGCACCGGATACGCCTGCTGCGGCGCCCGAGGCGAAGGTTGAAGCGCCGCCAACGCCTGTCATCGAAGCGAAGCCGGAGATGCCGGCGCCTGTGGGTGACAAGCCGGCAGTCGTGAAGGGATTAGAGTAACGCAGCGGCCAATGATCTCCCTCCCCCAAGCGGCGTAGCCGCGCAGTGGGGAGGGTCCGCCGATAGGCGGGGGTGGGGTCTATCCCCACGTAAGGACGGAGTGTGGGGAAGCACCCCACCCGTCTCGAAGCTCGCTGAACGCTCGCTTCGATCCACCCTCCCCCCGCGCCGCTGCGCGGCTTGGGGGAGGGACTAAGAACGCTGCTCCACTTTCTCCCTTGGCGCACGAAACGTCGCGCGAAATCCTGAGGCATCGTAGCTCTTGCTCACATCGCCGCTTCCGGCGATGCCGAGATCAATCAGCCGCGTACCCAGCCCCTTTCGCGATGGCGCCTTGACTTCAGGCCCGCCGATCTCGTGCCAGTCGAACACCAGCGTGCCATTCTCCGTCGTCCACGACACCGCCACATGGCCGCTGTTGTCGCCCAACGCACCATACTTCACCGCATTGGTCGCCAGTTCGTGCAACAGCATGGACAGCGACAACGCCGCTTTCGGATCGAGGCGGATATCGGGCCCATCAAGTTTCGCACGTGCCTTGTCCGCATGGGCCGCCAACACGCCGGCAATCACCTCGCGCAGCCCCGCCGATGTCCAGCTCTGCTTCTCCAGCACATGATGCGCGCGGCTGAGCGCGTCGAGGCGGCGTTCGAACGCATCGACGGCATCGCGCTCCTTGACGCCGCGTAGCGTCTGCGTGGCGATCGCCTGCACCAGCGCCATCGCATTGTTCATGCGATGGCCGAGTTCGGCATTGATCAGCTTCATCTGCTGTTCGGCCGCGCGCCGCGCCGTGATGTCGCTGAACAGGATCGCCACTTGATGCGCCTCGGGCGCCCCTATGCGAAACGCGTGCACGTCGTACCAGCGGTTGCCGAGCTGTTCGGCATGCTGCTCGAAGCGGACATGCTGCCCGGTCAGCGCAACTTTGCCATAGAGATCGAACCAGTACTGCTCATGCTCGGGCGCGAGATCGCGCATCCATTTGCCGGCAGCATCCTTCAATCCCGTCTGGTCGGCGAAGGCCGCATTGACCTCGACTAATTTGTAATCGCGCGGCGAGCCGTCGGCATCGAAAGCCAGTTCGACGACGCAGAAGCCCGCATCGAGTGAATTGAACAGCGTGTAGTAGCGCGCCTCGAGATCGCCGTGACGATCGCCGGCCGCGACCGACGGCGCGGTGACATGACTGCGAGCCTGCCCATAGGCGCGCACCAGATCGCGGCGCAGTTCAAATTGCGTCATCACCTGCCGCGCCAGCGCTTCGAGCGCCGCGAGTTGGTCGGGCCGCAGCCCGCCCGGCCGCGGGACCGTATCGGCCACACAGACCGTGCCGATGGCGACACCTTCCGCCGCGATCAGCGGTGCGCCGGCATAGAAGCGCAGATGCGGCTCGCCGGTGACATGCGGATTGTGTTTCGTGCGCGCGTCCTGGGTGAGATCGGGAATGTTCAACGTCTCGGGCACGGCCAGCGCATGGGCGCAGACCGAAGCCTCGATTCCGCTTTCGCAGATGTCGAGCCCGGCAGCGGCCTTGAACCATTGCCGGTCGGCATCGACCAGCGAGATCAGCGCCATCGGCACGCCGCAGATCTGCCGGGCGAGCATGACGATGTCGTCGAATTCCGGCTCGGGACCGGTATCGAGCACATCGTAGCTTCGCAAAACCGCAAGGCGCTGCGGATCGCTCACCGCGTCTGGAAGCCTGCTGTCATCCACCGGTTGCAACGTCACTTGATCGCCTTTTCACCGCACGCATCGATCATCCGCATCGTTACAATCGCCGAATTCCACATAGGGGATCAATCAGTTCCTTCGAAGCACGCCCGTGATCAAGCAGTGATGATAACGCGTGAGATGGAACTCCGTTTCCGTTGCGTTAATCTTCGCTTTACGGCGCCTTAAACCGCGGCCGATACGCTGACCGGTAACGGAGCGTGGTGTTTGCGTATGGCGTGGGGCAAGAAGAAAGGCGGTGGGCGCAAGGAGCCGACATTCGGCATCTCTGCGGCATTGTCCGATTTGCGCCTGTCTGCCGACGATCGCGTGCCCGGCGGCGAGGAACGGCCGAAAAAGGCGCCCAAACGCGCGCCCGAGGAGAAGCCACGCAAAGGCCGCACCTCCAGCAAGGCACGCAGCAAGAGTCGCGGCGGTTTCGGCCGCGGGCTCAAGCGGATGTTCTACTGGACCGCCGTGCTCGGCCTGTGGGCCGCGATCGCCATCGGCGGCGTCATCGTCTATGTCGGCGCGCATCTGCCGCCGATTCAATCTCTGGAAATTCCGAAGCGTCCGCCGACCATCCAGATCGTCGGCGTCGACGGCACCGTGCTGACCACGCGCGGCGAGCAGGCCGGCGACAACGTGTCGATCAAGGATCTGCCGCCCTATCTGCCGAAAGCGTTCATCGCCATCGAAGACCGCCGCTTCTATTCGCATTGGGGCGTCGATCCCATCGGCATCGCCCGCGCGGCGGCGGCGAACCTGATGCATCGCGGCGTGTCGCAGGGCGGCTCGACGCTGACCCAGCAGCTCGCCAAGAACCTGTTCCTGACGCAGGAGCGCACCATGCAGCGCAAGCTGCAGGAGGTGGAGCTCGCCTTCTGGCTGGAGCGCAAGCATTCGAAGAACCAGATCCTCGAACTCTATCTGAACCGCGTCTATTTCGGCTCCGGCGCTTACGGCGTCGAAGCCGCCGCGCAAAAATACTTTGGCAAGAGCGCGAAGAACGTCACCATCGCCGAGGCTGCGATGCTGGCCGGCCTGGTCAAGTCGCCGTCGCGTCTTGCGCCGAACCGCAATCCCGAAGGCGCCGAGGCGCGCGCGAAGATCGTGCTGGCGGCGATGCAGGACGCCGAATTCATCACCGCCGCCCAGGCCAAGGGCTCGGCCGGCGCGCCGCAATACAATGTGAAACCGGTCGGCGCCGGCACCGTGAATTATGTCGCCGACTGGATCGGCGAAGTGCTGGACGATCTCGTCGGCCAGATCGACGAGAGCATCATCGTCGAAACCACGATCGATCCGAAACTGCAGAGCACCGCCGAAGCCGCCATCATCGACGAACTCGCCGCCAAGAGCGTCAAGTTCAACGTGACGCAAGGCGCGCTGGTGGCGATGACCCCGACGGGCGCCGTGCGCGCCATGGTCGGCGGACGCAATTACGCCGACAGCCAGTTCAACCGCGCCGTCACCGCCAAGCGGCAGCCGGGCTCGAGCTTCAAGCCCTTCGTTTATCTCACCGCCATCGAGTCCGGCATGACGCCGGAGACGATCCGCCAGGACGCGCCGCTCGACATCAAGGGCTGGCGGCCGGAGAACTACACCCACGAATATTTCGGCTCGGTGACGCTCACCCAGGCGCTGTCGATGTCGCTGAACACGGTGGCCGTGCGGCTCGGCATGGAAGTCAGCCCCGCCAGCGTGGTGCGCACGGCGCATCGCATGGGCATCGCATCAAAACTGGAAGCCAATGCCTCCATCGCGCTCGGCACGTCCGAAGTGTCGATGATGGAGCTCGTCGGCGCCTACACGCCCTTCGCCAATGGCGGCTATGGCGCCACGCCCTATGTGGTGACGCGCATTCGCACCGTGGAAGGCAAGAAGACGCTCTACACCCGCCGCAACGATGCGCCGAGCGCCGTCATCGATGCCCGCGCCGTCGCTGCCATGAACACGATGATGCAGCAGACGCTGACCACCGGCAGCGCCAAGAAGGCCGAGCTGCCCGGCTGGTTCGCCGCCGGCAAGACCGGTACCAGCCAGGATTTCCGCGACGCCTGGTTCATCGGCTACACCTCGCAGCTGGTCACCGGCGTCTGGCTCGGCAATGACGACAATTCGCCGACCAGGAAAGCCACCGGCGGCGGCCTGCCCGTCGATATCTGGTCGCGTTTCATGAAGGTCGCGCATCAAGGGCTGCAGCCGCAGCCGGTGCCGGGCCTGGCGCCGTCGAGCGCGTTCAGCACCAATCCGATCGGCCAGGCATTGTCCAATCTCTTGCCGGGCTCGAACTCGCCGCAGCAGCCACCGCCACCGCAGCAGCGCGAATTGCCGCCCGAGCGCGGCTATGTGCCGAGCGCGCCCGTCTATAACGGCTATCGCCAGCAGCCGAACGATGCGCCGCAGCAGGCCGCCTATCCGGCGACACGGCAGCAACAGCAGCGTCAGCAGAATGTCCGCCCGGAAGCGGGCAGCGGGATCGATGGGTGGTTGTCGGAAAGGTTGTTCGGGAGATAGCTCCCATGTCACCCCGGCGAACGCCGGGGTCCATAACCTCCGAGTTCATAACTGAAACTCAAAGCCGACAGATTCTTCGCCTCACACCGTCGGAGGCTATGGGTCCCGGCTTTCGCCGGGACGACGGCGGAGTTACTCGCTCACCCCGAACCGGTGCAGATCATTGCCGTGCGTATCGAGCCACTTCTTTGCGCGCTCGGTGGCCGGACAGATCTTCCCGACTAGCCGCCAGAATTTTGGCGAGTGGTTCATCTCTACCAGATGCCCTACTTCATGGGCGGCGAGATAATCCAGCACAAAGGCGGGCGCCAGGATCAGACGCCACGAGAATGACAATGAGCCTTCCGTCGTGCACGAGCCCCAGCGGCTCGATTGGTCACGGATCTGGATCCGCTTCACCTTCACGCCAAGCTGCGCCGCATATTTCGCCGACGCCTTGGCGAGATCCGCCTTCGCCTCGCGCTTGAGGAAATCGTGCACGCGGCGATCGATGTGCTCGGCATCACCGGCAACACAGATGATCTTCTCGCCGCTGTCGCGGACATCGGTCCATACAGTTCCGCGGCCGGAACGATGAACGATCTTATGATCGACGCCGCGCAGCGGCACGACAGTGCCGTGTTGAAACGGCGCGGCTTTCGGCAAACGACCAAGACGCGCGGCAATCCACGCGCCATGACGCTGCGCAAAGTCCTTTGCATCAACGAGCGTGCCGCGCGGTGGCATCGTCAGAATGGCTTCGCGATCGCTTGGATGAATCCGGAGTGTATATCTCGTCGCGCGGCGGTGCCTGCGCAGGCGAATGGCGAAGATTTGCGAGCCATGCTTGACCGCAATGGTGTCTGGTTCCGTGGGACGGCGATAAAGTAGTGCGCGAAAGGCCATGTCAGGAGTTCCGGTCGTCAGAAGATCGACCGGAGACTGCCATAACCGCCGCCAGGAAAAGGGCTCGGCGCAAAAACAAATCATTTGCCCAAGATAAGGGGTCCCTGGCCGATTTGTCCCCTACGGAATGTAGGTGGAAACACGAATCTCGATTCAAAAATAACGCCAAGAATCGAGTTTAGGATTGAATCGCGCACCACCCTTTGGGGATAGGTGGAAAATCCGGTTTACCGCTAATTTTTCAAGGGTTTAACTGAAGTGGGATGCACCGGATACGTGTGGATGCACTGTGGATAAGGCTCTCCACGAAATCAGTTCGTATCGTCGCGCGATCATGCGCGACGATACGAAAATGAATCACTCTGCAGCAGAAGCCTTGTGGCGTGCATGCGTGGCGCTTGCATGGAAATCGCAGATGCGCGGCACGATCTCCGACTTGAACCGCGAGCCGTTGAACACGCCGTAATGGCCGACACCCGGCTGCACGTAATGCACACGACGATCATCAGGGATCGATGTGCAGAGTGTATGCGTCGCTTCGGTCTGACCGAGACCGGAGATGTCGTCGTTCTCGCCTTCGACCGTCATCAGCGCGACGTTGATGACCTTCGACGGATCGACAGGCTTGCCGCGATGAACCATCTCGCCCTTCGGCAATGCGTGCTTCACGAACACCGTGTCGACGGTCTGCAGGTAATACTCGGCAGTCAGATCCATCACCGCCAGATATTCGTCATAGAAGTCGCGATGCTTGTCGACGAGATCGCCGTCGCCCTTCACGAGATTCTCGAACAGCTTCTTATGCGCGTCCATATGGCGATCGAGATTCATGCTGATGAAGCCGTTCAGCTGCAGGAAGCCCGGATAGACGTCGCGCATCACGCCTGGATGCGGGAATGGCACCTTGGTGATGACGTTGTTGCGGAACCAGTCCATGCCCTTCTCGGCCGCGAGATTGTTCACCGCGGTCGGATTCTTGCGCGTATCGATGGGGCCGCCCATCAGCGTCATCGATGTCGGCACATAGGGATCGTTCTCGGCTTCCATCACCGAGACCGCAGCCAGCACCGGCACGGCCGGCTGGCACACCGCGAGCACATGGACATTGCCGCCGAGCACGTGGAACATCTCGATCACGTAGTCGATATAGTCTTCCAGATCGAAGCGGCCGGCTGCGAGCGGCACCTGGCGCGCATCGGACCAGTCGGTGATGTAGACCTCATGGGTCGGCAGGAAGGCTTCCACGGTGCCGCGGAGCAGCGTGGCGTAGTGACCGGACATCGGTGCCACGATCAGCACGCGCGGCTGGGGGCTGCGCAACGGGCGCGGATGCTTGCGATCGAAATAGAGAAGACGGCAGAACGGTTTTTCCCACACCGAGCGGATCTCGACCGGCGTGCGGACCCCGTTCACTTCGGTGTCGTGCAGGCCCCATTCCGGCTTGCCGTAGCGGCGCGTGGTGCGCTCGAACAATTCGCAGCCGGCGGTGATCTGCTTGGCGAATTCGGTCTGACCAAACGGATTGAGCGGATTTTGCAGCATCATCCGCGTGGCGTCGGACACCGCGCGCGCCGGGCTGAGTGACGCATAGGCCATCTCATACATCCAGTACATCGGCGTGGTCAGAGCCGGGCTCGTCTCCGACGGCAGAGCGGGCGGCCTGCCAAATTCACCTATCGGCATCAGTCCTCACATCATTTCCAGCGCTTGTTGCAGCGCACTATAGTGGAGATTGACTTAGAATGCGTCAATGCGCGCATTCTATTGGCAGGGGTGGAACAAGGTAAAATCAGCCCTTTTCCCATGGGCAAATGGTTGAATTGGGCTGTGACGTTCAGCTGTAGGGTGGGCAAAGCGCAGCGTGCCCACCTTCAAATGCACGGCTTGTGAAGGTGGGCACGCTGCGCTTTGCCC
>JAEXYA010000021.1 GCA_023451825.1 Pseudomonadota bacterium
AATGGTGCGGCCGTCTTGTCGGCCGCACGTTTCGTATCTACAACACTGTTGATGTTAGTTCCTGTGGTGAACCCGGCACCGGCCGCAGCGTTTCACCCCGACAGGCAAAGGGCTCAAAAATGGCAGCAATTACCGCAGCGATGGTCAAGGACCTCCGTGAGACCACGGGCGTCGGCATGATGGATTGCAAGAACGCACTGGCCGCCAATGACGGCGACATGCAGGCTGCGATCGACTGGCTGCGCGCCAAGGGCCTCTCCAAGGCCGCGAAGAAGGCCGACCGCGTCGCCGCCGAAGGTCTGATCGGCGTGCTGACCGACGGCACCCAGGGCGTGGTTGTCGAAGTCAATTCGGAAACCGACTTCGTCGCCCGCAACGACCAGTTCCAGGGCCTCGTGAAGATGATCGCTCAGGTCGCGCTGAAGGTCGGCGACGACGTGGACGCCATCAAGGCCCACAAGATCGGCGACAGCAATGTCGAGACCGCGATCACTGAAGCCATCGCCACCATCGGCGAGAACATGACGCTCCGCCGCGCCAAGAAGCTGGAAGTTTCGGCCGGCGTCGTGTCGAGCTACGTCCATGGCGCTGTGATCGACGGCCTCGGCAAGCTGGGCGTGCTGGTCGCGCTGGAATCCACCGGCAAGGCCGATGAGCTCTCGGCCCTCGGCAAGCAGATCGCCATGCACATCGCCGCGACCAACCCGCAGGCGCTGGACTCGACCGGTCTCGATCCGGCCGTCGTTGCTCGCGAGAAGGAAGTGATGGCGGACAAGTATCGCCAGCAGGGCAAGCCGGATGCGATGATCGAGAAGATCGTCGAGAACGGCCTGAAGACCTATTACAAGGAAGTCTGCCTGCTTGATCAGGCCTTCATCCACGACACCGGCAAGTCGGTGGCGCAGGCGGTGAAGGAAGCCGAAGGCAAGGTCGGCGCGCCGATCACCGTCAAGGCTTTCGTGCGCTACGCGCTCGGCGAAGGCATCGAGAAGGCCACCTCGGACTTCGCAGCCGAAGTCGCTGCGGCTTCGGGCCAGAAGTAAGTTCAGAGCTTTTAGCTTTGACATTGAAGACCTCCCGGCAGATCACTGCCGGGAGCTGCCGCCTCGAAAGGAAGCGATCGCATCATGGCTGAGCCGCTCTATCGTCGCGTCGTGATCAAGGTGTCGGGCGAGTCATTCGCCGGCGGACAGCCCTTTGGCATCGATCAATCCACCATCGACCGCATCGCCAGCGATCTCATCGCGGCCCAGAAGCTCGGCGTCGAAATCGCCGTGGTTGTCGGTGGCGGCAACATCTTTCGCGGTGTCGAAGTGTCGTCCCGCGGCGTGTCGCGCCCGACCGGCGACACCATGGGCATGCTCGCCACCGTGATGAACTGCCTCGCATTGGAAGCCGCCATCGAGCGCCAGGCGGTGCCGGCGCGCACGCTGTCGGCCATGGTGATGCCGCAGGTTTGCGAGCTGTTCACCCGCGCCACCGCGCACAAGTATCTCTCCGAAGGCCGCATTGTGCTGATGGCTGGCGGCACCGGCAATCCGTTCTTCACCACCGACACCACGGCCGTTTTGCGAGGCGCCGAGATCGGTGCTGCCGCCGTTCTGAAGGCCACCAATGTGGACGGCGTCTACAGCGCCGATCCGAAGAAGGACAAGACCGCGACGCGGTTCGAGCGCCTCAGCCACTCGCAGGCGGTGGAAGGTAACTACAAGGTCATGGATGCGACGGCGTTTGCGCTGGCGCGCGAGGCCGCGCTGCCTATTATCGTGTTTTCCATTGCGGAGCCGGGTTCAATCGGCGCCATTCTGACAGGTACGGGCCGCGGCACCATCGTCGCGGGTTGATCTTCACGACAGGCGAGGGCGCACGTTGCGATCTCGCCGAGGTTTTAAGGAGAGTTCGCATGGCCGCTCTGGCCCCCTTCGACATCAACGATCTCAAGCGCCGCATGCAGGGCTCGGTGGCCTCGCTGAAGCATGATCTCGGCGGTCTGCGCACCGGTCGCGCGGCATCCTCGATGCTGGAGCCGGTCATGGTCGATGCCTATGGCAGCGCCATGCCGTTGAATCAGGTCGCCACCATCAGCGTGCCGGAGCCGCGCATGCTGTCGGTGCAGGTGTGGGACAAGTCGATGGTCAAGGCCGTCGAAAAGGCGATCGTCGATTCCAATCTCGGCCTGTCGCCGGCCACCGAAGGCACCACGCTGCGCCTGCGTGTGCCGGAGCTGAACGAGGAGCGCCGCAAGGAACTCGTGAAGATCGCGCATAAATACGCCGAAGCGGCCAAAGTTGCGGTGCGTCACGTGCGTCGCGACGGCCTCGACATCATCAAGAAGCTCGAAAAGGCCCACGAGATTTCCGAGGACGACCAGAAGCGCCACGACACCGAGGTGCAGAAGGCTACCGACGCCGTGATCGCCGAAGTCGACCAGTTGCTGGTGGCCAAGGAAAAGGAAATCATGACGGTTTAGGCCGCGACTCGCCGCGCTTAAACCAATTACAAAGCGTTTGGTCCGCAAATCGCCATAGACTTTTCAGTTATAGACTTGGCGGACCACGCGTCCGGGGATTTCAATCGATGTCGAATGCCGCCGCGCCAGCCACTGAGGGATCTGACCGATCCTCGCCGGCGCATGTCGCGATCATCATGGATGGCAACGGCCGGTGGGCGGCAGCGCGCGGTCTGCCGCGCGCCGAAGGCCACCGCCGCGGCGTCGAGGCGCTGCGCCGTGTCGTGCGCGCCTCTGACGAACTTGGCATACGCTACCTGACCATCTTTTCGTTCTCGTCGGAGAACTGGTCGCGCCCGGCATCCGAGATCAGCGACCTGTTCGGCCTGCTGCGCCGCTTCATTCGCAACGACCTCGCCACGCTGCATCGCGACGGCGTGCGCGTGCGCGTGATCGGCGAGCGGCAGGGGCTCGAAGGCGACATCGCCTCGCTTCTCAAGGAAGCGGAAGATCTGACGCGCAACAACACCAAGCTCACGCTTGTCGTCGCCTTCAATTACGGCTCGCGCCACGAAATCGCGATGGCCGCGCAACGCCTGGCGCGCGAAGTGGCGGAGGGCAAGCGGACGGCCGAGAGCATCACCGCCGAGTTGCTCGATCAGTCGCTCGATACGGCGGGCATCCCGGACCCGGATCTGATCATCCGCACCTCCGGCGAACAGCGGCTGTCGAACTTCCTGATGTGGCAGGCGGCCTATAGCGAATTCGTCTTCGTGCCGATCCACTGGCCCGACTTCGACAAGGCGGCGCTGGAAGGCGCCATCGCCGAATATGCGACCCGCGAACGCCGCTTCGGCGGCCTGGTTGCGAAAACCGCTTCGTGACGAACCCCATTCCAGACAGTGCGCCGAAAACGGCGGACGATCGCGGTGTGCGCAATCTCGTGCAGCGCGTGCTGGCCGCGCTCGTCCTGATTCCGCTGGCGCTCGGCGTTGCTTATGCCGGCGGCTGGCTGTGGGCGGGGCTTGTGACATTGGTGTCGGTCGGCCTGTTCCTCGAATGGCGCAGCATTGTCGGCCAGCGTCCGGGCTGGCTCGCCATCGGCGTCGTCTATGCGCTTGCCGCGCTCGCGGCGTCCGTTCTGGTGCGCCGGGATGCGGAGTGGGGCTTTGCGGCGCTGATCTTCATCCTGCTGATCGTCTGGCTGACCGATATCGGCGGATATGCGTTCGGCCGCACCATTGGTGGCCCAAAACTGTGGCCGCGGGTCTCGCCGAAAAAGACGTGGGCCGGCGCCATCGGCGGCACGGTGCTGAGCATTCTCGTCGCGGTGGGCTTTGCCCGTTACGGTTTCGGCAATGTGTTGCCGCTGGTGCTGATCGCGGTCGTGCTGACGGTGCTGTCCCAGATCGGCGATCTGTTTGAATCCGCGGTGAAGCGACGGTTCGGGGTGAAGGATTCCGGCCAGATCATTCCGGGCCATGGCGGCCTGCTGGATCGGCTCGATGGTTATGTTTTCGCGGTGGTTGCCGCTGCGGTGATTGGTCTTTTACGCGGTGGCGCCGATGGCGTCGGCCGCGGTCTTATGGTTTGGTGATGCGATGAGCCCAGTTCCTTTGCGTAATGAGAAAGCTGCCGAGACCACAGTCCGCAGCGTCACGGTCCTCGGTGCCACCGGCTCGATCGGCGACAGCACGATGGACCTCATTCGCTCCGCGCCCGAGCGCTACAAGGTCGAGGCGCTGACCGCGAACAGCAATGTCGAAGGCATCGTCAAGCTTGCGAAAGAATTCAACGCGCGCTTCGTCGCCGTGGCCGATGAGAGCAAAGGCGACGAGCTGCGCGCCGCATTGGCCGGCACCGGTATCGAAACCGGGGCAGGCGAGAGCGCCGTCACTGAGGCTGCTGCCCGTCCGGCCGACTGGGTGATGGCTGCGGTCTCTGGCGCCGCCGGACTGAAGCCTGCGCTGGCGGCGGTGGACCGCGGCGCAACGGTTGCGCTGGCCAACAAGGAATGCCTCGTTTGTGCCGGCGACTTCTTCATGGATCGCGCCGCCAAGGCCGGCGCCTGCATTCTGCCGGCGGATTCCGAGCACAATGCGCTGTTCCAGGCGCTGGCCTCGGGCAATCGCGATGAACTCACCCGCGTGATCATCACCGCCTCGGGCGGCCCGTTCCGGACCTGGAAGGCCGAGGATATCGAACAGGCGACCTTGGCGCAGGCGCTGAAGCATCCGAACTGGTCCATGGGCCAGAAAATCACCATCGATTCCGCCTCGATGATGAACAAGGGCCTCGAAGTCATCGAGGCGTCCTACCTGTTCGCGCTGTCGCCGGACGAGATCGACGTGCTGGTGCATCCGCAGTCGATCATCCACGGCATGGTGGAATTCACCGACTTCTCGGTCGTCGCCCAGCTCGGCACGCCGGACATGCGTACGCCGATTGCCCATTGCCTCGGCTGGCCGAGCCGCATCAGCAAGGGCAGGGCGGCTCGGCTCGATCTGGCCAAGATCGGCTCGCTGACCTTCGAGGCGCCGGATTACGCGCGTTTCCCCGGCCTGAAGCTGGCCTATGAAGCGCTGCGCACCGGCTCGGGCGCGACCACGGTCTACAATGCGGCCAACGAGATCGCCGTCGCCGCCTTCATCGCCGGCAAGATCCGCTTCGGCGCCATCGCGCGCCTGGTCGAAGCCACGATGAATGAATGGGTGCGCGCCGGTAACCTGGCGCCGCTGTCGTCGGCGGATGATGCGATTTCCGTTGACCATAAAGCGCGAAAGCTGGCGGCAAGCCTGTTGCCTGAAATTGCCGCAAAGGCTTCGTAGAGATTTAAGGACGAGGCTGACTGGCTTCGTATAGGGGATTGGGATGATTGACTTTTTGCAGCATGGCTTCACCACGTTGAGCCACGGGCTGATCGGCTACATCATCCCGTTCCTGTTCGTGCTGACCATCGTCGTGTTCTTTCACGAACTCGGACATTTTCTGGTCGCGCGTTGGAACGGCGTTAAGGTCCTGACCTTCTCGCTCGGCTTCGGGCCCGAGATCGTCGGCTTCAACGACAAGCAGGGCACCCGCTGGAAGATTTCGGCGATCCCCCTCGGCGGTTACGTCAAATTCTTCGGCGACGAGAGCGAGGCATCCACGCCGTCGGCGGAAGCGCTGCAGAACATGACGGCGTCCGAGCGCAAGGACGCCTTCCACCACAAGCGCGTCGGCCAACGCGCCGCCATCGTGGCTGCGGGCCCGATCGCGAATTTCATTCTCGCCATCGTCATCTTCACCTGCCTGTTCACCTTCTTCGGCAAGCCGAGCACCACGGCCAAGGTGGACAGCATCCAGGCCGGCAGCGCCGCCGAGAAGGCCGGCTTCCAGCCCGGCGACGTCATCGCGGCGATCAACGGCAAGACCATCACCAGCTTTTCCGACATGCAGCGGATTGTCGGCATCAGCGCCGGCGAGCAGCTAACCGTCACCGTCAAGCGTGACGGCGCCAATGTGGATCTCAAGGCGACGCCCGAGCAGCGCGAGGTGAAGGACAATTTCGGCAACGTGCACCGCCTCGGCGTGCTCGGCATCACCCGCGCCAGCAAGGAAGGCGAGGCGACCACCGAGCGGGTCGATCCGGCCACGGCGCTGGTGCTGGGCGTCAAGGAGACCTGGTTCGTCGTCGACCGCACCTTCTCCTATATCGGCGGCGTCTTCACCGGCCGCGAGGCGGCCGACCAGATCGGCGGCCCGATGCGAATCGCCCAGATCTCAGGGCAGGTGGCCACCATCGGCCTGACCGCCCTGATCCATCTGGCAGCGGTGCTCTCGATCTCCATCGGCCTGCTCAACCTGTTCCCGGTTCCACTGCTCGACGGCGGCCATCTTCTGTTCTATGCCGTGGAGGCAGTGCGCGGTCGTCCACTTTCCGAACGCGCACAGGAGATGGGGTTCCGGATCGGGCTGGGTTTGGTGCTGATGTTGATGGTTTTTGCGACCTATAACGACATTCTTCATCTTGCCGGGTCATGATGTCGGATCATGTCCAGGATCGTGTTGGCGACGGGGATAACGTGGCCGTAAGGCAACGTCTTGGAATGAAATTAGAAAACTTCGGCGAATGGTCGTTTGCCACTCGGGTAAAATTGGCTACAAGCTGGGCAACTCAAGGGATTCTGTCTGTCCGTAGGGGTGCGGGCCGGCGGTACTGGAATGATAAGGGCGCTTGGCGCATGATTTTTGGATTGCGGGGTTTCCGGAGCGGTTTGTTTGCTGCTTCGATCATGGTTGCCATGCCGGTCGCCGTTTCGGTGACAGCAACGCTTGTTTCCTCCACAGCCATGGCGCAGACCGTCGCTTCGATCGCCGTTGAAGGCAATCGTCGCGTCGATGTCGAAACCATTCGCTCCTATTTCCGTCCGGGCCCGAGCGGTCGCCTCGATCAGGGTGTCCTTGACGATGGTCTGAAGGCGCTGATCGAGACTGGCCTGTTCCAGGACGTGCGGGTCAGCCCGGCCGGTGGCCGCGTCGTTGTGACCGTGGTCGAAAACCCCGTGATCGGCCGCGTTGCCTTCGAAGGCAACAAGAAGGTCAAAGACGACCAGCTCACCGCTGAAGTGCAGTCCAAGGCCCGCGGCACGCTCTCGCGTCCGATGGTGCAGTCCGACGCCCAGCGCATCTCCGAGATCTATCGCCGTTCCGGCCGTTATGACGTCAGCGTCACCCCGGAAATCATCGAGCAGCCGAACAACCGCGTCGATCTGATCTTCACGATCAACGAGGGCGCGAAGACCGGCGTGAAGTCGATCGAATTCATCGGCAACAACTATTATTCGTCCTATCGCCTCAAGGACGTGATCAAGACCCGCGAGTCGAACTTCCTCAGCTTCTTGGGTTCGGGCGACATCTATGATCCGGATCGCGTCGAAGCCGACCGCGACCTGATCCGCCGCTATTACCTCAAGAATGGCTTTGCCGACGTGCAGGTGGTTGCCGCTCTGACCGAATACGATCCGGGTCAGAAGGGCTTCCTGGTCACCTTCAAGATCGAAGAAGGCCAGCAGTACCGCGTCGCCAATGTCGACTTCACCTCGACGATCCCGAACTTCGATCCGCGCTCGCTGTCCAGCTTCTCGCGCGTCGGCGTCGGCTCGCTCTACAACGCGGAAGCGCTGGAGAAGTCGGTCGAAGAAATGCAGATCGAAATGTCGCGTCGCGGCTACGCCTTCGCCGTGGTTCGTCCGCGTGGCGATCGTAACTTCGAGCAGCACACCGTCTCTATCGGTTTCTCGGTGGAAGAGGGCCCGCGCGTCTATATCGAGCGCATCAATGTGCGCGGCAACACCCGTACCCGTGACTATGTCATCCGCCGCGAATTCGACCTCTCGGAAGGCGATGCCTATAACCGTGCGCTGGTCGATCGCGCCGAGCGCCGCCTGAAGAACCTCGACTTCTTCAAGAGCGTGAAGATCACCACCGAGCCGGGCTCTTCGGCTGACCGCGTGATCCTCGCTGTCGATCTCGAAGAAAAGTCCACCGGCGACTTCTCGATCTCGGGCGGTTACTCGACCACCGACGGTGCTCTGGGTGAAGTCAGCGTCTCCGAGCGTAACTTCCTCGGCCGTGGCCTGTTCGCCAAGGCGTCGGTGCAATACGGCCAGTATGCTCGCGGCTACTCGCTGTCCTTCGTCGAGCCTTACCTGCTCGACTACCGTGTCGCGCTCGGCCTCGACTTCTTCTATCGCGAGCAGCTGTCGAACCAGTACATCTCGTACAACACCAAGACGATGGGCTTCTCGCCACGCCTGGGCTTCCAGCTGCGTGAAGACCTCGCGCTGCAGCTCCGCTACTCGATCTTCCAGCAGGAAATCTCGCTGCCGGCTCAGCTCGCGAATTGTAACAACCTGCCGGGTAGCCCGCAGGCGACCAATACCCCTGGTCAGCTGAATCAGCTGAACGGCCTTGGCTTCGTCAGCGCTGGCGATGTCAACACCTGGGGCTGCTACGCCGACGGCGAGTCGTCGCTCCCGGTTCGCCGCGAACTGGCGAACGGCAAGGCGCTGACCTCTATGCTGGGCTACACGCTCAACTACAACACGCTCGACAACAACAAGAACCCGACGGACGGCCTGTTCATCGAGTTCAAGCAGGACTATGCCGGCGTTGGCGGCGACGTCAGCTACCTCAAGACCACTGTCGATGCGAAGTACTACACCCCGCTGGTGGCTGATATCGTCGGCTTGCTGCGCGTCCAGGGCGGTATGCTGAACAATGTCGGCAAGGACATCCGCATGCTGGATCACTTCCAGATGGGTCCGAACCTGGTGCGTGGTTTCGCTCAGAACGGTATCGGTCCGCGTGACGTGAGCTACGTGGCTCTCGGCTCCTACGGCGACGCGCTCGGCGGCACCAAGTATTGGGGTGCGTCGGCTGAATTGCAGATGCCGTTCTGGTTCCTGCCGAAGGAAGTTGGCATCAAGGGCGCGCTCTATGCTGACGCTGGCGGTCTCTGGGATTATCAGGGCCCGACGACCTGGGCAGCGACCGGTGAACTCCAGTCGTTCAAGGCCGGCGCCACCAATGTTGGTTGCGTCCCTGCCTCTCAGACCTCGGTCGGTAACTGCTCGGGCATGACCTATGACGACGGCAACCAGGTCCGTTCGTCGGTCGGTGTCGGTCTGATCTGGCAGTCGCCATTCGGTCCGCTGCGCTTCGACTACGCCGTGCCGCTGACCAAGGGTGCCTATGACCGTGTTCAGCAGTTCAGGTTCGGCGGCGGAACTTCGTTCTAATCTTGCCTGACGGCCGCACCGCGACGGATGGAATGGCGCTGCCGACCTTCTACAAGCAATCCCCTTCGTTGACGCTGGCTGAAATAGCCGCGTCAACGAAGGCGCGTCTGGTCGATGCCTCGCTGGCCGACCATGTGATCACGGGCGTCGCCTCGCTGGACGAGGCAGGCCCGCATCACCTGACCTTCTTCGAAAACGTCCGATACGCTGATCAGCTTGCGCGTACGCAGGCTGGTGCCGTGCTGGTGAGCGAGGGGTACAAAGGCGAGATCCCGGCTCATGTGGCCGTGTTGCGCGCCAAGCGGCCGTTTGCTGCCTTTGTCGAATTGGCCTGTGAGATGCAGCCCGACGCGCTGCGGCCGACCTCGAATTTCGACGTGTCAGGCATTTCCGAGCAGGCGATCATCCATCCCACGGCGCTGCTCGAGGATGACGTCACCGTCGATCCGCTGGCGGTGATCGGGCCGGATGTTGAAATTGGCTCCGGGACGATCGTCGGTTCCGGTGCGGTGATCGGGCCGGGCGTCAAGATCGGCCGCGATTGCAATATCGGGGCGGGCAGCGTGCTGCAGTTCACGTTGATCGGGAACAACGTGCTGGTCCATCCCGGCTGCAAGTTCGGCCAGGACGGCTTTGGTTTCGTGTTCGGCCGCGACAAGCACATCAAGGTACCGCAGACCGGTCGCGTCCTGATCCAGAACGATGTCGAAGTCGGCGCCGGCACCACGATCGATCGCGGCAGCCTGCGCGATACGGTGATCGGCGAGGGCACCAAAATCGACAATCAGGTCCAGATCGGTCACAATGTGACGATCGGACGGCACTGCGTCATTGCCGCCAAATGTGGCCTTGCGGGCAGCTTGACCATCGGCGACAACGTCGCACTGGGGGCCATGGTCGGCCTCAACAATCACATTACGATCGGCGACGGTGCGCAGGTCGCGGCCATGGCGGGCGTCAAGGACAGCATCCCGCCGCGCGGCCGCTGGGGCGGCATTTTCGCCCGACCGACGAAGCAATGGTTCCGCGAGATCCTCGCGGTGGAGAAATTGGCCCGTGAGACTGCGCCCGGCGCGGACACGGACAACCTGGATACGAAGGACGAGCGGGAATGAGCGAGGAATCGCCGGTTATCATCGAGGCGGTGGATATCAACACCATCCTCAAGACGCTGCCGCATCGCTATCCGTTCCTGCTGATCGATCGCGTGGTCGGCATCCGCAAGGATTTCAGCGGCATCGGCATCAAGAACGTGACGATCAACGAGCCTTGCTTCCTTGGGCACTTTCCCGAGCGGCCGGTCTATCCGGGCGTGCTGATGATCGAGGGCATGGCACAGACGGCCGGCGTGATCGGCATCGCCTCCGTGGACGGCACCGAGAAGCCGCGCGCGGTGTATTTCCTCACCATCGACAAATGCAAATTTCGCAAGCCGGTGATGCCGGGCGACACGATCGAATATCACCTGCATCTCATCAACCGGAAGCGCGCCATGTGGTGGTTTCACGGCGATGCCAAGGTCAACGGCGTCACCGTTGCCGAGGCCGATGTGGGCGCGATGCTGACGGACTAGTCCGGCTTCACTTCAATCGTGCAACGCAACGTCCCGCCCGCAAGGCGGGATTTTTCGTTGTGTCCGGACGGATCGTGCGGCGCTCCCGCATCGGCGGCAGGCTTCATTTTGCGACCATCGACGGGCATCAGTCGCGTTGCGAGAATCGTCGCACGAGCAAACGCCTTTCATTTGTACGAATATCAGCCGCGTAGACTCGCGCTGATTCAACTTTTCAAATGTGACGACGCTGGCATGTTGCTGTCGCGGTTGGTCATTTCGGTCGCATGTGACGATACGTAGCGCTGTTGATAGTTCGGCTCGTCATCACACAGCGACCTTCGCGAACCCCTTAAACTAAAGCGGATTCCGCACGTAAAGATCGTCCCGATGCGACCCATTGCCTCCTGCGGCATTGCTCGTTGTTAGATGTGTTCTACGAACGGCGATTTGTTTCTGAATGTATCAGCGTCCTGCAAATGAGATTTGTGGGGCGATAAAATGACAGAAGTCGGGCAGGGACGTCCGGGTAACAACAAGCAGCGTGTGATCGTGGCGCACACGGCTGAGACAAAACAGGCGCGACGATCGGCGATCCCTTATGCGGCGTTATCCGCAGGCATTGCGATCTCGCTGTCGGGTGTCAGTCAGTCCGCGTCGGCGCAGGACGCCACCGCGCAGCGCGGCTCGTCGCGTGTGCTCGATACGATCGAAGTGACCAGCCCGCGCGTGCAGCAGCGGCGCGCCGCCACGCCGGCGGCCTCGGCTCCGCGCCAGGCACAGCCGCGCCGCGCACCGCGCGTCGTTGCAGAGCCGGTTGCCTTGCCGAGCCAGGGTGGGCCGCAGGGCTATTTGGTGCCGACGGCATCGTCGCCCAAACAGACCGCACCGCTGCTGGATACGGCGCAGACCGTGACGGTCGTGCCGCAGCAGATCATCCGCGAACAGGGCGCGCGCAACCTGACGGAAGTGCTGCGCAATACGCCGGGCATCTCGTTCGACGCCGGTGAAAACGGCTTCTCGACCTCGACCAACAATTTCAAGCTCCGCGGCTTCGACGGCAGCGGCAACATCTTCTTCGACGGCGCACGCGACAGCGGCACCTATACGCGCGACACGTTCAACGTCGATCGCGTCGAGGTGTTCAAGGGGGCTGCGGTCGAGAACGGCCGCGGCGGCGCCGGCGGCTATGTCAATCTCGTCAGCAAGGTGCCGTGGCTCGCCAATGTCACCCAGGGCGATATCAGCTTCGGCTTTGCGCAGGGCGGCCAGCAGGCGCAGAAGCGCGGCACCGTCGACATGAACTACGTCGTCGCGCCGAACACCGCATTCCGCCTGAATGCGATGATCGAGCAGAGCGGGATTCCGGGCCGCGATCTCGCCGAGAACCGCACCTGGGGTATCGCTCCGTCGCTCGCTTTCGGTCTCGGCACGGATCTGCGCGCTTATGTGTCGTATGAGCATCTGACCCGTCGCGATCGTCCGGATTGGGGTGTCCCCGGTGCGATGATCAAGGGCATGTTCAGATACGATCCGCTGGCAGCGTCGGCGTCGCGCAGCAATTTCTACGGCTTGCGCTCGGACTTCGACAATGTCGACAGCGACGCCGTGCTCGGCCGTGTCGAATACGACATCAGCAAGCACATCACGATCAGCAACCAGACGCGCTGGTCGACAGTCGATCGGTCATCGCAATACACGGTGCCGACGGCATTCAACCCCGGCCCACTGACGGTCACCACGCAGCGCGAATTCTTCGATCGCCGCAACACGTCGGTCTCCAATCTGACGAATGTCACGGCCAACTTCGATACCGGATCGCTGCAACACAAGGTAACGACCGGGCTCGAATTCACGCAGGAGCAATCGAACGCCTTGCGCTTCGGCACGCAGGGCGCCGGCAACACCGATCTGTTCAATCCAAACCCCGATCGCGCAATCGCTGCGCCCTTGCTGCCGGGCGAGACCAACGGCATCAAGATCAACACGATCGCGGCCTATGTCTTCGACACGATCAAGCTCAACGAGCAGTGGTCGGTGATGGGCGGGCTGCGTGCCGAGAAGTACAAGGTCGATATCGACAGCCGCACGATTGCGGGCCTGCCGACCGGAATCAACGGCTATAGCGAGTCGAACGTGACGCTCGGCGGCAAGACGGCGATCGTCTACAAGCCGACGCAATATTCCAGCGTCTATGGTTCGTTCGGCGTGTCCTATCTGCCGCCGGGCTCCTATCTCTCCAACCCGGATATTTCACGTACGGGCGAAAACGCATTCCCCGGCTTCGTTGCCGGCGCCGATCCGACGCGCTTCCACAATTATGAAGTCGGCACCAAGGTCGAGTTCTTCGGTGGACGCCTGATGACCACGGCGGCGCTCTTCCGCACCGAGAAGCGCAATGCGCCGATCACGGGACGCGATGTCGGCGAGACCGTCGACAGCCTGAAGGGATACGGCCAGCAGATCGTGCAGGGTGTCGAGTTCGGTGCGGCCGGCCAGATCACGCCGGCATGGTCGGTGTTCGGCGGGCTGATGGTCATGCAAAGCGAACGCAGGCACTCGGCCTATCTGGACGATGTGCGCCGTCGCGCCAGCCCGACAGACTATACGCCGTTCATGACGACCAGCGGAAACGAACTCGCCTTCACGCCGAATGTCTCGGGTAATCTCTGGACCACCTACAAGTTCATTCCGACCGGATGGACGATCGGTGCCGGCGTCAACTTTGCCAGCGAGTCATTCCTCGGACGTCCAGACGATGCCAACCGCATCATTCCGAACGGCCAGTTCGGCAAGCTGCCGGGCTATGCGGCCTTCAACCTGATGGCCTCCTATGACATCCGCAAGGACGTCGTGCTGCGCCTGAACGTCGACAATGTGGCGGACAATCGCTACGCGGTGTCCAGCAACTGGAACGGATCGCGCGTCAATGTCGCGGCAGGCCGCGTCTATCGGGTCAGCACCAGCTTCAAGTTCTGATCTGATCCATAGATGAGACGATAGTGCTGCGGCGGGTTCGTTTAGAACCTGCCGCAGTTGCGTTTGGTGGCGTGGCGATCAACGATCGGCGCTGCTAAGAGAAGCCCGGTAGATACGCAGAGGAGCGGCGACCATGGAGATCATTCCCGATGTGCTGACGCCGGCTGAAGTCAGCCGTTGCCGCGAACTGCTCGACAGAGCCGCCTGGCAGGATGGCAAGGCGACGGCGGGCCACATCGCGGCCCGCGTCAAACACAACCAGCAGCTTGCGCAGGACGATCCGCTAGCCGAAGAGCTCAGCACCTTCGTGCTGCAAAAGCTCAGTACCACGAGCCGTTTCATGGCCGCGGCGCTGCCGCTGAAGGTGCTGCCGCCGCGCTTCAATCGCTATGCCGATGCCGGCACCTACGGCTATCACATCGACAATGCGATCTTCTCGGTGCCGGGGACGCCGACCCGCGTGCGCGGCGATCTCTCGGCGACATTGTTTCTCAATGATGTCGATGAGTATGACGGCGGCGAATTGCTGATCCAGGGCGAACTGGCGACGCATCAGGTCAAGCTGCCGGCAGGGCACATGGTGCTGTATCCCGCGAATACGTTTCATCAGGTGACGCCGGTCACCCGCGGCGTCAGGCTCGCATCGTTCTTCTGGATCCAGAGCCTCGTGCGCGAAGGCCATCGCCGTGCGATGCTGCTGGATCTCGACGACACCATCCAGGATCTCGCCGAGGAAGCGCCCGACAGCGAGGCGCTCGATCGGCTGACAGGGCTGTATCACAACCTGCTGCGTGAATGGTCGATCACCTGAGGAAAATCTCGTGACCACGATGCCGCATGAAAAGCTGCAGCAAATCCCTGCGACCATCGCATCGGTTTCCGATTACGAGCCCTATGCGCGCGAGCGCATGACGGAGCAGGCCTGGGCCTATATCGCCGGCGGTGCGGCGGATGAGGTGACGTTGCGCGACAATTGCGCGGCATTTCAGCGCCTGACGCTGCGCCCGCGCGTGTTGCAGGACCTGAGCGGCGGCCACACGCGGCTCACGCTGTTCGGCCATGACTTCCGGCATCCCATCCTGCTGGCGCCCGTGGCTTTCCAGGCGCTGGTGCATCCGGAAGCTGAGATGGCGACCGCGCTCGGCGCCTCGGCGATGCAGGCCGGCATGGTGGTGAGCACGCAGGCGACCACGCTGCTCGAGGATATCGCCGGCACGGCGACAGGGCCGCTGTGGTTTCAGCTTTATATCCAGCCGGACCGCGATTTTACCCGCGATCTCGTGTTGCGGGCCGAGCGTGCAAGATATCAGGCGCTGGTCGTCACCGTAGATGCGCCGGTGAACGGGCTGCGCAACCGCGAGCAACGCTCGGGCTTCGCTTTTCCGGCTGACATTGAGGCGGTGAATTTGCGCGGCATGCGGGGCCTGCCGCCGCAACGCGGGCAGGCGGGGTCGCAGATTTTGCTCGGTAGCGATTTGCTGAATGCGGCGCCCACCTGGCAGGATCTCGCCTGGCTGAAATCGCTGACAAAGCTTCCGGTACTGGTGAAGGGGATCACCACTGCCGAGGATGCCGCCCGCGCCGTCGCCGAGGGCATGGACGGCATCATCGTCTCCAACCACGGCGGACGGACGCTGGATGGCCTTCCGGCAACGCTCGACGTTTTGCCGGAGGTGGTCGTCGCTGTGGATGGCCGCGTCCCGGTGTTGATGGATGGCGGCATCCGCCGCGGCAGCGATGTGTTCAAGGCGCTGGCGCTGGGCGCCAAGGCCGTGCTGGTGGGACGGCCTTACATCCATGGCCTGGCGGCGGCAGGCGCGACCGGCGTGTCGCATGTGCTCTATCTGCTGCGCGCCGAACTGGAGGTCACCATGGCGCTGGCCGGGTGCCGCGATCTGACGGCGATTTCGGCTGCCGCAGTCCGGCATGGACCGGCGTAACAGATCGCAATCAGACGTCACTGGACAGCCCCCGGAAGGCGCGTTAACCACTGGAAAAATCACGATATTCGCAGGCGGCCCGCGCGGCTGGGATTGGACTTTTCCGATGAGCAAGATTGATCCGATGGCGCGCGTCGCCGATGGCGCGGTGATCGCCGATGGCGTCGAGATCGGTCCGTTCTGCACGATCGGACCCAATGTCACCATCGGCGCGGGAACGAAGCTGCTGTCGCATGTCAATGTGACGTCGCAGACCTCCATCGGCGAGAACTGCACGATCTATCCGTTTGCTTCGCTAGGCGCCCCGCCGCAGATCGTCGGCGTTGGACCGGAAGTCACGGAGCTACGGATCGGCAACGGCTGCACCATCCGCGAGTCGGTGACGATGAATGCGGGGAGCGTGCGCGGCGGCGGTGTGACGTCGGTCGGTGACCGCGGCTACTTCATGAACTGCGCCCATGTCGGCCATGATTGCCAGGTCGGCAATGACGTGATCTTCGCGACCTCGGCGACACTCGGCGGTCACTGCGAGATCGGCGATTTCGTTTTCATGGGCGGCCTCTCAGCCGTGCACCAGTTCACGCGCATCGGTCCGCAGGCGATGGTGGGCGGTGTCTGCGGCGTGCGCGGCGACATCATCCCGTTCGGCCTGGTCAACGGCCAGTATGCGGCGCTGGAAGGCCTGAACCTTATCGGCATGAAACGCCGCAAGTTCACCAAGGATCGCCTCGCCACCGTGCGCGGCTTCTATCAAAAACTCTTCCATGGCGAGGGCGTGTTTGCCGAGCGCCTGGAACGCGTGCAGCCGATGGCCGGCGAAGATCCGGCCATTGCGGAAATCCTCGCTTTCATCGCCGGCGGCAAGCATCGCGCGCTTTGCTTGCCCGAAGTCGGCGGTCAGGCCTGACGGGGAGCGCGAGGCCTGACATGGACAGCCAGCCTCCGTTGCAGCCACTCTCCGTCGGATCGCCGCTCGGCATCATTGCCGGCGGCGGCCCGATGCCGTTTGCCGTGGCGGATTCGCTGCAGGCGCGCGGCATTACGCCGGTGATTTTCGGGCTCAAGGGCTTCTGCGATCCGGTGCAGGCGGCGCGTTTTGCGCATCACTGGATTCCCATCGGCAAATTCGGCGCGTTGCTGCGGCTGATGCGCAGCGCGCAGTGCCGCGATCTCGTTTTCATCGGCACGCTGGTGCGCCCCGCGATCTCCGAAATCCGCCTCGACTGGGGGACACTGCGGGTGATGCCCGCCGTGTTTCGCGCCTTTCGCGGCGGCGACGATCATCTGCTCACCAGCGTCAGCCGGTTGTTCGAGCATGAAGGGTTTCGCCTGCTCGGCGTGAAGGATGTCGCGCCGGATCTGCTGATGCCCGCCGGCAGCATTACGCGCGCAACGCCTGATGCGGATGCAGATGCGGATATCGCGCGCGGCCGCGAGGTGCTGCGGGCGCTGAGCCCGTTCGATATCGGCCAGGCCTGCGTGGTGATCGACGGCCATGTGGTGGGCATCGAGGATATCGGCGGCACCGATGCGCTGCTCGCGCGTGTCGCCGATTTGCGCGCCAATGGCCGCATCCGCGCCAAAGCGGGTAGGGGCGTATTGGTGAAGGCGCCGAAGAGCGCGCAGGATCTCCGTTTCGATCTGCCGACGACGGGACCGCGCACTGTGGAAGGCGCGATCGCCGCAAAACTCGCCGGCATCGCCATCGTCGCGGGCAACACCATCGTGGCCGAGCCACAGGCGATGATTGAAGCTGCGGATGCCGCTGGTTTCTTCGTCACGGGGCTTCCGGCATGACGCGCAAAATCCATCTGATTGCGACGGAAGAGTCCGGCGATCGCCTTGGTGCGCCGCTGATGCGCGAGCTGAAGGCGCGCTTCGGCGATGATGTCGCGTTCTCCGGCGTCGGCGGATCATCCATGGCGCGCGAGGGCCTGCGCTCGCTGTTTCCCATCGAGCAACTCTCCATCATCGGCCTCGCCGCGGTAGTGAAGAAGCTGCCGTCGATCCTCAAGCTGATCGCGCAGGCGACCGAAGATGTGTTGCGCACCAAGCCGGATGTGCTGGTCATCATCGACAGCCCCGATTTCACGCAGCGCGTCGCAAAGCGCGTTCACAAGCGCGACGCATCGATCCCGATCGTGAATTATGTCTCGCCGACTGTGTGGGCCTGGCGGCCGGGCCGCGCCAAGGCGATGCGCGCTTATGTCGATCATGTGCTGGCGCTGCTGCCGTTCGAGCCAGAGGCGCACAAGCGGCTCGGTGGCCCACCTTGTACTTATGTCGGCCATCCCCTGATCGAGCAGATCGATACGCTGCGGCCGAACGCTGGCGAGCAGGCGCGGCGTGACGGCAAGCCGCCGGTGCTGCTGGTGCTGCCCGGCAGCCGCCGCAGCGAAATCCGTCATCACATGGAGACGTTTGGCACGACGCTCGATCTGCTGCACAAGCGCGGCGTGGATTTCGAGCTGATCCTGCCGACCATGCCGCATCTGGTCGAAGGCATTACCGAAGCGCTGAAGCCGTGGCCGGTGCAGCCGCGCGTGGTCGTGGGCGAGGTGGAGAAACGCGCCGCTTTCCGCATCGCGCATGCGGCCTTTGCGAAATCGGGCACGGTGACGCTGGAGCTCGCTTTGGCGGGCGTGCCGATGGTCACGGCCTACAAGGCCGGCAGCGTTGAAGCCTGGATCATCCGCCGCCGCATCACGTCGTCCTCGGTGATCCTCGCGAACCTGGTGATCGGCGAAAACGTCATTCCCGAATTCATTCAGGAAGACTGCACGCCGGACAAGCTCGCAGCCTCGCTGCAGGATGTACTCGCCGACACGCCGATGCGCCGTCGGCAGATGGAGGCGATGGCGAAGCTGGACGAGATCATGGGCATCGGGCGTGCCTCGCCGAGCAGCGAAGCGGCGCAGGTGGTGTACAACTACGCTAAGTAATTGAAAACTGATGCTTTTCGTCGCGTCGTGGCGAAACTAAGCGCTGCACGCAAGACTCGGTAAGGACTTCACCTCTAAGAGCGACAGTGGCCCTCTGCAATCATGCGGCGCGGGCGCTTCAGCGGTCGCAGTGACCGCCAGGGTGAATGACATGACCTCTTCCTCACACGACGATACGTCTCTCGACAAATTGTTTGCGTCTGCCCGCAGCATCGACCGTCGCCATTTCCTGGCCGCCGGCGCCGGCGGTCTTGTCGCGGCTTCCGCAGGCACTGAAGCTTTCGCGAAGTCGGCGTACCCGGTTTCAGCCGGAACGGAAGAGGATCGCAAATATATGGCGCAGGCCATCGATATGATGCGCAAGGCCGGTGTGACCGAGCGGACCGGTGGCGCGTTCGGTGCGATCATCGTGCGCAATGGTGAAGTTCTGTCGGCGACCGGCAACAGCGTCCTGCGTGACAATGACCCGTCGGCGCATGCCGAGGTCAATGCCATTCGTGCGGCCTGCAAGAAGATTGGCGCTCCCAATCTCAAGGGCGCCACCATGTATACGAGCTGCGAGTGCTGCCCGATGTGCTACTCGACGGCCTATTGGGCACGTCTCGATCGCATCGTCTTTGCAGCGGCGTGGACCGATTATGCGGACCTGTTCGACGACAGCAATATCAACGTCGACATGAAGCTTCCGTATAGCAAGCGCAAGCTCAAGATGGCGCAGGTGATGCAACCCGAAGCGCAGCAGGTGTGGAAGGAATTCCGCGCATTGCCGGATCGCGCGAAGTATTGAGCAAGACACCGACCCTCATGGTGAGGAGGCGCGTAGCGCCGTCTCGAACCATGAGTTGGCTGGGCTCTGGCGTGTTTGGCCATCCTTCGAGACGCGCGCTTTGCGCGCTCCTCAGGATGAGGGTGGAGTGAAAAACAAAACCGGCGGATCTTGCGATCCGCCGGTTTGTCATTTCAGCCTTTGCCCGGGCTTAGCCGCGCTTGGCGATGTCCGTATATTCGCGGCGGGCGGCGCCGGTGAAGAGCTGGCGCGGACGGCCGATCTTCTGCTGCGGGTCGCCGATCATTTCGCTCCACTGGCTGATCCAGCCAACGGTGCGGGCGACGGCGAACAGCACGGTGAACATCGAGGTCGGGAAGCCCATCGCCTTCAGCGTGATGCCCGAATAGAAGTCGACATTCGGGTACAGCTTGCGGTCGATGAAGTACTGATCCGACAGCGCGATCTTCTCGAGCTCCATGGCAACCGCGAGCATCTCGTCGCCGCCGTGACCGGTTTCCTTGAGAACTTCGTGGCAAGCCTGCTGCATCAGCTTGGCGCGCGGATCGTAGTTCTTGTAGACGCGGTGACCGAAGCCCATCAGGCGCACGGACGAGTTCTTGTCCTTCACCTTGGCGATGAATTCCGGAATCTTGTCCACGGTGCCGATGTCGGCGAGCATCTGCAGTGCTGCTTCGTTGGCGCCGCCATGAGCGGGGCCCCACAGGCAGGCGATGCCGGCGGCGATACAGGCGAACGGGTTGGCGCCCGACGAGCCGGCGATGCGGACGGTCGAGGTCGAGGCGTTCTGCTCGTGGTCGGCGTGAAGCGTGAAGATCTTGTCCAGCGCCTTGGCGAGCACCGGATTGACCTTGTAGTCCTCGCACGGCACGGCGAAGCACATCTTCATGAAGTTCGACGCGAAATCGAGCGTGTTGGTCGGGTAAACGAACGGCTGGCCGATCGTGTACTTGTAGGCCATCGCAGCGAGCGTCGGGATCTTGGCGATCATGCGGATCGAGGCGATCTCGCGCTGCTTGGCATCGTTGATGTCCGTCGAGTCGTGATAGAACGCGGCGAGGGCGCCGACCGAGGCAACCATCACGGCCATCGGATGCGCGTCACGGCGGAAGCCGGTGAAGAAGCGCGTCATCTGGTCGTGGACCATGGTGTGGTTGGTCACCAGGTGGTCGAATTTTTCCTTCTGCGCCTTGGTCGGGAGTTCCCCGTACAGCAGCAGGTAGCAGGTCTCGAGGAAGTCGCCCTTCTCGGCGAGCTGCTCGATCGGGTAGCCGCGATATTCGAGGATGCCGGCGTCGCCGTCGATATAGGTAATCTGGGACTGGCAGCTCGCGGTCGAGGTGAAGCCCGGATCGTAGGTGAACATGCCCGACTGGGCATAGAGCTTGCCGATGTCGATGACGTCGGGGCCGACGGTCCCACTATGGATCGGCAGATCGAAGCTCTTGCCGTCGACTGTCAGCGTTGCGGATTTCGTGTTTGTTTTCGCGTCCATCGCATAGTCCCCGATGAGATCGTTGAGGGGCCGTCAAACCACCGTCATTTAAGGAGAAAATGGCGATGTCAGACGGGAATTCCAGAGCAGTCGGCAGAATGCGTAGCGTATTGCTGTGTGCGCTGCAAGGCAGGCAAAAGTAGCCTACAGCTATGCTAAACAGAGGCCTGATCGGCGAGCCGGTCGAGGCATTCCTGTCGCCCCAATACCGCCAGCACGTCGAAGATTCCCGGCGATGTGGTCTTGCCCGTGAGCGCCACCCGCAGAGGCTGCGCAACGCCGCCAAGTTTCAGGCCAGCTTCCTCCGCGAAGGCGCGGGCTGCGGCTTCGGTATTTGCAGCCGTCCAGTCGGTGACGGCCTCTAGCGCAGTGCGCAATTTGCCCAGCAACGCGCGTGTCTCCGGCGTCAGCACAGCAACCGCCTTCGGCTCAGTGATCGCCAGCGGGCGATCCGCGAAAATGAAGTCGGCGCCCTTCACCAGTTCAAGGAGCGTCTTGGCACGCTCCTTGAGGCCGGGCATGGCGCGCAGCAGTTGTGCGCGGGTCGCGTCGTTCAGCTTGGCCTGGATCGCAGCGCCGCTGTCGGCGTAGGGCAGGATTTCCTCGAACATGGTCACGAGGGCTTGATCGTCGCTGTGGCGGATATAGTGGCCGTTGATGCTCTCCAGCTTGGCGAAATCGAAGCGTGCGGCAGATCGTCCGATGGCGGACAGATCGAAGGCGTCGATCATTTCCTGGGTGGTGAAGATTTCCTGGTCGCCATGGCTCCAGCCGAGACGCACGAGGTAATTCCGCAGGGCGGCCGGCACATAGCCCATGGCGCGATAGGCATCGACGCCGAGCGCGCCGTGGCGCTTTGATAGTTTTGAACCATCGGGGCCATGGATCAGCGGAATATGTGACATGCTGGGTACCTCCCAGCCAAGCGCGTCATAAATCTGCTTCTGGCGGGCGGCATTGATCAGGTGGTCGTCGCCGCGGATCACATGGGTGACGCCCATGTCGTGGTCGTCCACCACCACGGCCAGCATATAGGTCGGGGTGCCGTCGCCCCGCAGCAGCACGAGGTCGTCGAGATTCTCGTTCTGCCAGACCACGCGGCCCTGCACTTGGTCCTCGATCACGGTCTCGCCGGTCAGCGGCGCCTTGAGGCGGATGGTCGGCTTCACGTCCGGCTTGGGATCTGACGGATCGCGGTCGCGCCACAGGCCGTTGTAGAGCTTGGAGCGGCCCTCGGCGCGCGCAGCCTCGCGCATCGCCTGCAGCTCCTCGGCGGAGGCGTAGCAGTAATAGGCCTTGCCCTCAGCGAGCAGCTGCTCGGCGACCTTGCGGTGCCGGGCGGCGCGGGCGAACTGGTAGACGGTGTCGCCGTCCCAGGTGATGCCGAGCCATTTCAGCCCGTCGATAATGGCATCGATCGCCGCATCCGTGGAACGCTCGCGGTCGGTGTCCTCGATCCGCAGCAGCATCTTGCCGCCGTGCTTTTTGGCGTAAAGCCAGTTGAACAGCGCGGTGCGGCCACCGCCGATATGGAGGAAGCCGGTCGGCGAGGGCGCGAAACGGGTAACGACGGGTGCGGTCATGGTGGGGCGGCAATCGATTTAGGGGACGTTTGCGCGCGTGTAACACACCCCCGTGCCGCTGCCCAATGGGCAATCACGTCCGCCCCGGAGCTCCGGAACCGGGGCGGGCCGGCTCGCGCCTCTTGGCGGAACGGCCCGGATTTGGCACATAGGGCGCAATCTGAAAGGCAGCTTATGACAGACGAATCGACCGCGGACACCGCCCTCGAGGCCGGCCGCGATTTCATCCGCGACATCGTGGCGGCGGACCTCGAATCCGGCAAGCACAAGGGCGTGGTGACGCGCTTCCCGCCGGAGCCGAATGGCTACCTGCATCTCGGCCACGCCAAGTCGATCTGCCTGAACTTTGGCGTTGCCGCGGAGTTCGGCGGGCGCTGCAACCTGCGTTTCGACGATACCAATCCGACCAAGGAAGAGCAGGAATATATCGACGCCATCCAGCGCGACGTGCGCTGGCTCGGCTTCGACTGGGGCGAGGGCAACCTGCATTTCGCGTCCGATTATTTCGAGCAGCTTTATGACTGGGCGGTCACGCTGATCCGTGCCGGCAAGGCCTATGTGGACGACCAGTCGCCGGAAGAGATGCGCATCGCCCGCGGCACGCTGACCGAGCCCGGCAAGAACAGCCCATTCCGCGATCGCAGCGTTGAGGAAAACATCGATCTGTTCGCGCGCATGCGCGCAGGCGAATTCCCGAATGGCGCGCGCGTGCTGCGCGCAAAAATCGACATGGCCGCGGGCAATATCAACCTGCGTGATCCCGTGATCTACCGCATCCTGCATGCGCATCACCCGCGCACCGGCGAGGCCTGGAAGATCTATCCGAGCTACGATTTCGCCCACGGCCAGTCGGATGCCATCGAGCATGTGACGCATTCGATCTGCACGCTGGAATTCGAGGACCACCGGCCGCTTTACGACTGGTGCCTGGACAATCTGCCGGTGCCGTCGCGGCCGCATCAGTATGAATTCGCGCGCCTCAACATGACCTACACGCTGCTGTCGAAGCGCGTGCTCACCGAGCTCGTGCGCGGCGGCCATGTGTCGGGCTGGGACGATCCGCGCATGCCGACGCTGGCCGGCCTGCAGCGCCGCGGCATTCCGGCCGAAGCCTTGCGTGAATTCATCAAGCGCATCGGTGTTGCCAAGGCGAATTCCACGGTCGATCTGTCGATGTTCGATTTCGCCGTGCGCGAGACGCTGAACCGCACCGCGCCGCGCCGTATGGCGGTGCTGCGACCGTTGAAGGTGGTGATCGAGAACTATCCGGAAGGGCAGGTCGAGCAGCTGGAAGCGATCAACCATCCCGACGATGCCGCGCTCGGCACGCGCCAGATCCCGTTCAGCCGCGAGCTCTATATCGAGCACGAGGACTTTATGGAGGATCCGCCGAAGAAGTTCTTCCGCATGTCGCCGGGCCGTGAAGTGCGTCTGCGCTATGGCTATTTCATCACCTGCAAGGATGTCGTGAAGAACGACAAGGGCGAGGTGGTGGAGCTGCGCTGCACCTATGATCCCGAAACCCGTGGCGGCAACGCGCCGGACGGCCGCAAGGTGAAGGCGACGATCCACTGGGTCAGCGCGCAGCATGCCGTGCCGTCGGAAGTGCGCGTCTACGAGCAGCTGTTCGCGACGCCGACGCCGGAGGCTTCGAATTTCGCGGAGCAGATCAATCCGAATTCGCTGGAAGTGCTCGATGGCGCGATGCTCGAGCCGGCGCTGGCCAGCGACAATTACGAGGGCGCGATGCAGTTCGAGCGGCAGGGCTATTTCTGCCGCGACAAGGACAGTGCGCCCGGCAAGCCGGTGTTCAACCGCACCGTCGGCCTGCGCGACAGCTACGCCAAGCTGGCCTGAACGCGCGAATAGTTCGCGCATTCCCCATCCGTTCCGCTAGCCGCACGGCACCCTTCCGATAGCATTCGGGAGGGCAAGCGTAGCGGGCGGCTCATGGCGCAAAGCGGGGGACGGCAGCGCAATCGGGCGAGGGCGGTCACATGGCCGCCGTCGGTCACGGCTGGCGCACTCATCCCGAACCAATCCTGGACATTGCCGTTCGATTGGCTGCGCGTCTGGGCACAGGCGGAAGCCGGGCCTGGCCGCTTGTTGCCATGGGTCCCCATCGCCTTCGGTGCCGGCATCGCGCTGTATTTCGCTGCCGAGCGCGAGCCGGTCGCGTGGGTCGCAGCCCTGACAGCTTGCATCACGGCCGTGGCGGCCATCTTGCTCAGGCGGGCGTCCGCGTTTCCTCCCATCCTGCTTGCTGCGGCCATCGCCGCTGGCTTTGCCGCTGCGACGTGGAAGAGCACGCGCATCGCCCACGAGGTTTTGGCGAAGCCGATTTTCGGCGCGGCGCTGACGGGCTTCGTGGAGGCCCGCGAGGAGCGTGAGCGCAGCGATCGCTTCGTGTTGCGCGTGGCAACGATGGAGACACCGCGCGACACCGTCATGCTGACGCGCGTTCGGCTGTCAGTGAAGAAGGGCACGGCGCCCGCGGTCGGCAGCTTCATCTCGTTGAAAGCCCGGCTGCAGCCACCACTCGCACCATTGCGGCCGGGCGGTTACGATTTCGCGCGTGACCTCTATTTTCAAGGCATCGGTGCGTCCGGCTTCGTTACCGGAGCGATCAGGAAAATCGATCCGCCCACGCCGCCGACACGCCGCTTGCAATACACCGCAACAATGCAAGGCATGCGCGATGCCATCGATGCGCGGATCCGCGCGTCATTGTCGGGGGACAGCCGCGCCATCGCGACGGCACTCCTGACCGGCAAGCGCGATGCGATCTCGTCTGATGTCAACGACGCCATGTTCATCTCCGGACTTGGCCATGTGCTGTCGATCTCCGGCTATCACATGGCCGTCGTCGCCGGCGTCGTGTTTTTCGTGGTGCGTGCGTTGCTTGCGTTGGTCCCGGTGCTGACCGTCACGTTTCCGATCAAAAAGGTCGCGGCTGCCGCGGCGCTTCTGGCCGCGCTGTTCTATCTGCTGCTATCCGGCGCCGAGGTCGCAACGCAAAGGTCCTTCATCATGACGGCGGTAGTGTTGATCGCCATCATGGTCGATCGCCGGGCCATCACTTTTCGCACTCTGGCGATTGCGGCCATGATCGTGCTGATCATCACGCCGGAAGCGTTGGTGCATCCGAGCTTCCAGATGTCGTTTGCGGCGACGCTTGGACTCGTCGCACTGGTGCAGATCGGGATGCCGGCATTGTTCGCGACATCGGAGAGTTCGGCCACGGCGCGGATCGCGTTGTGGGGCGGGCGCGAACTCGCATTGCTGCTATTGGCGTCGCTGGTCGCCGGCCTCGCGACGATGCCCTACGCCGCCTATCACTTTCATCGCATCACGCCTTACGGGATCGTCGCCAATCTTTTGGCGATGCCGGTGGTGTCGGCGCTGGTGATGCCGGCGGGATTGCTCGGCCTGCTCGCCATTCCGTTCGGTTTCGACAGCGTATTCTGGCACATCATGGAGTTTGGCCTGCAGTGGATGATCTTTGTGTCTAAATGGGTGGCCGGATTGCCGGGCGCGATTGGCCGTGTGCCCGCCTTCGGGACAGGACCACTGATCATCGCAAGCACGGGCATTGTCCTGCTTGCGTTGCTGCGCACGCCGCTACGCTATGCTGGCGTGGTCGCATTGGTCGTGGCGACGGTTTGGGCTGCATCCACACCGCAGCCGGATATCTTGATCGCAAGCGATGGCAGCAGCATTGCTGCGCGCGGCGGTGACGGCCGTTTGCATATGATGCGAAGCGGCAAGGACGTGTTTCTGATCAAGGAGTGGCTCGGCGCCGATGCCGATCCGCGGCAACCGAGCGATGGGTCGCTCGGCGAGGGCGTCTCGTGCGATCCATCGGGCTGCGTCACAGCGCTCGGTGACGGCGCGTTGATTGCCCTGACATTGCAGCCCGATGGATTCAGCGATGATTGCGAACGCGTGGCGCTGATCGTGACCGCGAAACAGCCGCCAGCCGATTGCCGGGCCATGGTAATTGATCGGGAGACGCTGCAAAGGCAGGGAGCGACGAGCCTGCGTCGCGCCGGTAACCACTTCGTCGTGGAAGCAACTCGTGCGCGCGGTCTGCAACGGCCATGGGCGCAGGGACCAGCTGAGGCGGCGGTCGAAAATGCGATATCGACCGGCCAACGCACGCGCCAGAGACCGGTCGATGCAACGCCGGCGGAGACGGATCTCGCACCGGACGATCAGTGAGCGTAGCTCAGTAGCGGCGATAGAGGCCGGTGAGCTTGCCCTGGATGCGCACACGATTGGGCGGCAGGATGCGAACCTCGTAAGCGGTGTTCGCCGGCTCCAGCGCGATGGAGGCGCCGCGGCGGCGGAAGCGCTTCAAGGTGGCTTCCTCGTCGTCGATCAGCGCCACCACGATGTCGCCGGTGTCGGCGCTGTCGGATTTCTGGATCAGCGCCATGTCGCCATCGAGAATGCCGGCGTCCTGCATGGAATCGCCGCGCACTTCGAGGGCATAATGTTCGCCGTTACCGAGCATGTCCTGCGGCACGCTGATGGAGTGGCTGCGGGTCTGCAGCGCCTCGATCGGTGTACCGGCCGCGATCCGGCCCATCACCGGCACCGAGATGGTGCGGCCGCCGTCATCGTCGTTCGCCATCGGTGCAGGTGCGGGCTTGCTCTTGCCGAGATTGCCTTCGATCACGCTCGGCGTGAAACCGCGGCGACCGGCCGGCGCCGCCGTGGTCAATTCGGGCAGCTTGATCACTTCGATCGCGCGCGCACGGTTTGGCAGGCGGCGGATGAATCCGCGTTCTTCCAGCGCGGTGATCAGGCGATGGATGCCGGATTTGGAGCGTAGGTCCAGCGCATCTTTCATCTCGTCGAAGGAGGGCGGCACGCCGGCTTCCTTCAGCCGCTGATCGATGAAGCGGAGCAGTTCATATTGTTTGCGCGTGAGCATCTGAAGCCATCCTCAGGTGACAGTTGTCGGACCGTCGCGTGTGTTTCAGGACCTCTTGATCAGCGTCGCTGATCGAGGGCAGTCACGAGTTTGGGCACTCTCGATTTCACTAAGCCACAGAATCTCGAAACAAATCATGAACGGACACTATCTGTTCCGTACATGTTCCGCAATGGCTATTTTCGCTTCAAGGATTTGATTTTCGCGTGCTTTGTAGGATGGGCGAAGCGAGGCGTGCCCGCCTCCGAATGCTCGGCTCGCAGTGGTGGGCACGCTGCGCTTTGCCCACCCTACAGGTCTAAGGCATCACGATATCCGCTCGGACAGCGCCATCGGTGGCGGCGGCGTGGTGGCGCCGGCGGCCAGAGAGCGTTGCACCATCACGGTGTCGGCCCAGCGACCGGAGCGATAGGCGACGCCGGGCAGCGTGCCGATCCGCGTGAAGCCGAAGTGATCGTGCAGGCCGAGCGAGGGCGCATTGTCGGCGTCGATATAGCCGATGATCTGGCGGAAGCCGGCAGCGGCGCAGACATCGATGAGTTCGCGCAGCAGCTTGCCGCCGACGCCCCGGCCGGTGTGGTCATGATGCACATAGATCGAGTGCTTCACGGCATAGCGATAGGCCGGCCGCTTGCGGAATTGGACCACATAGGCATAGCCGACCACTTCGCCGCCGCGCGTCGCCACGATATGCGGGAAACGCTTGTTCTTCAGGTTCTTGCGGCGATCGCGCAAATCATCTGGCTGCATGGCATCGGCATCGCTGACGCCTTCCTCCACACCCTGGCGGATGTGGCGGCGATAGATCGCCAGCATGGCATCGACATCGCTGTCGCGGGACGGCCGGACGATGATCGGGGTTTCAGTCGCGTCCTGCGAACTCACTTCTTCGGATCCCGATCTGCAGCGACCACGTAAGTGTAGAGCCGGATGCGGCCCGAGGCGTCGGTCTTGCGGTAGACGCCCTGGATTTCGACGTCGAAGCCCGGGAAGGTGTTGAAGCAGGTCTCGAACATCTTGAGATAATCGATCATTGGCTGCGCGCGCTCGCTGAGGCGCTCGCCCGGCACGATGGTGGCGATGCCCGGCGGGTAAACGACAAACGGCGTGGTGGCGATGCGGCCGGCGATCTCGTCGATGGGCAGATAGTCGACATCGTTGCGCACCAGGAGGCGTGCGGCATCATGGGGCGACATCGCGATTTCAGGCAGATGCTGATCCATGAACTGTTTCGCCTGCAGACCGCTGACATCCGCGGCGCGATAGAACTTGTGCATGTCGGCGCAGAGATCGCGCAGCCGCACGCCGGCGTAGCGTGCGGGGCGGCGGCGTGCGAATTCCGGAATGACGTCTTCGAGCAGAGCGTTTTCGTCATGAAAGCGCTTGAAGGCGACGAGGCCCGACACCAGCGTGCCGGCCTTGCTGGCCTCGACACCTGGCGTCAGCAGGAAGAGCAGCGAGTTGAGGTCGTTCTTTTCCGGCACGATCTGGTTTTCACGCAGATATTGCGCGACCACGGGGGCGGGGATGCCGTGCTCGGCATAGCCGCCGGTGGCGCGGTCGAAGCCTGGCGTCAGCACCGTCAGCTTGTTCGGATCGGTCATGGCAAAGCCGGCTTCCATATCCGGGAAGCCATGCCATTTGGCATCGGGCGTCAGCTGCCAGAAGGCGGGATTGGTCGCGAGCTGGTCGGTGCTGATGCTTTCCCACGGCACGCTGTGGGTCGCGCCAGGCTGCGCGACATCAGGAATCTGCACGCGCTCGGGCACGAAGGGCTCGAAGAACCAGCGGCGTTCCGGGCGGAATTCCTTTTCCTCGAATTCGCGGCGCACCGCGCGCATCTTCTTGCGCAACTCGATGCCGAGACGGATCGTATCGTCCCACAGCACTTCGCCCGAGCGGCCCTTCATCATCTGCGCGCCGACGTCGAGCGATGCGAACAGCGGATAGAACGGCGACGTCGAGGCGTGCTGCATGAAGCTTTCGTTGAAGCGGCGATGCTCGACGCGGCGTTTCTGACCGCGGATGTGGCGGTCCTTGACGTGAATTTGCGAGGCTTGGGAGAAGCTGGCCAGTTGCTTGTGGGTTGACTGAGTCGCGATGATGCCCGGCGAATCCGGGCCGAGCTCCTTCAGGCCCATGGCGAAGCGGTTCACATAGAGCGGATGGAATTTCATGAAGCCCGCCCAGGCTTCGTCGAACAGGATATATTCGCAGAGATGGCCGATCCGCTTGATGATCATCTCGGCGCTGTAGATGGTGCCGTCATAGGTGCACTGCTCGATTACGGCCACGCGAAACGGGCGCTCGCGCTTCCACGCGTCCTTGTCGGTGACGAGCGGATTGGTGCGAATACGTTCGCGCAAGGCCTCTTCGCTGAACGCATCCCACTTCATCGGGCCGATCAGGCCCCAGGGATTGCGCTCCGTCGGTACGTAGATCGGTGTACCGCCGGCAATCATCAGCGCGCCGTGCAGCGCGGCCTTGTGGTTGTTGCGGTCGAACAGCACGAGGTCGCCATCGGTCACGAGTGCCGACAGCACGACCTTGTTGGAGCTGGACGTGCCGTTGAGGACGAAATAGGTCTTTTCCGCGCCAAAGATCTGCGCGGCTTCCTTCTGCGCCTGAAGGGCCGGGCCTTCATGGGTCAGGAGGTCGCCGAGATCGAGGACGGAATTGTCGAGGTCGTCGCGGAAAACGGCTTCGCCGAGATGTTCCATGAACACGCGGCCGATCGGCGAACGGCTGTAGAACACGCCGCCATTGTGGCCGGGACAGGTCCAGAGCTGGTTGCCTTCCTCGGCGTAATCGACGAGCGCGCCGAAGAACGGGGTCTTCAGCGTCTCGGCATATTGCTTGAGGCGGCTGATAAGGTTCTTGGCGATGAAGGGCGGGGTTTCTTCCGACAGGAAGATGTAGCCGTCGATGAAGTCGAGCACCTCGACCGGAATATCCTCGAAGCGCTGGCGGCGGATCAGCAGCATGATCGGGAAATCGAGCCCGCGGCGGCGCATCAGGTTGATCAATGCTGCGGTCTTGCCCTCAAGGCCCTTCTTGCCCCAGTCCACCACCATGCAGCCGATGGCGGCGTCGGTTTGAACGGCAATGGCGGCGTCTTCAAGTTTCCGCGCCTTGACCACCTCGAAGCCGGATTTCTCGATTTCCTCGACGATCTGATTGAGGCGTACACCCTCAAGGTCGTCGGCGTCGAAGGTCGGCATGGCGAAGAGGAAGTTGAAGCGCTTGAAGTAATCCATGAACGGGCACCGAATCTGTTGTCTGTGCTCTCTGTCGCCGCGTTACGTGACAACTTGGTGACCGAGGGCCGGCGGAATTTATGAAGGGCAATGCCCGGTCGGGCAACGCCTGAGGAACGTGTCGGTTCGCGGTATTCCGCTAAGCCGGAAGACGAATGATTTCGCAGGGATCGCCGGCTTTGGCTGCAGCTGCATGCGGCGGGCGCACCAGCAGGCCCTCGGCGACAGCGAGGTTTCCGAGCAACGAGGAATCCTGTTTCATCACCGGCGTTGCCACCAGTTTGCCGTCGAGCCATTCGAGGCGGGTGCGCAGGTAATCCTCGCGGTGGTCGTTGGCGGCGAGGTCGCGACCAAGCACTGCGGCCTCGCGAAAATGCTGGACCTCGCTGCGCCCGGACAGTGCGCGCAGCAGCGGCACCATGAACAGGAAGCCGCAGACATAGGAGGAGACGGGATTGCCGGGCAGGCCGATGATCCGCATGGCGCCGCGGCGACCATGCATCATCGGCTTGCCTGGCCGCATGGCGATTTTCCAGAACGATATGTCGACGCCGGCCGCGACAAGCGATTGCTGCACGAGATCATGGTCGCCGACGGATGCGCCGCCGGTGGTGATGAGGACATCGACATCGAGTTCGATGGCCCGTCGGATCGCCGCGGTGGTCGATTCCAGCGTGTCGCGGGCGATGCCGAGATCGATAACATCAGCGCCTTCGGCACGCGCCAGCGCGCGCAGCGCAAAGCCGTTCGAGAGCACGATCTGCCCCGGGCCGGGCGTGGCGCCGGGCATCACCAATTCGTCTCCGGTGGCGAGCATCGCGACGACAGGGCGGCGCTGAACCGGCAACTGCGCATGGTTCATGCCGGCGGCGAGGGCGAGATCGCGATCGGCGAGGCGGGTGCCGGCGCGCAGCAGCACATCGCCCTGCTCGAAATCGACGCCGGCGGGGCGGATATTTTTGCCGATCGGGGCGGCTTCGTTGATGGTCACGATGTCGCCGTCGCGCGCGGTATCTTCCTGGATCACGACGGCGTCGCTGCCGGTGGGCACAACGCCGCCGGTGAAGATGCGGGCGGCTTCACCCGCAGCGAGGGCACGGTCGAATGGCTTGCCGGCGGAGATCTCGCCGATCACCTTGAGCTTGGCTCCAACGGTCGCATCGGCAGCGCGCACCGCATAGCCGTCCATCGCCGACATCGCCTCTGGCGGCTGCGTCCGTCGCGAGGCGACATCCCGCGCCAGCACGCGATGAAACGCATCCTCCAGTGCAACCATTTCCTCGGGCAGCCCTTTGGCGCCTTTGAGGATCGCGGCCATGGCATCGGTAAAGGGCATCAGGGCCATCGGCGGATCTCCGGATTCTTGTGGATGCCCGTCTTAGCGAAGCGGACGAGGGAGGCAAGCGTCGGTTGTCCCGGTGGTCGGGCTTCAGGCTGCATTTGGGGATCGCTGCCGAAGCCGTTACCAAGGGGCATGAGCGACGAATACGATATGGGCGGTGGCGACGCATTGCGCTGGCGCAGCGATGTGGACGCATTGTCGTTCCGGCCGGAGGGCCATGACGGTGTCTGCATGGTGCATCGGCATGCCTTCCGCACGCTGCTGAAGCATATGCCGACCCCAGACGAGTGTGCGGCGTTTTTTCACGCCCGAGAAGCTGCGTTCCATTTCGCGGCCCGAGGCAAGATCGCCCATGCGCGGCTGTCGCCAGATGCCAATCTGCATCTGACCAGCCGGGATCTCTCCCGCGCCATGGCAAAATTGGCGGTCGCATCACAGGAACAAAGCGGCTAAACTCTGGCCAACTTGACGAGGAATCCCATGCAGCAGACCCAGACCGCCCAACTCTCCACCACCGCCGCCGACGCGAATGTCGTCGTGCAGGCTCTTCTCGCTATGGCGCTCGGGCTGTTCATCGTCGGCGTCGTCGGCTTCTCGCATATCAGCGCAGTCCACAACGCGGCGCATGACGTGCGCCACGCCAACGCATTTCCCTGCCACTGATCTGTCAGCCTGATGTCTGTTTTTCGTTCGATCGTGTTCTCGGCGGTGCTCGCCGGGGTCGTCGCTGGCGCAGCCACCACCGCAGTGCAGATGGTCGGCACCGTCAAGCTGATCCAGCAGGCCGAGGTCTATGAAAAGAAGGCCGAGGCGCCGGCAACCGCGGCCGCGCCGGCAGTTGCGCCGGTTGCGTCCGGCCATGATCACGGTACGCGCCAGCACGCCGCTACGGCCCACGATCACGGCGGCGAATGGGAGCCTGAAGAAGGTTTCCAGCGCAACGCTTTCACCGCAGGCTCCAATGTGCTGACGGCGATCGGCTTCGCGCTGCTGCTGGCGGGGATTTTCGCGTTGCGCGGCCGGCCGGTGGACTGGCGTGAAGGCCTGTTCTGGGGGCTTGGTGGCTTCGTCGTGTTCGTTGCCGCGCCGGGCCTCGGCCTGCCGCCGGAAGTGCCCGGCCAACCCGTGGCCGATCTCACGCTCCGCCAGGCCTGGTGGATTGCCACTGCAGTTGCCACCGCAGGCGGGCTCGCGCTTCTGGTATTCCGCAGGGCGTCTTGGGCGGCACTGCTCGGCCTCGGCCTGATCGTGCTGCCGCATCTGATCGGCGCGCCGCAGGCGCCGGCCGGACATACCGATGTGCCGGAGACGTTGGCGCACAGCTTCGTTGTGGCTGCCGTGCTGACCGGCCTGATCTTCTGGGCGCTGCTCGGCGTTCTCACCAGCATCGCCTATGGACGTCTCTCGCGCGCTTAGACGCCAAGCGCCTTCAATGTGTCGGCGACGGTCGTTGGCGACGTGACGTGCACGGTCTGCAGGCCGCGCGCGCGGGCGCCTTCGATATTGTCGATGAGATCGTCGAAGAACAGGATGCGCTCGGCCGGCACGTCCATTGCTGCGATGACGTGGTCGAAGCTCTCGGCTTCAGGTTTGCGCATCCCGATCGATGACGACAGAAACATCTCGCGGAAATGGCCGAGCAAGTCGGCATGGGCGATAGAAAAGTGCGCCACATGCGCCGGGTTTGTGTTTGAGAAGGCATAGATTGGCCAGCGCATTGCTGCCTTTGGCAGCAACTCTGCGATCCCCGGCATGGCGCCGACGAAGATCGCATTCCAGCCTTCGAGAAATTGTTCCGGCGTGATGTCGATCTCCAACTCGTCGCGTAGATGCGCGAAAAAATCTGCGTCGGAAATCTCGCCACGCTCATGGCGCATATAGAAATCGCCGCGGGAAAAACGGGCAACGATATCCTCCGGCTTACCGTTGGAATGATCCGACCACACTTGCAGCACGCGCGCGAAATCGATGTCGAGCACGACGCGGCCGAGATCGAACAGCAGGGCATCGATGGACGAAGCGTCAAGAGTGGGAGATAGCGAATTCATCGGGTGAGCATTTCCGGACAATATGAGCAGTTCGGGACGCGCGACGTTAAATCATTGAAAGAGCAAACGTAACATCGTTTCGTGACGATCGCTGCGTTGCGCGATCGGCAGGTCTGCTGCACTGCACGCATGGCTGATGATCGAAACTTAAAATGTTATCGAACGTAAATGATTTGTTACAAAGCTATTATTCAATAAGGAATTTTACCGGTGTTCACTTTGCTTGCTCTCGCCATCGCCGTGACCGGCGGTCGCTTCCTCGTTAAAGGTTACGAGCGCCATCTCGATGCTCAGGTCGGCCCCTGGATTGCGCAGGAAATGCAGCTGCAGCGCATCGAAGCGCGACACAGGATCGATCCTCGTTAAGCCTGTTACCCCCGACTTTGCCGGTATTCAGGTTACCCACAAAGTTACAATTCGCATGCGTAGTTACGTATGCGGAATTTACGTTTGCCGCTGCACGGCTTGGTAGCGCTGGTGTCGCCACGCTCGCCGACCCGGATGTCTCATCCTCCCGCCCGGTCGCTTGAACGTGGTGCCGGGACCGCCGCCAACACCCCCCATGCTCGCGTGCGGTCCCGGTCCATTTTTTCGCTGACGCGACGAGAGGGATCAGATGGCGAGTGGTTATAATTTCAGTGGCATGTCGATCGACGCGCTCTGGCAGATCCATGAAGAGCTGCGCATCGTGCTCGCGGCCAAGATGGCTGCGCAGCGACAGGAGATCGACGAGCGGCTGCGCGATCTCGATCAGTTTTCCGCATCGTCCCAGCGTGCCGTGACGGCACTGCGCCCGAAGGCCGGCCCGTTCTATCGCAATCCCGATCGTCCGACGCAGGTCTGGTCAGGCCGCGGTTTGCGGCCGCGGTGGCTGGTGTTTCAACTTGCGGCGGGACGCAGGCTCGATGAGTTTCGCATCGAGGCAGATAGCAGTGTCGTGGATATGGACGACGACCACGCGCAACGCCGCGCCTGATCATCCCAGTCCTGATCAATCAATGGCGTTGTCGGTCACCAGATAGTGGCCGGACTTTCCGCCCTTCTTCTCGACGAGATGAATGCCCTCGATCTGCACGCCGCGTTCGACAGCCTTGATCATGTCGTAGATCGTCAGACACGCCACCGACACGGCGGTCAGCGCTTCCATCTCGACGCCAGTGGGGCCTGTGACTTTCACTGTCGCGCGCACGCGGCAGCCCGGGAGCTTCTTGTCGGGCGTGATATCGACGGTGACCTTCGACAGCGCCAGCGGATGACAGAGCGGGATCAGGTCGGATGTGCGCTTCGCCGCCATGATCCCGGCGATCCGCGCGGTGCCGAGCACATCGCCTTTTTTCGCGTTGCCGGACTCGATCATGTCGAGGCTGGCTTTGCTCATGATGACAAGACCCTCGGCGACCGCCACGCGTTCGCTGGCAGACTTGGCCGAGACATCGACCATATGGGCTTCGCCCGATGCGTTGATGTGGGTGAGGGCGGGTGCCTTCGATTTCGTCTTCTTGGCCATGATCTTTGCCTATGTCCGCTTCAGCAGCGTCCGCGTTGCCGTGGTGACATCCGCCTGCCGCATCAGGCTCTCGCCCACCAGGAATGTTGAAATGTCGACGCGTTCCAGGCGCGCCAGATCCTCCGGCGCAAAGATTCCGCTCTCGCCCACCTTGAGGCGATCCTTCGGCATCATCGGCGCCAGCCGCTCGCTGGTGGCGAGAGTGACCTCGAAGGTGCGCAGGTTGCGGTTGTTGATGCCGACCATCGGCGAGCGCAGGTTCAGCGCGCGTTCGAGTTCAGCCTCGTCATGGACTTCGAGCAGCACGTCCATGCCGTGATCAATGGCGGCGTCCTCGATATCGCGGGCAAGCGCGTCGTCGAGGGCGGCCATGATGATCAGGATGCAGTCGGCACCGTGGGCACGAGCTTCGACCACCTGATAGGTGTCGAACATGAAATCCTTGCGCAGAACCGGCAGCTTGGTGGCGGCGCGGGCGGCGACCATGAAATCGAGATGGCCCTGGAAGGACGGCGTATCGGTCAGCACCGACAAGCAGGCTGCGCCGCCGTCTTCATAGGCTTTTGCCAGCGTCGGCGGATCGAAGTCGTCGCGGATCAATCCCTTGGACGGCGAGGCCTTCTTCACTTCGGCGATCAGTGCGAAATCGCCTTTGTCGAGCTTGCGATGGATTGCGGTCATGAAGCCGCGCGGCGGCGATGCGGTTTTGGCGAGCGCTTCGAGCGAGCTCAAAGAGTGCTCGCTTTTCGCCTTGGCGATTTCCTCGCGCTTATAGGCTTCGATCTTGGTGAGGATGTCGGACATTGTTCAATCCATTCTCCGTCATTGCGAGCGCAGCGAAGCAATCCAGAAGGTAACAAGTGGAGACTGGATCGCTTCGTCGCTACGCTCCTCGCAATGACGGCAATTATGCGTTCGAGACCGCGACAAGCTGTTTCAGCTTGCCAAGCGCTGCGCCGCTGTCGAGCGATTGCTGGCCCATTGCAACGCCTTCTTTGATATCCTTAGCTTTGCCGGCAACGAGCAACGCTGCAGCGGCATTGAACAGCGCCACATCGCGGAACGCGCTGGGTTTGCCGTCGAGCACGGCCTGCAGCGATGCCGCATTGGCCTGGGCGTCACCCCCCTTGAGCGATTCCGCGGTCACATAGGGCAGGCCGGCGTCTTCCGGCTTGATCTCGAAATTGGTGATCTGGCCGTTTTCCAGCGACGACACGAATGTCGGGCCGGTGAGGGTGATTTCATCGAGGCCGTCGGAGCCATGCACGACCCAGGCGCGCGTGGCACCGAGATTCTTCAGCACCTGCGCCAGCGGCTGCACCCATTGCCGGGAGAACACGCCGACCATCTGATACTTCACGCCGGCCGGGTTCGACAGCGGGCCGAGCAGATTGAAGATCGTGCGGGTCGCGAGTTCGACGCGGGTCGGGCCGACATTCTTCATGGCCGGATGATGCGCCGGCGCGAACATGAAGCCGATCCCGGCCTCCTGGGCGCAGCGGCTGACATCGGCCGGCTTGAGATCGATATTGACGCCGAGCGCGGCGAGCACGTCGGCCGCGCCGGATTTCGACGACAGAGCGCGGTTGCCATGCTTGGCCACCGGCACGCCGCAGCCGGCGACGATGAAGGACGCACAGGTCGAGACATTGACGGAACCCGAGCCATCGCCGCCGGTGCCGACGATATCGACGGCATCCGTAGGGGCGGTGACGCGCAGCATCTTGGCGCGCATCACTTCCACCGCGCCGGTGATCTCATCGACCGTCTCGCCGCGGACGCGCAGGCCCATCAGGAGGGCGCCCATCTGCGAGGGCGTGGCTTCGCCCGACATCATGCTGTCGAAGGCCGCCGAGGATTCCTCACGCGTCAGCGAGGCGCCGGTGGCGACCTTGGCGATGATGGCCCGAAGATTGTCCATGGGATGCTTCCGAAAGTGATGCGATGAACACTTGTAGGATGGGTTGAGCCGTTGCGAAACCCATCACCACACGTGCCCGGCGGTGATGGGTATCGCTACGCTCAACCCATCCTACGATCTTGAGATCAGTTATTGCTCGTCGCGCCGGTTGCCAGCGCAAAGGCTTCCTGATTGATCTTGGTGCCGACCTGCTGCTCGAGCTTGGTGATGTATTGCGCCACCAGTTCATCAGTCAGGCCACGCTGCAGGCTTTCCGTGAGCTTCTTGGCGTCGTCCGAAGCCATATCGACGGTCGGTGTCGAAATGTCGGTGATGCGATACACGATCCAGTCCGAGGCACCAGCGCCCGGCGCCTGGCCTGCGGCATCCTTGACGCCGCGGAACACGGCCTGGATCACGCCCGGCGACAGGTCAGCCACGGTGGCGTCGCGCTTGAACGGCGCCGAGGTGATGACCTTGAGGCCAGCGGCTGCCGCTTCGTCGGCGAGCTTGGCGCCGCCGTCGAGCTTCTTGACCATGTCCTCGGCTTTGGTACGCAGGCGCTTGGTGATCTCGTCCTCGCGCCAGCGCGCCTCGACCTGCGCCTTGACTTCGTCGAGGGTCCGCTCGCGCGCCGGCGTGACGCCGAGCACGTCGTACCAGATGTAGCCGCCGGCAGCCTGGATGGCATCGTTGTCCACGCCCACGTCGCTGTTGAAAGCTTGCGAGAGAATGTCGGTCGTGGTCGGCAGGCCGGTGACCGGCTGGCCGTCAGGACCGCGGCCGGAACGATCGACCGCTTCGATGGTCACGGCCGTCAGGTTCAGCTTCTTGGCGGCATCGACGATATTGGCGCCGCCGCCGCGTTCGTCCTCGATCTTGTTGTGCATGTCGGCGACGACCGCGCGGGCGCGCTCGATGCCGAGGTCGCGCTTGATGGTCGCGGCCACGCTGTCGTAGCTCGGCGTCGAGCCCGCCTGGATCTTGCCAACCTTGAGAAGGGTGGTGCCGAAACGGCCGGTGACCGGCTGGCTGATCGTATCCGGCGCCAGCGAGAAGGCGGCGTCGGCGACGTTCGGATCGAGGATGCCGGCGCGGGTCACCATGCCGAGTTCGACGTCGGACGGTTTGAGGCCGCGCTCTTTGGCGAGGTCGTCGAATGAGAAGCTGTCATTGAGCTTGGCGCGGGCCGCCTGCGCTTCCTCGGCATTCGGGAACACGATCTGTGAAATCTGGCGCTGTTCCGGCGTCGAAATCCGGTCCTTGCGATCGTCATAGAGCTTCTTGGCGTCCTCGTCCGAGACGGTGGACCACTTCGCCATCTCTTCCGGCGTCAACACCAGGAACGCGATCTTGCGATATTCGGGGGCGCGGAACTGGGTCTTGCGCTCGTCGAAATAGGCGGCGAGAGCCTCCGGCGAGGGCGCATCGATGGTACCGGCCTGGGCGGCGTCCAGCTTCACGTAATCGATCGTGCGCTGCTCGTTCTGGTAACGGCTGAGCGCTTCCACCATCGTCTTCGGCGTCTCGACGCCGGTGGTCACGGTGGAGGCGATCTGGCGGCGCAGCGAAACGCGGCGCTGTTCGTTGATATAGCGCTGCTCGGTATAGCCGAGCGAGCGGATCACCTGCTGGAAGCGGGCGCCATCGAACTGGCCGTTCATGCCCTGGAAGTTGGGATCGGCCATGATCTGGCGCAGCACTTCCTGATCGGAGACGCCGAGACCCTTGCGGCGGGCGTCCTCGTCGAGGGCGGCCTCCGCGATGGCCTGCTGCAGCACCTGGCGGTCGAGGCCGAAGGCGCGCGCCTGATCCGGTGTCAGCGGGCGACCGAACTGGCGGCCGATCTGCTGCAGCTTGTCATTGAAGAGCTGGCGGAACTGCTCCGTGGAAATGTCGGTCGAGCCGATGGTGGCGACCTTGGTCTGGGTCGAGCCCTTGAAGGCGTCGCCGATGCCCCACACGCCGAAGCTGATGATGAGCACGCCCATCACGACGCTCATGATCATCTTGCCAATCCAGTTGGATGAGGCTTTGCGGATTCCTCGAAGCATGGGTCAATCTTGTCTGTCAGGAGGGGAACCGGCTTGCGCCAGCGGTTTGAGCCGCGGGGGCCGTCGCCGAATAGGACGCGCATCATAAAGTGGCAACGGTTCTGTCGCAACCGGACGGAACGGGGCGGATTGAAGCGGTTTCAGGCGCTTGGCCGGGTTTCGGGCGATGGAACTTCTGCCCGTTCCGCCGATTGATGCGGCAGGCCGGATGGCCGGTCGGGGAGGCAGCATGCGGATTCGGATGCGAACAGGGGTGGCCATTGCCGGCCTCTGGTTGGCACTTTCGCCGGTATGGGCACAGCAGAACCCGGCCATGGAAAATCCGAGTGTGGTGCAACCTGGCGCGAGTACCGCGCTGTCACCGGGCGCCAACAGTTTCTCCGAAGGTCAGGCGCGTGACCTCCTGACATCGCAAGGTTATTCCGACGTGTCCAAGCTGATGAACGACAGCCAGGGCATCTGGCGCGGGACCGCCATGAGCGGAGCCAAGCGCGTTCGCGTCAGCGTCGATTACAAGGGCAACATCTCGGCGCAGCCGGAGTGAAGGCCGATGACCAAAGTGACGATCTCCCGCCTGTTCGATGACTACGCCGACGCGCAATCCGCGGTGCGCCAGTTGCGCGAGGCGGGCGTGCCCGACGACGATATCAGCGTGATCGCTAACAATGCCGACAAATGGTACGCGCCCGATCTGGCCGGCGGGGCAGGCAAGGGTGCGGCGATCGGTGCCGGTCTTGGCGGTTTCGGCGGGCTTCTGGCCGGGCTGGGCCTGCTCGCAATTCCAGGTCTCGGACCTGTGGTCGCGGCCGGCTGGTTTGCCGCGGCTGCCACGGGCGCGGCGGTGGCGGGCGCGGCCGGAAGTGCCATCGGCATGCTGGCAGAGGCGGGCGTGGCCGTGAACGAGGCCGAAGTCTATGCCGAGAGCATCCGCCGTGGCGGATCGCTCGTCAGCGCGCGCGTTGACGCGGAAAAGCGCGAGATTCTTGAGGAAATCTTGCGGCCGTCGTCTGTCGATATAGAGGCACGGCGGAGCGAGCTGACCTCCTCGGGCTGGCGCGGTTTCGATCCGAAGGCACCCGATCCGACCGCCGACGAGATCAACCGGCATCGCAGCAAGCGCGGCGCCGGACCAGCTTGAGCGCCCCGGCTGCCTCTGTTAGCTCAGGCCTCATCCGAACTCCTCACCAAGACAGGACAGACCCATGACCGATGCCGTTCGCCCATTGATCGCTGGCAATTGGAAGATGAACGGCCTCAAGGCATCTGTCAGCGAGTTCGAGGCGATGCTTCGCGATGCGCCGGAGGTCCTTGAAAAAGCTGACCTTCTGGTCTGTCCGCCGGTGACTTTGTTGGCCGGTTTCGCCGACAAGGCGTCGAGCTTCGGGCAGGACGGCAAACATGCCGTGACGGTCGGCGCGCAGGATTGCCACCCGAAAGCCTCAGGCGCCCATACGGGTGACGTGGCCGCCGAGATGCTCGCCGATGCCGGAGCGACCGCCATCATCGTCGGCCATTCCGAACGCCGCGCCGATCACGGCGAAACCGATGCGGTGGTTCGCGATAAGGCGCTGGCCGCCTGGCGCGCCGGTTTGACGGCAATCGTTTGCATCGGCGAGACCCAGGCCGAACGCGATGCTGGCAAGACGCTCGATGTTTGCGGCAGCCAGCTCAAGGGCTCGCTGCCGGACGACTGCACCTCGGGCAACCTGATCGTGGCCTATGAACCGGTCTGGGCGATCGGCACGGGCCTGACGCCGACGGCGAAAGATGTCGAGCAAGTTCATAAGTTTATCCGCGAACATCTCAACCAGCGCTTCAAGAATGAGGGGCCTGCGATCAAGATCCTCTACGGCGGTTCGGTGAAGCCCTCGAATGCCAAGGAGCTGATGGCTGTGCCGAATGTGAACGGTGCCCTCGTCGGCGGCGCCAGCCTGAAGGCGGCGGACTTCCTGGCAATTGCTGCCGGCTGCCCCTAAATCCCGGTTGTTCCGTTCGCGCGGGAGAGGTTTGCGATTGCCGCCCAAAGGGTTGGCAATTTCAGCCTCCTTCGTGTAGACACCTGCAGATTCAAACCCCGTAAGCACTGGGACTGCAGCCGGCGATCGGCGCGGCGTGCTTGCGATGGAAGGACAAGATGCACAGCGTCATTATCGTTATTCATCTCATGATCGTTGCCGCCCTGATCGGCGTGGTGCTGCTGCAAAAGTCGGAAGGCGGCGGCCTTGGTATCGGCAGCGGTGGCGGTGGTGGCGGCGGTTTCATGACCGGTCGCGGCACGGCCAACCTCTTGACCCGCACTACGGCGTTCCTGGCGGTCGGCTTCTTCATCACCTCGATGTTCCTGTCCTGGCTGGCGACCTACAACCGAGGTCCGAGCTCGATCCTGCCGACCGGTGCGCCGGCGACCCAGCAGGGCGCGCCGTCGTCGCCGCTGACCGCGCCGACATCGGGTGGCCTGCTCGACAGCCTGAAGAAGGCGGATGAGGCGCCGCAGGCTCCGCAATCTCGCTAACGCATTGGCGCCATGCAGGAGGGATGCTTCCATCCTGCCTCAACAGCCCCCATCAAGGGGCTGTTATCATTTCGAAATCCCAGTCACCCACAGCCTCACCGGATCCCGGTAGGGAGCGACGATTCCTTTTGGCGAATCGGCTCAGGAGCCTTAAAGGTTAAGTCCCATGGCGCGGTACATTTTCATCACCGGCGGCGTGGTTTCCTCGCTCGGTAAAGGTCTGGCATCAGCGGCGTTAGGCGCGCTGTTGCAGGCGCGTGGCTACAAGGTCCGGCTTCGCAAGCTCGACCCCTATCTCAATCTCGATCCCGGCACGATGTCGCCGTATCAGCACGGCGAGGTGTTCGTCACCGATGACGGTGCCGAGACCGATCTCGACCTCGGCCACTACGAGCGCTTCACCGGTCGTCCTGCCACCAAGAAGGACAACATCACCACCGGGCGCATCTATCAGGACATCCTCACCAAGGAACGGCGCGGCGACTATCTCGGCGCCACCATCCAGGTGATTCCGCATGTGACCAACGCCATCAAGGACTTTGTCCTGTCCGACAACGATGGCTACGACTTCGTGCTCGTCGAAATCGGCGGCACCGTGGGCGATATCGAGGGCCTGCCGTTCTTCGAGGCGATCCGCCAACTGCGCAACGACCTGCCGCGCGGCGACACCATTTTCGTCCATCTCACGCTGCTGCCCTATATTCCGAGCGCCGGTGAGCTGAAGACCAAGCCGACCCAGCATTCGGTGAAAGAACTGCGCTCCATCGGCATCCAGCCGGACATTTTGCTGTGCCGCTGCGACCGCGACATCCCGGCGGAAGAACGCCGCAAGCTGGGCCTGTTCTGTAACGTGCGCGAGAGCGCCGTGATCGAGGCGCGCGACGTCGACAACATCTATGCGGTGCCCGAGGCCTATCACAAAGCCGGCCTTGACGACGAAGTGCTGGCCGCGTTCGGCATCTCCTCGCGCGAGGAGCTGCAGCTGAAATCGTGGCACACGATCAACGAGCGCGTCCGTAATCCGGAAGGCGCCGTCACCATCGCCATTGTCGGCAAATATACCGGCATGAAGGACGCCTATAAGTCGCTGATCGAGGCGCTCTCCCATGGCGGCATCGCCAACAAGGTGAAGGTCAATCTCGACTGGATCGAGAGCGAGGTTTTCGAGAACGAAGACCCGGCGCCGTTCCTCGAACACGTCAATGGCATCATGGTCCCCGGCGGCTTCGGCCAGCGCGGCGCCGAAGGCAAGATCCGTGCGGCGCAGTTCGCGCGCGAGCGCAACGTGCCGTATTTCGGCATCTGCTTCGGCATGCAGATGGCGGTCATCGAAGCCGCGCGAAACCTCGCCGGGATCAAGGACGCGAATTCGACTGAGTTCGGCGAGACCAATGAGCCCGTGGTCGGCCTGATGACCGAATGGCTGCGCGGCAACGAACTCGAGAAGCGCACCAATGCCGGCGATCTCGGTGGCACCATGCGCCTCGGTGCCTATCCGGCGGCGCTCACCAAGGGCAGCAAGGTCTCCGAAGTCTATGGTGGTGCCCTCGAAATTTCCGAACGCCATCGCCACCGCTACGAGGTCAACACGGCCTATAAGGACCGGCTGGAAAAGCACGGGTTGAAGTTCTCGGGGCTCTCGCCGGATGGCGTGCTGCCGGAGATCGTCGAATACGAGAACCATCCGTGGTTCATCGGCGTGCAGTATCACCCCGAGCTAAAATCCCGCCCGTTCGAACCGCATCCGCTGTTCGCGAGCTTCATCAAGGCCGCGGCAGCGCAGAGCCGGTTGGTTTGATTCGTAGGATGGGTTGAGCGAAGCGATACCCATCACCACAAACGCCAGAGCATGCGGTGATGGGTATAGCTTCGCTCAACCCATCCTACGA
>JAEXYA010000028.1 GCA_023451825.1 Pseudomonadota bacterium
TGCGTGTACTATGCTGTTCTAACCACGTCTTCGGAGGTTATGGGTCCCGGCTTTCGCCGGGACGACATGGGAGTTACGCCGCCCGGATATTTTCCATGAAGCGATCGAGTTCGGCGCGCAGACGCGTGCTTTCCGCCGACAGGGTCTGGGCCGAATTCAGCACCTGACCCGAGGCAGCGCCCGTCTCCGATGCTCCGCGATTCACTTCGGTGATGTTGCCATTCACCTGCTGCGTGCCGTGAGCAACGCGCTGGACATTTTGCGCGATCTCGCGCGTTGCCGCGCCCTGCTGCTCGACCGCGCTGGCGATCTCCGAAGCGATGCCAGAAATCTCGCCGATCGTGTTGCCGATCTGCTTGATCGCCGCGACAGACTCCTGCGTCGCATTCTGCATGCCGGCGATCTGCGTCGAAATTTCCTCGGTGGCCTTTGCCGTCTGGCTGGCCAGCGACTTCACTTCCGATGCGACGACGGCGAAACCACGGCCGGCATCGCCGGCGCGTGCCGCTTCGATGGTGGCGTTGAGCGCCAGCAAGTTGGTCTGTTCGGCGATCGCCGTGATGAGATCGACGACATCGCCGATGCGCTGGGCAGCGCGCGACAATTCGCCGATGCGCGCGTCGGTCTGGCGGGCCTGCTCCACGGCGCTGTCAGCGATGCGGCTGGAATTCTGCACCTGGCGGCCGATCTCGTTGACCGAGAGCGACAGTTCTTCCGTCGCGGTCGCCACCGACTGCATGTTGGACGAGGCTTCGTCCGACGTCGCCGCGGCCTGGCCGGAGAGTTGCTCGGTGGTTTCCGCCGTGCGGGTCAGCGTATTGGCAGCGCTTTCGAGCTGGCCGGACGACACCGACACGCTCGAGACGATCGAACCCACGGCGGATTCGAACTGATCGGCAAACTTGATGAGCTCGCCGCGGCGCATCTGGTCGGCCGCGCGGTTCTGTTCTTCCTGCGCGGCGGCATCGCGCTCCGCCTTCGCCACCGCCTGCACCTTGAACTCTTCCACGGCACCCGCCATGTCGCCGAGTTCGTCGCGGCGGCCGAGGCCCGGCAGCACCACTTCGAAATCGCCGGCGGCGAGCTTGCGCATCGCGGCGCACATTTCGGTCATCGGCTTGGCGATGCCGCGGCCGAGCAGCATGGCAAGCACCGCGCCGATCACGAAACCACCGACACCGAGAATGATGACCAGCTGCTTGGTATCGGTAACGGTCTTGTCCGATTCCGTCTCCATGCGATGCTGTTCGGACAGCATGTCGGCCTTCATTTCAGCCGACAGCTTGGTGATCCCGGCAGCGGACTCCGACATCTCCTTGGCGAGGCCGTCCACCTTCTTGGTGTTCTCGACGAATTTGGTGAAGGCGTCGGCATAGATCTTGGTATCGGCGACGATCTCTTTCAGCTTGGCGTTGATCTTGTCGTCATTGGCATAGACGGTCGCAAACTGGTTCTGCAGGAACTTGATGCGTGCCGATGCGGCATTGGACGTCTTGTCCTCGGCCTTGCCGATATAGGTGTTCACCAGCGAGGTCGCGGTGATGAATTGCGTGGTGATTTCCTTCACCTGATCCTGCACCGACGACAGCCCGGCCATGATCGCGGTGTCGCCGAGATCGTCGATCTTGTTGCGCAGCATCAGGCTGGTGCGCGAGAGCTGGTTTGCCGCAATCTGGTCGTTCTCGCTCTTCACCGTGAGGATATCGGCGAAGATTTTGGTGAAGGTCGTGAATTCACGCGACAGGCGGGTGATCTTGTCGAGGCGCGCCGAATCCGTCGCGGCCTTCATGGACTGGTCGATGGCATCCTTGAGCGCCGCTTCCGCCGCCTTCGCCGCCTTGGCGTCGGCCTCGGAGCTGGTCAGCACGTAATAGCGCGCCAGCGCCTGATAGGAGGTGAGTTCGCGGTCGATGTTGCGGGCCAGGCCCGATTCCGCGACCGTCGTGCGGTAGGAGATGACGCCATTAGCGATGCGCTCGAAGCCGACATAGGCCATGCCCATGCTGATGGCCGAGATCAAAAGCACCGCGGCGAAGCCCAGCGTCACCTTGGCGCGGAACCTGAGAGCAGGAAATTTCAGAGAACCAGATTTTTTCTGGACAAGCGTCGTCGTTGCCACTTCTGGCCCCCCGTTTCTCACTCCCAACACCTCATCCCCAGGCGCAGCCCGCGCCTGAAGTGAGTGCCCAAAGCTACGGCAGAGAAGCTAAGAGCGAGTAAACGGTTACCGGGGACCTTTGAGGTTGTGCGGCAGGCGGACAGGGGCGAGACGCCTCTTGTAGGGTGAGCAAAGCGAAGCGTGCCCACCTTCACATGCACGGCACCCGAAGGTGGGCACGGCGCAAGGGCGCCTTTGCCCACCCTACAGTTTTAAGCCGCCATCGCCGGCGGGGTCAGCGCCCGCCAGTCATTGGCCAGTTGCAGCTTCGGCTCGGTGAGCTCCTGCAGCGTCTCCAGCGTCATGCCTTCGACCATCTCGCGCACGAACAGGCCCTGTTCGGTGACATCGATCACCGCCAGATTCGTATAGATGCGCTTGACGCAGCCCGGCGCCGTCAGCGGCAAGCGGCATTTGTTGAGGATGCGCGGCTTCCCGCTCTTGTCGGTGTGATCCATGATCACCCGGATTTCCTTCGCGCCCACCGCCAGATCCATGGCGCCGCCGACACCGGGCGGGAAGCTCGGATCTTCCGTGGTCCAGTTGGCGAGATCGCCCGCCTCAGAGACTTCGAACGCGCCGAGCAGGCTGACATCGAGATGCTTGCCGCGGATCATCAGGAACGCATCGGCGTGATGCATGAACACGCCGCCTTTGATCAGGGTCGTGTAGTTCTTGCCGGCATCGATCAGGTTCTCGTCTTCGGTGCCCGGCTCCGGCTTCGGGCCGAGGCCCAGAATGCCGTTCTCGCTGTGGAAGATCACCTCGCGGCCATCGGGCACATAGCTCGCGGCGCGGGTCGGCATGCCGATGCCGAGATTGACGTAAGCGCCTTCCTGCAGGTCCTGCGCGGCGCGCCAGGCCATCTGGTCGCGATTGAGCGGCTTGTAAGCTGTCGTCATGCGTTTGCTCCCACCACCACGATGCGATCGATAAAGATGCTCGGCGTCACCACCGCTTCCGGATTCATGCTGCCGAGCTCGACCATCTCGTCCACCTGAACGATGCTGAGATCGGCGGCCATGGCCATGATCGGATTGAAATTTCGCGCCGACTGGTTGTAGATCAGATTGCCCCAGCGATCCGCCTTCATGGCGCGCAGCAGCGCGACATCGCCCTTCAGCGGCTTCTCGAACACATGCAGCACGCCATCGATCTCGCGGGTCTCCTTGCCCTCGGCAAGTTTCGTGTGCGCGGTGACCGGTGAGAAGAAACCACCGAGGCCGGCGGCATGGGCATGCATGCGCTCGCTGATGATGCCCTGCGGCACCAGTTCGAGCTCCAACGTCTTGTTGCGATAGGCGTTGAGGAACGCGCTGTAGTCGCCCGAGCGCGGATAGGAGCAGATCACCTTGGTGACGCGCCCGGAATTGATCAGCCGGGCAAGGCCGACATCGCCATTGCCGGCATTGTTATGGACGATGGTGAGATTGGTCGCGCCCTGGTCGTGCAGCGCCTCCAGGAGATCATCGGCGATCCCGACGGTGCCGAAACCGGCCACCAGAACAGTCGCCCCGTCTTTCACCCCAGCCACGGCCTCGGCCAGGCTGGCTACCCGCTTGTCGATCACTCCCGGAAACTCCTTGATACGGAATTGTTATGGCCGCCAACGGCTTGCGGCTGATTGCGGGCGGACTAGAGCATCGCCGGACAGCGACGTGAAGGTGCATTTTTGCAGCCCCGCCTGTCATCCCGGCGCCGCGCACAGCTTCGCTGTGCGAGGCCGGGGCGACATGCCCCCAAATTCCTAGTTGCCAACTCGCAAAGCCGCGCTTCTAATTAGACCAATTAAAAATCATCGGGAGGTCTGCACGTGTCCACAGTGAAACTGACGGTCAACGGCAAAGCCGTTTCCGTCCAGGTCGAAGACCGGACGTTGCTCGTCCATCTGCTTCGCGAAAACCTCAACCTCACCGGCACCCATGTGGGCTGCGATACGTCGCAATGCGGCGCCTGCATCGTCCATATCGACGGCAAAGCGGTGAAATCCTGCACCACGCTGGCCGGCCAAGCCGCTGGCTGCAACGTCACCACCATCGAAGGCATTTTGAAGGGCGATCAGCTGCATCCCATGCAGGCCGCCTTCCGCGACAATCACGGTTTGCAATGCGGCTATTGCACCCCGGGCATGATCATGTCGGCGATCGATATTGTGCATCGCCACAACGGCGACCTCGATGAGCAGACGGTCCGCCACGAGCTCGAAGGCAATATCTGCCGCTGCACCGGCTATCACAACATCGTCAAATCGGTGCTCGACGCCGCCGGACGCATGAAGGTTGCGCAAGCGGCTGAATGAGCAAAAGGCTCCGTCATTGCGAGGCGCCCGAAGGGCGACGAAGCAATCCAGAGCCACACGAAGACAGACTGGATTGCTTCGTCGCAAGGGCTCCTCGCAATGACGACGCAATCAACGAGCCGACCGCGCGTTTTGGTGAAAACGGCGGAATTTCATATCTCCGGCAGGGAGGGCCCCACAGATGGGCGTTGAAGGCATCGGCGCACGCGTTGCGCGCAAGGAAGACAAGCGATTCATTACCGGCCGTGGCCGCTACGTCGATGACGTCAAGGTCGTCGGATTGACCCACGCGCATTTCATCCGCAGTCCCCACGCCCATGCCAAGGTGAAGAGCATCGACTCTTCTGCCGCGAAAGACATGCCCGGCGTCGTGGATGTGCTCACCGGCCAACAGCTGGTCGATGACAAGATCGGCAATCTCATCTGCGGCTGGGCCATCACCTCGAAGGACGGCTCCCCCATGAAGATGGGGGCATGGCCGGCGATGGCGCCGGACACCGTGCGCTTTGTCGGCCAGGCCGTGGCCGTGGTCATTGCCGAGACCAAGAACCAGGCGAAGGACGCGGCCGAAGCCGTTGTCGTCGACTATGAAGAACTCCCCGCCGTCAGCAATATGAAGGCGGCCATCGCGCCGGGCGCGCCGCAGCTGCATCCGGAAGCGCCGGGCAATGTGGTCTATGATTGGTCGATCGGCGACGAGAAGGCGACCAATGATGCCTTCGCCAAGGCCGCGAATGTCGTCTCGCTGGAGCTGACCAACAACCGCCTCGTGCCCAATGCGATGGAGCCGCGCGCGGCCGTCGCCGAATATGATCCGGCTGAAGAGCACTTCACGCTCTACACCACGTCGCAGAACCCTCATGTGGCGCGATTGGTGCTCTCCGCCTTCTACAACGTGGCGCAGGAGCACAAGCTGCGCGTCATCGCCCCCGATGTCGGCGGCGGCTTCGGCTCGAAGATCTTCATCTATCCCGAAGAGATGGTGGCGCTGTGGGCGGCGAAGAAGGTGGAGCGGCCGGTGAAATGGACCGGCGATCGCTCGGAGGCGTTCCTCACCGACGCGCATGGCCGCGATCACATGTCGCATGCCGAGATGGCCTTCGACGCCAACAACAAGATCCTCGGATTACGCGTCAAAACCCACGCGAATTTCGGCGCCTATATGTCGCTGTTCTCGTCCTCGGTACCGACCTATCTCTACGCCACGCTGCTGTCGGGCCAGTACAACATCCCAGCCATCTATTGCGAGGTGATGGGCGTTTACACCAACACCACGCCGGTGGATGCTTATCGCGGCGCCGGCCGCCCAGAAGCGAGCTATCTGCTGGAACGCCTGATGGAGACATCGGCGCGACAGCTGAACGTCGATCCCGCCGAGCTGCGGCGCACCAACTTCATCACCCAGTTCCCGCATCAGACGCCTGTCATCATGGCCTATGACATCGGTGATTTCGGCGCCGCGCTCGACAAGGCGCTGGAAGCGATCGACTACAAGGGCTTCTCCGCGCGCAAGGTGAAAGCGAAAGCGGCCGGCAAGCTGCGCGGCCTCGGCTTCTCCTGCTATATCGAGGCCTGCGGCATCGCGCCGTCAAAGGCCGTGGGTTCGCTCGGCGCCGGCGTCGGCCTGTGGGAATCCGCGGAGGTGCGGGTCAATCCGGTCGGCACCATCGAGATCCTTACCGGATCGCACAGCCACGGCCAGGGACATGAGACGACCTTTGCGCAACTCGTGGCGGATCGCCTCGGCATCTCCATCGATCAGGTGTCCATCGTCCATGGCGACACCGACAAGGTGCAGTTCGGCATGGGCACCTATGGCTCCCGTTCCGGCGCTGTCGGCATGAGCGCCATCTTCAAGGCGATGGAGAAGATGGAAGCCAAGGCGAAGAAGATCGCCGCGCATCAGCTGGAAGCCTCCGAAGGCGACATCGTCATCGAGAATGGCGAGTTCAAGGTGACGGGCACCGACAAGTCCATCGCGCTGCCGATGGTCGCGCTGGCAGCCTACACCGCGCATAACCTGCCGGACGGCATGGAGCCCGGCCTGAAGGAAACCGCCTTCTACGACCCCACCAACTTCACCTTCCCCGCCGGCACCTATATCTGCGAGGTCGAGATCGATCCCGGCACCGGCAAGACCGAGATCATCGACTTTGTCGCTGTCGATGACTTCGGCCGTCTCATCAATCCGATGATCGTCGAAGGCCAGGTGCATGGCGGCATCGCCCAGGGCATCGGCCAGGCCATGCTGGAAGCCGCCGTCTATGACGACAACGGCCAGCCCGTCACGGCATCCTTCATGGACTACGCCATGCCACGCGCCGACGACGTGCCGAGCTTCAAGATCTCGCATTCGAGCACGCTGTGCCCGGGCAATCCGCTCGGCATCAAGGGCTGCGGCGAGGCCGGCGCCATCGGCTCGTCGCCCGCGGTGATCAATGCGATCACCGATGCGCTCGGCCACAACAAACTCGAAATGCCGGCGACGCCCGGCCGTGTCTGGGAAGCGCTGCAATTGCAGCAGGCAGCGGAGTAAACGCCGTCATTGCGAGGAGCGCAGCGACGAAGCAATCCAGAAGCCAAGGGAAGAAAGACTGGATTGCTTCGCTGCGCTCGCAATGACGGTGATTTCACAATTCATCCCACCAAGGGAGACCATCATGTACGAGACCACCTATCACCGCGCCGCCACTGTTGATGAAGCCGCAGCATTGCTCGCGAAGCATCCCGACGCCAAATACCTCGCCGGTGGCCATACGCTGCTGCCCGTGATGAAGCAGCGCCTGGCCGGCCCGAGCGATGTCATCGATATTGCGAAGATCAAGGACCTGATCGGCATCGAGGTCACATCCGATGCGCTGATCATCAAGGCGGCGACGACCTATTACGACATCACGCAAAGTGCCGAAGCCAAGAAAGCGATCCCGGCCATCGTGCATCTCACTCAAGTGCTCGGCGATCCCGCCGTGCGCTATCGCGGCACCATCGGCGGCTCGCTCGCCAACAATGATCCGGCCGCCGATTACCCCGCCGCGGTGCTCGCATTGAATGCCACGGTGAAGACCAACAAGCGCGACATCGCCGCTGCCGATTTTTTCCAGGGCCTGTTCTCGACGGCGCTGGAAGACGACGAGATCATCACGGCCGTCTCGTTCCCGATCCCCGCCAAGGCCGGATACGCCAAGATGCGCCATCCGGCCTCGCGCTTTGCGATGACCGGCGTGTTCGTGGCGCAGATGAAGGATGGCAAAGTCCGTGTGGCGGCGACAGGTGCCGCGCAGGATGGTGTGATGCGTGTATCGGCGATCGAAGCCGCGCTGAAATCCAGTTGGTCGGCTGGTGCACTCGACAGCGCGTCGATCTCCGCCGATGGCCTGATGGGCGACATCCACGGCTCCGCCGCCTATCGCGCCAATCTCATCAAGGTGATGGCGCAGCGCGCGGTGGAAGCCGCGGGGTAAATCGTCATCCCGGCGAACGCCGGGATCCATACACACCGTCATCGTGGTTTAAACACTCACGACGACGGTGTTTCTATTTTGCATCTCGAGGCTATGGATCCCGGCGTTTGCCGGGATGACGGCTAAAGATATCGCGCAATCGCCAGCGCGCTCACATCCAGCTCCGGCGACTTGCCGCTGATCTGGTCGGATAGGACGCGGGCGGTGCCACACGCCATGGTCCAGCCGAGCGTGCCGTGGCCGGTGTTGAGATGGAGATTGCCGAACTTCGTCGGGCCGACGATCGGCGGACCATCCGGCGTCATCGGGCGCAAGCCGCTCCAGAAGGTCGATTGCGCGAGGTCGCCTGCCTTCGGGAACAGATCCGTCAGCGACTTGTCGAGCGGCAGGCGGCGCGGCGCCGTCGGCTGCGGCGTGTAATTGCCGACCTCCGCCGTGCCGCCGACGCGGATGCGATCACCGAGACGCGTGATCGCCACCTTGTAGGTCTCGTCCATGACGGTGGATTCCGGCGCCACGGTCGCATCGGTGATCGGCACCGTGAGCGAATAGCCCTTCACCGGATAGACGGGCGCATCGATGCCGAGCGGACGCAGCAACAGCGGCGAGAAACTACCCAGCGCCATCACATACTGATCGGCCGTGAACGCGCCCTTGTCCGTCGTCACCTGCGCGACGCGGCCACCGCTGACATCCACCGACTTGATGGTCGTCTCATAGACGAACTTCACACCGAGGCCGGCCGCGATCTTTTCCAGCGCCTGCGTGAACAGATGGCAGTCGCCGGTCTCGTCATCGGGCAGACGCAAGCCGCCAATGAACAGATCCTGCACGCCTGCGAGGCCCGGCTCATATTGCACGCAGCCGGCTTTATCGAGCACCTGATACGGCACGCCATACTGCTTCAGGATCTCGATATCACTGGCCGCGCCGTCGAGCTGCTTCTGCTTGCGGAACAGCTGCAACGTGCCCTGGCTGCGCTCGTCATAAGCGATGCCGGTGTCGGCGCGCAGCGCGCGCAGCTGGTCGCGGCTGTATTCGGCGATGCCGACCATGCGCGATTTATTGAGCGCGTAACGTTCGCTGGTGCAGTTGCGCAGCATCTGCAGCAGCCAGCGCCACTGATACGGATCGGCCTGCGGACGCACCACCAGCGGACCATATTTGTCCATGATCCAGCCGATCGCCTTTTGCGGCACGCCCGGTCCTGCCCATGGCGAGGCATAGCCCGGCGAGACTTCGCCGGCATTGCCGAAGCTCGTTTCCAAAGCCGGGCCGGGCTGGCGGTCGATCACCGTCACCTCATGGCCCGCTTTGGCGAGATAATAGGACGTGGTGACGCCGATCACACCGGCGCCGAGAACGAGAACCTTCATAGTGCAGTCATCCCAGCACGACCGCGCCAGCGCGTGTCGATTTCCTCAGCATAGATACGTTCGTAACGGCGACCGAGCGATGTCAACATCTCGTAGCCGATGGTGCCGGCGGCCGATGCGAGATCGTCGATCGACTGATGGCCGCCGATGATTTCCACTTGCGAACCGCGTGCCAACGCGCCCTCGGGCAATTGGCTGCAATCGACGATCAGCGAATCCATCGAGACCCGCCCTGCCACCGGCAGCCGCTTGCCGCGGAAATACACCGCGCCATTGGTGCCGAAGGCGCGCTGCAGGCCGTCGGCATAGCCGATCGCCAGTGTCGCCAGCCGCGTCGGCCGCGCCGTCTGCAGCGTCCAGCCATAGCCCACATGCGCGCCGGCCTCGACATCGCGCACCTGCACGACCTGTGCCGTGAGACGAACGACGGGCAGCATCGGATTGACCTGTCCGGGCAGTGGATTGATGCCGTAAAGCGCGGCACCGGGCCGCACGAGATCGTGGTGATAACCGCCGCCGATGAAGATGCCGGAGGAATTGGCGAGCGATTTGCGGACGCCCGGAAAGCGCTGCGCCAGCGCGGCAAAAGTCTCGCGCTGATATTCATTCGCAGGATGCGCGGCTTCATCGGCGCAGGCGAGATGGCTCATCACCATGCTCACATCGACGCCCGGCAATGGCTGATCGACGAACTGTGCGACTTCGCTCGGCGACATCCCGAGCCGCGACATGCCGCTATCGACCTGCACGACTGCAGGAAGCTTGCGCCCGGATTCGCGCGCCTGCTGCGACCAGGCCTGCGCCTGTTCGAGCGAATTCAATACTGGCGCGATGCCGGCCGCAGCACAGTCGCCCTCGCCGCCGAGCGGCAGGCCGTTGAGCACATAGATCGTCACATCGCGCGGCAGATGGCGGCGCAGGTCGAGGGCTTCATCGAGGTGGGCGGTGAAGAAAGCGCGGCAGCCGGCCTGATAGAGCGCTGGCGCCACGCGATCGGCGCCGAGCCCATAGGCATCCGCCTTGACCACGCCGGCACAGGTCACATTCGGCCCGACTTTATTGGCGAGCAGGCGATAATTGCGGCCAATCCCCGCGAGGTCGATGGTCAGCACCGCACTGGCGTGCTGCCCCACGTCATTCATATCCACCCGCGCCAGCATGACCGCCACTCCATCCAGGGATCAACGAGTCACTATCTCACTCCGTCAACAGCGCTTTACGGCGATTGTGGCCACTGATACGGTCCAAGACGCCGGATTTCGGCGATTTTATCTACTGGATTAGTGAATTCCTGCGCTTTGAGGGAACCATGGCCCCTGATCTCGATTCGATCGACCGAAAGATCCTCCGCGAGGTGGTGCAAGACGCCCGCATCAGCCAGATGGCGCTGGCGGAAAAGGTCGGCCTGTCGCCCACCGCCTGCACCCGGCGATTGGGAACGCTGGAGAAGAAGGGCATCGTCCGCGGCTATGCCGCCGAGGTGGATGCGGCCGAGCTCGGCTACATGATGACCGTGCATGTCCACATCACGCTGGACAAGCAGAGCGAGGATGCGCTGTCCGCTTTCGAGCGCGCGATCGCGCAGTGCCCGGATGTGGTGTCCTGCTATCTGATGTCCGGCAATGACGATTATCTCGTCCATGTGCAGGCGCGCGACATGCAGGATTACGAGCGCATCCACAAACAGCATCTGTCGCGCATGCCGGGTGTGTCACGGCTGCATTCGAGCTTCGCGATGCGGACGGTGGTGAAGAGGGGCGTGTCGCTCTCGGCGTTGAAGGGGTAGCGCGCCCCAACACTCCGCCCTCATCCTGAGGAGCGGCCTCTTGGCCGCGTCTCGAAGGATGGCCGCACACTCCTAGTCAAGCCATCTCATGGTTCGAGACGCGCGCAAGAGCGCGCTCCTCACCATGAGGGGCGGAGATTAGTTCGGATGCAGCCCCGGCGCTTCCTGCCCGGTGCGCTCGACATATTCGTTATAGCCACCACCATATTGATGGATGCCTTCCGGCGTCAGTTCCAGCACGCGGTTCGACAGCGCAGCCAAAAAGTGCCGGTCATGCGACACGAACAGCATGGTGCCTTCGAAGTCCGCCAGCGCCTTGATCAGCATTTCCTTGGTTGCCATGTCCAAGTGGTTGGTCGGTTCGTCGAGCACCAGAAAGTTCGGCGGATCGAACAGCATTTTTGCCATCACCAGACGCGCCTTCTCGCCGCCTGACAGCACACGGCAGCGCTTCTCAACATCGTCGCCGGAGAAGCCAAAGCAGCCGGCCAGCGCGCGCAAGGTGCCCTGGCCTGCCTGAGGGAACGTGTCTTCGAGATTCTGGAAGATGGTGCGCTCGCCATCCAGCAGGTCCATCGCATGCTGGGCGAAATAGCCCATCTTCACACTGCCGCCGATGGTCACCGAACCCGTATCCGGCTCTGACGCACCAGCCACCAGCTTCAGCAGCGTCGACTTGCCGGCGCCGTTGATGCCCATGATGGCCCAGCGCTCCTTGCGGCGGACCATGAAGTCCAGCCCGTCATAGATCACCTTGCTGCCATAGGCCTTGTTGACGCCCTTCAGCGCGACAACGTCTTCGCCCGACCGTGGCGCCGGCAGGAAGTCGAAGGCCACCGTCTCGCGACGCTTCGGCGGCTCGACGCGCTCGATCTTGTCGAGCTTCTTCACGCGGCTCTGCACCTGCGCCGCATGCGAGGCGCGCGCCTTGAAGCGCTCGATGAATTTGATTTCCTTGGCGAGCATCGCCTGCTGGCGCTCGAACTGCGCCTGCTGCTGCTTCTCGTTCATGGCGCGCTGCGCCTCATAGAACTCGTAGTCGCCCGAATAGGAATTCAGCGAACCGCCATCGATCTCCATGATCTTGGTGACGATGCGGTTCATGAATTCGCGGTCATGCGAGGTCATGAGCAGCGCGCCCTCATAACCCTTCAGAAAGCCTTCGAGCCAGATCAGGCTTTCCAGATCGAGATGGTTCGACGGTTCGTCGAGCAGCATCACATCCGGGCGCATCAACAGAATGCGGGCCAGCGCGACGCGCATCTTCCAGCCGCCCGACAGCTTGCCGACATCGCCATCCATCATCTCCTGCGAGAACGACAGACCATCCAGCACTTCACGCGCACGACCTTCCAGCGCGTAGCCATCCAGCTCTTCGAAGCGCGCCTGCACCTCGCCGTAGCGGGCGATGATCTCGTCCATCTTGTCCATCTGGTCCGGATCGGCCATGGCCGCTTCCAGTTCCTTCAGCTCGCTGGCGACGACGCTGACGGGACCCGCGCCCTCCATCACTTCGGCCACCGCGCTGTGGCCGGACATCTCGCCGACATCCTGGCTGAAATAGCCGATGGTGACGCCGCGCTCGACCACGACCTGACCTTCATCCGGCAGCTCGCGGCCGGTGACCAGGCGGAACAGCGTCGTCTTGCCGGAGCCGTTGGGGCCGACAAGGCCGATCTTCTCGCCCTTCAGCAGCGCGCCGGCGGCTTCGATGAAGACGATCTGATGACCGTTCTGCTTGCTGATATTGTCGAGGCGGATCATGGGCAGGCGAACTCGCGGGGCAAATGGAAGGCCCCGCAATAAGGCATCGGCCCTGACGGCGAAAGCATATTTTGCGCTGCAAACGCAGGATCAGCCGGTAAGCTGTGCCGCAGAATCGAAATCAGGGGGCCTTCAATGACGCAGACCATTCAGCCTACGCCACAGACCGTCCATTGGGGCTATTTCGATGCCAAACAGGCGCCGATTGCCACCATCGCGCCCGGCGAGACTGTCATCATGACCAGCGTCAGCGGCAACCAGGACCATCTGCCGACCGACGCCAGCATGACTCCGCGCCCGGAACTGCTGGCCATCATCGATGCCGTGAAACCCGATCTCGGGCCGCATATCCTCACCGGCCCGGTGGCGGTGCGGGGCGCCGAGCCCGGCGATGCGCTGCGCATCGAAATCCAGGACGTCCAACTCGCGGATGACTGGGGCTACATGCTGTTCCGCCCCGGCATGGGGACGCTGCCCGACGACTTCGACTATTTCCGCCGCCTGCACATCACGGTCGATCGCACCAACAACATCGTCAAAACGCCATGGGGCATCACGCTGGAGGCAAAACCCTTCTTCGGCGTGATGGGCACGGCGCCCAAGCCCGAAGTCGGCCGCGCGTCATCGACCATGCCGTCGCATTTCGGCGGCAATATCGACAACAAGGAACTCGGCGCCGGCAGCGTGCTGTATCTGCCGGTGTGGACGGCGGGTGGCCTGTTTTCCTGTGGTGATGGCCATGCGCTGCAGGGCGACGGCGAGGTCTGTGTCACCGCCGTCGAGACCGGCCTCACCGGCACCTTCAAGATCGATCTCGTCAAGAACGCGCAGCTCGAAGCACCCTATGCCGAGACGAAGGACCATCTCATCACCATGGCCTTCGATCCCGATCTCGATGAAGCGGCGCGCATTGCGTTGCGCCGGATGATCGCGATGGTCGTCGCGCGCACGACGTTGTCGGCCGAGGACGCCTATATGCTCTGCAGCCTCGCCGCGGATGTACGCGTCACCCAGCTCGTCAATCTGGAAAAGGGCATCCATGTGATGATGCCGCATGAGGTGATTGCGCAGGCGAGACGCTGACCTGTGTCCCGGACGCGGTGCAGCGCGCAGCGTTGTTCCGCAGAGCCGGGACCGTACCAAACGCCGGAGCCTCGTGCGGTCCCGGATCTGCGAAGCGGCACTTCGCGCCGCATCGCGTCCGGGACAAGTATCAGCTTCGAAACATTCTTCGCAAAGCCAAGGAACGACGCATGATCGGTCGCGTTATGCGCGCGACTGATCTCTGGCGAATGTGCAATGTCCTGGCTGTTGTATCTCCCCACCCGCGAACTCGCCGAAGCGCTGACGGCGCAGGGCACCGAGCCCACCAAGGCGATCGTCGAAGTGAGCGGCAATTGGGAGACGGCCGCGCTCGCGCAGGACCACACCTTCCCGTTACAACCAGCCGCGCCGCCCGCGGTGAAGGAGACGGCCTATGGATAGTCTCGAACGGGATATCGCTGTGCCGTCGCGCCTTGGCTTTCAGAGCCCGAATTTGCAGATATGGCTGGATCCGCACGCGACGGAATGCACCTGCGGCTGGCATGGCTCGAAACTGCGACTGATTCCCGTGCAGGATTCGGCAGGGCGTCTCTGCCCGGAATGCCTGATGGACGTCGGACCGCGCTAGCGCTCGCGCCGCTGCCCGGCCAGCCAGCTCTTGTTCTCAGCCAGCGTTTTCAAGGCGAGCGCCACCTGTCGCAACTCGTTGCGCTCGGCGCCCGACGGCAAGGCACGCGCCTTGCGCAAGGCGATGCGCGCCAGATCTCTCAATTCCTCTGCGATGCGTTCGGTCATGCCGGGACAACGCCGCAAAATGGAACTCGATCGCCCACGCGGAACAGCTATTCAGGCGGAACCTGGCGAAAAACCGCACAATTTCACCAATAACGGGCAGAAACGCTCAATTCACGCAAAACTGGCGTTACGAGAGCTTCCTGATGGGAATCCCCTTGGTGGTGAACTTCTGCGTCTTGCCGCCACCAGGGCGGATCGGCCGCTTGGTGCCCGCCGCCTTGCCCGTGCCCGGCGGCTGATGCGCCGGCACCAGTTGCTCCGGCCGCGGGCCGATCAGATCGGCGCGGCCCATCGCGCGCAACGCATCGCGCAGCACCGGCCAGTTATCCGGATCGTGGTAACGCAAGAACGCCTTGTGCAGCCGGCGCTGTCGCAGGCCCTTGATGGCCTCGACCGGCTCGCTCGCACCACGGCGCACGCCGCGCAGCGGATTGAGGCCGGTGTGGTACATCGCAGTCGCGGTCGCCATCGGTGACGGCAGGAAGGTCTGCACCTGATCGGCGCGGTAGCGATTCTTCTTCAGCCACAGCGCCAGGTTCATCATGTCCTCATCCGTCGTGCCCGGATGTGCCGCGATGAAATACGGGATCAGAAAATATTTCTTCCCGGCCTTCTGCGCCGCCGCCTCGAACATCTTCTTGAAGCGGTTATAGGTGCCGATGCCCGGCTTCATCATCTTGTCGAGCGGCCCGCGCTCGGTGTGCTCCGGCGCGATCTTGAGATAGCCGCCGACGTGATGGGTCACCAGCTCTTCGACATATTTCGGGCTCTGCACCGCGAGATCGTAGCGCACGCCCGAGGCGACCATCACCTTCTTGATGCCCTTGGTCTCGCGCACCTTGCGATACAGGCTGATCAGGTCGTCATGCGAGGTGTTGAGATTCGGGCAGATGTCCGGGAAGACGCAGGACGGCAAACGACATGCCTTCTCGACATTCGGATCCTTGCAGGCCATGCGATACATGTTCGCCGTCGGCCCGCCGATATCGGAGATCACGCCCGTAAAGCCCGGCGTCTTGTCGCGGATCAATTCGATCTCCTGCAGGATCGATTTTTCCGAACGGTTCTGGATGATGCGGCCTTCATGCTCGGTGATCGAGCAGAAGGTGCAGCCGCCGAAGCAGCCGCGCATGATGGTCACCGAGAACTTGATCATGTCCCAAGCGGGAATCTTCGCATCACCATAGGACGGATGCGGTGCACGCGCATAAGGCAGGTCGTAGACCGAATCCATCTCGTCGGAGGTCAGCGGGATCGGCGGGGGATTGAGCCAGAGATCGCGGTCGCCATGCTTCTGCACCAGCGCCCGCGCATTGCCGGGATTCGCTTCACGATGCAGCACGCGCGAGGCGCGGGCATAGGCTTCCTTGTCCTGCTCCACCTGCTCCCAGGACGGCAGGCGGATCACCGTCGCGCCCGGCTTTCGCGCCGCGGCTTCGTCGGCGGCGTCGATGTCGTCGGCCGGCAGCTCGGTGTAGCCCTCCGGCACGCGGCGGAACAACGCCACGCCACGGATATCATCGAGATCGCGCGGCGATTCGCCGTCAGCGAGGCGATGCGCGACTTCGACCACGGCGCGCTCGGCATTGCCGTAGAGCAGCAGATCGGCCTTGGCGTCGGCGAGGATCGAGCGCTTCACCTTCTCCGACCAGTAATCGTAATGCGCGATGCGGCGGAGCGAGGCTTCGATGCCGCCGAGAATGATCGGCACGTCCTTGAACGCTTCGCGGCAGCGCTGCGCATAGACCACGGTGCAGCGGTCCGGCCGTTTGCCGCCTTCGCCGCCTGCCGTATAGGCGTCGTCGCTGCGAATGCGGCGATCCGCGGTGTAGCGGTTCACCATCGAATCCATATTGCCGCCGGTGACGCCGAACATCACCAATGGCCGGCCAAGCACCTTGAACGGCTCGGCGGAATGCCAGTCCGGCTGCGAGATGATGCCGACGCGAAAACCCTGCGCTTCCAGCAAGCGACCGATGATGGCCATGCCGAAGGAGGGGTGATCGACATAGGCGTCGCCGGTGACCAGCACGATGTCGCAGGCGTCCCAGCCGAGCTCGTCCATCTCGGCGCGGCTCATGGGCAGGAATGGCGCCGGCTTGCGCAGCAGCGTCTGGCCCGACCAGGCCATCAGGGGTTTTTGGGCGACAGCGAGGTTGTTCATGCGCCGTGGAATAAGGTGCTGCAGCCCGAATTTCAACAACGGTGCAGAATTTCAGGCAAAAAGGAACCCGAGCCTGATTCAGTGAGCGCGCATTTCACCTGTGTCCCGGACGCGGTGCAGCGCCTCTTCGCGCTGCTTCGCAGAGCCGGGACCGCACCAAACTCGGAGTTTTTGGCGGTCCCGGCTCTGCGAAGCGGCATAAAGCATGCCGCATCGCGTCCGGGACATAGTTCAACGGTATCCCGCGCCGTCAGATCAGCTGCAACGCGATGGCGCTGAGGCAACCGAGTGCAATCAGCGACAGCGTTCCTGCAGCGAGCACTCGGCCACCGGCCGACATGACCGAGCGCAGATCGACCGACAAACCGAGCGCCGCCATCGACAGGATGGTCAGGATCGTCGAGGCCGTCTGCAGCGGTTCCAGCGCCACCGCGGGGATCAGTTCGAATGAATGCAGCGCCGTCATCAGCAGGAAGCCGATGATGAACCACGGCAGCATGTCGCGCAGCGCCGGCCGCTTGCCGCTGTGTCGTCCGCTCCACAGGCCGAGCATGATCACCACGGGGCCGAGCATCAGCACGCGCATGAGCTTCACCACCGTGCCGATCTGCACGCTTGCCGCACCGATCGTGTGCGTGGCCGCCAGCACCTGCGGCACCGCATAAACGGTGAGGCCGGCTGCCACGCCATATTGCCACTGGTTCAAGCCCAACACTGTCACGCAAAGGGGCAACAGCAGCACCACGAGAATGCCGAGTGCCGCGGTGAAGGAGATCGACGACGCCACGTCTTCCGGCCGCGCATCGATCACCGGGGCCGCCGCCACGATCGCCGAATTGCCGCAGATTGAATTGCCGCAAGCGACCAGCGTCGCCAGCTTGTCGGGCAGGCCGAGCAGGCGCGACAGCGAGTAGCTGATCACCAGCGACAGCAGCACCACCGCCGCGACCACGGCAATCATCCGCCCGCCCGCCGCCTCGATAGTGCGGAAGCTGATGGAGGCGCCGAGCAGCACGATCGCCAGTTCCAGCAGGGTTTTGGAGGCGAAATGCACGCCGGCACGGGCTTTGGCATGAAGGCCGAACGCCGTATGCAGCGCCGTACCGAGCAGGATGGCGAAGACCAGCGCATCGACAAAGGGATTGCCGAACAGATGCATCTCGAGCCGCTCCACGCCCCACGCTGCGAGGGTGACGCAGGCGGCGAGCGCCAGACCGGGGCCGAGATCGATAATGCGCTTCAGGGGGGACATGCTTCCCTCAATGTTCTTGAGAGAAGAATATTCTTCCTTTATTTCCCATTCTATCGCATAAATATTGTCAATATATTCGATTTATCCGGACGATCATGACCCTGGATCAGCTGGCCGCCTTTGTCGCCGTGGCCGAGCGTCAGCACCTGACGCAGGCGGCGGCTGCACTGCATCTGTCGTCGTCGGCGGTCAGTTCGGCGATCAAGGCGCTGGAGACCATGCATGGCGTGGCGCTGTTCCACCGCGTCGGCCGTGGCATCGAACTGACCGCCGCTGGCCGCCGCTTCCTACCGGAGGCGCGCGACATGCTGGCCCGTGCCAAGGGCACCGAACGGCTGCTCGATGAACTCGCCGGCAATGATCGCGGCGCGATCGAATTGCAGGCGAGCCAGACCATCGCGAATTACTGGCTGCCACCGCGGCTGATGCGCTTTCACGCGCAGTATCCCGGCATCGAGGTGAAGCTTCAGATCGGCAACACCACCACCGTGACGGAAGCCGTGATGTCCGGTGCAGCCGAGCTCGGCTTCATCGAAGGCACGATCGACGAACCGGCGCTGGCGTCGCAGCGCGTGGCGTCCGACCGCCTCATGATCGTGATGTCGGCGCAATCCCCGCTCGCCAACACCGATGATCTGCTGTCGCTGTCATGGGTGATGCGCGAGCCCGGCTCGGGCACGCGCTCGGCTTTCGAGGCAGCGCTGCGCGCTCATCACATCGATCCGGCCAAACTCGAGGTCGTCATGACGCTTCCTTCGAATGAAGCCGTGTTGTCCGCCGTGCGCACCAGCACATCCGCCACGGCGCTGTCGGAAGCGGTTGTCACGCCGTTCCTGCACAATGGCGATTTGCGGGCGCTGCCCTTCGCGCTCGACCTGCGCGAATTTACCCTGTTGCGTCACAAGGAGCGCTCGCTCTCGGCGGTGGCAAAGGCCTTCGAGACATTCTGCCGCGCGTTCACGGACTAAGGCTTTTGCGGAGCTGACCCACGGCAATCCTCAAAGGAACATCTGGCAGCCTTTGTCGTTCTCCCGTGTTGAGAGTGTGTAAGATTGCAAAGTGCATGGCTTGGTCCGATCGATTTTCCGATTCCATTGAGATCCCGAACGGCGACCGTCTCGAAACCCTGCGTGACGCAGGCGCCTATATTTCCCGGCTTCCCAATTGCGAATACAAGACCGATGCATGGCGCACGGCCACGCATCTGCTGATCGAAGCCGCCGAAGGTGCGGTGTCGATCGAACTCGCACGTTTCGCGATCCTGCAGGCCTTTGCCGTGGAGCAGGAGAAGGAAGCGCTGGCGAGTTAGCTCGTCACAGCCGCAAAAGCCCGGTCCACGATTGCGAGTTTCACGGCCTGTGCCGCCGCATATTCGCGCCAGAAACCTTGTGAGACCCAGAGCGGCGAGCGGTCCGGTTTGCCGGTCCAGCCGAGGCTGCCCAGCTTCTCCGCTGCACGGAGCTTGCGCATCAAATGGCTGCGCGACAGCACGAGGCCGGTCATCAACGCATCCACCGAAGAGACACCGGTCGGGATGCGCTCAGCCGCCGGATCGACCTGCGCGATGCTGGTCATGATGCGGTCCATCACGATGCCGCCGCCATTGAGCCAGGTGAACAGTCCGAATGTGTGCAACGGCTCGCGGATCGACGCAGTCGTCAGCAACGCATCTGCAATCAGCGGCTGAATGCGCGCGAGAAGCGCGGCATCCGCCTGCAACATGGACATCCGCGCGCCGCCATCGAGACCATCGAGCGACATCAGATGCAGCATCAGCCAGCCGGCGATCTGCTGCAGGCTTTCGTCGCTCGGCATCACGGGCCGCGTGCGCTTGTCCAGCACATCGTCATCCACCGGCCGCGCCAGCCCGTAATTCACCATCTCCTTGATGAAGGCATCCGCCGTATTGCGGCTCGCGACCTTGTGCTGCACGACCAGATTGAGGAAGTCGCTGAACACGATGCGCCCCAGCGCGCTGCGGAACGACAACGCGAACGCCGCATGGGCCATCAACCAGCGCTGCTGGGTGGCGAAGACCGATGTCGGCCGCGGATCGGCTTCGAATGCGCCGACCAGCGCGCCGGATTGCCGACGGATAATATCCGCAAGCCGCGCATGATCGACGATTTCATCGAAGCTCAGAGCGACATGGGCCATTGTCTACACGCGATCCCTCAATTGGAACCGCGCAGATAGCACCCCTTTCGGCTGTGCGTTCAGAAAACTTTCTCGATGTCGGTTTTCGCAAAATCGTCGCCGACAAAGAGCAGGCGGCAGGCGTGCTCCTTGGCCACGTCATAGGCGAAGCAGTCGCCAAAATTCAGCGCTGCGGGATGAACACCCTTCCGCCAGTTTTCATAAGCTTGCGCAATCCGCCGTGCTGAGGCCGGCGTCACGCTCACGATCTCAAAACCGAGCCCGTCGATCAGGCGCGCCATCTCTTCGCGGACATTTCGTCGCGCAGCGACGATGAGCGCTTCCGCGACGGTCGCTGCAGAGATCAGCAGCTCACCTTCGGTCTCCAACGCTGCTATGCAAGCATCCGCTTTTGGCTCGTTCAGCACGATGGCCATCAGTGCCGATGTATCGACAGCGATCATTCGGGAAGCCCATCATCGCCATAGAGGAAATCCTGACTACGCGCGGCGCTCGGCCCGCTGACCGCCTTTGCCGCAGCCGAGACCCGCACGGCGTCGAGCAAAGCGCGCCGCGACTTCTGGTCCGGAATGGCTTTCACGGGTATCAGACGGACGGCGGCATGGCCGTGCCTGGTCAAGACGATCTCTTCCCCTGCTTCAGCGCGCCGAACCAGCTCTGTCAGTTGGCCCTTTGCCTCGGTCACGGACACTTGCATGATCTGCCCCTGTTCTGGACCACTTGCCGGTCCAATACGTCGAGCAATTTAGACTATTAAATGGTCCAAATCAATCAGCACTGCATCAATGTTCAAAGCATCGCGCTTCGGCAATAGCCGGAACAACACCTAGCAAGACGCTTTCGCATCTTGGCGTGTTCAAAGATGAGGTTGTCGGGGTGTGGCTGGCGGAGAGGGGGGGATTCGAACCCCCGATGGGCTTGCACCCATGCCGCATTTCGAGTGCGGTACAATCAACCACTCTGCCACCTCTCCTTGGTGCCGATTCCGACAGTCGCCCGCCGGGTGGTTGGCGGTGTTCTAGGCGAGGAAGCTGAAACAGACAAGCGCCGGATATGGAAATTCCGCCACCGCCCGGCTTGCAAGGGTGGAAATCGGGCCGGTCGCATCGCCTGCAGGGGTGTGATCGGCCGCCAAGGGGGTGAATTTCCGGCCGAACACGCTGCAGGAACGCAGCCATTGGCGATAGCCCCACCATCCGATTCGCCTGGCGCAGGGTTGCCTGTCATCCCGGCGGACGCCGGGATCCATAACCTCCGACAAGGTGAGGCGATCGAAAGGCTGCACCGATCAGCGCGTCACGGAGCAGATGGAGGCTATGGGTCCCGGCATGCGCCGGGACGACAGCGGAGCGCCCCTCAATCCTTCGCCTTCTTCGCCTTCTTGTCGTCCTTCTCGTCCTTGTCCTTGCCCTTCTTCTCATCGCGCTTGCGGTTGGTGAAGCGAGCATTGCCGAGGCCGGTGCCGATGGTGAGGACGCCCCAGCGGGCGAAATCCTGCATGAAGGGGACTTCGCTCAAGCCCTGCGCTACGCCGTCATTATGCATCAGCACCGCAGTGTCGTGATCACCGATGGTCGGGATGCCCTCGGCCAGCAGCGCCGGCAGGTTGAACTTGCTGCTCTCCCAGTTGCCCGGCAGGTTCTGCGCGCCCTTCTCGATGGTGCCGTCTTCATTGATGACGCCGGGGCAGGAGATGCCGATGAAGGGCGCCAGCTTGAAGCCCTCCTTCTCGGCCGCCTTGATCAGGTCCTTCAGCATCTTGATCAGCCGCTCCACCGCGCCTTCGCGGGTCGGCTCGTCATCGGCGTGCTTCCAGAGATCGGATTTCCACACCTCGGCCTTGGAAAGATCCTTCGACTTTTTCCAGTTGGTCTCCACCACGCCGCAGCGGATGTTGGAGCCGCCGATATCGACGGCCAGGATGCTGTCATAGCCCTCGAAAATCCACGACGGCGCCAGATGCAGGCAGCCGATCAGCCCGGCTTCGTCGGGATGATACTGGATCGGAATCAGATCGACCTTGATGCCTTCGGATTTGAGGATGATGTCGGTGCGCGCGATGGCCAGTTCGCCGACGCGGCTCTGGCGGAAGCCGCCGCCGACCACGATGCATTCGGTGTCTTCCCACACCTTGTTCTTGAAGAAACGCTGGATCACATAGGCGAATTCCTGCGCGAATTCCTCGATGGCGCCATGCACCAGCGCCGCCGCCTTGACGTCGTCACCGATCAGGATCTCGTCGAGCTCGCTCTTGCCGATCTCCTTGACCGGCTTCTTGCCGAGCGGGTCCTCGCCATTCTTCTTCAGCGGCTTGCGCAGGTCCTCGATGATCTTCTGGAATGCGCGCTTGCTGGCGCGATCGCCGAGAAAGCCGTCGCCGTCCTTGATCTCGATATTGAAGGTGTCCACGTCCACCGACGGCAGACGTTTTGCGCCGTGCACGCCGATGCCGATCGGCGTCGTCACTACTTCTTCAGCCATGTTGCCCCTGAACGCTTGAACCGACCGACAACGCGGATGGAACCAAAAGGTTGCATGCATGCCGGACACCGCGAAAGGGGCTGCGGCTGTTCTGGCCGGTCTGGTCTCTCGCATTCAACGCCGGCGCAATCCGCCGGCGCGATCATCCATGGCAGCAGCGAGCGGATCGCCGCCTGACGCCGTCAGCCCAGACGCTCCGCGCAGCGCACCGGCTGATACATCTGCTGGCTGTTGGCCGCCCCGCGGTCGCGATCGCGATACTCGCAAAGATCGTGAACCAGTCGCGCAAAGGTCGAACCGGAATGCATCTCCTCACTGAATCGTTCCAGGGCACCGAGCGTCCTGAATGCCCAGATCGTCCGATAGAGCCCACTGCCCTTCTCGCTCGTCGCCGACACCGCATAGGTGCCGCGATACGATATATCCGGCGGCGTCGCCTCGCTGAGCTGCTTTTCATTGGCGATCAGCCACTTCTTGAAGTTCGCATGCTTGTTGAACGGAACGTCGTAGCCCCATTCGATCACGAGCGCCCCAAGCAAGACATTGTCGTCGAGCAGCGCGACGATCTCTTGCTGCCCCTCGCCATGCTTGATCAGATCACAAAATGGAAAAAATCCACCGGACCGCACCTCCGGCTCGATCGACGTCACAGTCGGAGGCGCCAGTTTTTCCCCGGCGATCAGGTCATACACAAGTCCCGACGATTGATTGCTCATGAACGCTCTCTCCCGTGATAGGTCGGTTAAAAACAATCAGCCCCTGCTCTTCCAATTGCCGAAGCCCAGCATCGAGAGCGCTGCCCGCATCCGCATCCACGCAGGCGCCGCTCTCGAGATATCGCTGTCGTATCTGATCTTCTGCACATCCATCGCAGAGCTCCAGAATGAGCCACGCATTCAGGTTCAGCATAAACAGCTTCGGTGGATCCGGCCGAAACACGACACAGCTCTTCATCTCCCTAAGGGGACGGATCCGGAGGTTTGGGGCGCGGCTGTAGCAGCCAGTCGGGTATGACACGGAGGTCCACTCCCTTGTTTAATACCTTATCGAACGGATCGGGCGCATCCCAGGCGCCATGAAACGCATAGGCCGTCGCGCGGCAGCCGCCCTGTGAGCCCTGGCTCGCCGCGCAACTGGGGCAGCTATCCTTGACCCGACCGGATCTCAATTCCCGGTACAGCGGATGCTCCCACGTCTCCATGAAGGGTACGCGGGTAACATTGCCGTAATCGACATATTCGCGGAGATAGGCGCATCCGATCGAATCGCCGAACGCGTTGACCGCGGCCATCTGCCAGCACGAATTGCCGTTGTTCGGATGCCACGAATGCATGAGCTTCATGCCCGACGGTACTTGGAGGGCATCGAGCGCCGCATGCATCTCCGCGAGCGACAGCGAAAACTCATCCCAGCGATATTTCATCCGGCCGAGCGGATACGGCCGCAATATACCTGCCGTCTTGACGCCAAGGCGGTGAGCGAGGTCGAGATAGGCTTGCAGATCTGCTACATTCCTGCGCGTCAGAATGGTGAGCGTCTGAACTTCAATGCCGGCCTCGACCATGTATCTGACGCCATCACAAGCGCGTGCGTGGCTGCCTGCGACGCCCGTGAGTTCATCATGCACATCGGCATACGGGCTGAAAATATCGACAAGCACGATGCCGACCCGAATCTCCTTCAGCCTGCGCGCGAGATCCGGCGTGATCAGCGTGCCATTGGTGCGTATCTCGGTAAGAAAGCGGCTCGATGCCGAGGCCAGAAACGGCATGAAATCGGGCCGATGAAACGGCTCACCGCCTTCGACATAGAGATAGATGACGCCAAGATCGGCGATCTCATCCAGGAAACGCGCCCACGCATCGCTGCCGAGCTCCGACGCCGCTTTCGCAGGCGAGCAATCGGCATAGCAGTACTGACAATCGAGATTGCAGGTTTCAGTGTAGCAGATTGATAGTTTGAGAGGCTTGTCGAGGGCGAGTGGATTTTCGAAGTACGCCATGTCCGCCATCCATCTCTTACGAGGCGATCACACTCCGAACCTATTCCGTATATAGGAGGGGATGCTAAGCTGAGATTTGTCTGATTTAAGGCATAAGCGGTAACTTTCATGCGTTGCTCTGCTTGCGGTCTGTCGACGCCGCTCAATGCGCAATTCTGCACTCGATGCGGTGCCGCTCTCAAAGCACGCTGCGACTCCTGTGGATTTGAAAGTCCGCGCGGATCACACTTCTGCGGAGGATGCGGCAGAGCGCTCGAACAGCTGCAGGACAGCCTGGCGCTCGACCAGCCTGATCAAGCCGCGCCAGACCGCCCCGGACTACACAATCAGCGGCCGGAACGACGCCTTGTGACCGTTCTGTTCATCGACATGGTCGGCTCCACCGACATATCGGTTCGCCTCGACGACGAGGATTTCAAGGACGTCATCTACAGGTACCGCGACATCTGCACGGCTGCGATCCGGCGATTTGATAGCACGCTGGTCCGCTACATCGGCGATGGAATCCTTGTGTGCTTCGGCTTTCCCGTCGCGCATGAAGACGATCCTGTCAGAGCCGTGCGCGCGGCAATTGCGATGCGCGATGATTTCTTGCGCCTCGAACAGGAAGAGGCTTCGGATTCCCAGCCGATCCGGGTGCGGATGGGCATCCATTCAGGCATTGTCATCGCCGGCGATTTGAAGTCGTCAGTGTCCGTGGAAACGATGGGCATCCTGGGCGAGGCCCCCAACATCGCTTCGAGGCTGCAGCAACTCGCCCCGCCCGGCGGGCTGATCATATCAGACGCAACTGCGCAATTGATTGGTGATCGCTTCAACCTCAAAGATCTCGGCGCGCAGGATGTCCGCGGCGCCGCGAGCGCCATGACGCTCTACGAAGTCATTGGCGAACGGGCTGGTCCCGCCTGGGAGCGCCATCGCTTCCTGAAAAAGATCGTCGGCCGCGAGCAGGAGCTGACTCTCTTGCGGGATCGCTTCCAGTCCGCCGCGACCGGCGAAGGTCAGCTCGTCCTCATTGTCGCCGAAGCCGCCGGCGGCAAGACGCATCTGGTGCGCGACTTCAGAAACAGCCTCGACGCATCTGCGTTTCTGCCGATCACCTGCTACTGCTCGGCCCATAACCGCACCAGCGCGTATTATCCCATCGTTGAGATGATCCGTCGCGTGATCACGCGCCGCGCTCCTGCGGATAGCGAAAAACAAGTGCTAATGATCGAGCGGGCCTTTGCCGGGCTGGAGTCGGTCGCGCCGGCCGCGGTTGCGCTGATCGCAGAGCTTCTGACCTTACCGGCGCCGTCACCGATTGGTGATATTCCGCCGGCGCAGCGTCGCGAGCAACTGTTCGATGCACTGACGCAATGGCTCCTGAAGAAAGCAGAGCAAACGCCGATCCTCCTTGTCGTTGAGGACTTGCACTGGGCCGACGCGTCGACCATCGACCTGCTGGAGCGCGTCGTCCAGCAACTATCCGGCCAACGCATCATGGCCGTATTCACCTTTCGCCCGGAATTCACGGCGAAATGGCTCCTGCAAGCGCAAAGTACGCGCCTCGGCCTGCGCTGCCTTTCGAAGACCGAAACCAGGACCTTGATTGAACAGATCGCCGGCGCGGGCGCGCTTTCGTCGGATATCATCGGACATATCATCGCAAAGACCAGCGGCATTCCGCTCTTCATCGAAGAGCTCACCAAAGCCGTCATCGACACCCAAATGACGGACGGCGACGACGACCAGTCTGCGCGAGCGTCGGAGAGCATACCATCCACCTTGCGCGGATCGCTGGCGGCGCGTCTCGACCGTCTAGAAATCGCGCGGCCACTGGCCCAGGTCGCTGCAACGCTCGGAAGAACGTTCGACGGAGAAATTCTTGCTGCAGTCACCGGCGAGAGCCAGCAAGTCCTGCAGATGCAGCTTGCCGAGCTCATTCAGGAAGGCTTCATTCAGCGACATGGCGCTTACGGACACGCGGAATACTCGTTCCGTCATGCCCTGATCCAGGATGCGGCCTATGACTCCCTGCTCAGGAGCGAGCGCCGCGAGATGCATCGCAAGATCGCGGACATCCTTGCGACCAGATTTCCGGACGTCGCCTCCGCGACACCCGAAATCCTGGCGGCTCACTACTCTTCCGCAAATCTTCCTGACGCAGCCGTCATTCATTGGGAGGCTGCGGGCAAGAAAGCGGCCGAACGCTCGGCCAATATCGAAGCGGTCAGTCATTTCGAGAGCGCCCTCGCGATGCTACGCAGCTTGCCGAACACGGTCGATCACGCGCGTCAGGAGCTGGCGCTCGAAGTCGAACGCGGCTCCCAACTGCTCGCCACCAAGGGCAATGCAGCCCCCCAGGTCGAGGAGGTATTCAACCGCGCGCAGCAACTGAGTGAACAGCTCGATGAGCACGGACTGCTTTTCAGGGCGCTCTATGGACTCATGATGTTCTGCATCGTTCGAGGTCAGCTTGATAGGGCACAAGAGCTTGGTACCAGGCTAATCGACATCGCCCAGCGCGCTGATGACTCTGATCTTCTGCTGCAAGCCAAGCGACCTGTCGGGCTCACGCTGTTCTACATGGGCAGGTTTCAGCTCGCGAAAGAGCACCTCGACGCGGCGCTGAAGCTCTACGATCCGGACCGGCATCACCATCACCGATTTGAATATGGCTCGGATCCGGCCGTCCTCGCCCAATGCAATCTCGCATGGACGCAGTGGTTTCTGGGCCTGGCCGACAGTGCCATCCAGAACAGCGCGAGGGCTATCGAACGTGCTCATCAGTTGGACCACCCTCACAGCCTCGGATTTGCGTTGAGCTTCGAAGCATCGATCCGACAGGCGAGAGGCGAGCCGGCCGAGACCCGTGCCGCTGCCGAACAAGTGATCGCGGTCGGCGATAGCTATCGCTTCCCTTACTGGAGCGCCTGGGGCCACATCCTGCGCGGCTGGGCGCTTGGCAAGATCGATCGTCCATCGGCAGGCATTGCGGAAATCGAACAGGGCCTTGCGGATTACCGGGCGACTGGCGCCGAACTCATCAGGCCATATGGACTGATGCTGCTCGCCGAGACACTCGCCTCGCAAGGCGACATCAATCGTGCCCTGACGCTTCTCGATGAAGCGCAATCGTCGGCGGAATCAAGCAAGATCACTTTTTGCGTCCCGGAGATGCACCGGCTGCGCGGCCTGTTTCTGTCGAAGCTTGGCAGTCAGGCCGCGCTTGAACATGTCGCACAGGCCGCCGATCTGGCTCTTGAACTGGGCACGTGCGCGCTGGAGTTGCGGGCCCTCAACAGTCTCCTCTCGATTGATCCCCGCGGCTATGGTGGTATCGATCTCGCCAGGTTGAGACGGGTCCGCGATCAGATAACAGAAGGTTTCGAGACCGCAGACATGGTCGAGGCAGCGCGCTTGTTGGACCTCGCCGCGGACACGCGGAGCACGACATGATCGATCGGCGTCACTGTCTCGACGCGAATTCCGGGTTGGCACCACCGTAGATCGATCAGGCGCTCGACTGGCATTGCGCGGACCGGTTTAAGCCGGCGGCGTGATCCAACTGAATGGTCTCTACCCCTTCACCTTGCTCATCAGCGCTTTCAGTTCGTCACGAGCGCGGCGGAGTTGCAGCGCCATGCGATGCCGCTCGATGGCGAGCGCCACCGTCAATGTGATGGCGGCAATCGCTTCGAGATCGCGCGGCCGGGGCGAGCGTGGCGCGCCGTAATAGACGGCAAAGGTGCCGAGTGTGACATCATCCATGCCCTTGATGGGCGTCGACCAGCAGGCGCACAAATGATGCTCCGCTGCCAGGTCACGATAATTGACCCATAACGGGTCGGTGGCGATATCGGCGACATAGACGGGCGTGCCGCGATAGGCGGCCGTGCCGCACGAGCCGACGCCCTCGTCGATGCGCTCGCCATCGATCGCCTTGTTATAGGCTGCAGGCAGGCTGGGCGCAGCGAGATGGCGGAGATACCGGCCGTCATCGCTGACTTCGAGAATGGACGCCATCATGGCATGCCCCGATGCTGCCTCGACGCTCAGCAGCAGATCCTGCAGCACATCCGCAAGCGGACGCCCGGCGGTGATCTGCATCAGCACACGGCGCTCACGCGCGAGATGATCACGGAGTGATGGCCCGCTACTGCGCCTCAGGAGTTCCGTGCCAGGCAGTTCGAGCTTCACATTCATGTCCGCGCCATCCTCAGTGGCTATTCACGGGCAACCATCTGCATCGAAGCAGTTGCGAGTGTGCGCGAGGCGACATGACTTGACAAGGTTTCAATCCAACCGCGCTTGGTAAGCGAGCACCAAGCACGACAACGAACTAACAATGCTGCGTGATGCGTGAAATGCCATCGGCTTTTTCAGGGCTTGAGCGGCTGTCACATTTCTAGCAAGTTCGCCCAAGCAGGCGCGGCCTCCGGCCGCATGGAAGCAATTTCAAGCATCCGTGGAGGCTTTCACAAGGCTGCGCACGTTTGTTTGCGGTAGTAAGATCATGACGCGCAATCCCGCGTGAACAGACGGACCGACCGGGGCACCACCATGCATCGACTTCAAGCCGCAAGGCGTGACTATCTCGCCAGCGAGCGCAACCGCCATTCCCATTTGGCGACGATCTCGGCGATCGAAGCACGCTTCGTTTCGCTCAGCGAACGCGAGCGACAAGTTCTGCTCCATGTCGCATCAGGCCTCACGAACAAGCAGATCGCCGGCGCCCTCGGCATCGCCGAAGTCACCGTCAAGCTTCACCGCGGCGCGATGATGCGGAAGATGTCGGCCCGCACATTGGTCGATCTGGTGCGTATGTGGGATACCATGGTGCGTGCGGCCTAAGGCCCCGTCAGATGCCGGGAAGCGTTGTGGCCCCCACAGATCCCACCACGGCGCCCGAGCGCACGAGCGCCAGTGCCTTCTCGATATCGGCATGGAAGTATCGGTCGTCATCGAGATGGGCGATGTCGCTACGGATACGCTTGCGCACCGCTTCGAGCGCCTCGCTTGATGTGAGCGGCGCATGGAAGTCGCATCCTTGCGCTGCAGCGAGGAACTCGATGGCGATCACGGCAAATGCATTATCCACCATCGGAGACAGACGACGCGCGCCATGCGCGGCCATGGAGACGTGGTCCTCCTGATTGGCCGAGGTGGGGATCGAATCGACGCTGGCGGGATAAGCGCGCTGCTTGTTCTCGGACACCAGCGCTGCCGCCGTTACCTGCGCGATCATGAAGCCGGAATTGAGCCCCGGCCGCGGCGTGAGGAAGGCCGGCACGCCGGACAGCACGGGATCGACCAGCATGGCGATGCGCCGCTCGGCGATGGAGCCGATCTCGCAAACGGCGAGCGCGATCATGTCCGCCGCGAAAGCCACCGGCGCTGCGTGAAAATTTCCGCCGGACATCGCGATGTCGTCGGTATCGCCTTCACCCGTGAAGATCAGCGGATTGTCGGAGACGCCATTGGCCTCAAGAAGCAATGTCGCGGCCGCCTGACGCAGCACATCGAGCGCCGCCCCCATCACCTGCGGCTGGCAGCGCAGGCAATATGGATCCTGCACGCGCACATCGCCGAGCCGGTGCGATTCGCGGATCGCGCTACCGGCCATCAGGCCCTGCAGCGCGGAAGCGACGGCGATCTGCCCATCATGCTTGCGGAGCTGATGGATGCGCGCATCGAACGGCGTGTCGGAGCCGCGTGCGGCATCGGTGGAGAGTGCGCCTGATACCAGCGCGTTCCTGAACAGCAACTCCGCCTCGAACAGGCCGGCGAGGGCGCAAGCGGTCGAGAACTGCGTACCATTGAGCAGCGCGAGGCCTTCCTTGGGGCCGAGCTCGATCGGCTTGAGGCCGGCAGAGGCAAGCGCGTCGATCGCAGGCAGGCGCTTGTTGTTGGCAAAGGCTTCGCCGACACCGATCATCACCGATGTCATATGCGCGAGCGGCGCAAGATCGCCGGAGGCGCCGACCGAGCCTTGCGACGGCACCACGGGAATGATGTCATTTGCGAGCATCGCTTCGAGCAGCGCGATCGTCTCCAGCTTCACGCCGGAAAAACCCTGCGCCAACGAGGCGATCTTGAGCGCCATCATCAGCCGCGTGATGACCGGCGACAGCGGCTCGCCGATGCCCGCGCAATGCGACAGCACGATATTTTTTTGCAGCGCGACCAGATCATCCGTTGCGATGCCGACACTGGCCAGCTTCCCGAAGCCGGTATTGATGCCATAGACCGGCTCGCCCTTGGCAACGATCCGCGCCACCGCATCGGCGCTGGCCTGGATGCGCGGGTGATGCTGCGCGCCAAGCTTCGGCACGGCGCCGCGATAGATCGCGCGCCAGTCGTCCAAGGACATCGCACCGGGTTCGAAACTGGTGGTCATCGCGGCCTCCTCATTTGTCTAGGCATAATAGACAGAACTCTCTCCTGTCGTCACCCGGCTTGACCGGGTGACCCAGTACACACCGCGCTGCCGGTGTTTACTGGATCGCCCGGTCAAGCCGGGCGATGACAGTGAGAGTTCAACGTCGCGCTGCCCTGCAGGCTTTCCAGCAACAATTGTGCCGGCAGGCTAAGCCCTTTGTTTCGCACCGCGATGACGAATTGCCGCTGCGCCCAGTCATTGCTGAGCGGAACGACCTTGAGCCCTAGCGTCTGCTGGATGGCCGATGCCTCTTCCTGCGGCACGATGGCGACGGCAAGCTGCGCTGCGACGACGCGATAGGCGGCGTCCACTGTCGAGACCTGGATGCGATAGCGCATCTGCTTGCCGGCCGCAGCGGCGGCACTCCGCTGCGTCGCCTGCATGATGCTGCGCGCGACGATATCGACATGTTCGTAATCGATCGTCTCCTCGAACGAGACCGAAGTGCGCGAAGCCAGCGCATGATCCGGATGCACGACCACCGCGAGGCGATCACGATGATAGGGATGCGTGGTCAGCCCGCGCAGATCGACGGCATCCCAGCACACGCCGATATCGGCGCGGCCTTCCTCGACGCCGCGCACGACTTCCCAGATCTCGCGCTCTTCGAGGCTCACACGCACATCGCGATATTTTTTCGCAAAGGCGCTCACATCCTCCGGCAGCACCTGCGCGACGGCAGACTTGCTCGCAAACACCCGCACATGCCCCTGCACACCATCGGCAAAGGCGCCGAGTTCAGCCTGCATGCGATCGAGCAATTGCAAACTCTCCCGCGCATAACGCCACAACACCTCACCCGCCGCCGTCACCGTGACGCCGCGACGACCACGCTCGAGCAATTGCACGCCGGCCTCGTCTTCCATCTGGCTGATGCGTTTCGATACCGCGGACAGCACGATCGCCTCGCGCTTGGCGGCGGAGGCAATGTTGCGCTCCTCGCAGACGGCGATGAACAGGCGGAGGGAAACGGGATCGAAGCTGCGCATGAAAACTCTCAGCCGTCATTGCGAGGAGCCCTCGCGACGAAGCAATCCAGCCTTCGCTTGTTGCCTTCTGGATTGCTTCGCTGCGCTCGCAATGACGAGCAGGCCAGCCATCTTAGATCGGAACGGCTGCGATGAAAAATGACCATTTCAGAGATGGCTGAGACAAGTTTATTGCCTCAAGCCGTCCGCAAGTCTGCCGCTGTGTTGCCGCACGAAAAGACGCGAAAAACGAGGAAAAACCATGCGCATTGTCGAAGTCCGGGAGCGCACCGCTCCGATCGCCTCCCCCATCGCTAACGCCTTCATCGACTTCAGCAAAATGACGCTGAGCCTTGTTGCGGTCGTCACCGACGTGATCCGCGACGGCAAGCCGGTGATCGGCTACGGCTTCAATTCCAACGGCCGCTACGGCCAGGGCGGCCTGATCCGCGAGCGCTTCGCGCCCCGCATCCTCGAAGCCAAGCCCGATGATCTGATTGATTCCACGGGTGAAAACATCGATCCGCACAAGGTGTGGGCGACCATGTTCACCAATGAAAAGCCTGGCGGCCACGGCGAGCGCTCGGTGGCCATCGGCACCATCGACATGGCCGTCTGGGATGCCGTCGCCAAGATCGCGAACAAGCCGCTTTTCCGTTTGTTGTCAGAGCGTTACGGCACCACAGCGAACCCCAAAGTGTTCGTCTATGCCGCCGGTGGCTACTACTATCCGGGCAAGGGCCTCGAAGGTCTGGCCACGGAAATGAAGTCCTATCTCGATCGCGGCTATAACGTCGTGAAAATGAAGATTGGCGGCGCGCCGCTGGCCGACGACCTCAAGCGCATCGAACATGTGCTGAAACTGCTGCCTTCGGGCTGCCAGCTCGCCGTCGATGCCAATGGCCGGTTCGATCTGTCGACTGCGGTCGATTACGCCAAGGCTTTGAGGGAATACGATCTTTTCTGGTACGAGGAAGCCGGCGACCCCCTCGATTACGAGCTGCAGGAAAAGCTCGCCGAGCATTATCCGAAGCCGATGGCGACCGGTGAAAACCTGTTCTCCATGCAGGACGCCCGCAACCTGATCCGCTACGGCGGCATGCGGAAGGACCGCGACTGGCTGCAATTCGACTGCGCCCTCTCCTACGGCCTGGTCGAATATCTCAGGACGTTGGAAATGCTGAAGAATTACGGCTGGTCGTGGACCCGCTGCATCCCCCATGGCGGCCACCAGATGTCGCTGAACATCGCAGCCGGCTTGGGATTGGGCGGCAATGAATCGTATCCCGACCTGTTCCAGCCCTATGGCGGCTTCCCGGATGGCGTGACCGTCGAGAACGGCCATATCGTGATGCCGGAACTGCCGGGCATCGGCTTCGAGGGCAAGTCGGATTTGATCAAGGAAATGAGGGGTTTGGCGGAGTAACACCGCCACGGCCGTAGGGTGGGCAAAGCGTAGCGTGCCCACCACCCCCGCCGCGACGCTAGATGGTGGGCACGGCGCAAGCGCGCCTTTGCCCACCCTACAGAACGAGCGCCAAAGCCCTGTTTTTCCCGGACTTTTCCTTGACTCCCGGCTCTCCCGCTCTATAAAGCACCCTTCGGCGCAGGCCCTGCCTGGCGCCGATTGTTTTTGTGCGGGATCGCAACGTCGATCGAAAAGCCCAAAGACACCAAACCCTTATCGACTGAACAAGAAGCCGTCCCGAAGCAATTCGAGGACGGGATCGAACACGAAGGAATAGAACGATGTTCGCAGTCATCAAAACCGGCGGCCGGCAGTACCGTGTTGTTCCGGATGATGTACTTGAGATTGGCAAGATCGCTGGCGATGCCGGCACGATCGTGCAGCTTGGTGAAGTGCTCGTGCTTGGCGGTGATACGCCTGTGCTCGGCGTGCCGACCGTTGCTGGCGCCAGCGTTGCGGTTGAAATTCTCGACCACAAGCGCGGCCCCAAGGTCATCGCGTTCAAGAAGCGCCGCCGCAAGCACTCGAAGCGCAAGCGTGGTTATCGTGACGAGCTGACCCTCGTCCGCATCAGCGAGATCCTCGCCGATGGCAAGGCACCGACCAAGGGCCCGCGCCCGAAGAAGGCCGCCGCCCCGAAGGCCGCTCCGGCCGAAGCGGCTGAGTAAATAGAATCGCTGCAGCAGCGGAATTATCCGCTGCGCAAATTTGAATTTCCGTGAGACAATTCCCGCAAGGAATTGATCTTTGACAAGATCGAGATCGGAGACGAGCTATGGCTCATAAAAAAGCAGGCGGTTCATCCCGCAACGGCCGCGATTCCGCTGGCAAGCGCCTCGGCGTGAAGGCGTTCGGCGGCGAGCGCGTGATTCCCGGCAACATCATTGCGCGTCAGCGCGGCACCACCTGGCACCCCGGCCTTAATGTCGGCATGGGCACGGATCATACCCTGTTCGCCAAGGTCGAAGGTCGCGTGGAGTTTAAAGCCAAAGCCAACGGTCGCACCTTCGTGTCGGTACTCCCGATCACCCAGGCCGCGGCCGAATAAACGGTGGACACTCACATGGAGTCCGCCGGGTCCTGTTGAACCGGCGGAGCGCCAGAATTGGGCTCCAGAGGGGAGGCGGGAAACCGGCCTCCCCTTTTCGTTTGGTGCGTCGCTTCGGGGCGCACTGCAGGAGCCGACAATGCTGCAGGATATTCCAACACCTCGCCTGGCTGAGAGCAGACCAGCCGTTCTGCAAACCCAGCGCCTGACCTTGCGCAAGCCCGTGATGGCCGATGCCATTGCGGTGACCGAACTTGCGAACGACCGCCGCATTGCCGAGAACACCCGCCGGCTGCCGCATCCCTATTCGCAGGATGATGCCGAGCAGTTTGTCGGCTCGCTTCACGACGAAGCGGCGACCGATGCGGTGTTCCTGATCGAACTCGACTATCGCCCCATCGGCATGGTCGGCATCGACTGGCGCGAACCGGATGCGCCGGAGCTCGGCTACTGGCTGGGCGTCGAACACTGGGGCCGTGGTTTCGCCACCGAGGCAGTGCGCGCGGCCATCGACTATACATTCGAGGAGTTCGCCATCGATCAGCTGATCGCGGGCGCGCGCGTCGCCAATCCGGCCTCCCGCAACATCCTTGAGAAGTGCGGTTTCCAGTGGACCGGCGTGCAGCTGCATCGCTTCGAGGCGATCGGATCGTCCACGCCGGTGGATTGCTTCCGGTTGAGCCGCGGCGTGTGGAGTTCGCTGAAGAACTGGGCGAGCACGACGAGGAGATAGCCGTCATTGCGAGCGCAGCGAAGCAATCCAGAAAGCCAAGAGCTGGATTGCTTCGTCGCTTCGCTCCTCGCAATGACGACGAATCACACCACCGGCGGCACTTCGTCCGCGATCTTGCCGAGGCTCTGCTCACGCAGGAAAATATAGAGCCCCGCGGCGATGATGATGCCGGCGCCGATCAATGTGGCGAGCGCCGGCAGCTCATTGAAAATCAGATAGCCAAAAATCACCGCCCAGATGATCATCGTATATTGATACGGCACCACCACGCTCGCCGGCGCCAGTTTCAACGAACGGTTCACGCACATCAGCGCCGCGATGGACACCACGCCCGCCAGGAAGAACAGGCCGAGATCGGCCACACCCGGCGTCACCCAGCCGAATGTCGTCAGCACCGCACCAAACGTGAAAGTGCCGATGAATTGCGTGGTCGCCAGCACCACATCCGGCGCCGAGCGCAGCGATCGCGTGATCAGCATCAGCGCCGCAAAGGACAGGCTGCCGCCGAGCGCGATCAGCGCCGGCCAGGTCACCATCTGCGCCGACGGCTTCAGTGCGATGATCACGCCGATGAAGCCGACACACACCGCGCTCCAGCGCCGCCATCCCACGGATTCGCGCAAAAAGATCGCCGAACCTGCAGTGACGAAGATCGGGCAGGCGAGATAATAGGTAATGACGTCGGCCAGCGGCAGATAGCCGGCGGCCCAGAAGAAGGCCGCGACCTCCAGCGTGGACAGCACCACGCGCAGCACCTGCAGCCCCGGCCGGTCCAGCGTGAGAAAATCGCCGCGGTGGCGCCAGATCATCGGCGCCAGCAGGGTCAGCGCCGCGATGGCGCGCAGGAACATCAGCTGCCCGACCGAATAGGTCGCAACCAGGTACTTTCCGATGGCGTCGCCGCAAGAGAACATGGCGATGCCCATCAGCATCAGGCCGATACCGGCTATCCGGGCGGCGCGGTTATCCGCTGCGGTCGAAATGGTCGCAAACATGCCCATATGCGCCTTTATCAGACGTCCAAATCACTCAGTCCCTCATCCTGAGGAGCCCGCCAAAGGCGGGCGTCTCGAAGGATGGCCGCAAACTCAGAGCCAAGCCAACTCATGGTTCGAGACGGCGCGGAAGACGCACCTCCTCACCATGAGGGTCTGAGTTGCGGGCGGAACAGAGTTAACGTTTCCCATTGTCCTTTAGGACGCGATTGAAACCGCAGCAAGGCAGCCATTCGTCGCCTTGCGCGCGCGATGAGTTGTTGCCGCAAACAGCCCCCTGCGATACGGATACGCCATGAAATTCCTAGATGAAGCCAAGGTTTACATCCGCTCCGGCGACGGTGGAAACGGCTGCGTGGCGTTCCGCCGCGAGAAGTATATTGAGTTCGGCGGTCCCTCCGGCGGCAATGGCGGGCGCGGCGGTGACGTCATCATCGAAGTCGTCGACGGCCTCAACACGCTGATCGACTATCGCTACCAGCAGCACTTCAAGGCGCCGCGGGGCGTCAATGGCATGGGCAAGGATCGCCACGGCGCCAATGGCAAGCCGATCACGCTGAAAGTGCCGGTCGGCACCCAGATCATCGACGAAGACAAAGAAACGCTGATCCACGACTTCACCAAGCTCGGCGAGACCTATGTGCTGGCCGAAGGCGGCAATGGCGGCTTCGGCAATGCGCATTTCAAGTCGTCCACCAACCGCGCCCCGCGCAATGCCAATCCCGGCCAGCCCGGCCAGGAGCGCTGGATCTGGCTGCGGCTGAAGCTGATTGCCGACGCCGGCCTCGTCGGTCTGCCCAATGCCGGCAAGTCGACCTTCCTCTCAAAAGTCTCGGCGGCGCGGCCGAAGATCGCCGACTATCCCTTCACCACGCTGCATCCGCAGCTCGGCGTGGTCGGTGTCGATGCGCGCGAATTCGTGTTGGCCGACATTCCCGGCCTGATCGAGGGCGCGCATGAAGGCGCCGGCCTCGGCGATCGCTTCCTCGGCCATGTCGAGCGCTGCCGGGTACTGCTGCATCTGATCGACGCCACCTGCGAACATGCGGGCCAAGCCTACAAGACCGTGCGCGGCGAACTCGAGGCCTATGACGGCGACCTCGCCAATAAGGTCGAGATCGTTGCGCTCAACAAGATCGACGCGGTCGAACCGGACGAGTTGAAGAAGCAGAAAGAGCGCCTGAAGCGCGCGGCGAAGCAGACACCACTGTTGATCTCGGGCGCGACGGGCGACGGCGTCCCGGACGCCCTGCGCGCGCTGGTCGAGGTGATCGGCGAGGCGCCGGTGTCCGACAAGGCGAAGTCTGCGGCGCAGGCCGAGCCATGGGCGCCGGTGAATAATTGACCTACTCCGTCATTGCGAGCGCAGCGAAGCAATCCAGCTCTTTCTTCACTTTGCTCTGGATCGCTTCGTCGCTTCGCTCCTCGCGATGACGACGAGCGTTACGTCCCGCATCAAGAAGCATCACCATGCCGTCGCCTGACCTGAAAAACTTCCGCCGCATCGTCGTCAAGGTCGGCTCCTCGCTGCTGATCGACCATGCGATCGGCGAGGTGCGGGCGGAATGGCTGGCGGCGCTCGCAGCCGATATCGCAAAGCTCCATGCGGATGGCCGCGACGTGCTCGTGGTCTCCTCCGGCTCGATCGCGCTCGGCCGCCATCGCCTGAAGCTGCCGCGCGGCCCGTTAAAGCTGGAAGAAAGCCAGGCCGCCGCCGCAGTCGGACAGATCGCGCTCGCGCGCATCTGGTCGGAAGTGCTCGGCCATCACGGCATCGGCGCCGGCCAGATTCTCGTCACGCTGCAGGACACCGAGGAACGCCGCCGCTATCTCAATGCGCGCTCGACCATCGGCAAGCTTTTGGAATGGCGCGCGGTGCCCGTGATCAACGAGAACGACACGGTGGCCACCAACGAGATCCGCTACGGCGACAATGATCGCCTCGCCGCACGCGTCGCGACGATGACCTCGGCGGATCTGCTGGTGCTGCTGTCGGATATCGACGGCCTCTATACCGCGCCGCCCGGCGCCAATCCCGACGCAAAACTCATTCCGGTGGTCGAGCACATCACCGCCGATATCGAGAGCATGGCGGGTGCGGCGGAATCCGAACTTTCGCGCGGCGGCATGTACACCAAGATCGAAGCCGGCAAGATCGCCACCACCGCCGGCACGCATATGATCATCGCCTCCGGCAAGATCGATCATCCGCTGCAGGCCATCGCCGATGGTGGACGCTGCACCTGGTTCCTGACGCCAGCGAATCCGGTCACCGCGCGAAAACGGTGGATTGCGGGATCGCTGGAGCCGAAAGGCACGCTGACCATCGATGCCGGTGCTGTCGCCGCATTGCGTGCCGGCAAGAGCCTGCTGCCGGCCGGCGTGATCCGCGTCGATGGCGCGTTTTCGCGTGGCGATGCGGTGATCGTGCGCGATCCCGATGCGCATGAGATCGGCCGCGGGCTTGTGGCCTATGACGCGGAGCATGCGGAGAAGATCAAGGGACGTTCATCGCCGAACGCGATGAATATTCTGGGCATCACCGGGCGCGTTGAGATGATCCACCGCGACGATCTGGTGCTCGGCGGTTCACGGAACTAACTCTCAGTCCCTCATGGTGAGGAGCGCGCTCTTGCGCGCGTCTCGAACCATGAGATGTAGAGCTCCGTTACCATCCTTCGAGACGCCGCTGCGCGGCTCCTCAGGATGAGGGCGGAGTTGCGGAACTAACAAGCTCCGCAGCCGTAGGATGGGTAGAGCGCAGCGAAACCCATCACCACACACACCGGTGCATGCGGTGATGGGTTTCGCTCCGTCGCTTCGCGCCTGCGCTCTACCCATCCTACGGGTCCAGAGATAGGTCCCGCCATCTTTGCGCCATGCCCGCAGTCTTGTCTGCGCCCGCATTCGATATTGACCGATTGATCAGGGAGACATTGCAAATGAAACGCCTTTTGATCGTCCCGTTCCTGCTGCTCGCCACGCCCGTGCTCGCACAGCAAGGCAACACCCCCGCCAATCAGAACGCCTGCTCGCGCGACGCCTCAAAATTCTGTCGCGCCAAGATGAATGATGGCGACATGGTCGTGCTGAGCTGCCTGAAGGAGCATCGCAGCAAGCTCGGCAAGGCCTGCGCGAAAGTGCTCGCCGATAACGGGCAGTAAGCCTTAACTGCTGCCCGCCGGCGTCGATGCTGGCAGCACTTCTGTCGCGGCGCGGTCCGGCGTCTCTTCCTTCCAGCGCACCGAGCCGAAAGGCCGCTCCAGCATGCGGCGCACGCGGACCGGATCGGGGCCAAGATGGAAGCCCGCCGCGCGCAGATACAAAGCGCGCTCGGATTGCGTGGTCCGATTACGCTGGCGCAAAAAGTCCATCCAGGTCGGACAGTGATAGCGCTCGGTCCAGAGCTCGGGATCGGCAATGTCGCGCGCGATGGACCAGCCATAGGCGCCGTTGCGCTGGCGTGAGAGCTGCACATCCTGCATGACGCCATGAAAGGCGCGGGCCTGTTCCTGATCGACGCGATATTCGATCTCGACGACCAGCGGCCCGCTGCGCGCCGTGAGCTGCAGCTGCACTTCGGGATCCTCGAGCCGTTCCGCATCCTCGTCACGCGCGCCGGTCGGCGGCATCCGCCAGATCAGCCCGAACAGCGGCGACGCGAACATCGCGATGCCGGAAACGATCAACGCCCACTCGACGCCGACCATGTCCGTCAACCGGCCCCAGCCCCAGCTGCCGATGGCCACGCCACCCGCGATCGCCGCCTGAAAGGCCGCGAGCGAACGGCCAGCGACCCAACGTGGCGCCGAGAGCTGCACGCCGATATTGAGCAGCGCGATCGCCGCCATCCACACCGCACCGGCCACCACCAGCGAAGCCGCCGTCAGCACCGGCTCGGTGGAGATGGCGACACCGATGATGGCCATGCCCATGATCAGCGCGCAGCCGCGGATCGCAGTTTCGCCGGAAAAATGCTTGCGGATCGGACCGATATTCATGGCCCCGATGACCGCGCCCATGCCGAAGGCGCCGAGCATGATGCCATAGGTCTGCGCGCCGCCATGCAGCAGGTCGCGCGCCACCAGCGGCATCAGCGCGGAGATCGAACCGCCGCAGATGCCGGTGATCAATGTGCGCGCCAGCGAAATCCTGATGGACGGCGAATTGGCGATGTAGCGGATGCCCGACACCATGGCCCGGTTCAGCCGCTCGCGCGGCAGCCGCGAGACCTCGACCTTGCGGCGCCAGAACAGCAACACGATGAACAACGGCACATAAAGCAGCGCATTGGCGCCGAAGGACGCGACCGCGCCCGCCGCGGCGACGATGACGCCGCCGATCGCCGGGCCAAAACTGCGCGCGATATTGTAGCTGATACCGCTGAGCGCCACCGCCGGTGGCAGCACTTCCGGCGGCACCTGTTCGCCCACCGAGGACTGCCAGGCCGGACCGAACAGCGCCATACCGCTGCCGATGATGAAGCAGAAAGCGAGCAGGATATTTGGCGTGATGTGCCCGGTCCATTCCATCGCCGTCAGCGCGCTGGCGCCGACCAGCGACAGCGCCAATGATGCCAGCGACACCATGCGCCGGTCATACATGTCGGCCCACGCACCGGCCGGCATGGCCAGGATCATGATCGGCAGCATCAAGGCCGTCTGCACCAGCGCGACCTTGTCGGCGGACGCCGTCATCTGCGTCATCGCCCAGGCGGCGCCGACGCTCTGGATCATCAGGCCGAGATTCGACAGCAGGCTCGCCAGCCAGATGCGCCGGAACACCGGATAGCGCAGCGGCGCTGCAATTCCGTCGGAGGGCAATGGGGTGGAGGTCGGCTTCAGCGTGTCCGTCATTGCTTTCGTTGATGCCTGCGATTTGCGGGGTATGTCCAGTGTTTCCACGATGACTCAGAACGCTCGCACTGCAACATCTCGCTCACTTGTCGTCGCCCGGCTCGACCGGGCGATCCAGTATACACTGGCATCATAGATGGAGCCGAAACGTCAGTGTCTACTGGATCCCCGCATTCGCGGGGATGACAGACTGAGGGTTTTGCGACGACATCAATATGCCTTCATGGCGCCAGCTTCGGCGCGTGATATCATCCGGCTTCCTCACCAGACGCGAGGCCTGTCGTGAGCATTGCCGAGGTCTACGACTTTCCCGCCCCGACACGCCGCGTGGTGCCGCCGGCGCCGCCGCGCGCGCCCGAGGACATGAGCGCCCGCGCCCGGATGGCGGCGATGCGCCGCAGCGCCATCGAGACCTGGGGCCAGAAGGCCTATGAGGACGACATCATCAAGGGCCGCTTCTTCGGCCATGCCAGCTTCATCCTGAACGACCCCGACGCGATCCGCCATGTGCTGGTGGACAATTACGAGAACTACACCCGCACGCCGGCCGCCTTCCGCGTGTTGCGGCCGCTGCTCGGCGACGGCCTGCTCACCGCCGAAGGCCGCGTCTGGAAACATCAGCGCCGCACGCTGGCGCCGGCCTTCACGCCGCGCGCGGTGGGTACGCTGGTGCCGCATATGCTCTCGGCCATCGACGAGACGGTGGCGGACCTGCAGGGCAAGACCCATGACAAGACCGATGGCCCGGTGGATTTGCGCGAGGTCATGCAGCGCATGACGCTGGAGATCGCCGGGCGCACCATGTTCTCCTACGGCATGGCGAAACACGGCAAGGTGCTGCGCGATTTCGTCATGGAATATGGCGAGACCCTCGCCCGACCGCATTTCTTCGACCTGTTGCTGCCCGCGGGCTGGCCGACACCGCAGGACATTCCGCGCTGGCTATTCCGCCGCCGCTGGACGCGTTTCGTCGCCATGCTGGTGGCCGAGCGCCGCGCCGCGGGGAAGGCCGACAACGCCCCGCCGCGCGACCTGTTCGAACTGATGCTGGCCGCGCGCGATCCGGAGACGAGCACCGAATTCACCGACGACCAGCTCGGCGATCAGGTCGCCACCATGATCCTCGCCGGCCATGAGACCACGGCGACGGCGCTGTTCTGGGCGCTGTATCTGCTGACGCTCGATCCCGCGACCCAGGAGCAGGTGGCGACCGAGGCCCGTAGCGCGATGGCATCCGGCACGCTGGAATTCGACCGCCTGAAATTCACCCGCGCCGTGATCGACGAGACCATGCGGCTCTATCCGCCGGCCTTCCTGATCGCGCGCGCAGCCCGCGCGCCGGATACAATCAGCGACATGACGGTGGCCAAGAACGACATCGTGCTGATCGCACCATGGCTGCTGCACCGGAACGAGAAGCGCTGGTCTGATCCGAACGCGTTCATGCCACGGCGTTTTATGCCGGGTCATCCGCAGCCGGACCGTTTCGGCTATCTGCCCTTCGGCGTCGGCGCCCGCGTCTGCATCGGCGCCCATTTCGCGATCGTCGAGGCCACGCTGGCGCTGGCGAAGGTCATTGGGAATTTCCGGGTGACGCTGCCAGAGCACGAGCCGGTGATGCCGGTAGGCGTGGTGACCACCCAGCCGGATCGGTCACCGATGTTCCGGATCGCCGCAAGGTAAGCCTGTCGTCCCGGCGAACGCCGGGACCCATAACCTCCGACGACGTATCAGGAACGCAATTGCTTCCGCCGGCGTTCTTCCTATATCGACAGCGTGTATGGATCCCGGCATTCGCCGGGATGACAGGAGATATTGGAGTCGTCGCCATTCCGCCCTATCTATCCGCTCATGAGCGACATCCTCTCCCAGTTCTCGCGCCTCAGGAAAGTCACCGATCCCGCGGTCTCGGATGCCATCGCGCATCTCGCAGCGAATGGCGCCGACCATGAGCTCAACCGCGTCAATCCGCTGGATTTTGCCGTCCGCACCGGCCTGAACGAAGAGAAAGCCATTGCCGGCTTCCTGCATGCCTCAAAACTCGGCCTGTTCGATCTTACCTGGAATGTGATGTGTCCCGGCTGCGGCGGCGTGCTCGATGCCCATGGCACACTGAAATCACTGCGCAGTGGCGACTATCAATGCGGTCTCTGCGGCCGCGGCTATGCCGTGTCGGTGGACGAGCAGGTGGAGGTCGCCTTCACCATCTCCCCGCGCATCCGCCGCATCGCGGCGCATGATCCGAACTCGCTGCCGATCTGGGAATACTTCCGCCAGGTGTTCTGGAGCTCCGGCATCGAATTCAATGCCGATGCGCTGGCGACCTTGTCCGAAGACGTCGTGCTCGACGCGCGCGAACTGCCGGCGCATCAGAAGGCAGAGCTCACGCTGCAGCTGCCGCCGCAATTCATCATCCTGTTTGAGCCGGTGACACACACCGCACATTTCATCGACGTGCAGGGCGAGGCGACCGACGAGGTGCGGCAGCTCTCGCTCACCTATAAGAGCGAACACGCGCCGACACTGACCACCACCCTGCAGCCGGGCCCGCTGACGATCGCCTATGACAACCAGACCGGCACCCGCGTACTTCCCTCGATCCTTGTCGCTGCGGACGCGCTCCATCACCTGATCGGCAAGCGCAAGCCTTTCGTCACCGCCAAGCGCATCCTCAGCAACCAGACCTTTCGCGATCTCTACAAGGCCGACAATCTCAATATCGACCAGCGCCTGCAGATCACCTCGCTGACCTTCCTGTTCACCGACCTCAAGGGCTCCACGGCCCTTTACGAACGTGTCGGCGATCTCAACGCCTTCGATCTCGTCCGCGCCCATTTCCATGCGCTGCTCGACATCATCGCGGCCGAAGGCGGTGCGGTGGTGAAGACCATCGGCGACAGCGTGATGGCCACCTTCACCCGGCCCGAACAAGCCCTGCTGGCCGCGATCGAGATGCGCAAGGCGATGGAGCGGCTGAATGACGAACGGGGCACAAGCGATCTCGTCGTCAAGATCGGTATCCATGAGGGCCCTTGCCTCGCCGTGATGCTGAACGAGCGGCAGGATTATTTCGGCCAGACCGTGAATATCGCCGCCCGCGTCCAGGGCCTCGCCACGTCACAATCCATTCATGTGACGACGCCGGTTATTTCAGCGAAGGCGGTCGGATCGATTTTGCAGCAGTCCGGCGCTGTGCCCATCGAGAAGACTGCTGCTTTACGCGGCATTGCTGACAAAGTTTTGGTCTATGAAATTCCCTGATACCGCTGTGTCTCGTTTCGAACGCAGACTTACTTAACTGTAATTACGCCGTCAGGAACCGCCGTGTATTGTGCGCGTTCCCTTTCCGCGCCACAACGCGACCCGCTTATTTGTCGGGCTACTTCGCCGCATGGCGCAGGGCCCACCCATCTGGTTCATAAAATCCCATGCTCGAGAAATTGCGCCAGTTCATCACCGACGTTGTGGCCCCCGATGCCACCGCCGACCAGAAGTTCGACGACACCGGATTCCGGCTCGCCGCAACGGCGCTGCTCATCCATGTGATTTCCATCGATGGCGCGCCGTCCAAGATCGAACAGGACAAGCTGCACAACCTGATCGAGACGCGGTTCGAGCTCGATCCCGGCACCGCCGATCGCCTGATCGAGGCTGCCACGCTGGTCGAAGGCGAAGCTGTCGATCTCTATCACTTCACCAGCGTGATCATGCGCGTGGTGGATGAGCCCGGACGCATCCGTCTCGTCGAGATGATGTGGGAGCTGGTCTTTGCCGATGGCAAGGTCAGCGAGTTCGAGGAAAACGTGGTGTGGCGCGCCGCTGACCTGCTCGGCGTGTCCGCGCGCGACCGCGTCGAACTCAAGCGCCGCGTGGCCGGCGATGCGGCCGAGACCGACGCCATCGCGTAACGCTTGTCGGGTGGGCAAAGGCGATCTTGCGCCGGGCCCACCTTCAAATAAACGGCTTGTGGCGGTGGGCACGCTGCGCTTTGCCCACCCTGCAAAACGCAAACCCAAAAATGTTTCCATGCGCGATCGGCGATATCGCGCGGGGGCCGCTGAATGGATCGACGCGGCACGCGCGGGCATTCGCGCTTGCACATCAATGATATCCCGATTACCCGTTAGTTAGAACCATTCGTCTTCGAGCCCTTCTTGCAAGAGTTGTCCTGTGACTGAGCGCGTGACGTTGATTACCGGGGCTTCGGCGGGAATTGGCGCCGAGATGGCCCGCACCTTCGCCGCGAACAAGCATCGCCTGGCGCTGGTGGCGCGCCGCGTCGATCGCCTCACCGCGCTCTCTGCAGAGATTACCGCCGCGGGTGGCCCGGCCCCCATCGTCATCCCCTGCGATCTCGAACAGCTGGGTGCCTGCGCGAAGATCGAAGAGGCGCTGCAGAGCGCCGGTGTCGAAGTTGAGTATCTGATCAACAATGCCGGCTTCGGCATGTTCGGCTTCGCAGCCGACATGGACCGCGAAGCGCAGCTGCGCATGATCGACCTGAACATCCGCACCCTCACCGATCTGTCGCTGCGCCTCGCGCCGCAGGTGATCCGCCACAAAGGCGGCATCCTCAATGTGAGTTCGATCGCCGGCCTCATCCCCGGCCCCGGCATGGCTGTCTATTACGCCAGCAAGGCCTATGTGCTGTCCTTCACCGAGGCGCTGCGGCAAGAACTCGGCCCCAAGGGCGTGCGCGTCACAGCGCTGTGCCCCGGCCCGGTGCCGTCTGAATTCCAGGCGCGCGCCGGGTTCAAGCCGGGACTGGATTCGATGATCCTCGGCGTCTCGCCGAAGGATGTGGCGGCGCTGGCCTATAAGAGCCTGATGGGGAACAAGGGGACGGTGTTTCCGGGGCTCGGCATCAAGATCGTGCCGATTTTGCTGCGGCTGTTTCCAAGAAGCTTTATTGCCGGCGCGGTGGCGAGGCTGCAGCTGACACGGGTGGGGCAGGTTTAGGGGCTGATCGCCGCGGTCCGCTTACGCCCTGCGGGCTTCAGCGGGACATCCTTCGCTCGCTTCGCGTCCGATGGTGTTGAGATTGGCTTGCCGAGCCGTAGCTCGCGAAGCGAGCGAAGGATGGTGGACCCAGGCGGGATCGAACCGCCGACCTCGTCATTGCGAACGACGCGCTCTCCCAGCTGAGCTATGGGCCCTTCACGAACTGCGCCGTGACGACGCAGGTCTGGAATGGGCGTCATTTACAATCCCTGTTAACGGCAAGTCAAGAACGACCGGCAAGTCGCGCAAAGGCGCGATTTTCCGGGCCTTTTCGGCCTCGGCTTCCCTTGTTTGCGCCCGCGCGAACCGATATTTACGCGGTTGTCCCATCCGCGACCCAACCTTTGAGCTCTCCCGCCATGCGCGCCGTTCTCGATATCGTTCTGATCGTCCTGGACCTTTACGTCTGGCTGCTGATCGCCTCCGCGATCCTCTCCTGGCTGATCGCCTTCAATGTGGTGAACACCCGCAACCAGTTCATCGCCGCGGTGGGCGAGTTCCTCTATCGCATCACCGAGCCGGTGCTGGCGCCGATCCGCAACCGGCTGCCGGCGCTCGGCGGCCTCGACCTGTCGCCCATCGTCGTGATCCTGATCATCATCTTCCTGCAGCGGGTGATCGGCTACTACATCTATCCCTACGTCGCTTAAGCTTGGCAGAGCCCTGGCGATACGGCGCTGACGGCGTCAGCATCGCGATCCGCGTGACACCGCGCGGCGGCCGCGACGACATCGACGGGATCGAGGTGATGGCCAATGGCCGCGCGGTGCTGAAACTGCGCGTTCGTGCCATCGCCGAAGGCGGCGAAGCCAATCGCGCCGTCACCGAGCTGCTTGCCAAAAAGCTCGGCGTGCCGAAGCGGGATGTCCGGCTTCTGTCGGGCGCCACGTCCCGCATCAAACAGATCGCCGTGAATGGCGACCCGAAGAAACTGGGGCTCGTCCTGCGCGACGTCGCAGCCGCCTCATCTGAAGACAAGGACACAGCATGACCGCCAGCGTGATCGATGGAAAAGTGATCGCCGCCGAACTCCGCAGCCGCGTCGCCGCAGAAGTCGCGCGCGTGAAGGCGGATCACGGCCTGACGCCCGGCCTCGCCGTGGTGCTGGTGGGCAGCGATCCCGCCTCCGAGGTCTATGTGCGCAGCAAGCACAAGCAGACCCAGGAAGCCGGCATGGCCTCCTTCGAATACAAGCTGCCCGCCGATGTCGCGCAGGCCGATCTCATCGCACTGGTGCAGAAGCTGAACGCCGACGCCTCGGTGCATGGCATCCTCGTGCAGCTGCCGCTGCCGAAGGGGCTCGACACCACGGCCGTCATCAATGCCATCGACCCCGCCAAGGATGTCGATGGCCTGCATCCGGTCAATGCCGGCCGGCTCGCCAGTGGCATGGATGCGCTGTCGCCCTGCACGCCGCTCGGCTGCATCATCCTGGCCAAGAGCGTGCATGATAAGCTCGACGGCATGAATGCCATCGTGATCGGCCGGTCCAATCTCGTCGGCCGTCCGCTGGTGCAATTGCTGCTCAATGAGAATGCCACCGTCACCATCGCCCATTCGCGTTCGATGGATCTGCCGAAGCTCACCGCGCAAGCCGATCTCGTCTTCGCCGCCGTCGGCAAATCCGAAATGGTGCGCGGCGACTGGATCAAGCCGGGCGCCACCGTGATCGATGTCGGCATCAACCGCCTGCCGGCTGCGGACGGCAAATCGAAGCTGGTCGGCGATGTCGCCTATCAGGAGGCATTGAAGACCGCGGGCGCGATCACCCCGGTGCCGGGCGGCGTCGGCCAGATGACGGTGGCATGCCTCCTGGTGAACACGCTGCGCGCGGCATGTGCCATCACCGGGCTGAAGCCGCCGGCGGTTTGAGCGCAACCCATCCTCCGGCTTCGCGGCTGAGACAAAAAAGGGCGCCTCGACGGGCGCCCTTTCACGTTCCCTCGCCATGAGGGACTGAGTGCAAACTCTTACTTCTTTTCAGCCTTGGCGCGCTCGATGCCTTCCTGGATGAGCTTGTGCGCTTCGGCCGCATCGGCCCAGCGCACCACCTTCACCCACTTGCCGGGCTCGAGGTCCTTGTAGTGCTCGAAGAAGTGCTGGATCTGGTCCAGCGTGATCTGAGGCAGGTCGCTGTAGTTCTTCACCTTGTCGTAGCGCTGGGTCAGCTTCGAGGTCGGCACGGCGATGATCTTCTCGTCCTGGCCGCCTTCATCTTCCATCAGCAGCACGCCGACCGGACGGCAGGCCATCACGGCGCCGGGCACGATGGCGCGGGTGTTGGCCACCAACACGTCGCAGGGATCGCCGTCGCCCGAGAGGGTGTGCGGGATGAAGCCGTAATTGCCGGGGTAACGCATCGGCGTATAGAGGAAGCGATCGACGAACAGCGCGCCGGAGGCCTTGTCCATCTCGTATTTGATCGGCTCGCCGCCGACGGCGACTTCGATGACGACGTTCACTTCATGCGGCGCCTTGGCGCCGAGCGGGATTGCGTCAAGACGCATGATGGCTCCGGAATTCGCGTGACAGATGCGCGAGAGGTAGCGGAGCGGGACGCTGGATTCAACGCCAAATAACGCGAAATCGCGCGATTGGTGAATGGCTTAGCAGAGGTATCTGGCGACGAGTCACCCCACTCCGCCCTCATCCTGAGGAGCGCGCCCTTGCGCGCGTCTCGAAGGATGGTGACAAGCTCGGGAGCCCGGCCAACTCATGGTTCGAGACGGCGCCAAGAGGCGCCTCCTCACCATGAGGGATGGAGTTACGCATTCCAGGCGAAAGCCACCTTGTCGAGCGACTTGGCGCCGAATCGCTCCGACGAGCGGGCCACCATGCGGCCGCCCAGCGCGCGGTAGAATTCCGTGGCGCCCTCATTGTCCGACAGCGCCCAGATCACCAGCGTCTTCAGCCCGCTCTGCACCAGATCGCGCTTGGCCGAGGCGAACAGGCGGCGGCCGAAGCCAAGGCCCTGGAATTCCGGACGCAGATAGAGCTCGTAGATTTCGCCTTCGAACTGCAGGCTGCGGGCGCGGTTGCGGCCGTAATTGGCATAGCCCGCCACCTTGTCGCCGAAGCACAGCACGCTGACGCGGCTGCCCTTGCGGATCGCCGAATCCCACCAATGCGCGCCACGGCGATTGATGAGCTTGTCGAGTTCCGGACCCGGAATCAGACCCTGATAGGCGGCGCGCCAGGCTTCGTCATGGGTGGACGCCACCTCGACCGCATCCGCGGTTCTGGCCGGCCGAACTTCGATCAGGGTTGTGCTCATGACCCAATCAAAGCAGCACGCCCGGCCGTCTTCAAGAGCATCGTTAATTATCAGTTAACGTGTGGAATTTTTGCATCAGTTCCGCGAAAAACTGTCCCGGAAAAAGACAGATCGTTGCGGGATGGGCCACTGGCCGATCCGGTTGTCCACCGGAGCACCATCGAATGCGCGCCCTGCGAATCCGCTACACGCATGTGTTGTTGTCGGTGATCGACGACCTGATTCGCGGCAGCTACACTTGTCCGGCACCTATGGCGTGTTAGGCAGAGCCGGATACCAGCTTCGCACCACCGAGCATGCAATGACCGCCTACCTCGTTCTCAAATTCCTGCATGTCCTCGGCGCCGTGGTCATCCTGGGCACCGGCGGCGGCATAGCGTTCATGATGCTGCAGGCCCATCGCTCCGGTGAGAGCGGCTTCATCGCGGCGACGGCCGACACGTCCCTCGGCGCCACGGCGCTCCTGACGGCCGGCGCCATGGTGCTGCAGCCCTTCACGGGCGGGCTGCTGATGGAGATGTCCTCCACCTCCGCCGCCGAACCTTGGATGATGGCCTCGCTGATCCTTTATGCGGTGGCCAGCCTGATCTGGTTGCCGGTGCTGTTCATGCAGATCGAGATTCGCACCCTCACCCGCGCCGCCGTGGCTGATCGCGCATCGCTGCCTCCGCGCTATCACACGCTGTTCCGCCGTTCGCTCTGGCTCGGCACATTAGGCTTCGGCGCGATGCTCGCCGTCCTCTGGCTGATGATCGCCAAGCCATGACCGAACGTTGGCCCGACGACGACATCATCCTCTATGACGGCGTGTGCATCTTCTGCTCGCGCTGGATCCGCTTCGTGGCTAGGCGCGATGCGGCAAAACGCTTTCGCTTCACGCCGATCCAGTCGGACTATGGCTCAAGGCTCGCGCAGCATTTCGGCATCGACCGGGAAGATCCCGACACCAATGCAGTGGTCCATGGCGGTGTCGCGCATTTCAAATCCGACGGCGCACTGACGACGCTTTCGCTGTTACCGGGATGGGGCTGGGTGCGCGTGCTGTTGGCTGTGCCGTCTGTGCTACGCGATCCCGTCTACAGCCTCGTCGCAAACAATCGCTACCGCATCTTCGGCCGCAGCGACGCCTGCATGGTGCCGGACGCCGATTTGCGCGGGCGGGTGATCGAGTAGCTCCGCGGCCGTAGGATGGGTATCGCTCCGGCGCTTCGCGCCTTCGCTCAACCCATCCTACGACCCGTCGCCATCACTTCCTTCGCCGCGCGCACGCCGCTCTCCCTCGCACCATGCGCCGTCGAGAAGAAATTCGGCGATGTCGCCTCACCCGCAAAGAACAACCGGCCATCCACCGGCGCAGCCAACACCGCACGCGCCTCCGCATGGCCGGGCTTCGCGGCTGAATACGCGCCCTGCGCGAAGCGATCATGGCACCAGCGGCTTTCCGCCAGCGGCGTGAGCTTGCTGCGGATATCGGAGCCGAGCAATTTCACCAGCTCGTCGATGCTGTGCGCCAGCAGCGCGCCCTCGCCCGCCTCCTCCATCTCGCGTGCAAATGTGCCGCCATAGAAGCCGGCGATGCAGGGACGACCGGACGGACGCAGATGAAAGCTGCCGATGCTGACCGCAATCTCGGAGCCGCGCAGGCCGACATCTTCGGGCCACTTGTCAGCATCAGCCAGCGCCAGCATCACCTTGTTGTCAGCGCCGAGCGGCAGGCCCACGGCGGCATCGACCTTCTCCGGCAACGGCGGATGAAAGCGGATGTTTTCTTTGGCGAGGAGATTGGTCGGCACGCAGACGATTACCTTCGCCGCGCTCACAGTGCCGCGCGACGTCTCGATCGTCACGCGCATCCCGGAGTGATCGATGAGCGTCACTTCCGTATTCAGCGCCACCGGGCATGGCGCGCCATAGGCAGAGATCAACGTGCCGTAGCCCTCGGGCAGGCGCCAGTTCACCTCGGTGTCTTCATAAGCATCCATGTCGTGCAACGACACGTCCTTGAGTTCGAAACCGTTGATATAAGTGGAGACCGCATCGATCATCGGATTCCACTTGTTGCCCGGCTCGAGGCAGGTGGCAGCCGGCGCATCCTCGTCATGCTCGGCGGCTTCCTCGGCGCGATCATAGAACGCATCCATCGCCGCGAAGAATTCTGCACGCTGCGCTTTCGTAAACACCGCATCATAAGTCTGCTCGCGCCAAGGCGGGCGCTTCTTATCGACGTCGAAACCGAGTTCTCGCGCGATGCCGACGAAATCGTTCTTGTCGGCGGAGTGCAGCCATTCACAGCCGAGATCGAACGGAATGCCGGGCGCCGCCATGATCGTATGCGCGCGGCCGCCGATCCGGTCGCGGGCTTCGAGCACGATGACGGAGAGACCAGAGCTTTCCAGCGTCCGCGCCGCACCAAGGCCGGCAGCACCGGCGCCGATGATGGCGACATCGACGGAGGAAGGGAGAGTGGTCATGTGATCGGCTCGCGTCGGATGGTGACCCTAGCTGGATAGATGCTCGGTGGGATTATGCAAGTCACGCTACGGCGACAAGCGCGTATCCCTCGTCCCACAAACTCTCCCCTCATCCTGAGGAGCGCGCAAAGCGCGCGTCTCGAAGGATGGCGGCACGCTCCGAGCTTAGCCAGCTCATGGTTCGAGACGCGCGCAAGAGCGCGCTCCTCACCATGAGGGGCACAGTGTGTGGCAGTCCCAAAAACAAAAATGCCCGGCTCGCGCCGGGCATTTCGCAACAGTGAAGAGAAACGTCGCAGCTTACGCGATCGCTTCCTTGCTCTTTTCCGCGCGCTTGCGATCGTTCGGATCGAGGTGCTTCTTGCGCAGGCGGATCGACTTCGGGGTGATTTCCACCAGCTCGTCCGACTCGATGTAAGCCAGCGCCTTTTCCAGCGTCATGCGGATCGGCGGCGTCAGGCGCACCGCTTCGTCCTTCGACGTGGTGCGGATGTTGGTGAGCTGCTTGCCCTTGAGAACGTTGAGTTCGAGATCGTTCTCGCGGGTGTGCTCGCCGATGATCATGCCGCGATAGACGCGCCAGCCCGGCTCGATCATCATCGGGCCGCGATCTTCCAGCTTGAACATGGCGTAAGCCACCGCTTCGCCCTGGTCGTTGGAGATCAGCACGCCGTTGCGGCGGCCGGCGATCTCGCCTTTATACGGCAGGTAATCGTGGAACAGGCGGTTCATGATCGCGGTACCCTTGGTATCGGTCATGAGTTCGCCCTGATAGCCGATCAGGCCGCGGGTCGGTGCGTGGAACACGAGACGCAGGCGATTGCCGCCCGACGGACGCATCTCCATCATCTCGGCCTTGCGCTCGCTCATCTTCTGCACGACGACGCCGGAGAATTCGTCATCGACGTCGATCACGACTTCTTCGATCGGCTCCAGCGTGTTGCCGTTCTCGTCCTTGTGCAGAACCACGCGCGGACGCGACACCGAGAGCTCGAAGCCTTCGCGTCGCATGTTCTCGATCAGGATCGCGAGCTGCAATTCGCCGCGGCCCGACACTTCCATCGCATCCTTGTCGGCGGATTCGACGACCTTGAGCGCGACATTGCCTTCGGCTTCGCGCAGCAGGCGGTCGCGGATCAGGCGGCTGGTGACCTTGTCGCCTTCGGTGCCGGCGAGCGGCGAGTTGTTGACGATGAAGGACATCGACACGGTCGGCGGATCGATCGCCTGCGCCTGGATCGGCGTTTCCACCGTGGGATCGCAAAAGGTGTCGGCCACGGTGCCCTTGGTCATGCCCGCGATGGCGACGATGTCGCCGGCTTCGGCGAAATCCACCGGCTGGCGCTCGAGGCCGCGGAAGGCAAGGATCTTGGAGATACGGCCGGTCTCGATGGTCTTGCCGTCGCGCGACAGAACCTTGAAGCTCTGGTTCGGCTTCACCGAGCCCGACGCGATGCGGCCGGTGATGATGCGGCCCAGGAAGTTGTTGGCTTCGAGAATGGTACCGAGCAGGCGGAACGGACCTTCTTCCACGGCCGGCGGCGGCACATGCTTGAGCACCAGCTCGAACAGCGCCTTCATGCCGACATCATGCGAGGCATCCGGGCTGTTGGCCATCCAGCCATTGCGGCCCGACCCGTAGAGAATCGGGAAGTCGAGCTGCTCGTCGGTGGCGTCGAGGGCGGCGAACAGGTCGAACACTTCATTGACGACTTCGTCGATACGGGCGTCCTGACGGTCGACCTTGTTGATCGCGACGATCGGGCGGAGGCCGAGCTTCAGCGCCTTGCCGACCACGAACTTGGTCTGCGGCATCGGGCCTTCAGCGGCGTCGACGAGCACGATCACGCCGTCGACCATCGAGAGAATACGTTCGACTTCACCACCGAAGTCGGCGTGGCCCGGGGTGTCGACGATGTTGATCTGGGTGTCTTCCCACAGCACCGAGGTGCACTTCGCGAGAATGGTGATGCCGCGTTCTTTTTCGAGATCGTTGCTATCCATCGCGCGTTCCTGGACGCGCTGATTGTCGCGGAACGTGCCCGACTGCTGCAGGAGCTTGTCGACGAGGGTGGTCTTGCCGTGGTCGACGTGTGCGATGATGGCGATGTTGCGCAGTTTCATGTGTCTTCTTCTGGTTCGACGAACAGGTGCTAGGCGCGGTTTCTACAAGCGGTCGATGCTGCGCTCCATGCGCGACCAATCCCGACTTGTCTGAGAACGCGCTGGGCAATGCCTGCAAAAGCAAACCCGGCCTTGGAGAAAAAGCCGGGTACTCGGGCGCGTTGCGGCGCAATATAGTGGGGAATCTCCCAAAAACAATGTGAATCTCCGCCAAAAACGCCGAAGCCGTAGGGTGGGTTGAGCGCAGCGAAAACCCACCATTCTTGCCCTGGTGCCGGCTCCGCTGATGGGTTTTCGCTCCGGCGCTGCCGCGCCTCTGCTCAACCCATCCTACGGGTTCCGAGCCCTTCACCCCAATTTCGGGTCCAAAACGGTGCTCCAGAGCGCATTATCGGCCCGATCCCGCAGGGTCACGGTCATCTGGCCGGTCATCCCCTCGATCCGGACATGGCCGAAGAACTGCATACCGGCCGAGGGCGGCAGGTTCTGCCTGCCCTCCCCCGGCGCCTTCACATAGCGGACTTCGGGGCCAAAGGTGTTGTCCATGCCGCCGGGGCCGAAGGTGCCGGCATGGAACGGGCCGGAGACGAATTCCCAGAATGGCTCGAAATCCTGAAATTGGGCCTTGTCCGGGTTGTAGTAATGCGCCGCCGTGTAATGCACGTCGGCGGTGAACCAGACGGTATTGCGAATGCCCGCCGTCTTGATGAAGCGCAGCAGGTCGGCAATCTCGAGTTCACGGCCGCGCGCCGGGCCATCCCCCTGCGCGATGGCCTCGGAGCCGGATTTCGTCGCCGCATTGTCATAAACCACGATGCCGATCGGCATGTCCGAGGCGATCACCTTCCATGTCGCCCGCGATTCCATCAGCGCCCGCTTCAGCCAGGCCAATTGCTCCGGCCCGATGAAATAGGCGTCGGGACCATAGGCCTCCTGCAGGTTCGGCCCGTTCGGCCCGCGATAGCTGCGCTCGTCCAGCATGAAGACATCGAGATGCGGGCCGTAATTCAGCGTCCGATAGACACGGCCGGGCTCGGCCGGATTGACCCGCACCGGATACATTTCATGAAACGCCTGCGCCCCGCGCGCGGCGAGCACGCCGATGTCGCGCTCTTTATAGGCGGCCGGCAGCTGCTTGGAGGCCGACCAATTATTGGTGACCTCGTGATCGTCCCACTGGCCGAAGATCGGGATCTGCGCATTGAAGGCGCGGACATTGTCATCGAGCAGATTGTATTTATGCGCCGCGCGGAATTCATCGAGCGTCTCGGCGACTTTTGCTTTCTCCGGCACCAGCGTGGTGTTCTTCCACAGCGAGCCATCCGGCAGCTTGACTTCGGCGACCATCGGCCCGTCGGCATAGATGGTGTCGCCGTTATGCAGCAGGAAATCCGGATTGTGCTTTCGCATGGTGGCGAAGGTGACCATGCCGCCGTCATCGGCATTGATGCCCCATCCCTGCCCCGCGACATCGCCGCCCCAGACGAAAGACACATCGCGCTTGTCGGCGGGCGCCGTGCGAAAACGGCCGGTGACGGGCTCGCCGATCACCGATGTATGCGCGAGATCGCGGAAGCGCACGCGATAAAAGATGTCCTGCCCTGCGGGGAGATTCTCCAGCAGCAGCTTTGCAGTGAAGTCACTCTCCGGCAGCACATTCACCGGCGGCAATGCGCGCGCATGTTTGAAGCTCTCGGTGGTCGCCACCTCCACCATCATCTGCGCCGGCCGATCCGCCCGCGACCAGATCATGCCGCTGTCGAACCCGATATCGCCCGACTGCACGCCGTGGCTCACCACAGGCCGATCCGCCGCGCGGCTGAGATGCGGCATCGCCCACACGCCGGCGCCTGCGGCAGCCGTAGTGAGAAAGCGGCGACGGGACACGCGGATGGCCATTGTGCTCTCCTGGGGGCGGTGGTGACGGCGGAGGCTTAAGCGGCCCGCGCGACGCCGCTGTGACAGCCCGCCGCAGCGGAGGCACACTCCCATGTCGTCCCGGCGAACGCCGGGACCCATAGCCTCCGTCCTATCGGTGTCTCCCGAAGGCCGCCAACATCGCGTCTTAGCTATGCCGACAGCGGGTATGGATCCCGGCGTCCGCCGGGATGACAGGAGCCGAATAGCCGGCATTGACTTACCCGCGTCCATCCACCTAATTGCCCGTGACGGTTCCTAACGGACCAATAGGGAATGCGGTGCGGCTCGTGCAGGTCTTCTTGCGACGAGCCAATTCCGCGGCTGCCCCCGCAACTGTAAGCGGCGAGCCTGCGCCACATGCCACTGGGCCACACACCCGGGAAGGCGGCGCGAGGCACCGACCCGCGAGCCAGGAGACCTGCCGTCAGCCGTGGTCACACGCGAGCACATCGGGCGGGGTGTCCTGATGGAAGCCGAATTGCCTTCGCTCCGAATGGCAACACGGTTTGGTTTGCGGTGACGTGTATCGTTATCGCGAGTTCTTCGGATGATATCCTTCATATCCAGCTTCAGCGCGGCATCCCATGCTTGAAGCGATCGCCGTCAAGAAGCAGTTCGACGCCAAGCTCGCGCTCGACGATGTCTCGCTCAATGTGCAGCCCGGCGACATCTATTGCCTGCTCGGCGCCAATGGCGCCGGCAAAACCACGCTGATCAATCTGTTCCTGAACTTCATCCAGCCCAGCGCAGGGCGGCTGCTCATCGACAAAGTCGATGTGGCCGAGCAACCGCTGGAGACCAAGCGCCTGCTCGCCTACATCCCCGAACAGGTGAACCTCTATCCGCAACTCTCCGGCGTCGAGAATCTCGCTTTCTTCGCCACCCTCGCCCTTGGCGACGAACTGCCACGCGAACGCCTGATCGCATTGCTGCAAGCGGCGGGCCTGCCGCTGCAGGCCGCCGATGATCGCGTCGGCACCTATTCAAAAGGCATGCGTCAGAAAGTGGGCATCGCGATTGCGCTCGCCAAGAACGCAAAAGCCTTGCTGCTGGACGAGCCAACCTCGGGCCTCGATCCATCCGCCGCCAATGAGTTTTCCGAATTGCTGGTCAATGCCAGCCGCAACGGCGTCGCCATTCTCACCACCACGCATGACCTGTTCCACGCCAAGCAGACCGGCACCCGCATCGGCATCATGCGGCGTGGCAAGCTGGTGCAGGAGCTCAACAGCGCCGATGTCAGCCATGCGGACCTGCAGGCGCTCTATCTCGAACATATGAAGGCCTGACGTGATCCTGACGATCGCCCGCAAGGATTTGCGTGAATTCATTCGCGACGGCCGCATGCGATGGGCCGCGGCGCTCATCATCCTGTTGTCCGTCGTCGCGATGGCCTCCGGATCGATCCGGCAGTCGCAGATCAACAGCGAGCGCGCGGCGGGACAAGCGCTGGACTATCAAGCCTGGCTGCAGCAGGGCGAGCGGCATCCGCATGATGCGGCCGAACAGGGCATGCATGTGTTCAAGCCGGAGCCGCCGCTGGCCGTACTCGATCCCGGCATCGAGCCCTTTGTCGGCTCCACCGTCTGGCTGCAGGCGCATCGCCAGAGCGAACTCAAATTCCGCCCCGCACAGGATGCGACGGGCCTGCAGCGCTTCGGCCAGCTCTCGCCCGCATGGATCGTGCAGGTGCTGGTGCCGCTCCTGATCATCGTCATCGGCTTCAATGCCATCAGCGGCGAGCGCGAGCGCGGCACGCTGCGACAATTGATGAGCATCGGCGTCTCCGCGCGACAACTGCTGCTCGGCAAGGCGCTGGCGCTCGCCGCTTGCGCTTTCGCACTCGTCATTCCGGTCTGGCTCGTCTTCTCCATCGTGGCGATCAGCGGCCTGCCCGCTGCCGAACGGCTCGATGTGATCTATCGCATGCTCTGGCTGATCTCCGGCTACGGCCTCTATCTCGGCTTCTTCGTGTTCCTCACCATCGCCGTGTCCGCGCTGGTGCGCTCGTCGCGCGCCGCCGTGGTGCTGCTGCTCGGCTTCTGGGTCGCAGCCACCTTGATCGCGCCACGCACGGCATCGGAAGTCGCCAACGTCGTCTATCCCACGCCGTCACGGCTGGATTTCAATACGCACCTGTCGCACGACATTTCCGAAGCCGCCGGCGAAGCGTGGAAATCTGCTTTCGATGTGAAGGAGCAATGGGATCCGTCTTTGCCCCTGAGCAAATGGGGCGCGGCGCTGAAGGTCGACGATCACGCCGGTTACGGCGTGCTCGATCAGACCTTTGGCAAATTGTGGGACACGTTCGAACATCAACAGCGCATGCAACAGTGGGTCGGCCTCGTCGCTCCTGTCATCACGCTGCGTGGCTTCTCCATGGGCATGGCCGGCACCGACTTCGCGCAGCACCGCGATTTCTCCACCGCCGCCGAGCTGCAACGGCGCAAGATCCAGGACATCGTCAGCGACGATCTGGTGGCCAATGCCGACACACTGGGCAATGCGCATTTCAGCTACAAGGCCGGCGCAAAACTCTGGGCCACCGTGCCGGAATTCAAATACCAGCTCCCCACCATCGGCTTTGCTGCCAGCCGCTATTGGCTTGACCTGGTGCTGCTCGCCGCCATGTTCGGCGCTGCCGCCGCGCTCACTCAGATCGCCGTGTCCCGCAGCCTGAAGCGAGTGGCCTGAGATGACGCATCGACATTCCCTCTCGACCTTCTGGCTCATCTTCCGCCACGAACTCACCATCCTCACCCGCGATCGCACGCTGCCCATCGTCGCCGTGCTGCTGGCGCTGATGGTGCTGGGCGGCCTGTTCGTCGGCATCACCCAGGCGCAGCAGCGCAGCGCGATGATCGCGGAAGTGATCGAACACAGCGCAAAGCGGCAAGCCAACAACGAAGCAACGCTACAATCCGTGCTCGACGGCAAGCAGGCACTGGTGCCGTTCGGCAACCCCGCCAATCCCGCGGCGCTTGCCGGCGGTCTCGCCGGCCGCCACACCACGCTGCCGAACCTGCCGCTGGCGGGCCTGGCCATCGGCCAATCCGACATGGTGCCGAACTATTACCGCATCTCGTATCTCAGCAAGGTGCAGTTCATGTACGACACCGAGATCGAGAATCCGTGGAACCTGCTCAGCGGGCATTTCGATCTGTCCTTCGTCATCACCTTCGTGTTGCCGCTCCTGGTGATCGGCCTGTCCTTCAACATGCTCTCCGCCGAGCGCGAGCAAGGCACGCTGCGCATGCTGTTCGCACAGCCGATGGCGCTGACCACGCTCATCGCCGCCAAAGTGAGCGCGCGCTATCTCGTCTTCCTCGCCGTGACACTGCCGCTGCCGCCGATCATCCTGTTGTCGCTGTTTCCCGCAACACGCACGGCGGACTCCCTGCTGTTCATGGCGCTGTGGGCGCTGGTGGTCGCGACCTACACGCTGTTCTGGTTCGCACTGGCAGCGCTGGTCAATGCATTCGGACGCGCTTCCTCGTCCAACGCTCTCATCATGATCTCCGGCTGGACCTTTCTCGTCCTCATCCTGCCCATCGTGATGAATCTCATGGTCGGCGCCATCGCCCCCGCACCGTCGCGCACCGAACTGGCCAGCCGCACCCGCGTGGTGACGGCCGACGCGCTGCGCGAATATGAGGAGATGTATTCAACCGACTATCGCTACACCTCCGATCCCGACTCGCTCGCCGTGAAGGACGGCCGTATTGAAGTGCCGCCGCGTATGCGCGCCTTCTTCCAGGCCAAGCAGCGTGTCGATGAACAGGTCGAGCCGCTGCTGAATCGTTTCGATCATCAATTGCTGGCGCAGCAGAAACTCGTGGACGTGATCGGCTTCCTGTCGCCGGCGATCCTGGTCAATGAGGCGCTGAATCTCGTCGCCGGCAACGACTCCCGCCGCTTCCTCGCCTTCAAGACGCAGACGGAGGCCTTTCACAATGGCTGGCGCGCCTTCTTCGCGCCGAAGATCGCAACCGATCGCGCCACCACGCGCGCGGAGATGGCGGCCTTGCCGCAGTGGCAGTGGCGCGAGACGGCGACCGGCACAACCGGATGGCGCATCGCCTCGCGCGCAGCGCTGCTGCTGCTGGTGAGCCTCGTCATCGCCATCATCGCCGCGCGGAAATTGCGCCGCGGCCAGATCGTGTAACGCGGACGCTTAACCTCTCCCCGCATCTTGCGCGTGGAGAGGTTAAGTCCTGCGTTTCGGTCGCTGACTGATGCATGATCCACACAGGCATCGCCATAAAGGCGCCATCGAACCGCACATGCGTTGACACATTCGGAAACTTCACCCAAGTGTGAGGCCGACGGTTCCTTCGGGACCAAAAGGGAATGCGGTGCGGCTCGTCCACGACGAACCAATTCCGCGGCTGCCCCCGCAACTGTAAGCGGCGAGCCTTCGCCATACGCCACTGGGCCCACAAGCCTGGGAAGGCGGCGCAAGGCACTGACCCGCGAGCCAGGAGACCTGCCGTCAGTCGTGGTCACACGCGAGCACATTGGGCGGGGTGTCCTGGTGGAAGTCGAACCGCGCATCACACATGCGGAGCGACTTGGTTTGCGGTGACGTGCCACGTTATCGCGAGTCCTTTTGCAATGACCTCCGTTTCCTCCGCAGCATCGCTGCAACGCCGTTTCCTTCTCTGCACTGTCGCCATCCCCTGCCTGCTATGGTCCGCCGATGGCACCGCGCAGGAGAGCCGGCCGAGCCAGGTGCTCGATCCCGTCGTCGTGCAGCCTTCCGCCCAGCCGCAGCGCGCACGCCGGGCTTCCACCGGCAATGCCAGCCGCGCCGCCCGCGCGCGTCCTCAGCGCAATGTCGCCGCCACCACCGCAGCGCCCGTCGCAGCCCCCACCGGCCCCGTCTTCGCCGCGCCGACGCTCAATCTCGCAGGCCAGGCGCCCACCGCCAGCCGTCTCGGCCTCACCCGCTTGCAGACGCCGGCGAGCGTCGATGTGATCTCCGCACAGACCATGTCCGAGCGCGGCCAGCAGAACATCAACGATGCCGTCACGCAAAATGCCGTCGGCATCACCGCCAATCCCTCGCTCGGCAATGGCGGCCTCGCCTTCAGCGCGCGCGGCTTCACCGGCTCCAGCTCCGTCATGACCATGTATGACGGCACGCAGCTCTATGTCGGACAGGGCACCGCGACATTCCCCTACGACACCTGGTCCGCCGAGCGCGTCGAAGTGCTGCGCGGCCCGGCATCGGTGCTCTACGGCTCCGGCGCCATCGGCGGCGCGATCAATGTCGTCTCGAAACTGCCGACCTGGATTCCCACCAACCAGGCCGAAATCTCGCTCGACACCAACATGACCAAGCGCATCGCCGTGGATAGCGGCGGCCCGGTGAGCGAAAATGTCGCCTATCGCATCACCGCCACCGGAAACCTCTCCGATGGCTGGGTGCAGAACGGCTACAACTCAAATGTCTCCGTGCATGCGGCCGTCCAGGTCAAGCAGAACGAAGACGTCACCTGGACCTTCCTCAGCGACTACGCCGACGTGCAGCCGCAGCGCTATTGGGGCACGCCGGTGGTCAATCGCGGCATTCTCGAAGCGACACGCTTCAACAACTACAATGCCCAGGACGGCATCGTTCACTACAAGGACAATCTCAACCAGATCCGCACCGAATGGAACGTGACCGACGGCGTCTCGGTGCGCAACGTCCTCTATTACATGGACGTGCATCGCCACTGGCGGAACATCGAGAGCTACGCGACGAACCCGACCACCGGCCTCGTCACCCGCAGCAGCAATACCGAGATCTACCAGGCGCAGCAGCAGATCGGCGACCGCATGGACGCGACCTTCCGCGGCCATCTGTTCGGCATGACGAACCAGCTCGTCACCGGCTTCGACGTCAATCACATCAAGTTCGGCCGCGACGCGAATTTCCTCGGCGCGTCCACCGGCACCTCGACCGTCTCGCTGCTCAATCCGGTGCAGGGCAACTATTTCAGCCTGCAGCCCACCGTGGTCGATTATCGCAGCATCACCAATCAATATGCGCTGTTCGCCGAGAACAAGCTTGATCTCACCGAGCAGCTGTCGCTGATCGCGGGCATCCGCCAGGACGAGACGAGCGTGACCCGCACCGACTTCTTCGTTCCGGCAAACAGTCTCGACAAGTCGTTCTCGAATACCACATGGCGCGTGGGTGCCGTCTATACGCCGATCAAGGATCTCGCTTTCTACGCTCAATACGCAACCGCGGTCGATCCGGTGACCAGCGGCCTGCTCGCGCTCAACGCTGCCAACGCGAATTTCACGCTGGCCACCGGACGGCAGATCGAAGTCGGCGTGAAGCAGTCGCTGCTCAATGGCCGCGCCGAATGGACTCTCGCCGGCTATGAGATCGTGAAGAACGATCTGCTCGCGCGCGACCCCAACAATCTGAACGTGGTGCTGCAGGTCGGCCAGCAGTCGTCGCGCGGTGTCGAAGCGTCGGTCGGCCTGCTGCTGGATCATGGCTGGCGCGTGGATGCGAACACCACGTTCCTGCAGGCCAAGTATGACGACTTCCTGCAGGCCAGCGGCATCAATTTCGCCGGCAATGTGCCGGTGAACGTGCCGCTCAATGTCTCCAACATCTGGGCGACCTGGGATTTCGCACCGAACTGGTCCGCCAATGCCGGCATCCAGATCGTCGGCAAGACCTGGGCGGACGCCGCCAACACGCTGGCACGCCCGGCCTATAATGTCGTTAATGCGGGCGTGCAGTGGAAGCCGGATGTGAACACCACGGTGTCGCTGCGCGTCTACAACCTGTTCGACGAGATCTACGCGACCGGTGGCGGCACCAATCAGTGGATGCTCGGCATGCCACGCACCGCGCAGCTCGCGGTGAATGTGAAGTTCTGAGCTCAGTCAGTAGTTTTCCCTCTCCCGCCAGCGAAGCGTAGCTTCGCGCCGCGGGGGAGGGTCAGGGTGGGGGCGCCCCACGTGACGTCGGAGTGTGTGGCTGCCCCCACCCCGGCCCTCCCCCGCAAGAGCGGGAGAGGGAGAAGAGTCCACATCCGTCAAGACGAGTCATAATTGACTCCCTCCAATCTCTCCCCCTAACATCACCCCGACGGTGCCCTTCGGGGACCAAAAGGGAATGCGGTGAGGCTCGTTACCCAACGATCCGATTCCGCGGCTGCCCCCGCAACTGTAAGCGGCGAGCTTTTGCCATCAGCCACTGGGCGCAATGCCTGGGAAGGCGGCAACAGGCACCGACCCGCGAGCCAGGAGACCTGCCGTCAGTCGTGGTCACACGCGAGCACATTGGGCGGGGTGTCCTGGTGAAGTCGGGTTGCGTTCGCAAGGATGCAGAGCGGCTTGGTTTGCGGTGACGTGCCACGTTATCGCGAGTCTCAAACCGATGATCTCTCATCCCTTCGCATCCAGACGATGCCATCTCCTCCTTTCGTCCGTCGCCTTGTCCTGCCTGCTCTGGCCGGCTGAGGGGTGGTCGCAAACCGCCCAGCGCAGCCAGACGCTCGATCCCGTTGTCGTGCAGCCCTCCGCCACGCAGCTCCGCGCCCGCCGCGCCGCCACCGGCAATGCCACCCGCAATGCGCGCCCGCGCCAGCAACGCAATATCGCCGCGACGACCGCAGCCCCCATCGCAGCGCCGACCGGGCCGGTATTTGCCGCACCGACGCTCAATCTCACCGGCACGACCTCCACCGGCAGCCGCCTCGGCCTCACACGCCTGCAGACGCCGGCCAGCGTCGAAGTCATCTCCGCCGAAACCATGGCCGAACGCGGCCAGCAGAATGTCGTCGATGCCGTGACACAGAACGCCACCGGCATCACCGCCATCGGCGAACCCGGCAATGGCGGCATCGCCTTCTCCACCCGCGGCTTCTCCGGCAGCGGTTCGACCACCTTCCTCAAGGACGGCACGCGCCTTTATGTCGGCGCCGGCACGGTGAATTTTCCGTTCGACAGCTGGACCGTGGACCGCATCGAGGTGCTGCGCGGCCCCGCTTCCGTGATGTATGGCGAAGGCGCCATCGGCGGCGCGATCAATGTGATTTCGAAACTGCCGCTCTGGGTGCCGCGCAACCAGGCCGAACTCTCCCTCGACACCAACATGACCCGCCGCATCGCGCTGGACAGCGGCGGGCCGATCAGCAAGGACGTCGCCTATCGCCTCGCCGTCACCGGCAATGCGTCCGATGGCTGGATCGACCGCGACAACCAGTCGAACATCGCGCTGCATGCATCCGTGCAGATCAAGCAGAATGAGGACATCACCTGGACGCTCTCGACGGATTACGGCGACCGCCACCCGTCAAAATATTTCGGCACGCCGCTGATCAACGGCCAGCTCGATCCCGCCACGCGCTTCAAGAACTACAATGTCAGCGACAGCACCATCCGCTATCAGGACAGCTGGAGCGAGGTGAAGACCGAATGGCAGGTGGCCGACGGCATCACGCTGCGCAACACGCTCTATCACATGTATGCGAAGCGGCACTGGAAGGAGGTCGAGATCTACGGCTTCAATCCCGGCACCGGCCAGATCGACCGCAGCGACTATCTCGAAATCTTCCACACCCAGCAGCAGATCGGCGACCGCATGGACGCCACCTTCACCGGCCATCTCGGCGGCATGGTGAACACCTTCGTCGCCGGCTTCGACGTCAACCGCATCGACTTCAAGCACACCAACAATTCCCCCTATGGCGGCTTCTCGTCGGTGGACCCGTATAATTTTAATCCCGGCACATTCGACAGCCCGGACGCCACACGCCCCGGCTACAGCGCCACCGCCAATCAATATGCGTTCTTCGCCGAAAACCGCCTGGCGATCACCGAGCAGATCGCGTTGATCGCCGGCGTGCGACAGGACCAGCCGAGCGTCACGCGCACCGACTTCCGCAATCCCGCCAACAGCTATACGCGCGATTATTCGGCCACGAGCTGGCGCGTCGGCGCGGTCTATACGCCGATTCAGAACCTCGCATTCTACGGCCAGTATTCCACCGCGGCTGATACGATCGGCGGCTTGATCTCGGCGAGCAATGCGAATTCGAAATTCGATCTCGCCACCGGCAAGCAGGCGGAAATCGGCGTCAAGCAATCCTTTTGGGGCGGTCGCGGTGAATGGACCCTCGCTGGCTACGAGATCGTGAAGAGCAATCTGTTGTCAGCCATTCCCGGCGGCGGCGGCGTGGTGCAGCAGGTCGGCCAGCAATCGTCACGCGGTGTCGAAGCCTCGATCGGCCTCGCGCTCGACTACGGCTGGCGCATCGATGCCAACACTGCATTCTTGCGCGCGAAGTATGATGACTTCCTGCAGGCGAATGGCGTGAATTTCGCGGGCAATGTGCCGTTCAACGTGCCGCAGAATGTCTCGAACATCTGGGCCACCTGGGGCTTTGCGCCGAACTGGTCGGCCAATGCCGGTGTGCAGATCGTCGGCAAGACCTATGCCGACAGCGCCAACACGCTGGAAATGCCGAGCTACACCATCGTCAATGCCGGCCTGCAGTGGAAGCCCGATGTGAACACCACGGTGTCGCTGCGCGTCTGGAACATCTTCGACAAGATCTATGCGACGTCGAGCTACAGCGACAACCAGTGGATCCTCGGCATGCCGCGCACAGCACAGCTCGCGGTGAATGTGAAGTTCTAACGATCACACTCCGTCATTGCGAGCGCAGCGAAGCAATCCAGAAGCCAAGTGAAGACAGAACTGGATTGCTTCGTCGCTTCGCTCCTCGCAATGACGACCGAGAGGATTTTTTGTGAATCGCCGCCTCAAACGTACCCTCCGGCAGTGGCTCTATCTCACCCATCGCTGGATCGGCATCGTCACCTGCCTGTTCTTCGCCATGTGGTTCATCTCCGGCGTGGTGATGATGTATGTCGCCTTCCCGAATCTCTCCGACAGAGAGAGACTCGCAGCACTGCCCGAGATCGCATGGCAGAAAGCAAAGCTCTCCCCCGACGATGCGATGAAAGCCGCCGGCCACACGCGCTATCCGCGCGAGCTGCGCCTGATGATGCTCGACAATGAGCCAGTCTATCGGATGAGCGACTGGAGCGGCAAGCGACAGATGATCTCGGCCGTCGATGGTCGCGCCATCACCGGCATCTCCGAGCAGCAGGCGCTTGCCATCGCGGCGCATCATCCTGCAAGCAAATCGCCTCGCATCGACGAGATGATCGACCGCGACCAATGGAGCGTCGTCGCGCGCTACGACCCTTTGCGTCCCTTCTATCTCATCCATCTCGGCGATGATGCCGGGACAAAGCTCTATGTCTCCTCCCGCTCCGGTGAAATCGCACTCGACACCAATCGCCATGAGCGCGTGTGGAATTGGCTCGGCTCGATCCCGCACTGGATCTATCCCACCATCCTCCGCCAGGATCAGCCGCTGTGGCGACAAGTGATCCTGTGGTCGTCCGGCATCTGCCTCGTGGTCGGCATCACCGGACTCTGGATCGGCATTCTGCGCGTGCGCCTGAAGCGGCGTTATGCCAGCGGAAATATAACGCCCTATCGCGGCTGGATGGCCTGGCATCACGTCACCGGCCTGATCGGCGGCGCCTTCATCCTGACCTGGATGTTTTCCGGCTGGCTGTCGGTCAATCCCGGCCAGTTCTTCGATCGCCGCAACATGACCAGCGATATGCTGCAGCGTTACGCGCGCCATGATGCAGCAAATTTTGCAGCAAAGTGGCCGATCGCGCACCCGGGTGCGGTCGAGGCCCGCTTCGTCTGGCTCGATGGCACGCCGCTGGTGATTACGAAATCTCGTAGTGGGGCGCCGACGGTGCTGGATGCCTCAACCGGCACTGCCACCGTGTTGCCGCAAGAGCGCCTCTGGGCGGCCGCAACAAACATGCTTCCCGGCGCGCAAATCACGGCGAAAGAAGTGCTGACGGACACCGATTTCTACTGGTACGCGCATCACCGCGAGCGTGAGCTTCCGGTGCTGCGCGCGGTGTTCAACGACGAAGCGAAGACCTGGATTCACATCAGCCCGATCACCGGCGATATCGTCGGCCGCGCAGATTCCAGCAGCCGCACCTATCGCTGGATGTTCAATGCCCTGCACAGTTTCGATTTCAAACTGCTGCTCAAATATCGCCCGGCCTGGGACATCGTGGTGATCCTGCTGTCGATCATCGGCACGATCGTATCAGTGAGCGGCGTTGTGGTGGGATGGCGTTATTTGAAACGCTAAACCGCCAATGGCCGCGGCATCTGCCGTGCCGGCTCCGGCGGGATCATGCCGATCAGCGCCTTGCGATCGGCGACGGCGTTGTGGAATTGCTCGAGCGCGATGTTGAAGGCCGTCAGCGTGCCTTCCTGAATCGCGCCGTGCTCATAACAAGTGAGCGTGTCGCGCAGGATTCCGTCGGCCTCGGTCTGCATGCTGTCGAGCTCGTCCAGCGATTCGCATTTGCGTGCGATGGCGATCATGTCGAGCAGGCGGTCGCGCTGCGACACATTCACATTGCGCTCGTCCCGCTTGAAGTAACTCGCGAACCACGCGCCGGCCGACCCCATGGCCGAGAGGCCCATCAGGCTCCACCAGATGTAATCGCTGTAGCGATCGAGGAAGGTCTTCTCTTCACCATCCACATAAGCGGCGGCACCGGGATGCGCAGGGATCACGGCATCCTTGTCGGTGTCGGGCGTCTCGATCTTCGCAGCGAGCGGGAAGTCGTTGATGATCTGCTGGCGGATCGCAAACAGCTGTCGCGTCAGTGCCGCGACAGTGACTTCGGAAAGTCCCTGCCGCGCCACGATGTGATGCGCGAAACTGATGGTCTTCACGTCGTCATCAGGCCGCGCCGGTGCGCCGCCAAAGGTGCCGGCGGGAATTTCCGAGGCTTCATAGACCGGATAATTCGCGGCGATGGCGTCAGCGGAATCGATCGCCAGGAACGTGGGCGAGCCGCCGTCACGCGAGGTCGACTGGATCGCATCGCCGGTGATCTTGCTGTTCACCGGACCGGCGGCGAGGAAGGCATCGACCTTCTGATCCTTCACCGCTTCGGCGACATCGGTGGTCGAATATTGCGTCACCGTCACTTTGGCGGGATCGACGCCATACTGGCGCAGGATGACATTGAGCAGATTGACGTTGGCCTGCGTCCGGCCAATCACGCCGATGCGCTTGCCCGCGAGTTCGGAAATTTTTGTAATCTTCGGCGCGGCCTTCTTGCCGCGAACCGTCTTGCCCTTGGCCGGCGGCGGCACCCACATGACGACGACATTCTTGCGCAGCGTCGCCACCGCGCGCGCGTTCTTTGGCACCGTGAGATCACCGCGGATGACGGCGAGATCAGCCTTGCCATCGGCCAGCGCCTGCGCGCTGGCGGTGGCGCCATCGGTGATCTGCGGGCGCAAGCGTACCGACCGATGATCGCGCGAGAAAGCCTGCACCAGCGCCTGCACGACCTTGACGTCGTCGCTGCTCTGCGGACCCACCGCGATTTTCAGCGGCACCGGTTTCATCGCGAAGTAATAGGCGCCTGCCACGGCCGCCACGATGGCCAGCGTGCCGGCCAGCGTGATCAATGTCATCTTGCGCCGGACCGAACGCGGCGACGGCAGCCCGATCGGTCCGATGACCTCGGGTCCATCCGTCATCGATCTCGAAAACAGGCGCTTCAAGTCCATTTTCACCAAAGTGGGTTGGAGCCGCAGTCTAGCAAAGTTCCGGGCCTCGCGCCCGTTCCAAAGCCAGCATGGTTACCGGGGCGCGTGGTTACCCAAATTGCGCGCGATTAGTGCCTTATTGTGGCATGGATCGATGATGTGTCATTGCGCGTTGAGGTCAAGTTCAGGTGATGCAGGAGGTTGCCATGGTGAATCGGCTATCGGCGGACGAGCGCAAGGCCGCGCTGCAGGGGCTCAGCGGCTGGAAAGAGGCCAAGGGCCGCGATGCGATCGAGCGCGTATTTACCTTCAAGGATTTCAATGAAGCCTTCGGCTTCATGGCGCGGGTCGCGCTGGTCGCCGAGAAGCGCGATCACCATCCGGAGTGGCGCAATGTCTACAAGACCGTCGAGGTCACGCTGACGACGCATGACGCCGATGGTGTGACGCAGAAAGACGTCGATCTGGCGAAGGCGATGGATGCGATCGCGAAGCAGCTTGGCGCCTGACTGTTACCATTCGTTGCGCAGCGCGGCCTCCGACACCATCTGACACATGTCTGATCTGGCACGAGGAACATGACCGATGGCCACCGAACACAGCGTGGGATTTGAACCGGCCGATCGGCTGGCGCAGGACCGCGAAAGCGTTCGCGAGCAGTTCTGGCGCAAGCTGAAGAAACTCGCGGTGAAACTTCCCTTCATGGAAGATTTGCTCGCGGCCTATTACTGCGCGTTCGACCGGCAAACACCTCGCCATGTGCAGGCGGCGCTGCTGGGCGCGATCGCTTACTTCATTCTTCCGTTTGATTTCGTGCCGGACGTGCTGCCGATCCTCGGCTTCGGCGATGACGCTGCGATCCTGGCGACGGCGTTGCGCATGGTGGCGACGCATATCAATGAGGATCATCGCGAGGCCGCGCGACGCGCGATTGCGCGGGGATTGGAAGAGGACGAAGCAGGCACGGGTTCGTAGGATGGGTTGAGCGAAGCGATACCCATCACCACAAGCATCGAGCACGCGGTGATGGGTATCGCTTCGGCGCTTTCGCGCCTGCGCTCAACCCATCCTACGGTTGCTGCGCTTCACGGCTTCAAAATCACCTTGCCCATGGCCTGACGACCACCCAGCACCTTCATCGCTTCCGCGGTCTTCTCCAGCGGGAAGGTTCGATCCACATGTGCTGAGATCTTGCCCTCTGCGGCCCAGTTCAGCAGCTTCGTGATGCTCGCACGGTATTTCTCGTGGTTCTGCCGCACCCAGGCGCCCCAGAACACGCCGCGGATATCGCAGCCCTTCAGCAGCGCCAGATTGAGCGGCATTTTTGGAATATCGCCTGCCGCAAAGCCGATCACCATGAAGCGGCCTTCCCACGCGATCGCGCGCAGGGCGGCTTCCGCATATTTGCCGCCCACGGGATCGAAGATGATGTCCACGCCCTTGCCGCCGGTGAGCGACTTGAGGCCTTCCTTGAGATCTTCCTTCGCGTAGTTCAGGCCGAGCTCGGCGCCATGCTTCTTGGCGAAGTCGAGCTTCTCGTCCGACGATGCGCAGGCGATCACCTTGAGTCCGAGCAGCTTGCCGAGTTCGCATGCAGCGAGGCCGGTGCCACCAGCCGCACCAAGCACGGCCAGCGTTTCACCCGGCTTCGGCGAGGCGCGATCTTCCAGCGCATGCAGCGCGGTGCCATAGATCACGATAACGCCGGCGGCGCGGTCGAAATCGAGATTGTCGGGAATCTTGATGACGGATGCAGCGGCCGCGGCAACCTTCTGCCGGGCACCGTTATGACCGATCGAAGCCACGACGCGATCACCAACCTTCAGCGACGTGACGCCAGCACCGATGCTCTCGATAACGCCCGCGACTTCCGCGGCGGGCGAGAACGGGAATGGCGGCTTGATCTGGTACTTGCCCTGAATCATCAGGATGTCGAAGAAATTCAGCGCCGCCGATTTGATGGCGATGACCACCTGCCCTTCGCCGGCAACGGGATCTTCCACATCGGCAAAAACGAGATCGTCGGGTTCGCAATATTGCGAGCAGAGAATGGCTTTCATCGATGCACCTGACCTTCGGCGTGACAGTTATAGAAGTCATGAAGGATTTGATGGCGAGGGGCAACCGTCATCGCACACTGCACAGCCTGCGGCATATTCCGTGCGACGGCGGCGTGCCTTTTCAAGCAGGCACTTTCCGTTTATCTCCAGTCCCTATGGCATGCGTGATTCCAGGCCATCTTCCAGTCACAAAGATAGAGGATCGACAGCTGATGTCCGTGCGGCGAATCCTGACTGTTGCGTTGTTGAGTGGTGTGGCGATCGCCGTTGCCGGTCACGCACAGGCACAATCCAGCAAGGGCAAGGCTGCGCCGGCGAAGCAAGCACCGCCCGCCGCTGCTACAGGTAGCGCCGAACCGACGCTGCTCGGCCAGTTCGGCCCGTGGGGCGCCTACACGGCATCGCCCGGCGGCAAGAAAGTCTGCTTCGCGCTGGCGAAGCCGACATCGTCGAAAACCAATCCCCCCAACCGTCCGCGCGATCCCGCTTACGCCTTCATCTCGACGCGCCCGGCCGAGAAGGTCAGCAACGAAGTCTCGATCATGATCGGCTATCAGTTGAAGCCGGGCTATGAATCGACCCTCGATGTCGGCGGCGCGAAATTTGCGATGTACACCCAGGGCGACGGTCTCTGGATCAAGAACGCTGCCGAAGAAGAACGCCTCGTCGAAGCGCTGCGCAAGGCGGGCGACGTCACCGTGAAGGGCCTCTCTGCCAAGGGCACGGAGACCACGGACTTGTTCTCGCTGAAAGGCCTGGCCCAGGCGCTGGACAAGGTCGCGCAGGAGTGCCGGCGGTAATCGCCGGAGGAACCGCGTTAATATTGCCGCATTTGGCGGCTTTTCATCCGGGCGCGAAAAGCCTATCTCAGTCCCTCATGGTGAGGAGGCGCCCGTTGGCGCCGTCTCGAACCATGAGATTGCGTGTGTGGCCATCCTTCGAGATGCCGCTTTGCGGCTCCTCAGGATGAGGAACACAGTCAAATCACCGCTCCGAGCCGTAGATCGAACGCCATGACCCCCGCTTCTGCCGAGGCCAGCACTGCCGTTGAAACCACTCTCCCACCGGGCCAGGTCCCGCTGGAGAAGGTGGCGACCGAAACCTATGTGCCGCTGGCCAAACCCTCGCTAATCGGCCTGTCGCGGGCACAGATCGCTGAAAAGCTCGGTTCCATCGGCGTGAAGCCGGCCCAGCAGAAGATGCGCAGCCAGCAGATCTGGCACTGGCTGTATTATCGCGGGGTCCAGAGCTTCGCCGAAATGTCCAGCATATCCAAGGACATGCGCGCCGAGCTCGAGCAGCATTTCACGGTCGATCGGCCGGAAGTCGCGGTCGAGCAGATTTCCAATGACGGCACCCGGAAATGGCTGCTGAAGCTGCCCTCGGGCACCCATGGCGAGCGCGCCCATGAGGTCGAGTGCGTCTACATTCCCGAGACCGACCGCGGCACGCTCTGTGTTTCCTCGCAGGTCGGCTGCACGCTGAACTGCTCGTTCTGCCATACGGGAACCCAGCGGCTGGTGCGCAACCTGACCCCGGGGGAGATCGTCGGTCAGATCATGGTGGCGCGTGACCGGCTGAACGACTGGGCCGACCGCGACACCCCGAACGCCAATCGCCGCATCACCAATATCGTGATGATGGGCATGGGCGAGCCGCTCTACAATTTCGACGCGGTGCGCGACGCGCTCTTGATCGTCTCCGACAATGAAGGCATCGGCATCTCGCGCCGACGCATCACGCTCTCCACGTCCGGCGTGGTGCCGAACATCTCGCGCACCGGCGACGAGATCGGCGTCATGCTCGCGATCTCGCTGCATGCGGTGCGCGACGAGTTGCGCAACGAGCTGGTGCCGCTCAACAAGAAATATCCGCTGAAGGACTTGCTGCAGGCGTGCCGCGACTATCCCGGCGCATCGAACGCGCGACGCATCACGTTTGAATATGTGATGCTGAAGGGCATCAATGATTCACTGGAAGATGCAAAACTGCTGGTGAAGATGCTCAAGGGCATCCACGCAAAAATCAATCTGATCCCGTTCAATCCGTGGCCGGGCACCCGCTACGAATGTTCCGACTGGGCGCAGATCGAGGCGTTCTCGGAATATGTCTTCAATGCCGGCTATTCCTCGCCGGTGCGCACGCCGCGCGGCCGCGACATTCTGGCAGCGTGTGGGCAGCTGAAGTCGGAAACGGAAAAGCTGTCGGCCCGCGAACGCCAGGCGTTGCGCGCGATGGCGATGACGGATTGATGCGCGCTCGCGCCACACACGCTTCCCTCATGGTGAGGAGGCGCGCAGCGCCGTCTCGAACCATGGGCCACACACACCATCCTTCGAGACGCCGCTTCGCGGCTCCTCAGGATGAGGGCGGAGTTTCGGGCGCTGACGGACAGAAAGACTGAGCCTTCATGTCCCTGATCGGCCGCATCATCGTCATCATCTTCGCTTTCTGCGTGGCCTGCATGGTCGGCGGCACGATCATCATTTTCTCGATCCTGTTCCCCGAACTCAGCGCCATGGACACCGGGATCGTGAATGCCGATGCGTTCAATGTCCTGATCGGGTTCGGCTTCATCTTCTTCTCGGGCTTCGCCCTGATCCCCGCACTCATCGTTGTCGTGATCACCGAGAGCTTCAACATCCGCAGCGTGCTGGCCTATGCGCTTGGCGGCGGCGTGGTGGGGCTCGCCTGTTACCTCGGCCTGATCCCCTACGACACCACCACCATGACATTCGATGGCATTGTACGCCGTCACCTGGAAGTGATGACCGGCGCAGGCATCGTGGCCGGGCTGATCTATTGGGTCATCGCGGGCCGCAAGGCCGGCGCATGGAAGCAGCCGCGACGCCTGCCGCCGCAGCCGGATGCCACGGCAAAGTTATAGCGCTTTAACTTTCCTTCCCCCCACGCCTCGGATAAACCGCCCGCCATGAACCGGACCGGCCTCCTCATTGCGCTCGTGCTGCTTGCAGCGATTCTCGTGATTTTCGGCGTCTGGCCCGAACTCGATCTCAAGCTCGCGGCGCTGTTCTATTCGCCGAACGCCGGCGGTTTCGCCTATTCCGGGCTGCCTTATGCGCAATTCGCCCGCCACGCGGCCATGTGGATCGCATGGGCCTTCGTGGCCCCCTCGATCCTGGCGCTGATCGTCAAGCTGATCTGGCCGAACCGGCCGCTGCTGGTGAAGGGCCGCACCATGGCCTTCCTGGTCCTCACCATGCTGATGTCCGCCGGCTTCCTCACCAATTTCACCTTCAAGAGCTTCTGGGATCGGCCGCGGCCCGTCTCCGTGACCGAATTCGGCGGCCCCTGGCAGTTCAAGGCCTGGTGGGACCCGAGCGGCGAATGCCGGCGCAACTGTTCGTTCTTCTCCGGCGAAGGCGCGACGGCGTTCTGGACCTATGCACCGGCCTCGCTCGCTCCGCCCAGCCTGCGCCCGGCCGCCTATGCGGCGGCGACGGTGTTCGGTCTCGCCACCTCCGGCTGGCGGATGGCCTTCGGCGGGCACTTTTTCACCGATGTGACGATCGCCGGATTGGCCTCGTTTCTGGTGATCTGGCTCATTCACGGATGGATCTACCGCTGGCCACGAACCCGGATGACGGACGAGGGCATCGACCGCTGGCTGACCAAACTCGCCTGGCCCGGCTATGCCTGGCGGCGCCGGATGCTGTCCGGCAAGAATCCGCCGAAGCCGACGATGGGCAACCGGATTACCGAACAGCATCACGACTAGGTTGCCCCCGCCTGTCGTTGCCCGGCTTGACCGGGCAACCCAGTAAACTCTGAAGCCGCGGTGTGTACTGGGTCACCCGGTCAAGCCGGGTGACGACAGCAAGGAGCCAAGCGACAAGCGTCGGTTCCCGCGTTGACGCCGTTTGCCCCATCGCGCTATCGCTGACCGCGAAAACCAGCCTCGATTGGACGCCCCATGACCACGATCCTGAAAAGCCTCCCCACCGGCAAGAATGTCGGCATCGCCTTTTCCGGCGGCCTCGATACGTCGGCGGCGCTGCTCTGGATGAAGCAGAAGGGCGCCAAGGTCTTCGCTTACACCGCCAATCTCGGCCAGCCCGACGAGGCCGATTACGACGAGATTCCGCGCAAGGCGATGGAGTTCGGCGCCGAGAAGGCCCGGCTGGTCGATTGCCGCCAGCAGCTGGTGCATGAAGGCATCGCCGCGATCCAGGCCGGCGCCTTCCATGTCTCCACCGGCGGCATCACCTATTTCAACACCACCCCGCTCGGCCGCGCGGTGACCGGCACGATGCTGGTCTCGGCCATGAAGGAAGACGGCGTCAATATCTGGGGCGATGGGTCCACCTATAAGGGCAACGACATCGAGCGCTTCTATCGTTATGGCCTGCTCACCAATCCCGAGCTGAAGATCTACAAGCCCTGGCTCGACGACCAGTTCATCGACGAGCTCGGCGGTCGCGCCGAAATGTCGGCCTTCATGACGGCGCATGGCTTCGCCTACAAGATGAGCGCCGAGAAAGCCTATTCCACCGACAGCAACCTGCTCGGTGCGACCCATGAAGCAAAAGATCTCGAACATCTCGATAGCGGCATCACCATCGTCAATCCGATCATGGGCGTGCCGTTCTGGAAGGACGATTGCGCGGTCAAGGCCGAGCGCGTCTCTGTGCGATTCGAGGAAGGCCAGCCCGTCGCGCTGAACGGCAAGACCTTCACCGACTCCGTCGCGCTGTTCCTCGAAGCCAATGCGATCGGCGGCCGCCACGGCCTCGGCATGAGCGACCAGATCGAGAACCGCATCATCGAGGCCAAGAGCCGCGGCATCTATGAAGCACCGGGCATGGCGCTGCTGCACATCGCCTATGAGCGCCTCGTCACCGGTATCCATAACGAAGACACCATCGAGCAGTATCGCGTGAACGGCATGAAGCTCGGTCGCCTGCTGTATCAGGGCCGCTGGTTCGACTCACAGGCTTTGATGCTGCGCGAGACCGCACAGCGCTGGGTGGCCCGCGCCATCACCGGCGAAGTGACGCTCGAACTGCGCCGCGGCAACGACTATTCGATCGCGAATACGCAGAGCCCGAACCTGACCTATGCGCCGGAACGCCTGAGCATGGAGAAGGTGGAGGATGCGCCGTTCACGCCGGCGGATCGCATTGGTCAGTTGACGATGCGGAATCTGGATATCACCGACACGCGCGCGAAGCTGAACATCTATTCCAAGACCGGCCTGATCAGCGCCGGCGAAGGCGCGAACATCCCGAAGCTGGGCAAAGAGTAGGCGCTCTGGACGATACTCCAACCCTCATCCTGAGGAGCGCGTCTTCGCGCGTCTCGAAGGATGGCCGCGAGCTCGGAAGCCAAGCCATCTCATGGTTCGAGACGCGCGCAAAAGCGCGCTCCTCACCATGAGGGACGGAGATGTTTGGGCCGGATGTCATTGACGTGACATCCGGTCGTTTTATTGATGGAGATCATCTGCGACAGAACGCCACTGGAGGGATTTCCATGACCAAGACCATTTCGCTGGCCGCATTCGCGGCCTTTTTCATGGGTGCCTCCGCCTACGCACAGACGATCTACCCACTCGATCGCGCGGAAATCCTCAAAGGCGCGAAGTTCGATTTCAAGGTCGAACTCCCCGAAAAGATCGCAGCGTCCGACATCAAGGTGACGATCAACGGCGCCGATCAGGCTTCAGCCTTCGGCAAGAGCGCCGACTATATCGAGCGCGAAGACAATAAAGATCAATCGGCGCTGGTGCTGCGCGATGTCGTGCTCGACAAGCCCGGCGCCTACAAGATCGATGTGACTGCTGGCAACTTTACCAAGTCGGTGACCTGGAACGTGTATGACACCGGCGCCCGCAAGGCGAAGAACGTGATCCTGTTTGTCGGCGACGGCATGTCGCTGTCGCATCGCGTGGCGGCACGAATCCTGTCCAAGGGCATCAAGGAAGGCAAGAGCAGCGGCAAGCTCGCCATCGACGATATGCCGAACATGGCGCTGGTCGGCACCGCGGGCACAGATTCGATCATCACCGACTCGGCGAATTCGGCCAGCGCCTATACGACCGGCCACAAGAGCGCGACCAACGCCCTCGGCGTCTATGCGGATCGCACCGCCAATGTGTTCGATGATCCCAAGGTCGAGACCATCACCTCGCTGGTGAAACGCAAGCTCGATCTCGCCGTCGGCATCGTGACCAATACCGAAATCCAGGACGCCACGCCGGCCTCGATGGTCGCGCATACGCGCCGCCGCGCGGCCTATGACGAGATCGTCGCGCAGATGTTTGCCGCGAAGCCTGACGTCATCCTCGGCGGCGGTGCCGCGAACTTCCTGCCGCGCGCCGTCGATATCGGCAAGCGCGCCGACGAGGTCGACTACATCGCGAAATTCAAGGAGGCCGGCTATCCCTATGTGAAGACCGCTGGCGAATTGAAAGCCGCGGCCGACAAAGCGGACACGACAAAACTGCTCGGCCTGTTCACGCCCGGCAATATGGACGGCGTGCTCGACCGCAAATTCCTCAAGGGCGGCGGCGTGAAGAAATATCCGGAGCAGCCGGATCTCACCGAACAGGTGCAGGCCGCACTCAACGTGCTGTCGCGCAACGACAAGGGGTTTGTGCTGCTGGTGGAATCCGGCATGATCGACAAATATGCGCATCTGCTGGATTTCGACCGCGCCACCTATGACGTGATCATGCTGGACAATGCGGTGAAGCTCACCAAGGAATGGGCAGCGAAGCGCGGCGACGACACGTTGATCCTTGTGGTGTCGGATCACAGCCATCCGAACAGCCTGGTCGGTACCGTGAATGACGACATGAGCGTGGAGACCAACCTGCCGCTGCGCGAGCGGATCGGCGTCTATGACAGGGCCGGCTTCCCGAATTATCCGGCGCCGGATGCGGAGGGTTATCCTTCGCGCGTGGATGTGAGCCGACGGCTGGCGATCATGTCGGCGAGCCTGCCCGATCACTACGAGACGCTGCGGCCGAAGCTGGATGGACCGTTCGAGCCGACCCAGAAGGGCGAGGCGCCGAATACGTTTACCGCGAATGAGAAGTACAAGAATGCGCCGGGCGCGATGCTGCGGCTGGGCAATCTGCCGGCGATGATGAATGCGAGCGTGCATTCGGGTGAGGACGTGATCCTGACCGCGACGGGACCGGGCAGCGATCGCGTGAAGGGGCAGATGGATAATACGGAAGTGTTTCGGGTGATGGTGGATGCGTTGGGATTGGGGAACGTGAAGTAGCGCGCGGTTCTCCCTCCCCCAAGCGTGGCATAGCCACGCGCAGCGGGGAGGGTGGCCTGAGCGAAGCGAAGGACGGGTGGGGTCTATCCACACGCTCCGTCCTACCGTGGGGAGAGACCCCACCCGGCGCTACGCGCCACCCTCCCCACTGCGCGGCTTCGCCGCTTGAGGGAGGGAGACCACTACTACAGAAACAAAAAGGGCGGCCTCTCGGCCGCCCTTTTCTCATTCTCTCTCAGAAAGCTTACTCAGCAGCCGGAGCCGCCTCGCCCTCAGCCTTCTGCTTGCCTTCGAGGTCTTCGCCAGTCTCCTGGTCGACGACCTTCATCGACAGACGCGTCTTGCCGCGATCGTCGAAGCCGAGCAGCTTGACCTTGACCTTGTCGCCTTCCTTGATGACGTCCGAGGTCTTCTGCACGCGGCCGGCGGCGAGCTGGCTGATATGCACGAGACCATCCTTGGCGCCGAAGAAGTTCACGAATGCACCGAACTCCATCACCTTGACGACGGTGCCCTCATAGATCTGGCCGACTTCCGGATCGGAAGCGATCGACTTGATCCACTTGATGGCCGCCTTCATGGCCTCACCGTCCGACGAAGCCACCTTCACGGTGCCGTCGTCTTCGATGTTGACCTTGGCACCGGTCTTTTCGACGATCTCGCGGATCACCTTGCCGCCGGTGCCGATCACTTCACGGATCTTGTCGGTGGCGATCTTGAAGGTCTCGATGCGCGGTGCATATTCGCCGAGCTCGGCGCGGGCATTGGTGAGCGCCTTCGCCATCTCGCCGAGGATGTGGATACGACCATCCTTCGCCTGGCCGAGAGCGACCTTCATGATCTCTTCGGTGATACCGGCGATCTTGATGTCCATCTGCAGCGAGGTGATGCCGACTTCGGTACCGGCCACCTTGAAGTCCATGTCGCCGAGGTGATCTTCATCACCCAGGATGTCCGACAAAACCGCGTAGCGCTCGCCTTCGAGGATCAGGCCCATGGCGATACCCGCCGTCGGACGCTTCAACGGCACGCCGGCATCCATCAGCGCGAGCGACGCGCCGCAGACCGAGGCCATCGAGGACGAACCGTTCGACTCGGTGATCTCCGACACCACGCGGATGGTGTAGGGGAATTCGTGGTGGCCCGGCAGCACCGGACGGATCGCGCGCCAGGCGAGCTTGCCGTGGCCGATTTCGCGACGCTTGGTGCCGCCCAGACGACCGGTCTCACCGACCGAGTAGGGAGGGAAGTTGTAGTGCAGCAGGAACGTCTCTTTGTACGTTCCGGCCAGCGAGTCGATATACTGCTCGTCTTCACCGGTGCCGAGCGTGGTGACGACCACGGCCTGGGTTTCACCGCGGGTGAACAGCGCCGAACCGTGGGCGCGCGGCAGCACGCCGACTTCCGACAGGATGCTGCGAACGGTCTTGTTGTCGCGACCGTCGATGCGCTTGCCGGTGTCGAGCACGTTCCAGCGCACGATCTTGGATTCCAGCTCCTTGAACACGCCGGCAACGCGCAGCTTGTCGTAAGCGGGCTCCTTCCCTTCCGGGAAGTAGTGATCCATGACCTTCTTCTTCACGACGCCGACAGCGGCGTAGCGGTCCTGCTTCACCGGAATGGCGTAAGCGGCGCGCAGTTCCTGCTCGACCATGCCGAGCATTTCCTTTTCGAGCGCGCTGTCATCGACGACGGTGACTTCGCGCGGCTCCTTGGCGGCCTTCTCGGCGAGCTCGATGATCGCCTTGATCACCGGCTGGAAGTGGCGGTGACCGAACATCACGGCGCCGAGCATGATTTCTTCCGAAAGCTCCTTGGCTTCCGATTCCACCATCAACACCGCATCCGACGTACCGGCGACGACCAGCTCAAGCTGGGTGTCGGTCATCTCGTCGAGGGTCGGATTGAGGATGTATTCGTCATTGGCGAAAGCGACGCGGGCAGCGCCGATCGGGCCCTTGAACGGTGCGCCCGACAGGGTCAGCGCAGCCGAGGCGGCGACCATGGCCAGCACGTCGGGATCGTTTTCCATGTCGTGCGAGAGCACGGTCACGATCACCTGGGTTTCGTTGCGCCAGCCATCGGCGAACAGCGGGCGGATCGGACGGTCGATCAGGCGGGAAACCAGCGTTTCCTTCTCGGTCGGACGGCCTTCACGCTTGAAGTAGCCACCGGGAATGCGGCCGGCTGCGTAGGCCTTTTCCTGATAGTCGACGGTCAGCGGCAGGAAGTCGACGCCTTCGCGCGGGGACTTCGCGGCAACGACGGTCGCGAGAACGATGGTCTCGCCATAGGTGGCCATGACGGCGCCGTCAGCCTGACGGGCGATCTTGCCGGTTTCCAGCTTGAGCGGACGGCCGCCCCAATCGATCTCGACGGAATGAGGTTTAAACATGTTTGGAATCTTTCATGGGTTCACGAAAGGCGTGGCGCCGAAAAAACAAAAGCCAGAGCTTCAGAAGAATTGCGCAAGACTCCGAGACGCTTCGCAACCTTTGCGAAATCGGCGTCCAGCGAGCCTGCCAAACCTTCTGAAGTTCTGGCTTGTGAATTTCGAATGGCGTCCATCCTTCCGATGGTCGCGGTTTGGAGCCTTCTAGCTCCACGCCGCGCGACAGGCTCCTTGCCCGTCATCGCCCAGCTGCCGGATTGCGGCTGGACGCTATCGTGCGGGCCACTCTGGCCTGCACTACGTGATGGCATGGGAATCTTTTGAGGATCGTCCATGCGAAAACGCGCGCAAACGATGCGCGCGTCAATTCGCTTAGCGGCGAATGTTGTGCTTTGCGAGCAGGGCCTTGTACCGGGCCTCGTCCTTCTTCTTGATGTAATCGAGAAGCGAACGACGGGTGGACACCAGCTTCAGCAGACCACGACGGGAATGGTTGTCCTTCGTGTGGGTCTTGAAGTGTTCGGTGAGGTTCACGATGCGCTCCGAGAGGATGGCAACCTGAACCTCAGGCGAACCGGTATCGCCGGTCTTGAGGGCCGAGTTCTTGATGACTTCCGCTTTGCGTTCTGCGGCAATCGACATCGTCAGTGACTTTCTTTTTGCACCGGATTGGCAGTCAATCCGGAAAGGTTGAACACGCGCTTGGGGATGAGTTCACCATTGCTGAGTTCGGCGAGGGCCAGTAACCGGCCCGACACCGTGACATAAACCGTGCCATTGCAATGAGGCGCATCCCGTCCGCGCAACAAGACGGCCTGGCCCCGATGGAGCCTTGCCGCATCCGACCGTGTGACGGCCAGCGCCGGGATGTCGTCCAGCGCGGTCTCAACGGGCAGTAGCGCGTCGGCGAGGTTTCCCTCGCCAGACGCGGCTCTATCGCACAAAGCCTCCAATTCTGCCAGTGGAATCATGTCAGCTTCGGCGAAGGGTCCGACCAGGGTCCGGCGCAGCGACGAGATGTGGCCGTAGCAGCCGAGCAGGCGGCCGATGTCACGGGCCAGCGCGCGCACATAGGTGCCCTTGCCGCACTCGGCCTCGAACACGGCATGGTCGTTATCTGGTTGTTCTGTCAGCACTAATTCGTGGATCACAACGGGGCGCGGCACCAGCGGGACGGTCTCGCCGTCGCGCGCGAGGTCATAGGCGCGCTCGCCCTGGATCTTGATGGCCGAATATTGCGGCGGGGTCTGCTCGATATTGCCGGTAAATTGCGGCAGCAGTGCGCGGATCTGCTCGGCCGTTGGCCGAGCGTCCGAGGTCTGGGTGACACGGCCTTCGGTGTCGTCGGTATCGCGCTCGGCGCCCCAGGCGACGGTGAAGCGATAGCGCTTGCGGCCATCCATCACGAAAGGAACGGTCTTGGTGGCTTCGCCCAGCGCAATCGGCAGGCCGCCGGACGCGAGCGGATCGAGGGTGCCGGCGTGGCCGGCGCGCTTGGCCTGAAACAGACGCTTGGCGACCGCGACCGCCTGGGTCGAGGTCATGCCGAGCGGCTTGTCGAGAATGACCCAGCCATGGACGTCGCGCTTGTCGCGGCGAACCTGACCCTGGCGTTGCTTGCCGCCCTGATGGCGCGGATCATTATGGCCGCGCGGCGTCTGGGCGCCCTGCGGAAGTGGCGACACTTCCACGCCGGTTTCGGTCTTGATCGTCGTCACAGTCATTCTTCGTTGTCCGAGTCTTTATCTGGGTCTTGTTTGAGGTCACGCGCCACCGCGGGGGTGCGCAAGAGTTTGTCGATGCGCTCGGCTTCGTCGAAACGTTCGTCGATGCGGAAGCGCAGATCGGGCGCGTATTTCAGGTTCACCCGATGCGCAGCTTCGGTGCGCAGGAAGCTCTTGTTCGCAGCCAGTGCCTTCAGCACGGGCTCGGTGTTCTTGCCGCCGAGCGGCATCACATAGACGGTGGCCAGCTTGAGGTCCGGAGACATCCGCACCTCCGGCACCGTGATGATGTTGGTCTGCAGCACGGGATCGTAGACCCCACCCTGCGAGAGGATATCGGCGATCGCGTGGCGCATCAGTTCGCCGACGCGCAATTGACGCTGCGAGCCGCCGGGCGTCGCAGACTTTTGATGATGCTTGGGCATCTGTCCTAGCCACAATAAAGCGACGTCATGGCCGGGAGTATCCCGGCCATCCACGTCTAGTGCTGTGAAAACGAAAGACGTGGATGCCCGGCATGATTACGCCGGGCATGACGTCCTTACTTAAATCCGGCTGTCTGTAAGACTTGGACTTACAGCGAGCGCTGGATGGTCTCGATGCGATAACACTCGATCACGTCACCGGCACGCATGTCGGAGTAGTTCTCGAACGCCATGCCGCATTCCTGGCCTGACGCAACTTCCTTCACTTCGTCCTTGAAGCGCTTCAGCGTCGATAGCTTGCCTTCGTGAACGACGACGTTGTCGCGGATCAGGCGCACATTCGCGCCGCGTTCCACGGTGCCGTCGGTGACGCGGCAACCCGCAACCTTGCCGACCTTCGAGATGTTGAACACTTCGAGGATCTGCGCATTGCCCAGCATGGTTTCGCGCAGCGTCGGCGCGAGCAGGCCGGACATGGCCTTCTTCACGTCATCCACGAGATCGTAGATGATGTTGTAGTAGCGGATTTCGATGCCGTTGCGCTTGGCCAGCGCGGTCGCTTCCTTGTTGGCGCGCACCGAGAAGCCGATGATGGCGGCGTTGAAGCCTTCCGCCAGCGTGACGTCCGATTCCGAGATGCCGCCGACGCCTGCATGCAGGATGCGGGCAGCGACTTCGTCGGTGCCGAGCTTCTCCAGCGAGCCGAGGATGGCTTCCAGCGAGCCCTGCACGTCGGCCTTGATGACCAGCGGGAAGTCCTTGCGGCCCGAGGTCTTCAGCTGGCTCATCATCTGCTCGAGCGAGCCGCGCATGCCGGAGGCGGATGCGGCGGACTTCTCACGCTTCTGATGCGTACGATAGTCGGTGATCTCGCGGGCGCGGGCTTCGTTGACCACGACGGCCATACGATCACCTGCTTCCGGCGGACCGTTGAAGCCGAGCACTTCGACCGGAACCGACGGACCGGCTTCGGTGATCTGCTCGCCCTGGTCGGAGATCAGCGCGCGGACACGGCCCATTTCCGAACCGGCCACGATGATGTCGCCGATGCGCAGCGTGCCGCGCTGAACCAGCACGGTGGCCACCGGACCACGACCACGATCGAGCTTGGCTTCGATCACGGTGCCTTCCGCCGGACGCTCCGAATTGGTCTTGAGGTCGAGAATTTCGGCCTGCAGCGCAACCATTTCGAGCAGCTTGTCGAGATTGGTCTTGTTCTTCGCCGACACTTCGACGTCGACGACGTCGCCGCCGAAGGATTCGACCTGCACGTCGTGCTGCAGAAGCTCGGTGCGCACGCGCTCCGCCTTCGCATCCGGCTTGTCGATCTTGTTGATCGCCACGATGATCGGGACACCCGCCGCCTTGGCGTGGTTGATGGCTTCGATCGTCTGCGGCATCACGCCGTCATCGGCCGCCACCACGAGGATGACGATGTCGGTGACCTTGGCGCCGCGGGCGCGCATCGCGGTGAACGCGGCGTGGCCCGGCGTATCGATGAAGGTGATCTTCTTGCCGCTTTCCGGCGAGGTGACCTGATAGGCGCCGATATGCTGGGTGATGCCACCGGCTTCACCCGACACGACATTGGCCTGACGCAGCGCGTCGAGCAGCGAGGTCTTGCCGTGGTCCACGTGACCCATGACGGTCACGACCGGCGAACGGGTTTCCGTATCCGTCGAGTCATCGGCGACGTCGAACAGGCCTTCTTCAACGTCCGACGCGGCGACGCGCTTGACGGTGTGGCCCAGTTCTTCGGCGATCAGCTGCGCGGTATCGGAATCGATCACGTCGGTGATCTTGTGCATCGCGCCCTGCTTCATCAGCATGCGGATGATGTCCACCGCGCGCTCCGCCATGCGGTTCGCGAGTTCCTGGATGGTGATCGCTTCCGGAATGATCACTTCGCGGACGAGCTTTTCCTTCGGCTCGTTCGACTGATGACCCTTCAGGCGCTGGGTACGACGACGGAACGAGGCGACCGAACGCTCGCGCACGTCGCCGGCCGACAGCGCGGTGACGACGGTGAGACGGCCACGTTCCTTCTGCGGACCAGGCTTGGCGGCCATCTTCGGCGCCATGACCGGACGGGCCGGGCTGCCGGGGCGGCGAATGACGCGCGGCGCCTCGTCCTCGTCGCTGCCATCGGCAGCAACGGCCGGACGGCCGGACGTCGTGGCGATCGGCGCGCGGGCGGTGGTGTTGGTGCGGGCAGCGGCCTTGGCCTTGGCTTCCGCCTCGGCCTCGCGGCGCTTGGCTTCGGCTTCCGCCTTGCGCTTGGCCTCTTCTTCCAGACGATGGCGCTCTTCCTCGGCCTTGCGACGGGCCTCGGCAGCTTCGCGCTCCATCTGCTCCTTGTATTCCTTGGTATTGCGGCGGGCCGCTTCGGCCTCGGCAATACGGCGCTCTTCGACTTCGCGGGCGCGCGCATCGGCGAGCGCGCTGGCGCGGGCGTTACGCTCTTCCTCAGTCAGCGTGCGCAGCACGACGCCGGAGCCTGAGCGCTGCGGCGGCTGCGGGCGGCCCGAACCACCACGCGGCGGCGGCGAAGCCGAACGCGAGGGAGCCGAGGGCGCACGGGACGACGAGCCGGACGACGAGGTTCGGACCGGAGCCGAAGGCGCAGCCGGACGAACCGGCGCGGCCGGTGCAGCGGCGCGCACGGGAGCCGCCGGCGCAGCAGCCACAGGAGCCGGAGCCACCGGAGCAGCAGCAGGCGTCGGCGCAGGAGCGGCAGCAACAGGAGCCGGTGCAGCAGGCTTCGGCGCGGCAGGCGCCGGCGCAGCAGCAACAGGCGCGGCCGGAGCAGGTGTCGGCGCGGGAGCGGGTGCAGCCGGTTCAGGCGTGCTCACGGCGGCTTCACCGGGAATGCGGCGCTTGCCGCGTTTCTCGACGACCACCTGCTTGCTACGGCCCTGGCTGAAGCTCTGGCGCACAGTGCTCTGCTCGACGCGCGGCTTCAGCGTCAAGGTCTTGCTGGGAACGCTCAGAGTCTTGTCGCCAGGCGTTTTCGTATCAACCATTCAGCAGTCCTAGTCCTTTTGCGGTGTGCGCGGTCGCACATTCGTCATCGTTCGAATTTCAATCGGCGAAATCGTCGTCCGGCGGCGCCGTGTCCGGCGACGCATGGGTCTTCGATGGTTTGGCGCTTGCGTTGATGTCAGCGTCAGCCATCCGGTATCGGACCAGGTTCTGGCTGCGCGACAGGAACGTTTTGCCCGCCGGGCCTGTCAGCACGGCAGCATGTATCACATTTGACCGCCCCAATGCCAAATCCAATTCGTCGCTATGAAGCAACGAAATGATGGGAATCGGCGCGGCTTGGTCGTCGAATTCGGCGTTCTGGCGGGCAATGCCGTCCAGTTTGCGGATGCCGTCGGCGGCACCGTTGGTAGCATGCAACAAGATTCCGGCCGTATTACGCCGCAAAGCGTCCTCGACCTTGGTGAATCCCGAGACGACCGACCCGGCCTTGGCCACCATGGCCAATGCCTCGATCACGCCGCGCAGCATCAATTTATCGGTTTCATCGGCGAGATCCGCCGACGGATTGACGTTGGTCTTGAAGCCCCGGGCGAACAGATTGCGTTTCACCGCCGTGGCCACGGCCTCATGCGAGGCCGAAATCCACATGCCCCGGCCCGGCAGCTTGCGCTTGAGGTCGGGAACAGGCTCGCCCGCGGGCGACAGGACGAAACGGATCAGTTCATCGATCGGACGCACCTGCCGTGAGACCACGCACATCCGCTCAGTCCCCGATTTGGTGTCTCGGGGGCCGCGATCAAGATCTGCGGGGTCAGCAATGGCAAGCATGCGTGCGGCATGTCCTTACGCTTCGGCTTCTTCGGACTCGGGCTCGGCGCCCGCATCCAGATCCTCACGGGTGATCCAGCCGGCCACGACACGGGCCTCCATGATCATCCGCTCGGCGTCTTCACGCGACATCTCGTTGGCATCGAGATAGCCGGCATGCTTCACCGGCTCGGAACCTTCCTTGCGCTCGGTCCAGCCGACGATGTCATCGGTGGCGCAGCCCGCGAGGTCTTCGACGGTCTTGACGTCGTTTTCGCCGAACTTGACCATCATCTGCAGCGTCACGCCGGGCACGTCGCGCAGCGCTTCATCGACGCCGAGCTCCTTGCAACGGGCGCTCAGCTCGGCTTCCTGCTGTTCGAGATATTCGCGCGCACGGCTCTGCAGCTCGTCGGCGGTCTCGTCGTCGAAGCCTTCGATGCTGGACAGTTCCTTGGCATCCACCAGCGCCAGTTCTTCGACATTGGTGAAGCCTTCCGAGGCCAGCAGCTGGCCGACGACTTCGTCGACATTCAGCGCTTCCATGAACACACGGGTGGCGTTTTCGAAATCGGCCTGGCGACGCTCGGATTCTTCCTGCTCGGTGAGGATGTCGATGTCCCAGCCGGTCAGCTGCGAAGCGAGGCGCACGTTCTGGCCGCGGCGGCCGATGGCCAGCGAGAGCTGGTTGTTGGTGTCCGGCACCACGACTTCGATACGCTCGCGGTCTTCGTCGATGACGACCTTTGAGACTTCCGCCGGCGCCAGCGCGTTCACCACGAAGGTGGCGATATCCGGCGACCACGGAATGATGTCGATCTTTTCGCCCTGCAGCTCGTTCACCACGGCCTGCACGCGCGAACCGCGCATACCGACGCAGGCGCCGACCGGATCCACCGACGAGTCACGCGAGATCACGCCGATCTTGGCGCGCGAACCGGGATCACGGGCAACCGCCTTGATCTCGACGATGCCGTCATAGATTTCCGGCACTTCCTGCGCAAAGAGCTTCGCCATGAACTGCGGATGGGTGCGCGACAGGAAGATCTGCGGGCCGCGGGTCTCGCGACGCACGTCGAACACATAGGCACGCACGCGGTCGCCATTGCGGAACACTTCGCGCGGCAGCATTTCGTCGCGGCGGACGATGGCTTCGCCACGGCCGAGATCGACGATGACAGAGCCGTATTCGACGCGCTTGACGACGCCGTTGACGATCTCGCCGATGCGATCCTTGAATTCCTGATACTGACGGTCACGCTCGGCTTCGCGCACCTTCTGCACGATGACCTGCTTGGCCGACTGCGCGGCGATACGGCCATATTCCAGCGGCGGCAGCGTATCGGCGATGGTGTCGCCGACCTGCGCACCCGGATTGGCGCGTTGCGCGTCGTTGAGCGAGATCTGGTTCGACGCGTTCTCGACATCCTCGACAACCAGCATGTGGCGGGTCAGCGAGAGCTGGCCGGTCTTCGGATGGATTTCGGCGTGAACATCGGTTTCCGAGCCGTAACGCGCGCGCGCTGCCTTGGCGATCGCCTCTTCCATCGCCGAGATGACGATGCCGCGATCAATCGTTTTCTCGCGGGCAACGGCGTCGGCGATCTGCAAGAGTTCAAGTCGGTTGGCGCTGATAGCGGCCATGGCTCAGTCTCCTTCGGGGGAATCGATATCGCCGCGGCGCTTGGCTTCAGCGGCGAGGCGGTGGGCCTTGGTGTTTTTCGGCGGCGGCTTCTTGGCAGTCTTCGCAGCCTTGCCCTTGGGCTTCGGCGCAAAACTCTTCTTCGGATCGCTGCGCTTGGCATGCGGCGCCGGCGGCGGTGCGAGACCGAGTTCGCGCTTGAGATCTTCCTCGGCATGCTTGCCGCGGCGCATGGACTCGGCGACCAGCTCGTCGGTCAGCACCAGATTGGCGCTGCCGATATCTTCCATCGGCAAACGGGTGATCGGGTCTTCGCCGTCGCGCGCGCCTTCGCGGTCGATGAGGACTTCGCCGCCTTCGACGGCGCTGATCCAGCCGCGAAAACGCTTACGGCCGCCGACGGCAACCGCCATATCCACCTTCACGAGATGGCTGATATAGCGCTCGAAATCCGAACGACGCACCAGGGGACGATCGATGCCCGGCGATGAAATCTCCAGCCGATAGGCGCGCTGGATCGGATCCTCGATATCGAGCACCGGCGACAGCGCATTCGAAATCGCTTCGCAATCCTCGACCTGCATCGAGCCATCGGGCCGCTCGGCCATGATCTGCACGGTGCAGCCCGCTTCGGCGGAAATCTTGATGCGCACCAGCCGATAGCCCATGCCTTCGAGCACCGGCGTCGCAATGGCCGCCACGCGCGCGCCGGCACCAGGCTCGACGACCAGACGCGGCTCGGCGAGCAGCTCGGCATCATTCATGGTGGGCAGGGTCGGATCAGTCATAGGGCGTGCAGCAATCCAGGTTTGGGGTCGGTTCAGGTAATAAAAAAGAGCGGGTCCCCGGGGGCCCCACTCTCAAACGATCTGTATGAGAACTGTAAGTTGCGGCCGATATAGCCCTTTTTCGGCGGGACGGCAAGGGCGGGATTCAATGCCGCGCCGCTCGCATCGGAACCTGTTCCGTGTTAAGTGACTGTAAACTCTGGCATCTATGGCTTTCCAACCTAACCCTTCCTTCACAAAGCCCCTCTAGGTTATGCGGGCCTTTGTGTTGGCGTAGTTGAGTAATCTGAATGGCAGAGGCCAAATCCCTCATCCCTGGGCTTGAGGAAATCGTCCGCAACGGCGATCCCGCGCGCCGTGGCGAGGCGGTCCGGAAGATTGCCGACCTGTTCCTGCAGGGCGCATCCCGGTTTCAGCCGTCCCATGTGGACCTGTTCGACAGCATTCTGACCAGCCTGGTCCCCCAGACCGAGGTTGAGGCACGCCGCATCCTGGCCGAACGGCTGGCCGAATTGGTCAACGCGCCGCCACAGCTGATTTCCATGCTGGTGCGCGACGACGAGATCGTGATCGCCGGCCCGCTGCTGCGCCGCTCGCCACAGATCGATGAGCCGACTCTGCTCGATATCGCCAAGGCCAAGGGCCAGCCGCATCTTTTGGCGATTTCCGACCGGCCGACGCTCGGCCCGCGCCTGACCGACATCATCATCCGCCGCGGTGACCGCGAGGTGATCCGCCGCGTCGCCGGCAATGCAGGCGCCGTGTTCTCGCAGCTCGGCTATCACGGCCTGATCCGCCGCGCCGGCGACGACGGCGTGCTCGCCGTCACCGTCGGCCAGCGCGACGATCTCTCGACGGAACAGCTCAAATATCTGCTGGCGCATTCGGTCGAGGTGGTCCGCCGCCGCCTGTTCGACGCCGCAGCGCCGGAGCTGCGTGCAGCCATCAACAGCGCCATGCAGGACATCGGCTCAAACCAGCATCTGTCGCTGACACGCGATTTTGCCAGCGCCGAGCGCAGCGTGCGCAAATTGCAGACCAGCGCGGAGCTGAATGAAGGCGCCCTACTGCGCTTCGCCCGCGGCCATCAATATGAGGAGACGGCCGCGGCACTGGCCGCGATGTCCGGCGTCCGCATCGCCACCATCGACCAGCTCCTGAAGGGCGACCGCGATGACCCGATGCTGATCCTGGGCAAATCGATCGGCATTTCCTGGGCAACGGTGCGCGCACTGATCGCGCTGCGCGTTGGCCCCGGCCGGGCACCGGCGCCGCACGATGTCGAGGAAGCCCGACAGAATTTCGAACGGCTGGTTCCCGCCACGGCGCAACGCGTGCTGACCTTCTGGCAGACCCGCGAACCCACGACCGAAATCCCGAACTAGCGCCTGCCCCGCCGCCATTCCCCGACGAATTTGATGAACGCCGCCAATGCCGGCGGTGGCTGCCGGCGGCTGGGGTAATACAAGAACGGCCCCGGAAACGGCGGCAGCCAGTCCTCGAGCACGCTCACCAAACGGCCGGTCGCCACTGCGTCCCGGATATAGCCCTCGAATGTCATGAAGAAGCCGAGACCGCCTTCGGCCGCTTCGATGCCCAGTCGCGAATAGTTGGCGATCAACACAGGTTCGGGCGCCACCCGGACCTCGCGACCGTCCTTCTCGAATTCCCATTCCAAGAGCGCGCCGGAGGCAAAGCGGGTTCTGATGCAGCAATGCTGCAGCAAATCTTGCGGCATGGCCGGGTGCCCATGTTGCGCAATATATTGCGGTGAAGCCACGACGGCGTAGCGCTCCGGCGCCCCCAGCGAGATCGCGATCATGTCCTGGGCGAGGTGCTCGCCATAGCGAATGCCGGCATCGAACCCCTCGGCAACAATGTCGATCAGCGACGTTTCCGCAACGATTTCAAGCTGGATATCGGGATAACGCTGCAGGAACGGCGTCACCATCGGCGCCAGAACGAGATCCACCGCCGGTGCAGGGGCGTTGATCCGCAAGCGACCAGAGGCCGCTGAGCCAAAGCCGCGAACTTGCTGCAGTGCAGCATCGACATCACCCATGGCTGGGGTGACTTTTGTGCGCAGCAATTCCCCGGCTTCAGTCAGGGCGACACTGCGTGTTGTGCGATGCAGCAATCGAACGCCGAGCCGGTCTTCCAGATCGCGGAGCCGCTGGCTCAGGCTAGAGACCGACACCTGCAACTCCACCGCCGCGCGTCGAAAATTGCGCGTGCGGGCAACGACAAGAAAAGCCGAGAGGTCGCGGAGATTGAGATCACTCATTGTTCGTTAGAGTGAACAACCCTTTCGGGATTGTCCAGCTTATCGGGACCGCAAAGCCGGCGCATGTTGACCGGCATCGGCGGCACGGACCGCCATCGACAGCACGGAGCACTCCTATGGACACCCGCACGCTCGGAAAGACCGCCTCCAAAACCTCCCCCCTTGAAGTTTCAGCTTTGGGCCTCGGCTGCATGGGCATGTCGGACTTTTACGGCCCCGCCGACCGTGATGAGGGCATCGCGACCATCCACGCCGGGCTCGAGGCCGGCATCACTTTGCTCGACACCGGCGATTTCTATGGCATGGGCCACAACGAGATGCTGATCGCCGAAGCCCTGCGCAGCCATCCGAAGCGCGGCAACGCGCAGATCTCGGTGAAATTCGGCGCCCTGCGCGGTCCCGACATGGCCTGGAACGGCTACGATTCCCGCCCGATCGCCGTCAAAAATTTCGTCGCCTATTCGCTGAAGCGGCTGAATGTCGAGGCCATCGACATCTATCGCCCGGCCCGGCTCGATCCGAATGTGCCCATCGAGGACACGATCGGCGCCATCGCCGATCTCATCAAGGCCGGCTACGTCAAGCATATCGGCCTGTCCGAAGTCGGCGCCGACACCATCCGCCGTGCCGCCCGCGTGCATCCGATCGTCGATCTGCAGATCGAATATTCGCTGATCTCCCGCGGCATCGAGAAAGACATCCTGCCGACCTGCCGCGACCTCGGCATCGGCATCACCGCCTATGGCGTGCTGTCGCGCGGCCTCATCTCGGGCCACTGGACCAAGGAGCAGGGCAAGCAGGATTTCCGCAGCATGAGCCCGCGTTTCTCGGCCGATAATATCGATCACAATCTGGCGCTGGTGGAGAAGCTGCGCGCCATCGCAGGCGAAATCGGTGCCTCGGTCGCCCAAGTGGCGATTGCCTGGGTCGCTGCGCAAGGCAGCGATATCGTCCCGCTGGTGGGCGCCCGTCGCCGCGACCGGCTGACGGAAGCGTTGGGTGCCCTGGATGTGCAACTGACGCCGGCTCATCTGGAAGCACTGGAGCAGGCGATCCCCGCGGATGCCGCTGCCGGCCATCGCTATCCCGAGGCGCAGCTCGCGCATATGGACAGCGAGAAGGCGTAAGAAGGCCGTCATTGCGAGGAGCCCTTGCGACGAAGCAATCCAGTTCTTCTTGCGAGACGTCTGGATTGCTTCGTCGCTTCGCTTCTCGCAATCACGAGGACGTGGTTCGGTTCAGATCTAAAGATGTTTTAGCCTTCCACTGGTCGTGTCGATTCCCGCGCGACCAGCACCGGCGCGGTCACGATCTGCAGCGCGCCCTGATGGGTGCCAGTGATCAGGTCGAGCAACAGTGCCCCGGTCCGCTCGCCCATCTCGTGATGGCTGATGCGAACCGTGGACAGGGGTGGATCGACCAGATCGACCAGCGGCATGTCGTTATGGCCGATCACCGAAACATCCTCCGGGCATCGCCGCCCCTGCTCGCGCAGCGCTTCATAGACGCCGAGCGCCAGCAGATCATTGGCCGCCACCACCGCCGTCGCATCAGGCCGCCGTGCCAGCAGGCTTCGCGCCGCCGGCAACCCGGCTTCGCGCGTGAAAGCTGCAGCCTCCTCGATATCATCCACATCGGGATCAAGGCCCGCCGCCCGCATCGCGGCCATGAAACCGCGACGACGCAGCATCCCGGTCGAGAGCGATTGCGGGCCGGCGACATGAACGATGTTGCGGTGGCCGGATGCGATGAGGTGCTCCACCGCCAGCGTCATCCCCGCCATGTCGTCGGACACCACCGACGGCACGCGCGATTCGCCTTCGGACCGGTTCACCAGCACCACCGGGATCTGCGCCTTCAGGCAGCGCTCCACCGCGTCGTCCTTCAGCGCGACATTGGCCAGCACCAGGCCGTCCACCCGGCGCGCGATCAGCATCTGCACGAGGTCATTGCCGCCCTGGCGATCGGGCCGCTGGTCGGCGACGATCAGCGCATAGCCCCGGGCCGACAACGCACGCTCGAGCCCGCTGATGATCGGCGAGAACACGGGATTGGCAATGTCCGGGACCACGATGCCGATCAGTTTCGAGCGGCCGCTGCGCAGGCTGGCAGCCGCCACATCCGGCCGGTAGCCGAGCCGCTCGGCGGCTTCCAGCACCCGCTTCACCACCGGCTCGCCCAACCGATCCCGCCGGGCCGGATCGAGCGCACGCGAGACCGTGGACGGATGGACCCCCACCTCGCGCGCCACGTCCTTGATCGTCACCACCGCCATGAGCCTATCTTAAACACCACGCTTGACGCGCGCAATCGATTGCATTAGCGTGCATGCAATCGATTGCGCACAAACGCCGCCCGCCCAACGGATGAGAACGTGGGAGCCGATCGACCGGGAGGACGCCATGATCATCACACGTCAACAGGACGTGACGGACGTCGTTCTCGACGCCATGAGTCGCGCGCCCGACGATCGTCTGCGCACGATCATGGCGTCCTTCGTCCACCATCTCCACGCCTTCGCCCGCGACGTCCAATTGACCGAGGCCGAGTTCGAATTCGCCATCGATTTCCTCAACCGGATCGGCCAGGCGACCAATGACGCCCATAATGAAGGCGTGCTGTTCAGCGACGCCGTCGGCCTTTCCACCCTCGTCTGCCTGCTGAACAACGGACAGGACGGCGCCAGCGAAACCGCCGCCGCCCTGCTCGGCCCGTTCTGGCGCGCCAATGCCCCGCGGATGGACAATGGCGCCTCCATCGTGCGTTCGCCGACGCCGGGCCCGCCGCTGTTTGTCGATTGCAAGATCCGTGACGCCGAGGGCGCCCCCATCGCCGGCGTGCGCGTCGATGTCTGGCAGGCCTCGCCCGCCGGCATGTATGAGAACCAGGACGACACCCAGGCTGACATGAACCTGCGCGGCGTGTTCGAGACCGATGCGGATGGCCGCTTCAGCTTCCGCTCGGTCAAGCCGGCGGGCTATCCGGTGCCGACCCATGGCCCCACCGGCGAGATGCTCGCCGCACAACTCCGCCATCCCTATCGGCCGGCGCATCTGCATGTCCTCGCCTACAAGCCCGGCTTCAAGACGCTGATCACCCAGGTCTTCGTCGATGACGACGAGCATCTGGAAAGCGACGTCGTGTTCGGCGTGACGCGCGCGTTGATCGGCGATTTCAAGAAGGGCGAAGGCACGCCACCGGCGTCCGATGTCAGCGGCGCGTCGTTCAGCCTCAACTACACTTTTGTGATGGAGCCCGGCGAAGCCACGCTCCCGCATCCTCCGATCAAGTGAGCGCCGCATGACACAGACACTCGCTGGCAAGGTTGCAGTCATCATCGGCGGCTCCGGCGGCATTGGCGCTGCAGCCGCGCAGATGCTCGCAGCCGAAGGCGCCACCGTTGTCGTGACATGGCGCTCCGGTGAAGCCGCCGCCAATGCGCTGCTGACGAACTTGCCCGGCAAAGGCCATATCGCTCGCCGCGCCCTCGTCGAAGACACGGAGACGCTGCATGCGCTGGCTGACGACGTGGAGCGTGCCTTCGGCCGCTGCGATATCCTCGTCAACACTGCCGGCTACACCAAACCTGTTCCCATCGGCGATCTCGATGCGCTGACCGACGCGTTCATCGACGACATGTTCAAGGTGAACTGGCGCGGGCAGTTCGCCACCATTCGCGCCTTCGCACCGATGCTCAAGGCATCCGGCGATGGGCTGATCGTCAGCGTCTCCTCCATCGCCGGCCTCAATGGCGTCGGTTCGAACCTCGCTTATGCCGCCATCAAGGCCGGCATCGACACCATGACCAAATCGCTCGCCCGCGCACTGGCGCCGAGCGTGCGCGTGATGTCGGTCTCGCCCGGCGTGGTCGCCACCGATTTCGTGCCCGGCCGCGATGCCGCCGCGCTCGAAAAGGTGGCGCCCACCATTCCGCTCAAGCGCGTCGCCACCGCGGATGATGTCGGCCGCGCCATCGCCGCTTGCGCGACGCATCTCACTTATTCCACGGGATCACTGATCGTCGTCGATGGCGGCCGGGCTTTGTGAGGACAGCATGACCACAGCCACCTGCCTGCGCCTCAACGCCAAGGTCGAACAGATCGAACGCATCGCGCCAGCGATCGAGCAGCACACGCTCAAGCGCTTGAACGCGGGTGATGCGCTCATCGAGGTCAAGGCCGCTGCCGTCAATCCATCGGATGCCAAGGCGGCGATCGGGATGATGCCCTATGCAATTTTCCCGCGCACACCGGGCCGCGATTTCGCCGGCGTCGTTATCGAAGGCCCGGAAAACCTTGTCGGCAAGGACGTCTTTGGCTCATCCGGCGATCTCGGCATCCGCCGCGATGGCACGCATGCCACGCATCTCGTCGTCGAGGCCGATGCGCTGGTCGAGAAGCCTGCGAATCTCAGCATCACCGAGGCCGCCGGCATCGGCGTGCCCTTCGTCACCGCGCAGGAAGGTTTTCGCCGCGCCGGCATGCCGAAGGCTGGTGAAACCGTTTTGATCCTCGGCCTTAACGGCAAGGTCGGCCAGGCCGCAACGCAGATCGCATCTTGGCAGGGCGCCCGCGTCATCGGCGTCGTGCGCAAGAACGAAGCCTATGTCGGCCATGCTCATGGCGACATCACGGTGATCGATTCCAGTAAGAGCGATGTCGCCACCACCGTGCGCGAGCTCACCGGCGGCAAGGGTGCCGACATCGTCTACAACACCGTCGGCGAGCCCTATTACGAGGCCGGCACAAAATCCCTCGCATTGCTCGGCCGGCAGATTTTCATCGCCTCGGTCAAGCAGCCGGTGCAGTTCGATATCTTCGCCTTCTATCGCGGCCGGCACACTTATGTCGGCATCGATACGCTTGCACTCTCCTCGGTCGCGAGCGCGGACGTGCTCCGCGATCTTGTGCCCGGCTTCGCTTCCGGCGCACTCAAGCCATTCCCGATCGAGCCTCACGCCATCTATCCGCTCACCCGCGCCGCCGAGGCCTATGCCGCCGTGCTCGGCTCGTCGCGCGATCGTGTCGTCTTCCAGCCCAACGGATAGCACCATGCATGTCGTGCGCCTGAACGATGCACCGCGCTATGACGCCCCTGGCCATACCGACATGCGGATGTTCCGCCTGCAGGGCCGCGAGGCCGGGCCGGGCGATGTGATGTGGCTCGGCATGAGCCAGATCCTGCCCGGCGGCGGCATCACGCCCTCCGCCTCACCGGAAGAGAAATTCTACGTGGTGCTGCACGGCGAAGTGACGTTCGAAACGCCGGACGGCATTGCGACGCTGAGCCCCTGGGATTCCTGCCGCATCGCATCGGGCGAGATCCGTGCGCTGCGTAACGAGACGAACAAGCCGGCCGTGGTGTTGCTCGCAATGCCGCTGCCCAACACCGCCAGAGGCTGAAAGCCCGGCATTCGTTCACACGGAGGAAACCAATGGATCGCCGACAGTTCATGATCGGCTCCGGCATTGCTGCGACTGCAGCCATGATCGGCAGCAATGCGTCTGCACAGACCTATCCAAGCCAGATGGTCCGCATCGTGGTGCCGTTCTCGGGCGGCAGCATGACCGACATTCTCGCACGTACGGTGGCGGAAAAGCTCGCCACCAAATGGAAGCAGCAGGTGATCGTCGAGAACCGGCCGGGCATCGCCGGCGTCAGCAGCATTGCCAAGGGCCCTGCCGACGGTTCGCAGATCATGCTGACGTCGAACGGCCATAGCGTGGTCGGCGTGGTGAACAAGAATCTCGGCTTCGATCCGATCAAGGATTTTGCCGCCATCAGTCGCGTCGCCACGACAGCGGTGATCCTGATCGTGCCGCCCGACGCGCCGTTCAAGACGCTCGCCGAATTCATCGCCGCCGTGAAGGCAAAGCCCGACGGGCTCAGCTACAGTTCGGCCGGCGTCGGCAGTTCCACCGGCATCGCCGCCGAACTGTTCAAGAGCCTCACCGGCACCAAGATGGTGCTGGTGCCGCATCGCGGGCAGCCGGAATCGCAGGTCAGCGTCATGCGCGGCGACACCAGCATGGCCTTTACCTTTTTCAACGTCGGCGGCGACCTCATCCAGTCCGGCAAGCTGCGCGCGCTGGCCGTCACCGGCAAGAACCGCCTGCCGCAACTGCCCGATGTCCCGACCTTCGCGGAGGCCGGCCTGCCGGACTTTGCCTATGACAGCTGGTTCGGCATGCTGGCGGCCGGCGCGACACCGAAGCCGATCGTGAACCAGATCGCGAAAGATCTTGCAGAGGCGCTCAACGATCCCGCGCTTATCAAGCAATATGCGGCGCAGGGCGTCACCATCACCAGCTCCACGCCCGATGCGTTCGAGGCGGAGCTGCGCAGCGATGGCGAGCGCTATGGCAAGCTTGTTGCTGCTGCAAGTGGCTGAACATGTAGGGTGGGCAAAGGCGCTCTTGCGCCGTGCCCACCATCAAGTGCCGCGCATATGATGGTGGGCACGCTTCGCTTTGCCCACCCTACAGGTAAGCACTCAAATCCGTAATCGTCGGCGCATCGCCGTTCAGCGGATTGGCGGGATCGCGCCCATAGCGCAGCGTCTCGAACCGCATCGAACGGGCGTCGATCATCAAGAGGCGTCCGACCAGCCCCTCTCCAAAGCCCACGATCTCGCGGATCGCTTCCAGCGCCATCATCGAGCCGATCATGCCGGCCAGCGCGCCCATCACGCCGGCTTCCTGGCAACTCGGCACGGTGCCAGCAGGCGGGGCTTCGGGAAACAGGCAGCGATAGGTCGGATTGAGCACGCCCTTGTCGTTGCGCTCATGCGGACGCAGCGTCGTCAGCGACGCATCGAACGTACCGAGGGCCGCGGAGATCAAAGCCTTGCCGGCGAGATAGCACGCGTCCGACGCCAGATAGCGCGTGGTGAAATTGTCGGAGCCATCGAGCACAAGGTCATAGGCACCGATCAGCGCCATCGCATTGGCTGCCGTCAGCCGCTCGCCATGCTTGACGAAATTCACATGCGGGTTGAGGGCATAAATCTTCGCCGCGGCACTATCCACTTTCAGCGCGCCGATATCCGGCGTTGCATGAATGATCTGGCGCTGCAGATTCGACAACGACACCTCGTCGTCATCCACCACGCCCAGCGTGCCCACGCCGGCGGCAGCGAGATACATCAGCGCCGGCGCGCCGAGCCCGCCGGCGCCGATCACCAGAACTTTTGCTGCGCGCAGCTTCGCCTGGCCGGGGCCACCGACCTCGCGCAACACGATGTGGCGCGCATAGCGCTCGAGTTCATCGCCGCTCAGCATCGTTTCTTCCGCTCCAAACTCATCCCCTCATGGTGAGGAGCGCGCATTCAGGCGGAGCTCTTGCTCCGCCGCCGCGCGCGTCTCGAACCATGAGCGCCACACGCATGGTTCGAGACGCTCGCCTGTGGCGTGCTCCTCACCATGAGGACGGCGTTGAACCCGCAGATCGCTGTCTCCGACCCACGAGATGTGCTTAATTGCCGCAAAATCAATCGCAGGCTTCATACGGGACATGTCATGAGATCGATACTGTCGGCAACCGCGATGATGATGCTGGCCTCCGCCGCCCATGCGCAGACCCCAGCGCCCAGCACCCCCGTGAAGCCGAAACCGGTCGCCACCGTGCCCATCCGCCCCGCCTTGCAGACGCCCGCGGACACCGCCAAGGGCATGACCGCTGCCGAGCGCCTGTCGATCCAGTCCGATCTCGCCTGGACCGGGAACTATAACGGCGCCATCAATGGCGAAGTTTCCGACCGCATGGTCAACGGCATCAAGGCCTTCCAGAAGAACAATGGCGGCAAGGAAACCGGCGTGCTGAATCCGCAGGAACGCGGATTGCTCGCCGCGGCCGCGAGGAAGCCGCGTGACAATGTTGGCTGGAAGATCGTCACCGATATGGTCACCGGCGCAAAACTCGGCATTCCCGGCAAACTGGTGCCGCAGCAGGTCTCCGATTCCAGCGGCAGCAAGTGGCAATCCACATCAGGCACGATCCAGGTGCTGCTGACACGCCGCAAGGAGGAAGGCCTGACCTCGCCGAAACTCGCCGAAGCCGAGCGCAAGCAGCCCGGCCGCAAGCTCGACTACAGCGCGGTGAAGCCGGATTTCTTCGTGCTGTCCGGGCTACAGAATCAGAAGAAGTTTTACGTGCGCGGCCAGCTCAAGGGCGACGAGGTCCGCATCCTCACCATCCTCTATGATCAAGCCACCGAAGGCACCATGGAGCCGGTGGTGATCGCCATGTCCTCGGCCTTCGATGCATTCCCGGCGAGCGCGCAGGCCGCCGCTCCGCCCCCGCGCAAAAAGGTCGAGTATGCGTCCGGCATCGTGGTGAGCGCCGATGGAGCCATCGTGACCGATCGACAGGCCGTGGATGGCTGCCTGTCCATCACCGTGGCCGGTCATGGCAATGCCGACAAGATCGCCGAAGACAAGACGCGCGAACTTGCGCTGCTGCGCATCTATGGCGCGCGCGATCTTACGCCGTTGCCGCTCGGCTCGGGTGCTGCGAAGCCGGAGCTCACCCTCACCGGCATCGCCGACCCGCAAAACCAGGGCGGCGGCAGCGCCGTCAGCAGTATCAGGGCCGGTGCTGCCCCCGGCGCGGCCAATGAAACGACACTGTCCCCCGCCCCCGGCATCGGCTTTGCCGGCGCGGCGGCGATCGATGGCGATGGCGCCTTTGCCGGGCTCGCGCAATTGAAGCCCGTCGTCGTCGCCGGCCCAGCGCCCGCCGCAACGCAGGCCGTGCTGGCGCCGGCGGATGTTGTCCGCAATTTCGTGAAAGCCAATGGCATCGCGACGGAGGCAGGCAAGGCCGGCGATGCCAAGGCATCAATAGTGCGGCTGATCTGCGTGCGGAAATAGCGCTGGAAACTGACGCTCCGCAGGCATATGCTTATGGCATATGCCACTGGAGGACATGGCCATGTCAGGCGGTCGTCACGTCAGGCTATTCCGCAATGGCCGCAACCAGGCCGTTCGCATTCCGGTTGAATTCGAGCTTCCCGGCGAAGAAGCGATCATGCGTCAAGATGGTGACAGGCTGGTGATCGAGCCCGTGCGCAAGCGCGGCCTGATCGCGGTGCTCGACTCGCTGGAAACTCTCGATGAGACTTTTCCGGATCTCGATGAAGGCTTGCTTCCCCTGCCGGACGTCAAGCTGTGAGCCCAACACGCTACATGCTCGACACCAATATCGTGTCCGAACTGGCGCGCAGTCCATTCGGCAAATGCGCTCAAAAGCTGAGAAAGATCGGCGTCGAAACGCTTTGCATCAGCATCGTGACGTCTGCGGAGCTACGCTTCGGCTTAATGAAACGCGGGTCTCCCAAGCTCTATCAGCAGGTGGATGCAATCCTGAATGAACTCGACGTCATCGCGTTGGGCAAGCCAGCCGACGAAGAATATGCACGCCTTCGTGTCGATCTCGAATTGAAGGGCATACCGATCGGCCCGAACGATCTCTTGATCGCGGCCCATGCACTTTCGATCGATGCAACGCTTGTGACGGCGAATATCCGTGAGTTTAAGCGAGTGGATGGATTGAAGGTCGAGAACTGGATGGCTTGAACTAGCTCACGCCTCTTCCATCCGATCCATCCGCTGCTCCAGCGTCACCGCACGCGCGGCACGTGGCATCTGCATCGGCCGAATGACGCGGCGCTCCAGCACGTCGCGGCCCTGCTCCTCGACGAATTTCACGGCAAAGCCGCCATCGAGATGACGCACCACGCGGCCAACGCAGGCACCGACAGCGAGCGGCGTGCCGAGCTCCGGCTGCACATCAGCGGAAACCGCGACGCCGGAGGATGACATGTCGATCACGAAGCAACTCTTCATCGATCCATCGGCAAAGGTCAGCATCGAATGCGGGCTCACCGGCACGATGCGGGCTTGCTTGCGCCCGTCTTTGATGGATGGATCCTTCTGCCGCTTCTCCAGCCAGGTGAGTTGATCGGACATCTTCTGCCGTTGCGGGCGCGTCAGCATCAATTCGAGCAGGAAGCTGCCCGACACGGTGTCGCTGATCTCGCCCTCCAATTTGCCGAAATCGCCGAAGTAAGTGTCGATCCGGTCGCCGAGGCGGCCGACCACAGGCGCATCCACGATCATACGGAATGGTGACACCCGGCTCGTTCGGCACGCAAAACTGCGCGGCTTTCCCTCAGGATCGAGCCAGTTCGACAATGTATATTGGCCGCCGACCACGACATTGACGGCGCGTTGCCTGAGGAATTTTTCGACGGACACGTGTGGCCTCCTGCGGTACTCCGCAACCACCACAAAAACGGCCGCCAGGCGAGCATTCGCGCGCGCCTTGGTTATCGCGGTATTTACCCACCCGCTCAAGTTGAGACAATATTACCGGTGTTTCGACCGATTGATGAATATCAGACGGGCATCCGCCCTTTGATGGCGTTGGCAAAGGCATCGTAGCTGATCGCTCCGCCGGGCTGTTCGGTGAGATGCATCCGTACCCGCTGCTGAAATTCGGCCAGCACGTCAGGCGTCATCGCCGCCACCGCCGGCTTCACCGTGGAGCCGGACGTTGACGCGGCCCAGAAATCCTCGAAATTCTCGAAGTGGCGGGTGACGTCGATCCGGCGCGTTTCGATATCGACGAGCCCGGCGCACTGCCATAGCGCAACAAGATTTTCGGTCCGGGACGCATCCGGATGGGGCGGCGGCTGCGGGACAAAACCCATGGCCCGCAATTCGCGCATCACGGGCTGCAGCGGAAAACCACCGCCATCCATGTCCCAGGCATAGGCCGAGACGAGGCCGCCGGATTTCACCACCCGCGCCATCTCGGCAACGCCGCGCAGCGGCTCCGGCACGAAGAAGATCACCAGCGCCATCACGGCGGCATCGAAGACATCATCGCCAAACGGCAACGCCATCGCGTCGCCCTGACGGTAGGTCGCGATCTTCGTACCCGCGCGCTTGCGTGCATAATCGAGCTGGCCATCGGATGGATCGACGCCATCGACAGAGCGCGGCGCACAGCGCTGCACGACCAACTCGGTGAACGCGCCGTTGCCGCAGCCGACATCGACCCAGGCAAGATCCTGCTTCGGCGCGAGCCAGTCGAGAAACACCTCGCCGGCAAGGCGGCTCCACATCCCCATCATGCGCTCATAGGCAGCGCCGTCATTGAAACGGACGGACGGATTGGAAGTGTCGGTCATGGCAAGAGCTCCTTACACACCGTCATTGCGAGCGAAGCGAAGCAATCCAGTTCTTCCTTCGTGTGGCGCTGGATTTCTTCGTCGCTACGCTCCTCGCAATGACGACTATTTCTGACACTTCGGGCACCAGAAGGTCGATCGCCCGTTCTGCACGAAGCGCTTCACGATGCCCGAGCAGCCATCGGTCTTGCAGGGCTCGCCTTCGCGGTCATAGACCTGGAATGAATGCTGGAAATAGCCGAGCTCACCCGACGTCTGGCGATGGTCGCGCAGCGATGAGCCGCCGGCCTTGATGGCGAGATTCAACACATCATGGATCGCATCGACGAGATGCACCGCGCGCTCGGTCGGCTCGCCCTTCTTGGTCGCGAGCGTCGCAGCAAGGCGACGCGGCGACAGGTGCGAGCGAAACAAGGCTTCGCAGACATAGATGTTGCCGAGGCCCGCAACCACGGTCTGGTCGAGCAGTGCCGCTTTCAGGCTGGTCTTCTTGTTACGGCAGGCTTCCGCCAGCATCGCGGCGTCGAATTCATTGCCGAGCGGCTCCGGGCCGATATCCTTGATGAACGGCTCCTGCTCCGCCTCGCTGCGGGCAAAGATCTTCATGAAACCGAAGCGGCGGGGATCGTTGTAGATCACCGACGGGCCGGACGACATGTGGAAGACCACGTGATCATGCGCCCGCTCGTCGCTGCGCGGATGGTGGAAGGCGCCAGGCATCACATTCGCTTCATCGGAAACGACGCGGAACGAGCCGGACATCCCGAGATGCATCAAAAGAACGTCACCGGAATCGAGATCCGCGAGCAGATATTTTGCCCGGCGCCCAAGGCTGGTGACCACTCGCCCCTGCAACCGCTCGGCAAAATCCGGCTGGAACGGAAACCGCAAATCGCCGCGGCGGAGCTCCAGGCGCTCGATCCGGGCGCCTTCCATGGCCGGCTGCAGGCCGCGCCGGACGGTCTCGACTTCGGGAAGCTCGGGCATGAGATACGTCATTCACCTTGAGGGGCTGACGTGATAGCCCCTTTGCCGCCGGCAGGCTATGGTCCGCCGCAATCGAGGTTTTTTGAGATGAGCAGCATGGATCAGCCGGGCGAAACCACGCATTTCGGCTATCGGGACGTGCCGGTGGGCGACAAGCAGACGCTGGTGAACGAGGTGTTCCACAGCGTGGCGCAGCGCTACGACCTGATGAACGACCTGATGTCCGGCGGCATGCATCGCGTCTGGAAGGACGTGATGATCAACACGCTGAACCCGCCCCGCTCGGACGCGCCCTTCGCGCTGCTCGACGTCGCCGGCGGCACCGGCGACATCTCCTTCCGCGCCGCCAAGGCGAGCGGGCTCGGCTTCGCCGCCACCGTCTGCGACATCAATACCGGCATGCTGGAAGTCGGCCGCGAACGCGCCATCAAGCAGCATCTCGAACATCAGGTCTCGTTCGTCGAAGGCAATGCGGAAGAACTGCCCTTCAACGACAAGAGCTTTGACGCCTATACGATCGCCTTCGGCATCCGCAACGTGCCGCGCATCGACAAGGCATTGAAGGAAGCCTATCGCGTGCTGAAGCCCGGCAGCCGTTTCCTCGCGCTCGAATTCTCGACGGTGGACGTGCCCGGCCTCGACAAGATCTATGACCTGTTCTCGTTCAAGCTGATCCCGCCGATGGGCAAGGCGGTGACGGGCGATTCGGAGTCCTATCAGTATCTCGTCGAATCCATCCGCAAGTTTCCGAAGCCCAATGATTTCGCAAACATGATCCGTGACGCGGGCTTCGCGCGGGTGAAATACGAAGTCCTCTCCGGCGGCATCGTCGCGCTGCATTCGGGCTGGCGTTTGTGATCTCTGCTCTCTCGCATATCACGCGCCTCGCCCGCGCCGGCATCGTGTTCGCGCGCGAAGGCGTGTTCGGCGCCGTCGATCCCGCACTGATTCCGCCGCCGGCTTTGCTGGCCGTGAAGATCGCGCGGCTGATCGAGCGCAAGAATGCGCAGACCGGGCCGAAGCTTTCTCGCGCGCTGACGCGATTGGGGCCCGCTTATCTGAAGCTCGGGCAGTTTCTGGCGACACGCCCCGATGTGGTCGGCGTCGCCATGGCGCGCGACCTGGAGAATCTGCAGGACCGCCTGCCGCCATTCTCCATGACAGAAGCTGAGACCGTCGTCGCTGCTTCGCTGGAGCGACCAATGGCACAGCTCTATGCGAGCTTCTCGCCGCCGGTGGCTGCGGCATCGATTGCGCAGGTGCATCGCGCGGAGATCGTGAAAGACGGCGTGCGCAAGACCGTGGCTGTCAAAGTGCTGCGGCCAAATGTCTCCGCGCAATTCCGCCGCGACCTCGGTGACTTCTTCTTCGTCGCGCGCAATGCCGAAGAGCATTCCGCGGAAGCACGCCGCCTGCGCCTGATCGAGATCATCACCGTGATGTCGCGCTCCGTCGCGATGGAAATGGATCTGCGGCTGGAAGCCGCTGCCCTTTCGGAAATGGCGGAGAATACGAAGGACGATCCGGATTTCCGCGTCCCCGAAGTGGATTGGGACCGCACCTCGCACAATGTGCTGACGATGGAATGGATCGACGGCATCGCGCTGAACGATCACGCGCGGCTTGCCGCCGCCGATATCGACCTGCCCGATCTCGGCCGCAAGGTGATCCAGAGCTTCCTGCGCCACGCGCTACGCGACGGCTTCTTCCATGCCGACATGCATCCGGGAAATCTCTTCCTCGGCAGTGACGGCCGTTTGGTCGCCGTCGATTTCGGCATCATGGGCCGGCTCGGCTTGAAGGAACGCCGCTTCCTCGCGGAGATTTTGCTCGGCTTCATCACCCGCAATTATCGCCGCGTTGCCGAGGTGCATTTCGAGGCCGGCTATGTGCCGGGCCATCACTCGGTGGAAAATTTCGCGCAGGCCATCCGCGCCATCGGCGAGCCGATTCATAATCGCACGGCCGAAGAAATCTCCATGGCAAAGCTTTTGACTTTGCTTTTGGAAGTCACGGGTTTGTTCGACATGCAGACCCGCCCGGAATTGATTTTGCTGCAGAAAACCATGGTCGTGGTCGAAGGTGTCGCGCGCACTTTCGATCCGAAACTGGATATCTGGAAGGTCGCGGACCCCGTCGTGCGCGAGTGGATCGAGCGCAATCTCGGCCCGCTCGGAAAAATCCAGGGCGCCCTCGCCGGCGCCGGTGAACTCGGCAAAGCGGCATCCGGCCTGCCTATGCTGGCCACGCGGGCGATGACCGTGCTGGAGCAACTCGAGACCATGACGCGCAACGGCGTTCGGCTCGACGAGGAAACCATTGCCGCCATTGGCAGAATCCGCGCCAAGCAGACCAAATGGCGGACCATCGGCATCTGGGTGATTGCCCTCACCTTCATCGGGATCCTGCTCACCGTCCGCTGATTGCAACGCTGGCATTTCGTGCTAGCATTGCTATCGAACAATGCGAGGCGGTTATGGCCAATCTCTCCATTCGCAATCTCGACGACGCGATCCGGGACGAAATCCGGCTCCGGGCGGCCCGGAATGGGCGGTCTGTAGAGGATGAAGTGCGGGTCATCCTTCGTGAGGCGTCGCAAGGCGGTCACCGTGAGGCCGCTGGTTTGCCGCAAGAAATGGCGTCCAAAAACGCGGTTTCAGCGCCGAATGCGCGCGAAATCTTGCGGCAACACGGAGGCAACCCGCCAAAAGTCACGCTGATCATCGGCGGCGGCATTGCAGCCTATAAATCGCTCGATTTGATCCGACGGATGAAGGAGCGCGGCATCCATGTCCGCGTCGTGCTGACCCAAGCCGCGCAAAAATTCGTCACAGCACTGGCCGCAAGCGCCCTTTCCAACGAGCGCGCTTACACCGACCTGTTCGATCCGCAGAGCGAGTTCGATGCAGGCCACATCCGCCTCGCGCGCGAATGCGATTTGATCGTCGTCGCGCCCGCGACCGCCGACCTGATGGCCAAGATGGCGAACGGACATGCGGATGATCTGGCTTCCGCGATTCTTCTCGCATCCAACAAGCCCATCCTGATTGCACCGGCGATGAATCCGCTGATGTGGGGCAACCCCGCAACAAAGCGCAACGTCGCGCAGCTGCAGCGCGACGGCGTCCGCATGATCGGGCCCAATGCGGGCGAGATGGCCGAGCGCAACGAAGCCGGTGTCGGGCGCATGGCGGAGCCGACGGAAATTGCGGAAGCTGCGAATGCGCTGCTGCGGCCGGCGATTCCGCAGCCGCTGAAAGGCAAGCGTATCCTCATCACCGCGGGGCCGACGCATGAGCCGATCGATCCCGTCCGCTATATCGCCAATCGGTCCTCGGGCAAGCAGGGTTATGCAATCGCCGATGCCGCGCGCGCGGCTGGCGCCGAAGTGATTCTCGTCTCCGGCCCGGTCGAGCTCGATGAGCCACGCGGCGTGGATGTAAAGCATGTGGAAGCTGCACGCGACATGTTGAGCGCTGTCGAGGCGGCTTTGCCAGTCGATATAGCTATCTTCGCTGCGGCCGTTGCCGATTGGCGCGTAGTGAGTGAAGGCGCGCAGAAGCTGAAGAAGAGAGCCGGCGAAGCGATGCCGCCGCTGCAGCTCACCGAGAATCCTGACATCCTTGCGACGATTTCAAAACTCGACTCGAATCGTCCGCCGCTCGTCATCGGCTTCGCTGCCGAGACCGAGCACCTGATCGAGAACGCCACCGCAAAGATCAAGCGCAAGGGCTGCGACTGGATCGTGGCCAATGACGTGTCCCCCGCCACCGGCATCATGGGCGGCGACAGCAACACGGTGAATCTTCTCATCCGCGACAAGGACAGCGGCGAGATCGCCGTTGATTCATGGGCGCCGATGAGCAAGGAGGAGGTCGCCGCGACGCTGGTCGCGCGCATCGCCTCCGCTATCGCGAAAGAGACACCATGAGCAGCACCGTCAAAGTCGAAGTCCAGCATTTGCCCCATGGCGAGGGCCTGCCACTGCCGGCCTATCAGACGGCGCATGCCGCGGGGATGGACCTGCTGGCAGCGGTACCGGATTCCGCGCCGATGATTCTGGAGCCGGGCAAGGTGGTGATGGTGCCGACAGCGCTGAGCATCGCATTGCCGCCGGGTTATGAAGCGCAGATACGTCCGCGCTCGGGGCTGGCGGCGAAGCATGGCATCACCGTGCTGAATTCGCCGGGCACGATCGATGCGGATTATCGCGGCGAGATCGCGGTGCTGCTGATCAATCACGGCGGCGCAGCCTTTACGATCAAGCGCGGAGAAAGAATCGCGCAGATGGTGATCGCACCTGTAAGCCAGGCGGAACTCGTTGTCGTGCAGGCGCTCGGCGAAACGGAGCGCGGCAGCGGCGGGTTTGGATCGACGGGGCGGTAACTCAGGGCCGTAGGATGGGTTGAGCGTCTTCGCGAAAACCCATCACCTTTGCCTGCGGCAAGCTCCGCTGATGGGTTTTCGCTTCGCTCAACCCATCCTACGGCTACGCCGCACCGAGTCTTTTCGCCACACTCCGCGCAATTCGATTCAAACACGGCCCATTTTCTTAACCCGCTGATTCACGTTCACGGTCTGGACTCTTACCCGGCGAGTCCCGAAGCAGATAATCTCTTCCGATTCGTCGGGGTGGTTGAGGGGCCGCCTGGAAGTCGTGCGGTTTTGGGGCAAAGCAATTGATGTCAGGCGTGATCGCGGCGATGCGTCGGACCTTGCTCTCGTGCACTTCCATGGTGCGTGACGGGCTTGTCGGCCTCAGTGCGTCCGCGATGCTGGCGACCCAGGCGCTTGCCGCCGAAGACGCGCTCACCATTGCCGATCTGCTGCATCTGGAACGCCAGGAAGTCGCCGCACTCACCACCGGCGGTGCCGTGCTCGGTTTCTCCGTGGTCTGCGCCATTCTCCTGATGCGCAATCGCCAGCGCGCCGCGCGCACCGAGACCAAGCTGCGCAACGAACTCCACGCGGTGCAGACCGAAGCCGATCGTTTTCGCGCGCTGCTGTTCACCGAGCCGCAGGTGCTGATCTCCTGGGCTGCGGGCGAAACCCGGCCCGAGATTTCCGGCGATACCGCCATCATGATGTCGCAGGATCCGCAGGCGCATCAGCCGCAGCGCATTCTCGCTTTCGGCACCTGGCTGCCGGCCGAACCGGCGCTGCGCATGGACCACGCCGTCGATGCGCTGCTCGATGCCGGCGAAGGCTTCGTGCTCAATCTCACCACGACCACCGGCCGCGCTATCGAAGCGATGGGCCGCGCCATTGGCGGGCAAGCCATTGTGCGGATTCGCGAACTCTCGGGCCTGCGCCGCGAGCTGGCGGAAATGTCGCTGCGCTACAAGGAACTGGCGGAAGAAAGCGAGACGCTGCGCGGCTTCGCCAATGCGGCGCCCTATCCGATCTGGGCGCGCCATCCCGACGGCAAGCTGGCCTTCGCCAACACCGCTTATGTGCGTGCGACCGAAGCAACGGACGCCGCCGATGCCATCGGCCGCAACCTCGAATTGCTCGACAGCGATCATCGCGACAGCCTCGCGCGGGCGCTGAACGACAATCAACCTTTCGCCGCGCGCATCCCCGTGGTCATTTCCGGCGAGCGCAAGATCTTTGACGTGCATGCCGCGCGCATCGGCCATGGCAGCGCCGGCATGGCGATCGATGCCTCGGAAGCAGCGGCATTGAAGGCTGCGCTGGTCCGCATGGCCGAAGCGCATCGCCGCACGCTGGACCAGCTCTCCTCCGGCGTCGCCGTGTTCGACGGCCAGCGCCGCCTCGCTTTCTATAATGACGCCTATCGCCGGCTATGGGATCTCGACCGCACGTTCCTCGATGGCAATCCCGACGATTCCAGCGTGCTCGATCGCCTGCGCGCCGCGCGAAAACTGCCGGAGCAGCCGAATTATCGCGCCTGGAAGACCAAGCTGCACGAGGCCTATCACGCCAATGAGGCGCATAAGGATGTCTGGTATCTGCCGGATGGCCGCGCGCTTTCCATCGTCACCACGCCGAATCCCGAAGGCGGCGTCACCTATCTCTATGACGATGTCACCGAACGCCTCGATCTCGAACGCCGCTTCGACGGCTTGATCCGCGTCCAGCGTGAGACGCTCGATGCGCTCGGTGAAGCCGTGGCCGTGTTCGGCAGCAATGGCCGCGCGCAGCTGTTCAACCCAGCCTTCGCCAAGATGTGGCGCCTCTCCGACGAGGCGCTGGCGCAGGAGCCGCATATCGAGACCGTCGAGAGCTGGTGCAAGCCGCTGTTCGACGAGCCGGGCGTGTGGCAGACGATCCGCGGCGCCATCACGAGCATCGACAACCGCGCGCCGGTGCCGCTGAAGATGGAACGCAAGGACGGCAGCGTGCTGGCCTGCATGAGCATGCCGCTGCCCGACGGCGCGACCATGCTCACCTTCCAGGACATTTCCGACGCCGAGAATGTCGAGCGCGCCTTGCGCGAGCGCAACGAAGCGCTCGAAGCCGCCGACCAGATGAAAGTGGATTTCGTCCACCACGTCTCCTACGAGCTGCGCTCGCCGCTGACCACCATCATCGGCTTCGCGCATCTGTTGAGCGACACATCGACCGGCCCGCTGCTGAGCAAGCAGGCCGAATATCTCGATTACATCACCACCTCGACCTCGGCGCTGCTGGCGATCATCAACAACATCCTCGATCTCGCTACCATCGATGCCGGCGCGATGTCGCTGAATCTCGGACCCATCGATATCCGCGGCATCATCGATGCCGCGGCTGAAGGCGTGCAGGATCGGCTCGCCCGTGACCGCATCGCGCTGCAGATCGATGTCGCCAGCGATATCGGTAGCTTCATCGGCGACGAAAGCCGCGTCGTGCAGGTGCTGTACAATCTACTTGCCAATGCGGTCGGCTTCGCGCCGCATGATTCTGCGGTGGTGCTGAAGGCCGCGCGCAGCGAGCACATGATCACCTTCTCGGTCACCGATCGCGGCCCCGGTATTCCCGCCGACAAGCAGGACAAGATTTTTGACTGGTTCGAGAGCCACGCCAATGGTTCGCGCCATCGCGGCGCCGGGCTTGGCCTGTCGCTGGTGCGCTCCTTCGTCGAGCTGCATGGCGGTAAAGTACGAATCGATTCGACCGTGGGGAGGGGCACGACCGTGAGCTGCGATTTCCCTTTGGACCAAACCGCCCATCGTAACGCGGCCGAATGAGCGAACCCGCAACCTTCTCACTCGCGCTCCCGAACGAAGACGCCACCGGCGCCTTGATGGCCGATCTCGCGCTGCTGATCAGCGCCGGCGATGTCATCACGCTGTCCGGCGACCTCGGTGCCGGCAAGACTTCAGCCGCACGCGCGATGATCCGTTATCTTGCCGGCGATGACGAACTCGACGTGCCGAGCCCGACCTTTACGCTGGCGCAGAGTTACGACCTGCCGTCTTTCCCGCTGGTGCATGCCGATCTCTATCGCATCACCGAGCCCGGCGAGATGGAAGAGATCGGCCTGTCGCCGCTGCCGGAAGGCACGGTCGTATTGATCGAGTGGCCGGAGCGCGCCGAAGGCAATCTGCCCGCTGACCGCATCGACATCACGCTGACACATCGCCCGGCACTGGGCTCGCTGGCGCGCGCTGCCGAAATCATCGGCCACGGCAAGGCGGCAGCCGTGGTCCAGCGGCTGCTGGTGCTGCGCGACTTTCTCGGCGAAGCGGATTATCTCGACGCCGGCCGCAAGCGCATGGCGGGCGACGCCTCGACGCGCTCCTATGCGCGCCTGATCCGCGATGACGGCGTTTTCATCCTGATGAATGCGCCGAAGCGACCGGACGGTGCGCCGGTCTATGGTGGCAAGTCCTATAGCGCTGCCGTACATCTGGCCGAAGATGTGAAGCCGTTCGTCGCCATCGCCAACGGGCTGCGCGCACACGGCATTTCGGCACCGGCGATCCATCACGCCGATCTCGATGCCGGCTTCCTCATCACGGAGGATTTCGGCATGGAAGGCGTGATCGAGGGATCGCCGCCGGCGCCGATGGTCGAGCGCTATCAGGCGGCCACCGACATGCTGGCCGTGATGCACGGCAAGACGCTGCCGGAAACACTGCCGCTGCTGCCGCATCAGGATTATGCGATCCCGGTGTTCGATACCGAGGCGCTGCTGATCGAGGTCGGCCTGATGCCGGAATGGTATCTGCCGGACCGCGATGCGGCGCCGGGCGAAGTCTTGCAGGCCGAATTCTTCGCCATGTGGCGCGAATTGCTGGACACCATCGCCGCCGCGCCGCGCACCTGGGTGCTGCGCGATTTCCATTCGCCCAACATGATCTGGTTGCCCGAGCGCGAAGGTATCAACAAAGTCGGCGTGATCGACTTTCAGGACACGGTGCTCGGCCCCGCCGCCTATGACGTGGTGTCGCTGCTGCAGGATGCGCGCATCGACGTGCCCGAGCAGATCGAGCTCGCGATGCTCACGCGCTATATCAAGGCGCGGCTCGCGGCAGAGCCGGATTTCGATCCCGCGCGCTTCGCGGAAACCTATGCCATCATGTCGGCGCAACGAAATACGCGATTGCTCGGCACCTTTGCGCGGCTGAACCGCCGCGATGGCAAGCCGCATTATCTCAAGCACCAGCCCCGGCTCTGGACCTATCTCACGCGCTCACTGGCGCATCCGCGCCTTGCGGAATTCCGCACCTGGTACGAGCGACACGTGCCGGCGCCGCTGGCATAAGCGCAGGATGGGTCGGCGGCGAATCCCATCAGACGATCGCGCCACCACGGAGAAGGTTACCACTTGCTTAACCCTCCCTTAGCACCGCTTCCCTAGCCTGCGCGTCCGGATCGGCCGGCCCTCGCACGACGAGGGCCAGTATATGCGCAGGAAACGCATGGCAGGCTCTGAACGACGTAGGGATCATCGGGTCGTCTTCGAGCGCGGATTTCCCGCGCATATGATGGGCATCGACGGAACATGGCGCCGCACCTGCACGCTCGAAGACGTGTCTGAAACCGGTGCGAAGCTGACCGTCAACACCTCGGTCGAAGGTCTCAACGTCAAGGAGTTCTTCCTGCTGCTGTCCTCCACCGGGCTTGCCTATCGCCGCTGCGAACTTGCATGGGTGAATGGCGATCAGATCGGCGTTTATTTTCTCAAACGCGGCGAAAAACGAAAAAGATTCGCTCGCCGCACGGAAGCCGAAGAAGCCGACGCCTGACCAAGGCTTATTGTCGCATCGCCGTCATACCGCCCCCTTATTTCTGGATCAATTTATGCGCGCCAGCACGCGCTGTGCTACACTTTCTCCAAGCCATTAGAATCGCACGTCGAGACGTATCGTCATGTCTGTCAAACCCACCAAAGCCATGGTTCTTGCCGCCGGCCTCGGCCTGCGCATGCGCCCGCTCACCGAAACCATGCCGAAACCGCTGGTGGCTGTCGCCGGCCAGCCCTTGCTCGATCACGTACTCGACAAACTTGCTGCCGCCGATGTCGGTGAAGCCGTGGTCAATGTGCACTACCTGCCGGACATGATCATCGATCATGTGAAGGCGCGTCGTCAGCCGAAGATCACGATCTCCGACGAACGCGATCAGGTGCTCGGCACCGGTGGCGGCGTTGTGAAGGCGCTGCCGCTGCTGGGCAGTGAGCCGTTCTATCATCTCAATGCCGATACGATGTGGATCGACGGTGTGCGCCCGAATCTGTTGCGCCTCGCGGAGAATTTCGATCCGGCCAAAATGGACATCCTGCTGCTGATGGCGCCGACGGCGAACAGCATCGGCTACAGCGGCAAAGGCGATTACGAGATGCGCACCGACGGGACGCTCCGCCGCCGCAAGGAAAACCAGGTGGTGCCTTTCGTCTATGCCGGCGTCGCCATCATCTCGCCCGCGATCTTCAAGGACGCGCCGGAAGGTGAATTCGCACTGACGAAGCTGTTCGATCGCGCCAATGAGGCGGAGCGACTTTACGGATTGCGGATGGACGGCGTGTGGATGCATGTCGGCACGCCCGACGCCGTGCGCGCCGCGGAAGAGGCGTTCCTGGCGAGCGTGGCCTGAATTGAACTCCGCCCTCATCCTGAGAAGCCGCGCAGCGGCGTCTCGAAGGATGGCGACGGAGCTCTGACATCTCATGGTTCGAGACGGCGCTTCGCGCCTCCTCACCATGAGGGTTTGGAGTGATGCGACTCCCCTCACAACACTGCCCATGCCATGATGCGCCCATCTCCGAATCGGGCCCGCCATGCGCGTTTTCACCATTCCATCCTCGGCGCCATTCCTGCGCACGCTGATCACGGCGCTGGTCGACGGCACACTCGTGCCCGGCTTCGAAGCGCGGAGCGACCCTGCCAAGCTCGCCACCGTCACGCTGTATCTGCCGACGCGGCGTGCCGGACGCATGGCGCAGGAAGTGTTTCTCGACGTGCTCGGCGGCGATGCCGTGCTGCTGCCGCGTATCGTGCCGCTCGGCGATGTGGATGAAGACGAAATCGCTTTCGCGCAGGCCGCATCACCCGATGCGCTGGACCTGCCGGATGTGCAGCCGACGCTCGACGGACTGCAGCGCCGCCTGCTGCTGACCCAACTGATCGAAGCCTGGGCTAACCGGCTCAAACCCGACAATGCCGCGCAGGCGCCGCTGGTGGCCGGCGGGCCCGCCTCAATGCTGGCGCTCGGCGACGATCTTGCGCGGCTGATGGACGATATGGCGACGCGCCAGGTGCCGTGGTCCGAGCTCGATACGCTGGTGCCCGATGCGCATGACAAATACTGGCAGCTGACGCTCGAATTTCTCAGCATCGCAAAAGATGTGTGGCCGCAGATCATGGCGGCCCATGACGCCATCGAACCGGCGGTGCGGCGCGACCTGCTGATCGACGCGGAAACCGCGCGGCTGAAGACGCACAAAGGCGGACCGATCATCGCGGCAGGTTCGACCGGCTCGATGCCCACCACGGCGAAGCTGCTGCATGCCGTCGCGCAGCTACCGCAAGGCGCCGTGGTGCTGCCCGGCCTCGATACCGATCTCGATGAAGCGTCGTGGAAGCTCATCGGCGGCAGCCGCGATGTGCTCGGCTTCGTCGAGGCCTCCGCATCGAACCATCCGCAATATGCGTTGCATGCGTTGCTGGAGCGATTCGACATTAATCGCAGCGATGTGACCGTCCTCGGCACGCCATCAACCCACGGCCGCGAATTGCTGGCGTCCGAAGCGATGAGGCCATCCAATGCGACGGCGCAGTGGCACAGGCGGCTCTCCGAACCGGCCGTGGAGCACAAGATCGCCGCCGGCATGACGAAGCTTGCGGTCCTCGCCGCTGCCAATCCGGAAATGGAAGCACTGGCCATCGCGATCGCGATGCGCGAGGCACATGAACAGAAGAAGTCCGCGGCGCTGGTGACGCCGGATCGCGCTTTGGCACGCCGTGTGATGGCGGCGCTGGGGCGCTGGAATCTACTGTTCGACGATTCCGGCGGCGATGCGCTGACCGAAACATCCGCCGGCATTTTTGCGCGGCTTGTGGCAGAAGCCGGCGCCGACCAGATCGAGCCGGCGACGTTGCTCGCGCTGCTGAAGCATCCGCTGTTTCGTCTCGGCGCGCCCGCGCATGGATGGAGGGATGCCGTCGAGACGCTTGAACTCGCGCTGCTGCGCGGCACGCGACCGGCGCCAGGGACCGCGGGGCTCAAGCAGGATTTTACGCGCTTCCGGGAAGAGCTTGGCAAGCTGCATCGCCGCGAGGCATCGATGCTGCATGCGGCCGAGCCGCGCGCAAAGCTGAGCAGCGACAAGCTCGACCGCGTCGAAGACCTGATCTCCGAATTGCAGAAGGCGCTTGCACCGCTGGAGAGCATCCATCCCGTCCGCCCGATGGATTTCGCGGCCGTCGCACAACGGCATCGACAGGCGATCGAGCTCCTATCAACGGACGACAAGGGTGGCATCGTCGCACTGGGCGGCCGCACCGGCGGCAATGCGCTGGCCAAGGCCTTTGAAGATCTCTGCATCATGGAGACGCCAGACGACGGCGACGACGATCGCCTTCGTCTGTCCGGCCTCGTGCTGCAGCTGCGCGACTATCCCGAAGTGTTCCAGACCGCATTCGCCGACCGCATCGTGCGACGCGCCGAAGTCGCCGATGCGAAACTTCGCATCTATGGCACGCTCGAAGCACGTCTCACGCAATCCGATCGCGTCATTCTCGGCGGGCTTGTCGAAGGCATCTGGCCGCCGTCGCCGCGGATCGATCCGTGGCTGAGCCGCCCGATGCGCAACCAGCTCGGCCTCGATCTGCCCGAGCGCCGCATCGGCCTCACCGCCCATGACTTCGTGCAACTGCTCGGCCATGACGAGGTGATCCTCAGCCATGCGGCAAAAAGCGGCGGCGCGCCGGCAGTGGCCTCGCGCTTTCTGCATCGCATGGAGGCCGTGGCCGGCGAAGCGCGCTGGAAGGAAGCGATCAAGGCCGGCACGCATTATGTGCGCTACGCCGAGATGCTGGACCAGCCTGACAAGGTGACGCCGATTGCGCAGCCTGAGCCGAAGCCTCCGCTGAGTTCGCGCCCCCTGCGGCTTTCCGTGACGGCCATCGAGACCTGGCTTCGCGATCCCTATTCGATCTATGCGCGATACATTCTGAATCTCTCGACGCTCGATCCCGTGGACATGCCGCTCTCCGCCGCGGATCGCGGTTCGGCGATTCATAACGCGATCGGCGATTTTACGCTGGAATACAGCAAGGCGTTGCCGGACGATCCTGCCGCTGCGCTTCGGCGGATCGGACAAGTGCATTTCGATCCGCTGATGGCGCGGCCGGAAGCGCAGGCTTTGTGGTGGCCGCGCTTCCTCCGCATCGCTTCATGGTTTGCCAATTGGGAAATCGAACGGCGCATCAATGTGGCCAGCATCGATGCGGAGACAGACGGCCAGATCGACATTCCGCTCGATCACGGCCGTGTCTTCCGCCTCACGGCCCGCGCGGATCGCATCGAGCATCGAACCGATCGCACTTTTGCGCTGCTCGACTACAAGACCGGCAATCCGCCCACCGGCAAGCAGGTGCGCATGGGCCTGTCACCGCAGTTGACGCTGGAAGCCGCGATCCTGCGCGAGGGCGGCTTCCGCGGCATCGCTGCAGGCTCCTCGGTGAGCGAGCTCACTTATGTTCGGCTGAGCGGCAACAATCCGCCGGGCGAAGAACGCCCGATCGAACTGCGTATCGAGCGCAAGGACGAGCCGCAGCATCCCGATGACGCCGCCATCGAGGCGCGTGCCAAACTCGAAGCATTGATCCGCAAATTCGAGGATGAGAACACCGGTTATACGTCGCTCGCACTGTCCATGTGGTCGAACCGCTACGGCGCCTATGACGATCTCGCGCGCATCAAGGAATGGTCCGCCAATGGCGGCGCAGGCGGAGATGCATCATGAGCGGCCCGCGCAACATCCCCGATGCCGCGACGGCGAAGCAGAAGCTCGCGTCGGATCCGTCATCCTCGGTCTTCGTCTCGGCCAATGCCGGCTCGGGCAAGACCTATGTGCTGGTCAATCGCGTCATTCGCCTGCTGCTCGACGGCGTGCCGCCGGAGAAGATTCTCTGCGTCACCTTCACCAAGGCGGCCGCCGCGAATATGGCGGAGCGCGTGTTTACGCGGCTCGGCCATTGGGTGACGCTGGATGATGCCGCGCTGGATGCCGAAATCCGCAATGCGGGCGTCGCCGGCTCGACGGCGACGCTGCGCGCGCGGGCGCGCGAACTGTTTGCCTGCGCGCTGGAGACCCCGGGCGGGCTGAAGGTGCAGACCATCCACGCGCTGTGCACGCGGCTGCTGCAGCAATTTCCGTTCGAGGCCAATGTGCCCGCGCGGTTCAGCGTGCTGGACGACCGCGACCAGAACGAGATGATGGAGCGCGCCTCACTGGCCGTGCTGCTGCAGGCGGCCGCTGCACCGGATAGTCCGCAAGGCAAGGCGCTGACCATCGCCATGACGTCGGCCGCCGATGTCACCTTCCGCGACGTGGTGCGCGAGGCGAGCCTCAGCCGCGATCAATTCCTGGCCTGGATTGCGCGCGCCGGATCGACCGAGGTGGCGATGGCGCAGCTTTGCGCCACGCTCGGCATTGCGCCGACCGATACGCGCGAGGCGATCGAGCTTGAGATCGTCGATGGGCCGCATCTGCCGCGCAAGCAATGGGTCGCGATCGCCGAGATCCTCGCCACCGGCAGCAAGACCGACGGCGACCAAGCGACGCGACTGCGCGACGCCCTGCCGCTTTCGGGCACCGAGCAGGTGGAAAAATATCTCGAACTGTTCCTGACCAAGGAGCAGTCCTTGCGCAAATCGCTCGCAACCAAGAAGATCGCCGACAATCATCCAGGTGTGCTGGCCACACTTCAGCGCGAGGGTGATCGCATCATCGATCTCCTGAATCGCCGCCGCGGCGTCGCCATGCGCGAGCGCACGGAATCGCTGCTGGTGATTGCCAGCCAGGTGGCCGAGAACTATCGCCGCGAGAAGATCGAACGCGGGCTCTTGGATTACGACGACCTGATCGACCAGACGCTGGCGCTGCTGGAGTCCGGCGCGGCCGGCTGGGTGCATTACAAGCTCGATCGCGGCGTCGATCATGTGCTGATCGACGAGGCGCAGGACACGAGCCCGCGGCAATGGGACATCCTCACGCATCTGATCGCCGAATTCACCTCCGGCGAAGGCGCGCGCGACGGCGTCAAGCGCACGATCTTTGCGGTGGGCGACGAGAAGCAATCGATCTTCTCGTTCCAGGGCGCAGCGCCGCGCGAATTCGACGAGCGACGACGCGCATTACAGGCGCGTTTCCAGAAGGCCGGGCTGAAATTCGATCCGGTCGCTTTCACCTATTCGTTCCGCACCGGCGGCGCGATCCTGCAATCCGTCGATCACGTGTTTCGCGATCAAGCGATCTACCGCAGCATTCACAACGAAGGCACCTATCCGCAGCATGAATCGCTGGAAGATGCGGGGCCGAGCCTGATCGACCTGTGGGAGCTCGAGCAACCCGACGAACGGCCGGGCATCGAAGGCTGGGATGCGCCGTTCGACAAGCGCTCCGAGACCAGCCCTGAAGTGAAGCTCGCACGCCGTGTGCAGGCCGAGATCAAGGAGCTGATCGCCGCGAAGATCGAGACCGGGCCGCTTGGCAGGCGACGGCGGCTCTCTTACGGCGACATGCTGATCCTGGTGCGGCGGCGCGGCGCGGCATTCGATTCCATCATCCAGGCACTGAAACATGCGGGCGTGCCGGTGGCCGGCGCGGACCGGCTGAAGCTGACCGAGCATATCGCGATCATCGACCTGATGAATCTGGCGGATGCGCTGCTGTTGCCGCAGGATGACCTGGCACTGGCGACGGTGCTGAAGAGTCCGCTGTTCGGATTGGACGACGATGATCTGTACAAGATCGCGTGGGAGCGGACTGGATCCCTGCGTGATGCGCTCGGTGAAAAGGCCGCGAGTGATGCGAAGCTGAACACGGCGCTGACACGGCTGATCGCATGTGAGAAACGTTTCGCAGGCGACACGCCGTTTGCGTTCTATGCCTGGCTGCTGGGCGGCGATGGCGGGCGCGCGCGCATCCTGCGCCGGCTCGGCTTCGAGGCCAATGACGCGCTCGATGAGTTCCTCGAACTCGCGCTCGGCTATGAGCGCAAGGCGCCGGCGTCATTGCAGGGGTTTGTCGCGTGGCTGCGCGCGGCAGATACCGAGGTGAAGCGCGACATGGAGATCACCCGCGACGAGGTGCGGGTGATGACGGTGCATGGCGCCAAGGGCCTGGAAGCACCGGTGGTGTTCATGATCGACACCACGTCGTCGCCGTCCGATTCGCAACGCATGAACCTGATCCATGTGCCAGTTGGCAATGCGGCGCCGGGGCCATCCGGTGTGGTGGTGTGGGCCGGCAAGAAGAGCGACGATCCGGAAGCGGTGGCGACCGCACGCGCGGCCATGATCCAGGACACCGAGGACGAATATCGGCGGCTGCTCTATGTGGCGATGACGCGCGCGGCGGACCGGCTGATCGTCGGTGGCTGCATGCCCGGCAATCGCAAGGAGGTTCGTGAACACTCCTGGTATGACCTGATCCAGAAGGGGCTGGAGAATTCCGGTCTGCATATGCAGCAGGTGCCGCCGCCGGATGGCGTGGTGAAACGCTATACCAAGCCGGGCGAGCCGACACCGGCACCGAGCGCTGCAGCGACTGTGGCGGCTGCAGCGCCGATCGAGCTACCGACATGGTTGCGCGACAAAGCAGGTAACCAGCCGCGGCGCGAAAGCCTGTTGCGGCCATCGGATGCCGAGGACGACGACCGCTTCACCGGCCTCACCGCCGAATCCGAACGGCAGCGACAGATGGCCTTGCAACGCGGCAATCTCGTGCATCGGCTGCTGCAATCGCTGCCCGAGATCGCTGCCGACAAGCGCCGCGATACGGCAATGGGTTTCCTCGCCCGCAACGCGAGCACATGGACCGAGATCGAGCGCGGCACGCTGGCCAAGCAGGTGCTGACATTGCTGGGCGAACCGGGGCTCGCGGCGCTATTCACGGCGGGCAGCCGGGCCGAAGTGGCCGTGGCCGGCCGCCTGACGCGGCTGGATGGCTCGACCTTCCTCGTTTCCGGCCAGATCGACCGGCTGGTGGTGACGCCGCAGGAGGTGCGGATCGTCGATTACAAGACCAACCACAACCCGCCGCGCAAGCTGGTGGCCGCGCCAAAAGCCTATATCCGCCAGCTGGCGCTATATCGCGGGGTGCTGGCCAAGCTGTATCCGGACCGGCCGGTGCGCGCCGCCCTGCTCTGGACGGAAACCATTGAGATGATGGAGATTTCCGCATCCGCGCTGGATGCAGAGCTGGCCGCCATCATCGCTGCGTGAGCACGCCTTGACCCGGCAAGGGGGCGTTCATAGGTTGGATGCATGATTTTGGGCGCGCGAATCTGATCGGCGCCGTCATTGGACAAACGAGGAAGAAGACCATGGGTGTTGGCAAGGTTTCAGACGCCGATTTCGAAACTGCGGTACTGGGTGCCACGGGCCCGGTCGTCGTCGATTTCTGGGCTGAATGGTGCGGCCCCTGCCGCATGATCGCGCCAGCGCTGGACGAGATCTCCGCCGCCATGGGCGAGAAGGTCACCATCGTGAAGCTGAATGTGGACGAGAACCCGAAGACCGCGTCGAAATATGGCGTGATGTCGATCCCGACGCTGATGATCTTCAAGGGCGGCGAAATGGCCTCCCGTCAGGTCGGCGCTGCGCCGAAGGCGAAGCTGCAGCAGTGGATTTCGTCGGCGGTGTAAGCCGCGGGTGATTTGATTTTGAAGGACGGCCGGTGGGGTGACCCGCCGGCCGTTTTTGTTGGGGCTCCGAATCGTAGGATGGGTTGAGCAGAGCGAAAACCCATCAGCGGAGCCTGCCGCAGGGAAAGATGATGGGTTTTCGCTGCGCTCAACCCATCCTACGGCTGCGACGTTTACCTCACCCACCCCGTCGCCAATGCGCTGGCCCAGACCATGCTCTCGTTCTTGCGCGCCAGCACCGCCATCGCGGCGTGGTCATACGGCACCTGGCGGAACGTGACGTCCCAGCGCCCGTCCCGTTTCTCGACGATGGCGTAGCACGCATCGGGTGTGCCGACTTCGAGCGTGTGCGGATACGGCACCACGTCGCGATAGCCGGGGCCACCGACGCTGCCGGGATTGACGATCATACGGCCATCGCCGAGCCGCACTGATCGGGCGATGTGCGTGTGGGCGCACAGGATCAGCGATTGCGTAATGCCGGCGGCTTTCGCCTCGATGCTCTCGATGCTGGCCATATGCACCACGCCCTCGGGGGTGACAGCCTCCATCCAATAGGTGTTGTCGTCCTCGGGCGTGGCATGCACGCAATAGACCTCATCGCGATAGATCGCGCTGAAGGGCAGCGCGCGCAGCCAGTCCATCTGCGCCGGCGTGAGCTGGCTGTGCGCGAGACGATCCGACGGATACATCTGCTCCAGCGTATAGTCGGTGACGTAGCGATCGTGATTGCCGCGCACGCTGACGGCATTCATGCCCATCATGATCTCGGCCGTGCGATTGGCATCGAGGGGGCCGGAAACCATGTCGCCGAGATTGACGATGTCGTTGAGCCCCTGCGCCCTGATATCGGCGAGCACGGCTTCAAGGGCGAGGTAGTTGCCGTGGACACAACCAAGAACAGCGAAACGCATGTGACCTTCCCCAGATGATGCTAGCAGAATGACATGCAGGGAGCGTGCCGCAAACTCTCCCCTCATCCTGATGAGCCGCGCAGCGTCGTCTCGAAGGATGGCGAAGGAGCTCTGCCAGCTCATGGTTCGAGACGCGCGCAAGTGCGCGCTCCTCACCATGAGGGACTGAGATCAGACCGGCAACGTGCCGTTCTCCGCAAGGACATGGCCGGCGAGATAGAGCGAGCCTGATATCAGCACGCGCGGCGGCACTTCATAAGCAAGCCGCCGCAGCGACTGCAGCGCCGCGCCTGCACTGTCCGCCGTCTCCACACGCATGCCGAGCGCACGACCGGCATCGACGAGGGTTTGCACCGGCATGGCGCCGGGGCGGTCCGGGATCGGCACGGCGATGATGTGCCGCGTCAGGCCGGCGAAATTCGTGAGAAAGCCCGCCGCATCCTTGTTGGCCATCATGCCGACGATGACGACCAGCGGCCGCGGCACGCGTTCCTCGAGATCGCCGAGCGCCTCGGCGATGACACGGCCGCCTTCGACATTGTGGCCGCCATCGAGCCAGAGTTCGGTTTCGTCGGGCGCGAGCGCGAGCAGCTTGCCGGAGGTGAGGCGCTGCATGCGCGCGGGCCATTCGGCGGCGGCGACACCACGCTCATAAATTGCAGGATCGAATTTGAATTGCGGGAGCGCGCGCAGCGTCGCGATCGCGAGGCCGGCATTGCCGAACTGATGGCGGCCGAACAGGCGTGGTGCTGCGAGATCCATCAAACCGCGATCATCCTGATAAACGAGACGGCCGCGCTCGACGCTGATGTGCCATTCCTGCCCGGCGCTATAAGTCGGCGCATGCTGCCTGCGCGCTTCGCCTTCGAGGATGGTGGCGACGTCGGGGAGTTGCTCGGCGATGATCACCGGCGCACGGCGCTTGATGATGCCGGCCTTCTCAGCCGCGATCTTCTCGATGGTGTCACCGAGGAAGTCCGTGTGATCGATGGCGATGGGCGTGATCACGGAGGCGATTGGCGTCTCGATCACATTGGTCGCATCGAGCCGGCCGCCCAGGCCGACTTCGAGCAGCAGCACATCCGCGGGATGGCTGGCGAAGATGTGGAACGCCACCGCCGTCTCCGCCTCGAACAACGTGATCGGCGCGCCGGCATTGACGGTCTCCACATGCGCGAAGGCATCGCGCAGGTCGTCGTCGCTCACCAGCATGCCGCCGAGCCGGATGCTCTCATTCATGCGGACGAGATGCGGGGACGTATAGACATGGACGCTGAGATCAGCAGCTTCGAGGATCGCGCGCAGATACGCGATCGTCGAACCTTTGCCGTTGGTGCCGGCGACATGGATCACCGGCGGCAGCCTGCGCTCGGGATGTCCGAGCTGCGCCATCAGGCGCTGCATGCGCTCCAGCGACAGATCGATCGTGCTTGGATGCAACGCGGAGAGGCGCGCCAGAATCTCGCCGAGCGGCGATGAGGACGGCGCGGTCTCGCTCACGCTTGCGGGGCCGGGACCGCGTCCGGTGCCACGGCGATCTGCTCGGGCGCGAAGCGCGGCGCGGCTTCCTGCGCCGGCGCCTTCATCAGCAGGCGGCACAGGCGCGCCAGCGTCGGCTTCAGGTCATGGCGATGCACTACCATGTCCACCATGCCGTGATCGCGCAGATATTCGGCGCGCTGGAAACCTTCGGGAAGCTTTTCGCGGATGGTCTGTTCGATGACGCGAGCACCGGCAAAACCGATCAGCGCACCGGGCTCGGCGATCTGCACATCGCCCAGCATCGCATAGGAGGCCGTGACGCCGCCCGTGGTCGGATTGGTGAGCACGACGATGTAAGGCAGTTTTGCCTCGCGCAGCATCTGCACGCCCACGGTGGTGCGCGGCAGCTGCATCAGCGACAGAATGCCTTCCTGCATGCGCGCGCCACCGGAAGCGGCAAACACGATGAAGGGCGACTTCTTCTCGACCGCGAGTTCGAGGCCGCGCACCAGCGCTTCGCCGGCGGCCATGCCGAGCGAGCCGCCCATGAAATCGAAATCCTGCACGGCGACGACCGTGCCCATGCCTTCGAGCTTGCCGTAGCCGACCTTCACCGAATCGACCATGCCGGTCTTGGTGCGCGCATCCTTGATGCGGTCGACATACTTCCGCTCGTCGCGGAATTTCAGCGGATCGGCGACGACATCGGGCAGGGCCACATCGTACCAGGTCTCGTTGTCGAACACCGATTTCAGGCGCGCGGTGGCGCCCATGCGCATGTGATAGTTCGAACCGGGAATGACGAACTGATTGCTCTCGACGTCCTTGTAGAACACGAGTTGGCCGGTATCCGGACATTTGATCCAGAGATTCTCCGGCGTCTCCCGCCGCAGGATGTTGCGGATTTTCGGACGGACGACATTGGTGAGCCAGTTCATATCAGTCTCCGCGTCGCGTGGATCGGGCGTCGCTGTTCGTATTCATATGGCGGCCCGGGCGAGGCCCGGCAACCGCGGTTCCGCCCCGATACGGGGCAATTCGGCTTATTCTGCGGCCTGTTTGGCGCCGCGGACGCCAGTAGCGAGGGCTGCGGTGAGATCGGCCACGGCAGAAACCGTCTTCGCCGTCGCCTTGCCATCCGCGTCCAGCGAGCCCTTGAGGGCATCGATCAACGCCGTGCCGACCACCGCGCCATTGGCATGGCTGGCGATGGCCCTTGCGGCCTCGGGCGTGCGGATGCCGAAGCCGACGCAGACCGGCAGCTTGGTATGGCGCTTGATGCGCGCGACGGCTTCGCCGACCACCGACGCATCGGCACTGGCCGCACCGGTGATGCCGGTGACGGAGACGTAATAGACGAAGCCCGACGTGTTCGCGAGCACCGCCGGCAGGCGCTTGTCATCCGTGGTCGGCGTCGCGAGGCGGATGAAATTGATGCCGGCCTTCATCGCCGGGATGCAGAGCTCGTTGTCTTCCTCGGGCGGCAGATCGACGATGATCAGGCCATCGACGCCGGCTTCCTTCGCATCGGGCAAGAATTTTTCGACGCCGTAGATATAGATCGGATTGTAGTAGCCCATCAGCACGATCGGCGTCTTGTCATCGGTCTGGCGGAAATCGCGCACCAGCTGCAGCGTCTTGCGCAGCGTCATGCCCGCGTTCAGCGCGCGGAGGCCGGCGGCCTGGATTGACGGACCGTCGGCCATCGGATCGGTGAAGGGCATGCCGAGTTCGATGATATCGGCACCAGCCTTGGGCAGCGCCTTCACGATCTCCAACGCGGTCGCGGGATCGGGATCGCCGGCCATCACGAAAGTAACGAAAGCCGAGCGGCCTTCGGCGGCGAGTTCGGCGAAACGGGTATCGATGCGGGTGGTCACGACTGGCGGCCCTTCAAAATATCACCCACCTGCGGGACGTCCTTGTCGCCGCGGCCGGAGAGGTTGACGACCATCAGGTGATCCTTCGGCATCTTCGGCGCAAGTTCACTGACCTTGGCCAAGGCATGCGCCGGCTCCAGCGCCGGGATGATGCCTTCGAGGCGTGACAGCAGCTGGAATGCCGCCAATGCTTCTTCGTCCGTCGCCGAGAGATACTTCACGCGGCCGATGGAATGCAGCCAGGAATGCTCCGGCCCGATGCCGGGATAATCGAGGCCGGCCGAGATCGAATGGCCTTCCTGGATCTGGCCGTCTTCGTCCATCAGGAGATAGGTGCGGTTGCCGTGCAGCACGCCCGGACGACCGCCGGCGATCGATGCGGCATGCAGATCGGTGAGACCATGGCCGGCCGCTTCGACGCCGTAGATATCGACCGATGGATCGTCGAGGAACGGATGGAACAGGCCCATCGCATTGGAGCCGCCGCCGATGCAGGCGATCAGCGAATCCGGCAGGCGACCTTCCAGCTCCTGCATCTGCACCTTGGTCTCATCGCCGATGATCGACTGGAAGTCGCGCACCATCATCGGATAGGGATGCGGGCCAGCCACCGTGCCGATGCAATAGAACGTATTGTGCACATTGGTGACCCAATCGCGCATCGCCTCGTTCATGGCGTCCTTCAGCGTACGCGCACCGACCTGCACCGGCACGACTTTCGCGCCGAGCATTTCCATGCGGATCACATTCGGCTGCTGCCGCTCGACGTCCACCGCGCCCATATAAACGATGCATTCGAGGCCGAAGCGCGCGCACAAAGTCGCCGTTGCCACGCCATGCTGGCCGGCGCCGGTCTCGGCGATGATGCGCTTCTTGCCCATGCGGCGCGCGACCATGATCTGGCCGAGCACATTGTTCACCTTGTGCGAACCGGTGTGATTGAGCTCTTCGCGCTTCAGATAGATTTTTGCACCACCGAGATGTTCGGTGAGGCGCTCGGCGAAATACAGCGGCGACGGACGGCCGACATAGGCCTTGAGATAACCGGTCATCTCTGCTGCGAAAGCAGGATCGGCCTTCGCGTCCTCATAGGCCTTCTGCAGATCGAGGATCAGCGGCATCAGCGTTTCGGCGACGAAGCGGCCGCCAAAGATGCCGAAATGGCCGGTCTCGTCAGGGCCTGTCCGATACGAATTGGGAATAGCAGTCGTCATCAGCTCGCCAGTTCTTCCGTTGCGCGCGCGGCGCGGATGAAATTGCGGATCATCTCGGGATCCTTGATGCCCGGTGCGCTTTCCACGCCGGACGAAATATCGACGCCACCGGCGCGCGTGATCCGCACGGCCTCGGCCACATTCGCTGCATTCAAGCCGCCTGACACCATGAAGGGCAGTTTGAGATCGAGCCCTTCGAGCAGGCGCCAATCGAAAGCAGCACCAAGGCCGCCAGGACGCGTGGCATCCTTCGGCGCCTTGGCATCGAACAAAATGCGATCGCAGACGGCGGCATAACCGGGCAGCGCGGCGAGATCGGCTGCGGTCTCGACCGCGATCGCCTTCATCACCGGCAAACCGAATTTCTGCTTGATGTCGCGGATGCGGGCGACGCTTTCCTTGCCATGCAGCTGCAGGATCTGCGGACGCAGCGCCTCGATGCTGTTGGCAAGCAGCGCATCATCGGCATCGACGGACAGCGCCACCTTCACGGCCTTTTTCGCCTGACGACCGAGCTTCTCGGCGAGATCCAGCGAGACGTGGCGCGGCGACGGCGGAAAGAAAACAAAACCGACCATATCGGCGCCGGCGCTCAGCGACGCTTCGAGCGTCTCCGGCGTGGACAGGCCACATATTTTGACGGTCAGGGGCATGCTCTCAACGGCCGCTGCAAACGGGAAAAGGTGGAACGGTAAAGCCGGCGCCGGCAATGGCGCGCAGTCGGGCGGGTTCTACAACGTCGCGCCGGCCTTGTCTCGCTCGCCGGCCGCATAGCCGGGGGCTGGCAGGCCCTGTACTGGCCTTTGAGTGGTCGCGCGTGCCGTTGCCATCTCGGCGCGCAGATCGGCCAGCTCACCACGGGCACGGCGCGCATCGGCCTCGTGCTGGCGGGCGGCGCGTCGCCAGTGGTGCTGCCGGATCCAGGTGGCGGTGCCGCCGGCGATGACGCCGACAATGCCGGTGACGATCAGCACGACGAACAGCGGCAGGCTTGCACCGATAGAGGGATCCGCACTGTTGAAGGGATCGAAGGAGACCGTCACCAGATGGCGATTGGCCACGGCAAACACGACGAAAAGGATCGCGAGGGGAATGACGATCAGAGCCGTGAGGAATTTGCGCATCGATATCTCTCACGTAACAGTGAAGACAGAAACGAGCGAAGCAGAAACGAGGCCGCGCCGACGATCGCCGCCCGCTTATGCGCTGGCTTCCGAGGCCTGGGCCGGCTCCGGCGCAGACGGATCGCGGTTCAGGCGCTCGCGCATTTCCTTGCCGGTCTTGAAGAACGGCACGCTCTTCTGATCCACCGGCACATGCTCACCGGTCCGCGGATTGCGGCCCGCACGCGCCGGACGATGCTTGACGGAGAAAGCACCAAAACCACGCAGCTCGACCCGATCACCGCGCGCGAGGGCTGCGACGATTTCGTCGAGAATCGCATTCACGATGTTCTCCACATCCCGCTGGTACAGATGCGGGTTGTGTTCAGCGATGCGTTGGACGAGTTCGGATTTGATCATCGAGACGTTGGGCTTTGAAGTGGAGGCTGCATTTCCGTGAAAAAGCGTTGTGCTGTCAAGACGCTAAATGACTGATAGTGGCCCGGAAAGTGCGTGACAATTGCTCGAAAAGAGGCTTGGCCGCCTGCTCGCAGTGCGGAAGGGTGAGTTGCGGGCGAGCAGCGCGGCATCTTCTGGATTCAAGCTCAGTTGAGCGACACCGGGCGCCACAGCGCCAGCATCCCGTCGAGACCCATACTATCGACGGCTTGCGCAAAACCGCCCTGCTCTATCTGGCGCGCGACGGAGGACAAACCTACTGCATTCAGCGTGAGTGAGGTGGCGGCGCGCAGGAAAGTGAGATCGCCGAATTTCGGCGACAATTTGTAGTCCCGCACGGGCAGATCGCTCTTGATCTTCTTTTCCGACACCAGCCACGCCACCGCGGTCTTTTCATCGCCGATCTGATCGATCAGCTTGAGGCCAACGGCCTGGCGCCCCGTGAAAACGCGGCCATCGGCCACTTTCTCGATCTGCGTGTCGTCCATGGCACGGCGGTTCTGCACGAGACCGCGGAACCAGGTGTAGTTATCCTTGATCAGCGCTTCCAATGCAGCGCGTGCTTCCGGAGAGGGCTCATCGACACCATTGGGCGCGGCCTTCAGCGGCGATGACTTCACTTCCTCGAGCTTCACGCCAATGGTCTTCATGAGGCCTGCGAGGACGGGGAACTGCACGAGCACGCCAATGGAACCGACCATCGATGTTTGTCGCGCAATGATCTGATCCGATGCGAGGGCAGCGATATATGCGCCGGAGGCGGCAACGCCCTCGACCATCACGACCATCGGCTTCTTTTCTTTCAGACGGATCAGCGCGTCATAGAGCTGCTCGGAGCCGGCCACAGTGCCGCCCGGCGAATTGATCTGCACGATGACAGCGGCAGCCGACGACTTCTCCAGTCGCTCCAGCGCCTCGATGCGCTCATTGTTGCTCTGGATCAGGCCCTCAATCTTGATCCGCGCGATGGCGCCAGAGGATGTCTGCGTGCCGGAGCGCGTCGCATAGAGGCCGCCGCCAACGATGGCGACCACGGCGACAAGCACTGCGATCGTTCGCCAGAAGGTCAGCTTGCGACGCAGCCTGCGGCGATCGACGATCACATCGGAATCAAGCGACATACGGCACTCCTGAGCGGCAAGACTGCATCCATCGTCTGCGCAGCCTTTCGATGAGGTTTCTGGGATACCTCAATTGCGAGGCAATATGAAGAAAACAAGGTGGCGGGAGTGTCGCATGCCTCTGTCCCTCATGGTGAGGAGGCGCGCAGCGCCGTCTCGAACCATGAGATGGCGAGGCTCGGAGATCGCCGCCATCCTTCGAGACGCGGCGCAAATGCGCCGCTCCTCAGGATGAGGGTAGAGTGGGTCACCGGACAATTGAAACGCGATGTTTCTCTTCCCGCAACGCCGTCCCTCATGGTGAGGAGCGGCCTCTTGGCCGCGTCTCGAACCATGAGATGGCCGGGCTCGGCGCTTGCCTCCATTTTTCGAGACGCCGCTTCGCAGCTCCTCAGGATGAGGGGTGGAGTGACCCCAAACAAAAAGGGCCCCGGCAATGCCGGAGCCCCGATTTGTCATAACGAGCAAGCCTGAGCTTACTTGTCGCCGCCCTTGAGGGCCTTGCCGAGAATGTCGCCCAGGGTCGCGCCGGAGTTCGACGAACCGTACTGTTCGATGGCTTCCTTCTCTTCGGCCACTTCGAGCGCCTTGATCGACACCTGGACCTTGCGGGCCTTCTTGTCGAACTGGATCACGCGGGCATCGACCTTCTCGCCGACGGCGAAACGCTCGGCACGCTGGTCGTTGCGGTCACGCGCGAGTTCCGAACGCTTGATGAAGGTGGTGAAGTCGGTGCCGGCGATCTGGACGTCGATACCCGAGTCCTTCACGTCGATCACTTCGCAGGTCACGACAGCGCCCTTCTTGACGTCGCCCGGCTCTGCGAAGGGGTCGCCTTCGAGCTGCTTGACGCCGAGCGAGATGCGCTCCTTCTCGACATCCACATCGAGCACGATCGCCTTGACGACGTCGCCCTTCTTGAAGTTGTCGATGACCTGTTCACCCGGCTGCTTCCAGTCGAGATCCGACAGATGGACCATGCCGTCCACGTCGCCGTCGAGGCCCAGGAACAGACCGAATTCGGTCTTGTTCTTGACTTCGCCTTCCACGGTCGCACCGACCGGGAACTTCTCGACGAACACTTCCCACGGATTGCGCATGGTCTGCTTGAGACCGAGCGAAATACGACGCTTGACGCTGTCGACTTCGAGCACCTGCACTTCGACTTCCTGCGAGGTCGAAACGATCTTGCCGGGGTGCATGTTCTTCTTGGTCCACGACATTTCCGAGACGTGGATCAGGCCTTCGATGCCCGGCTCCAGTTCGACGAATGCGCCGTAGTCAGTGATGTTGGTGACACGACCCGAGAAACGCGAGTTCAGCGGGTACTTGGCCTCGATGCCCTGCCACGGATCGTCGAGCAGCTGCTTCATGCCGAGCGAGATACGGTGGGTCTCGTGGTTGATCTTGATGATCTTGACCTTGACCGTCTGACCGATGGTGAGCACTTCGGTCGGATGGTTGACGCGGCGCCATGCGATGTCGGTGACATGCAGCAGGCCGTCGATGCCACCGAGGTCAACGAACGCACCGTAATCGGTGATGTTCTTGACGACGCCGTCAATGACCTGACCCTCTTCGAGGTTCTGGACGAGTTCCTGACGCTGTTCAGCGCGGGTCTCTTCAAGAACGGTACGACGCGACACGACGATATTGCCGCGGCGACGGTCCATCTTGAGGATCTGGAACGGCTGCGAGTTGTTCATCAGCGGCGCAACGTCGCGGATCGGACGGATATCGACCTGCGAGCGCGGCAGGAACGCCACGGCGCCGTCGAGATCGACGGTGAAGCCACCCTTGACCTGGTTGAAGATAACGCCGTTAACCTTCTCGTTGGCGTTGAACGCCTTTTCGAGCTTGCCCCAGCTTTCTTCGCGGCGGGCCTTGTCACGCGACAGCACGGCTTCGCCGAGCGCGTTTTCGATCCGGTCGAGGAAGACTTCGACTTCGTCGCCGACCTTCAATTCGCTTTCTTTGCCCGGGGCGGCGAATTCGCGCAGCGCCACGCGGCCTTCGGTCTTCAGGCCGACGTCGATGACGGCCATGTCCTTTTCAATCGCAACCACACGGCCCTTGATGACCGAGCTTTCCTGAAGGTTGCCGCCCGAGAAGGACTCATCGAGCATCGCGGCGAAATCGTCACGCGAGGGATTGTAGGAATCAACAGAAGCCATTTGTTCTCCAGATGCGGTATCTTGCCGGCCGTTCGGGTTAAGGGGCGCAGCGCCTGCGAAGGGCCAAAGGTCCGCAACCTCTGACGACCGCTCTGCATGGAGGTGCAAAAACGGGCCGGCAGGATGCCTTCGCAAATGATGCGTATTTCCAGCTTGGTATCCGGGACCAGAAAAGAGCGTATCGCAGCTCGAGACCGGGAGCGGGCGCTCCTCCAATGACGGCGGCGGTTTCGCCTGAGATTCCTCGATGGAGGAGATCGATCAGACCCGCTGCCGGCCCGCTCGGACGGCCTCGACAATGTCGATGGCGGCCCGGACGCCGCCTTCTATATCCAAATTGGAATTATCCAGCAAGTATGCATCTTCCGCAGGCTTTAAAGGCGCCACCGGCCGGTTCTGGTCGCGCTCGTCGCGCTTGAGGATATCGGCCAGGACCAGCGCCTCATCGGCCGCCTCGCCGCGCCCCTTGGCCTCCAGCGTACGCCGGCGGGCGCGGACGACGGGATCCGCGACGACGTAGATCTTCACGTCGGCGTCCGGACAGATCACGGTTCCAATGTCACGGCCGTCGAGCACCGCGCCAGGCGGTTCCTCGGCGAAATGGCGCTGGAAGTTGAGCAGGGCTTCGCGCACACGCGGAAATGCCGAAACGATGGAGGCGGCATCGCCGGCCTGCTGGGTCTTGAGCGCCGGATTGCCAAAATGCTCGGGATCAAGACTTTCGGCCGCATGAACGGCCTCGATCTCGTTGGTGAGATCGATGCCGCGCTCGATCAGCGCAAAGCCGACCGCGCGATACAGGACGCCGGTATCGAGATGACGATAGCCATAATGTTTGGCCAGCCGCTTGCCGAGCGTGCCTTTTCCAGATGCGGCGGGTCCGTCGATGGCGATGATCATTTTGGCGTAGAACTTTCGTGGGTCAGTTCGGAGCGTGCGCGTCGCAGAGGCCGCTCCTCGGTAAAGATGTTGCGGGAGGCGAATTCGGCCGGGCTGGAAAAGGTGAGATATTCCTTCATGCCGGCATCGTCGAACGGCGACACGTGCCACGGTCGGTCGAGATATCGCTCTGACGCATAGGCCCAAGCGGGGACCTGCGGAAGCCTGTTTTGGCGGGCCAGATATTCGGCCACCCCTCCGAGCAGGCCATTCAATTCCCGATTTGGCGTCACCGCAGGAGGCTCGGCGATCATTGCCGCGCGCAATGCCGGCGTCGGCGCGAGGTAAAACTCGTCGAGAAACTCGCTCAGCACCTTGCCTTGCGGCGCGCCGGCGGCGATCCGTTCAGCTGTCTGTGCGAGGGTAGTAGGGCGCATCGGTCGCCAAATCTCCGGAAAGAAGCCGTTTTAGCACAAAGCGCTGCTTGTCTGCATCCGCCGCGCTGCGCGGGAAGAATTCGCCCAAAATGGCGACGCCCTGTTCGACCTCGGACACATCGAGCACTTTCAGGAGATGCGCGACATCCGACATATCCTGCTGTCCCTTGTCGAAGTCAGACACCCGCAATGCCTTGAGCTTCATCGCGAGCATGTAGCGCGCAGTCGGGATCAGCACGCAAAGGCCGACCTGATCCGTGCCTCGCGGAAAACTGCCGAAAGCGAGATGATCTCGATCTAACTGGGCGCGATCGCTGAGATGAAACGTCACCGCATCATTCAGCCAGGTCGGCGACCAATCGTTTTGCTTCTGGATCCGCTCGGTCACCGCGCGCAGCCATTCCGGCCAGTCGCCGCCAATCTCCGCGATATCGACGTCTTCCGTCGCGAACCGAAAATTGCTCGCCAGCATCAGGGCCGAGCCGCCATAGACGGCGATCTGCAGCTTTGTCCCGGCCGCAACCGCCGCACGCCCGATCTCGTCGAACGCATCCAGCAGGGCATCGCGGTCGAAGCCTGTTGCCATGGCGATTACGCAAACTCCGCGCCCAGCCGCTTCATCATCGGGATGAAGTCGGGGAAAGATGTAGCGATAAAAGTCGTGTCATCGATGGTGACCGGCGCATCGGAGGCGCAGCCCATCACGAGGGCGGACATGGCGATGCGGTGGTCCATATGCGTCGAGACAGTGCCGCCGCCGGGGACTTTGCCGGTGCCGTGAACGATGAGGTCGTCGCCGACGATCTCGACGTTCACGCCGTTGACGCGGATCATCGCGGCTGTGGCTTCCAGACGATCGGATTCCTTGACGCGCAGCTCATGCAGGCCACGCATGATCGTGGTGCCTTCGGCGAAGGACGCAGCGACGGCCAACACCAGATACTCGTCGATCATCGACGGCGCGCGCTCGGGCGGCACTTCGACGCCTTTCAGCTTCGAGGCCTTGATGCGGAATTTGGCCATCGGCTCACCGGCATCGCCACGGACGTCGGTTTCCTCGATGTCCGCGCCCATTTCGCGCAGGGTCGTGAACAGGCCGGTGCGCAGCGGATTGGTCATCACGTCGGTGAGCTCGATCTCGGAACCGGGCGTGATCAGCGCCGCCACCATCGGGAAGGCGGCGGAGGACGGATCAGCCGGCACCACGACATCGGCGCCCTTCAGCTCCGGCTGGCCGGTCAGCGTGATCTTGCGGCCGTGGGCGCCCTCCTTCTCGGAGACGATCTCGGCGCCAAAATGCTTGAGCATCAGCTCGGTATGATCGCGGCTGGCCTCGGCCTCGATCACCGTGGTGGTGCCGGGGGCCGACAGGCCGGCCAGCAATACGGCGGACTTGATCTGCGCGGAGGCCACCGGCGTCCTGTAGACGATCGGGAGGGGATCGCGGGCGCCCTGCAGGGTCAGCGGCAGCCGGCCACCCTCCTGGCTGGACACGACCTTGGCGCCCATGAGTTCCAGGGGATCGACGATGCGGCGCATCGGGCGGCTGCGCAGCGAGGCGTCGCCATCGAAGGTCACGGTAATCGGGCAGCCCGCGACGGCGCCCATCACCAGCCGCGAGCCGGTGCCGGCATTGCCGAAATCCAGCGGGGCCTTCGGCTCGGCAAAGCCGGCGACGCCTACGCCATTGACCTTCCAGGCAAAATCGCCGGTCCGCTCGACTTTGGCGCCGAGCGCCTGCATGGCTTTACCGGTATTCAGGACGTCCTCGCCCTCCAGCAGGCCGGTGATCCGGGTTTCGCCGACGGCCAGCGCGCCGAGAATGAGCGCGCGATGCGAGATCGACTTGTCGCCGGGGACGCGCGCGGAGCCGCGCAAAGCACCGCTTTTCCGGGCTGTGAGAGGCTTTTGCTCGGCGGCGGATGTGTCTGGATGGCTCAAAATACTGTTCCCTTGCGCAGGCGGGCTCGTAGCATATGGGCCACGACGCGTCACGCGCCCGTCATTCGCGAGCAAAGCGCTATTGACATGAGCGTCTCAACTAGCCAAGTGAAGCACCGTTTTTCAAGAAATCCCCAGGACACCTGCACGTGGCCAAATCCGACCTCGGAACCAAACGCATTTGCCCAACCACGGGCAAGAAGTTCTACGACCTCAACAAGACGCCGGTGATTTCGCCTTATACCGGTGAGGTGGTGCCGATCGCTCCCATTGCTCCGCCCCGTGGCCGCGCCGCCGAGCGCGCCGCATCGACGGCGAATGCGACGGACGAGAACGAGACCAACGAGAACGAGGAAATGGTGTCCCTCGAGGAGGCCGATGCCGAAGAGAACACCGGCAAGAAGGCCGCCGTTCTCGAATCCGAAGACGACATCGAAGCCGACGATTCGGTCGACGACGACGATGACGATTCGACCTTCATTGCCGACGAAGACGAAGGCGATGACGACGTGACCGACATCATCGGCGATCATTCGAACGATGAAGAAGGTTAAGTGACAAGAACCTGACAACAGGACTTGTGATCTGCCCGAACATGTGGTTTGGGTTTGCCCGCGACGCCGACCCAGGTCGTCGCAGGTTTCGGGGCCATAGCTCAGCTGGGAGAGCGCTTGCATGGCATGCAAGAGGTCGGCGGTTCGATCCCGCCTGGCTCCACCATCCTTCGCTCGCTTCGCGAGCTCCGGCTCGGCAAGCCACACTCCACACCATCGAACGCGAAGCGAGCGAAGGATGTCCCGCTGAAGCCCATAGGGCGTAAGCGGACTGCCTACGGCGGCACTCTTTTCGCGAGCTTCGGCTTGGCAAGCCATACTCCCATCCATCGGGCGCGAAGCGAACGAAGGATGTCCCGCTGAAGCCCGTAGGGCGTAAGCGGACCTCGGCGCAGTAGCGCTCCAATATTTTCTCGATACACTCTCGACGTTCTTCTCGCGCCTGTGGGGGCACGCTGATGAAGTACGTCTACATTCTCGAAAGCCTCGACCTCGGGCACCATTACATCGGCATCGCGGACGATCTCCGCGCACGCCTCGGCAAGCACAATGCCGGCGAAGTGCCGCACACGTCGAAATACCGACCGTGGCGAATCAAGACATACATCGCATTCGACGACGCGAAGCGGGCTTTTGCCTTCGAACAGTATTTGAAGTCCGGCTCCGGCCGCGCCTTCGCAAAAAAGCGCCTCTAACCGCGTCGCCTACTCCCCCAGCGCCTCGTTCAACCGATCCCTCAGCGCGACGATCTCGTCCTTCATCGCCATCATCTCATCCACCGTGCATCCAGACGCGCCCAGAATCCCCTGCGGCACGGCACCGGCCTTCTCCCGCAACGCCTGCCCCTGTGCCGTCAGCGTCACGATCACCGTCCGCTCGTCCTCGGCACCCCGCGTGCGCTTCACCAGACCCGCCGCCTCCAGCCGCTTTAGCAGCGGCGTCAACGTGCCCGAATCGAGAAACAGCTTCTCGCCGATCTCCTTCACCGGCACACGGTCGCGCTCCCACAGCACCAGCATCACCAGATATTGCGGATAGGTCAGCCCGAGCTTGTCCAGCAGCTTCTTGTAGACGCGGTTGAACGCATGCCCCGCGGAATAGACCGCAAAGCAGATCTGGTTATCGAGCTGCAGGAAGCCTGCAGAAGCCGGTTTCTTCGCCATGATCATCTCCAGATCGCATCTGGCCATGGGACGCCAGCCCGGCCAAGCCTCATCACGATCTATTGAGCGCAATCTAATAGCGCACCCATCTTTTTATATTGCGCACAATCTAATTGCCCACCATTATCCTTGCTATCAACCAACGACGCGCAAGCGCCATAGCCCGAAGGAGACCATCATGTCCGTCAACGTCCTCTACAAGACCAGCGCCAAGGCAACCGGCGGCCGCGATGGCCGCTCGACCACCACCGACGGCGCGCTCGACGTCAAGCTTGTCACCCCGAAGGAACTCGGCGGTCCCGGCGGCGAAGGCAACAATCCCGAGCAGCTGTTCGCGGCCGGCTACGCCGCCTGCTTCATCGGCGCCATGAAGTTCGTGGGATCGCAGGGCGGCCCGAAAGTGCCGGCTGACGTCTCCGTCACGTCCACCGTCGGCATTGGCCCGCGCTCCGAAGGCGGCTTCGGCCTTGATGTCGAACTGGCGATCTCGCTGCCGGGCCTAGATCGCGCGGATGCCGAAGCCCTCGTTGAGAAGGCGCATCACGTCTGCCCGTACTCAAATGCCACGCGCGGGAATATCGAGGTCCGGTCGGTTATTTTGTGAGGCGGCAAACTCCGCCCCTCATAGTGAGGAGCGCGCCGTTGCGCGCGTCTCGAACCATGCGTTCGCCGGGCTCCGGCGTATGCAGCCATCCTTCGAGACGCCGCTGCGCGCCTCCTCAGGATGAGGGCGGAGTTAAACGACACCACCCACAAAAGGCCCGGCACCGCCGGGCCTTTTGCATTCATATCGCCCCCGCGGCAAACCCCATTGCCGCATGCACTGATCCCCGCTAGCTCTGACAGCCTTCACGATGCTCTCTGGCATAATAACAACGACACTCAAGAGAAGGCTGATTGAATGAGCTTACCCATAGCTCCCGGCGCCATTGCCGGTCTGCGCGTGATCGATCTGTCGCGTGTGCTCGGTGGTCCCTACTGCACGCAGATCCTGGGCGACCACGGCGCTGACATCGTCAAGGTCGAGCCGCCCGCCGGCGACGAGACCCGCGACTGGGGCCCTCCCTTCCACGAAGAAGACGCGGCCTATTTCGTCGGCGCAAACCGTAACAAGCGCTCCATCGGCCTCGACCTCGCATCCGAAGGCGGCCGTGCCGTCTTGATGCGGATGCTCGAAGACGCCGATGTGATGATCGAGAACTTCAAGCCCGGAACGCTCGACAAATGGGGCATCGGCAACGACTTTTTGCGCGAGAAATTCCCGCAGCTGATCCATTGCCGCATCTCCGGCTTTGGCGCCGATGGTCCGCATGGCGGTCATCCCGGCTATGACGCCATCATCCAGTCGATGGTCGGCCTGATGGCCTCCACCGGCTCGCAGGACTCAGGTCCGACGCGTATCGGCGTAGCACTCGTGGATATGTGCACCGGCCTCTATGCTTGCGTCGGCATCCTGATGGCGCTGCAGGAGCGCGCAAAATCCGGCCTCGGTCAGTTCGTGGAAGCGACGCTGTATGAGACCGGGCTCGCGATCATGCATCCGCACACCTCGAACTACTTCTACAATGGCGGCAAGCCGCCGGCCCTCACCGGCAACGAGCATCCGAATCTGGTGCCCTATGCCGTGTTCAAGGCACGCGACGGCAACATCTTTATGGGCGTCGGCAACGATGGGACGTTCCGAAAACTGTGTCGCGAACTCGGTAAGCCGGATCTCGGCACCGACGAACGCTTCGCGCGCAACCGCGACCGTGTGGTGAATCGCGATGCACTCAGGGCCGAGTTGGAAGCGATCCTCTCGCAACATGACAGCGCGCCCTTGTGCGAACGTCTGCTTGGCGCCGGCCTTCCCGCCGGTCCCGTGCAGTCGATCGACAAGGCATTGTCGAATGCGCACACCAAGCATCGCGGCGATGTCATCGAGAAGGACTGGTACAAGGGCGTCGCCTCGCCGGTCCGTTTCGATCGCACCAAAGCGAGCCTCCGCCGCGTGCCGCCGAAGTTCAACGAGCATTTTGACGAGATCCTCACCGAGTTCGGCTACTCGGCCGGCGAGATCAAAGACCTCGTGGCCAAGGGTACGGTGAGCGGCGCCGAGCGCAAGCGGTAACAACATTGGTGCGGGGCCAAAAGATCCACAGCCCTGCACCATACCGTCTCAGACTTTTTGCGGCTTCCAAGCCCGCCCTTTCCCGCCTAGCATCTGCGACAAAATCGCGCGCATGTCATCCGCAGTCGCCCTGGCTGCCTTCAGACGATGACAGCTAACGGGAGACACTAAATGAGCCGCCCACATCTCGCATTTGCTGCCATGCTTGCATCCACGCTGGCCTTTGCTGCGCCTGCACAGGCGGTGACCGAGATCCAGTGGTGGCACGCGATGTCCGGCGGCAACAACGACATCGTCAACAAGCTGGCCGCCGACTTCAACGCATCGCAGAGCGACTACAGGGTGGTGCCGACCTTCAAGGGCGCCTATCCCGATACGATGAATGCGGGCATCGCGGCGTTCCGCGCCGGCACCGCGCCGCACATTCTGCAGGTGTTCGAAGTCGGCACCGCGACCATGATGAGCGCCAAGGGCGCCGTCAAACCCGTCTATCAGCTGATGAAGGATGCGAACGAGCCGTTCGATCCCAATGCCTATCTGCCGGCGATCACCGGTTATTATTCGACCTCGAAGGGCGAGATGCTGTCCTTCCCCTTCAATTCGTCATCGATGGTGATGTGGGTCAATCTCGACGCGCTGAAGAAAGCCAACATCGCGGAGATCCCGAAGACCTGGCCCGAAGTGTTCGACAGCGCCAAGAAGCTCAAGGCGGCCGGCTACACCACCTGCGGCTTCTCCAATGCCTGGGCGACCTGGGCCAATATCGAACAGTTCTCCGCCTGGCATAATGTGCCGATCGGCAGCAAGGCGAACGGGCTCGACGGCTTCGACACCGTGCTGCAGTTCAACACGCCGCTGCATGTGAAGCACCTGCAGACGCTGACCGAACTGGTGAAGGACAAGACCTACGATTATTCCGGCCGCGCCAATGCCAGCGAGGCACGCTTTGGCTCCGGCGAATGCCCGCTGTTCCTGACCTCGTCGGGCTACTACGCCACCGCCAAGAGCACCGCGAAATTCGCCTTCACCTCGGCGCCGATGCCGTATTATCCGGAAGCCAAAGGTGCGCCGCAGAATTCGATCATCGGCGGCGCCTCGCTCTGGGTGATGGGCGGCAAGAAGCCCGATGAATACAAGGGCGTTGCAAAGTTTTTTGCATTCCTCTCGGACACCGACAGGCAGGCCAAGCTGCATCAGGAGTCCGGCTATCTGCCGATCACCAAGGCGGCCTATGAGAAGACCAAGGCCTCTGGTTTCTATGAGAAGAACCCGACGCTGGAGACGCCGCTGAAGGAGCTGACCAACAAGGAGCCGACGGAAAATTCCCGCGGGCTCCGCTTCGGCAACATGGTGCAGCTGCGCGATATCTGGTCGGAAGAGATCGAAGCGGCGCTCGGTGGCCAGAAGACGGCGCAGCAGGCGCTGGATGCCGCGGTCTCGCGTGGCAATGCGATGCTGCGGACGTTTGAGAAGACGGTGAGGTGACTCCCCTGTCGTCACCCGGCTTGACCGGGTGACCCAGTAAACGCTGACGTCAGTGTATCTCACGACCGTCCGTGTCTACTGGATCACCCGCTTTCGCGGCTGATGACATGGAAGAATGAGGCGGCACTCGGGGCGCACATGGAAAAAACCGCGATCTTCGGCAACAAGGCGCTGCCCTATGCGCTGCTGCTGCCGCAACTCGTCATCACGCTCGTGTTCTTCTACTGGCCGGCCAGCCAGGCCGTCTGGCAATCCTTCCTGCGCGAGGACGCATTCGGCCTGAACTCCGATTTCGTCGGGCTCGAAAACTACCAGGCCCTGTTCGCGCAGCCCGAATACTACAAATCGATGCTCACCACGCTGGTGTTCTCCTCGCTCGTCGCGGCGCTGTCGCTGTCGATCGCGCTGTTGTTTGCCACCCAGGCCGACAAGAACATCAAGGCCGCACCCGTCTTCAAGGTGATGATGATCTGGCCCTATGCCGTCGCCCCCGCGGTGGCCGGCGTGTTGTGGCTGTTCATGTTCCATCCGACGCTGGGCACGCTGGCGCGGCCGATGCGTGTCATCGGCTTCGAGTGGAATCCCCTGCTCAACGGCAATCACGCCATGGCACTCATCGTGATGGCCGCGGTGTGGAAGCAGATCGCCTATAATTTCCTATTCTTCCTCGCCGGCCTGCAATCGATCCCGCGCAGCGTGCTCGAAGCCGGCGCCATCGACGGCGCAGGACCACTGCGGCGTTTCTGGACCATCACCTTCCCGCTGCTGTCCCCCACCACCTTCTTCCTGCTGGTCGTCAATGTCGTCTATGTGTTCTTCGACACATTCGGCATCATCGACGCCGTCACCGGCGGCGGTCCGGCCGGTTCGACCACCACCATGGTCTACAAGGTCTATGCCGACGGCCGCCTCGGCGGCGATCTCGGCGGCTCCGCGGCGCAATCGGTCGTGCTGATGGTGATCGTCATCGCGCTGACCGCGATCCAGTTCCGCTATGTCGAACGCAAGGTGCAATACTGATGGTCGAGCACCGCCGCTGGAACGATCTCATCGCCTATCTCATCCTGACGCTCGGCGTGCTGCTGGTCGTCTTCCCCGTCTATATCGCCTTCATCGCCTCGACCCATGACGCGGCCACCGTGGTCAACGGCAACATGCCGATGACGCCGGGCAGCCACACCTGGGAGAACTACTACCGCGCCATCTTCATCGGCGGATCGCGCGCCAGCCGCGAGCCGGTCGGGCACATGCTGATCAATTCCTTCGTCATGGCGATGGGAATTGCGCTCGGAAAAATCTTCATCTCGATTCTGTCAGCCTATGCGGTCGTCTATTTCCGCTTCCCGTTCCGCATGACGGCGTTCTGGATCATCTTCATCACGCTGATGCTGCCCGTCGAGGTGCGCATCTATCCAACCTACAAGGTGATTGCGGATCTCAAGATGCTCGACAGCTATGGTGGGCTCATTCTGCCGCTGATTGCTTCGGCCACGGGCACGCTGCTGTTCCGGCAATTCTTCATGACCATTCCCGATGAACTGCTCGAAGCCTCGCGCATCGATGGCGCCGGTCCCTATCGCTTTTTCAAGGATACGCTGCTGCCGCTGTCGGTGACGACCATGGCGGCTTTGTTCGTCATCCAGTTCATCTATGGCTGGAACCAGTATCTGTGGCCGCTGCTGATCACCACGCAGGATTCCATGCAAACCATCGTCACCGGCATCAAGAAGATGCTGACCACGACAGACGAACTGGCGGAATGGCAGCTGGCGATGGCGACGGCGATCCTCGCGATGCTGCCGCCGGTGGCGGTGGTGATTGTCATGCAGCGGCTGTTCGTGCGCGGTCTGGTCGAGACGGAGAAATAACATGGCCGGCGTAACGCTGCGTGACGTGAAGAAGACCTATCCCGGCGGCTTCGAGGCCATCAAGGGCATCGGCTTCGATATTCCCGATGGCCAGTTCTGCGTGCTGGTCGGCCCCTCCGGCTGCGGAAAATCCACGCTGCTGCGCATGGTGGCGGGGCTGGAGACGGTGACCTCCGGCGAGATCGATATTGGCGGCCGCGTGGTCAACCAGGTGGAGCCCGCCGATCGTGACATCGCCATGGTGTTCCAGAACTACGCGCTCTATCCGCATATGACCGTCTACAACAACATGGCGTATGGCTTGCGCAACCGCGGCATGGCGGCGCCGGAGATCGACAAGCGCGTGCGCGAGGCCGCGCAGACGCTCGAACTCGCCACCATGCTGGATCGCAAGCCGCGCCAGCTCTCCGGCGGCCAGCGCCAGCGCGTCGCCATGGGCCGCGCCATCGTGCGACAGCCAAAAGTGTTTCTGTTCGACGAGCCGCTGTCCAATCTCGACGCAAAGCTCCGCGTCGCCATGCGCGTGGAAATCCGCAAACTGCAGCGAAGGCTGAAGACGACCTCGATCTATGTCACCCATGATCAGCTCGAGGCGATGACGCTGGCGGACATTCTCGTGGTCATGAATGGCGGCATGGTCGAGCAGATCGGCAGCCCGCTGGACATCTACAGCAAGCCGAAGACGACATTCGTTGCCTCCTTCATCGGCGCACCGCCGATGAATCTCATCAAGCTGCGCGACGATGCGCTCAGCGCCGCCGTGGCGGGCACCGGCGCCGGCATTCTCGGTGTCCGGCCCGAAGACCTCACCCTCGCCGAAACCGCACCAGAAGGCGGCATCGCGCTCGACCTCACCGTGGAAACCATCGAGCGCGTCGGCGCCGAAACCTATCTCTATGGCGCCCGCGCAGGCCGCGAAACGGCCGTCTCGACCACGCCCGGCGAATTGCCCGAGGGCGAGATGATCGTCCGCATCCCGGGCCTCGACGCCCCCGCCATCGGTACGAATATCCGCGCGGTGGCGCCGCGCGAAAAGCTGCATCTGTTCTCGGCCGACGGCCGCAGCCGGATCGAAAACTGATCCTTTTCAAGCTGTTGACACCGTTTACCGTGCAATCGCCGGGTGCTTGAACCCACCCCGGCGATCCCCATATCCTTGGCAGACCGGTTGGCACAGTGCTGATCGGCCAGGGGTGCCGCAAGGGCCCCTCAAAGTCGCTTCGAGAGGGCTTTGTACCGATGTCTCGTGTTCCTACGTTGTCCAGTCCGTTCCTTTTGGGGTTCGACGAGATCGAGCGTGCGCTCGACCGTGTCGTCAAAGGTGCCGACGGCTATCCTCCCTACAATATCGAGCGCTGCGACCGTGAAAACGGCCAGCCCGAAAAGCTGCGGATCACGCTGGCGGTGGCCGGCTTCACCCGCGACCAGCTCGATGTCACCACCGAGGAAAACCAGCTCGTCATCCGCGGCCGCCAGCAGGACGACAAGACCCGGCAATACATCCATCGCGGCATCGCCGCGCGCCACTTCCAGCGGACTTTCGTGCTGGCGGAGGGGATGCTGGTGCTGGGTGCGGATCTGAAGAACGGGCTGTTGTCGATCGATCTCGCCAGGCCAGAGCCTGAGCGGGTGATTAAGACAATCGCTATCAATGAGCACGAATAATACGGGTTTCGGCGTGTGACTTCCGATTTTTCGATCGGGTCATATATCGGAATGGAACGAGTAGCGGACTCGACCGCTTAAATCAGTTGAGGAGTCGAGACGATGACTGAAGTTGAAATTGCCGCCGTGAATAACCCTGCCATCACCACCGAAGCGCTCGCCCATCTGGGCGAGGGTTTGATCGCCTATGTGAAGCCCGTGCGCTCCGAAGACGTGCCCGGCCTGTTTCCGCAGGCGCCGCAGATCGCGCCGGGACTGCAGCTCTTCGCGCTGCATGCCGCCGATGGCACGCCGATCATGCTGACCGATAGCCGTGAGACGGCGATCGCGAATGCGTGGAGCCAGGAATTGCAGGCCGTCAGCGTTCACTGACGCGCCGCTCACATAGCCGTCATTGCGAGGAGCGTAGCGACGAAGCAATCCAGTCTTCGCTTGTTGCTCTGGATTGCTTCGCTTCGCTCGCAATGACGACCCCATGGGTATCTATTTAACCCGGCGTCAATATCAGGACCGCATTGTTGCGAGATCGATTCGATCCGCATGCGCCCTATCGACATCCATAAAATTTATCTCCCAATCACATCCAATCTGAACATCGACTGCGATGCCTCCATCGCGGTTGATCGGACAGCGCTTCAAGGCGAAGCGAATGGTGACCACGCATTCACCATGACTTGAGAAAGTCAGGTCATGGGAAGATTCGAGGTCACCATGACTGAATCGATAGTTGGATCGCCACAGGCTCACATCGCGAAGATCGAAAGCCTGCTGCATGACTTCAGCGCGATGCCTGCCAATGACAATGTCGCGCCGCCGCGCCGTGGTCGCCTGGACGGTCGACCGGTCGTTGCTGCCTGCCTCGCCTTCTTCGTCTTTGCACCAGGCTGCGCCGCGGCCGCGGCCTTTCTGCTTCGGAGCGACGGCACCGTGCCCCCGCTCGTCGCTCCCGATATCAATGCACCTCTCGTGACGAAATCAGACCGCCTGCCGCTCGACCAGTGGACCGCTGAAGCGAGTGAACGCCTCGGCATGCAACAGGATGTTCGCGCTGTTGCTGCGATCGTTGCAGCGGATGCAAACTTTCTTCAACCGGTGGCGATCCGCGGCAGTCTCGAAGACGGCACGCTCACGGCGTTCGCCGAAGCATCACCAAGCGAGGTTGCCCTCGCCGCAGCGACGGCCGCAGCCGAGCCGGCTGCCGCACCTGTAAAGCCCCGCGTCAAAAAGCATGCGCGGCGCGCTCCTCCCATTCGCGTGGCAGAAGCCGCGCCGATACCTGAGCCTCCAGAACCGACCTTCTTCGAAAAACTATTCGGGACGCGTTTCAACTAATCCAGCCATCCAAACAAGCGAGTATAAAAATGCAAAACACTGCAGCAATGAATTCGGACGTCAAAGCCCTTCTCACCCTTCTGGCCCTGAAGACCGGCACCACCTCGCCGGAGATCCACCACGCATTGCAGCTCGCTGCCGCATCGCGCGTGATGATGGCTGAAGAACACGCAAATCCCACGCGCGGCCAGTCCGACGCCGGCGCCAGCAATGTCGCCAAGCTGCGCCCGAACGCAAATATGCCGGAGACCTCGGCTTCCGTGCGCCGCATGAAACAGAGCGCCGATGCGATGAATTCCGACATCAAGGCGCTGATTACGCTGATGCTGCTGAAGAACGGCGCGGATGCGAACGAGATCCAGACCGCATTGCGCATGGCAGCCGGCTCACGCGCTGCAGCCGCAGCGGAAGAAGCCGAAGCCCAGCGCGCCGAGCAGCAGGTCGAGGGCAATCCGGAAATGGTCGCCGAACTCGCGAGCCTCGCAGGCGGTCGTCACGGCTCGCGCGGCGAAAAGGAATTTGCGGCTTAAGCTGCAAACTCAGCCTGTCGTCACCCGGCTTGACCGGGTGACCTAGTACACATTGAACTGACTGAGTTTACTGGATCGCCCGGTCCTAGCGCGCAATTGCGCGCGGCCGGGCGATGACAGCTGGTGTGCTGCTCAAGCCGCCGTCGCCGGCGGCAGCGCCAGCACGGAATAAATCGCCTGGGCATCGCGCGAGGCGCGCAGCTTCTTGGCGACGTCCTGGTCGCGCAGCAGGCGCGCGATGCGCGCCAAGGCCTTCAGGTGATCCGCACCGGCACCTTCCGGCGCCAGCAGCAGGAAGACGAGATCGACCGGCTGGCCATCCATCGCCTCGAAATCGATCGGGCGCTCCAGGCGCGCAAACAGGCCGAACAGCTTGTCCAGCTTCGGCAGCTTGCCATGCGGAATCGCCACGCCGTAACCGACCGCCGTGGTGCCGAGTTTCTCACGCTGAAGCAGCACTTCGAAGATCGTGCGCTCGTTTTGTCCGGTCAAAGTCGAGGCACGCGCCGCCAGCTCCTGCAGCGCCTGCTTCTTGCTATTAACTTTCAACGCCGGGAGGATCGCCTCGGGCGCTACCAGATCGGTAATTGTCATTGACCGTTCCGAGGAAAATTGACCGTCCGCGGTGAGTTTGGACCAAGACCGGCAGCGTCAAAAAAGACTGTAAGTGGACATCGTTCCCGGTGACGGACAACGCGCCGGGCGCTCATCACCCAGACGTAGTCTAGCACCGGAAACCCCCATGCGAAATCCATGACCGGTATAACCCGTCAAAGGCGGCGGACCATATGCATGGCCCGCCGGGGCGTCAATGGCGTCAGGACGGTTTAATCACGGGGGGATCGACCCAGCCGACATTTCCATCGGTCCGGCGATAGACGAGGTTCACCCGCCCGGTGCTGCCATGCTGGAATACCACAACAGCCGCGCCCGTGAAGTCGAGTTCCTCGACCGCCTGGCTCACCGAGAAGTGCTTCAACGACTTGGTGGATTCCGCGATGATGACAGGCTCGTAGCCATTCGCCACCTCGTCGTCGTGATCGGGGGCCTCGATAATGTAGCTCGGGGCATCAACAGTCGGCGCAGTGAGTTCGGCGATCGCGACGGCTTCCGCATGCGCCTTGCGCGCAGAACGATCCTTGAGCCGGCTCTTGTAACGACGCAGGCGCTTCTCGATCTGTAGCAGCGCCTGGTCAGCGCTCGCATAGGCGTCCTGTGCGTTGGACTCGGCTTCGAGCGTCACTCCGGAATCGAGATGCAAAGAACAGTCGGTCCGGAAACCGAAACCATCCTTGCTCAGCGTGATGTGGCCGGAATAGTTGCCGTCGAAATATTTGCGGAGCACTTCATCCGTGCGCTCGGACACACGGCCGCGCAGGGCGTCGCCAACACTGATGCTTTTTCCCGAGATGCGAAGGGTCATGCTGATACCTCGATTCGATCCAAGTAGAACCGACAGTATCCCGTTTCCACGAGAGCGCAATCAAGCTGATGCAGTGTCGCGGGATCGGTCGGTCGTCTTTTCGGAAGCCGTTTTATCGGACTGGGTGGCGGGCGCCTTGAGAGCATTGCCGAGCATGCTTTGCTTGTCACGACGACGCTGCACCGACGACGGAATCCGCATGGCTTCGCGGTATTTCGCCACAGTGCGGCGCGCGATATCAATGCCGGTTGCGCGCAGGCGTTCCACGATGGTGTCGTCTGAAAGTATCTGTGCCGGGCTTTCTCCATCGATCAATTGTTTGATGTGATGTCGCACCGCTTCGGCCGAATGTGCTTCACCGCCATCGGCCGAAGCGATGGACGCGGTAAAGAAGTATTTTAGTTCGAAGATGCCGCGATTTGTCGCCATATACTTATTGGCGGTGACGCGAGACACAGTCGATTCATGCATCTGGATGGCATCGGCAACAGCCTTCAAATTCAGGGGCCGCAGATGCGCGACGCCTTGCGTGAAGAAGCCGTCCTGCTGACGGACGATCTCTGTCGATACCTTGAGAATAGTGCGCGCGCGTTGATCCAGCGCACGTACCAGCCACGTCGCATTCTGCATGCAATCAGAAAAATAAGTCTTGTCGTCGCTCTTGCGGATCGTCTTCGACAATTCGGAATAGTAAGTCTGATTGACCAAGACGCGGGGCAAGGTGTCGCTGTTCAATTCGACATGCCAACCACCATCGGGACCGGGACGCACATAGACATCCGGCACCACGGTCTGCGCACGCGACACGCCAAATTTCAAACCGGGCTTCGGATCGAGCCTGCGAATTTCGCCGATCATGTCGGTGAGATCTTCGTCATCGACGCCGCACAATTTGCGCAATGACACGACGTCGCGCTTGGCGAGCAGATCGAGATTTTCGATCAGCGCCTGCATCGCCGGATCATAACGATCCTGCTCGCGCAATTGAATGGCAAGGCATTCGCTGAGATTGCGCGCGCACACACCGGGCGGATCAAACCTCTGCAGCGTCGAGAGCACGAGCGCGACATCGTCTACGGATGCGCCGAGCTTGTCGCCGACATCACCGAGATCGGCGGGCAGATAGCCGGCCTCATCGACGAGATCGATCAGGTACTGGCCGATCATGCGCTGCGCCTGCGACGTGAAGGCCACCGCGAGTTGCTCGGCGAGATGATCGCCGAGCGTCACTTCGGCCGCGACAAAAGCTTCGAGATTGTAGTCGTCGTCATTCGACGCACCGCCGCCCCACTCCGTATAGGCGGTGGGCGCAGCATCCTGCGCGGTTCGCGCGGCTGCTTCGGACGGTTCTTCCGAGAACACATTGTCGAGACCGGTGTCGAAGGTCTGCTCGATCTCGCTACGCGAGCCGAGATCGTTATTGATCCAGTCGTCGGGGGCCGGGGCATCGAAACGGCTTTCGCCGTGATCGGCGAAATCGGAACCGTCACCGCCGCCGTCCGACGCGGAACCGTAATCGTCGGAGCGCTCATAATCGGAGCGCTCGGGGCTCGGCTCGCCGGCCACCGGCGCTTCCGGCCCGTCACTGGCGCGTTCCAGCAGCGGATTGCGCTCGAGTTCATCCTCGACAAAGGTGGAGAGGTCGAGATTCGACAGCTGCAGGAGCTTGATCGCCTGCATCAGCTGCGGCGTCATCACCAGCGACTGGGTCTGCCGAAATTCGAGTCTCTGCGTCAGCGCCATCGCGACAAAAAACCGATCCGAGTAAGAATGGCCCGAAAATTGGTCCATTTCTTGCTTAGACCTTTAACGGCCTGATGTACACGTCTTGACGAAATGGAATTTCGAACTAGAGGCGGAATTCCTCGCCAAGGTAAAGACGCCGCACATCCGGGTCCGCGACGATCTCTTCCGGCGTCCCCTCGGTGAGGATTTCACCGGCATAGACGATATAGGCGCGGTCCGTCAGGCCCAGCGTTTCGCGGACGTTATGGTCCGTGATGAGCACGCCGATGCCGCGATTGGTGAGATGACGAACGAGATCCTGAATGTCGCCGACGGCGATCGGATCGATGCCGGCGAAAGGTTCGTCCAGCAGCATGTAATTCGGCCGCGTTGCCAATGCGCGCGCGATTTCGACGCGCCGCCGCTCACCGCCTGACAACGCGATCGACGGCGACTTGCGCAGCTTGGTGACGTTGAATTCATCGAGCAACGCGTCGAGTTCATATTCACGCTTCTTGCGGCTCGGCTCGATCACTTCGAGCACGGCGCGAATATTCTGCTCGACGGTGAGGCCGCGAAAAATCGACGCTTCCTGCGGCAGATAGCCGATCCCGAGACGAGCACGCTGATACATCGGCAGTTTCGTGACGTCGTGGCCGTCGAGCTCGATGGCGCCGCTGTCGGCACCGACCAGGCCGGTGATCATGTAGAACACCGTGGTCTTGCCGGCACCGTTGGGGCCGAGCAGGCCGACCGCCTCGCCGCGACGGACATAAATGCTGACGCCGCGCACGACCTGGCGCGAGCCATAGGTCTTCTTCACGCCATGGACGGCGAGATAGCCGGAGCGCGGCGCCTGACGTTGCGCAGTAGCGCCATTATTGCGCTTGCGTGGCGCCTGTGGCGGCGGGACATCAGGGCGACGGGCTTGCTGAACAGGCTGCGGTTGGGCGGCCTGTGGCGCGTCGGCGCGCGCCAACGGCGGCGCTTCGCGAGACATTGGCGGCGCTTCGCGCATCGGCTGGCCGACGAGCCCGCCCATGTCATCCTGCAAAGCGGTAATATCGACCGGCTGCCGCGCAAAACCTTGCGGGCCGCGTTTCGGAGCGCGCCGACGGAACATGCCGAGGAGATCAACCATTCGCGCTACGATTTACCTTCAAGAGCCGTGTGACGCCCGATCGTTCAACCCAAACCATGGCGATACCGAGTTCATAGGCGGGATTCAACGGCGAGGCGAGCCACACGCGCGCCACAAGGTCTATTTCTTGGCACCCGGCAGGGGGACGATGGACGTCGGGCCGCCGCCGCCGCCCTGTTTGGAGCCGGACGAATCGAACAGCGCCTGCACCCGGCCGCCTTCGACCCGCGAAGTGCCGGTTGTCATGTCGACCACCAGCCGATCACCACGCAGGACGTTCTTGCCCTGGGTCAGCACCACGCCACCAAGCATGGTGATGAGATTGCTCCTTGTATCGAACACCGCGGATTCGCCGGTGACCACCTGATCCTTCTGGGTGACGACGACGTTTCCCTTTGCCTCGAGCCGCCGAATGGACGACGTGCCCCCCGGCCCCGGCTGCGCCGCGGTCATCTGCCCTTTCTGCGCGCCTTTGGCTGGCGCGGGCGCAGCGGCAGGCTGGTTCGCCGAACCGCCACCGTCATAGAAAACCGTCAGCGTTTTCGACTTCATGGTCGTATCGCCCTGCACGACCTTCACATCGCCCGAGAACACCGCTTCCTTCTTCTTGTCGCGGACTTCGAGCGACGCGGCATCGATCTGGATCGGCTGATCGCGATTCTGCGAGAAGCCCTGCATGGCGTTCGGCACGCCCTGCACCGTGCTTTGCGCCACGGCATCGCCCGCGGCGAATGCTGCCAGCACGACCAGCATTGCTCCGGCATAAACCCGCTGCGCGCGAGATTTTCTCAAGATCATGTCCAAATTCATTTCGCGTTGGCGCGCTTGCCCTGATTGGGGCGAGGTTTCACGGCATCCGGCGGCGCCGCTTCCTGCTCCGGCATCGCTTCGGGCTGCTGCGCTCCGTTCGGTGTCGGCTGCTCCATCACCAGATTCATCGACACGCCGCCTTCGAATCGCACCACTTCACCACTGTCCGTAATACGCATCCGCTGACCGAGCAAAGTCCCGTTGAGCAACTTCACATCGACCGGTTGGTTCGAATCCACGGTGCCCTTGGCGATATCGACGATGGCCTCGGTCAAACGCGCCTCATAGCCGGTGGTGGTCTGAAGGAATATGTCCTTGGTCAGATGCAGCAGCTGTGTCTTGGAATTAAACTGGCCATTGCGCGCATCAAGGCTCAGCGTCGATTTGTCCTCCATCACGACCTTGGCGCGCAGGATCGACAGATCGAGATTGTCGGGATCGGTCAGGTCCTGGGTCGCAGCTTTGGCCCAGAGTTCATAAGGCCGCCCATCCGGCGAGAAACCGGCCAGATGTGGTGTCTCCATGGTGATCTTGGTGCCGGACACGACGAGATTGCCGATATCGACGGGCAGTTTGGTCAGGATGCGGAACGGATTGAAGATCGACACGCCGACGATCGCCGCCATCGACAGCAGCACGATGGCCGGGACGGCGACCCGCAACACACGCACGAAGCGGCTATGGCGTGCAGCGGCCTTGAACCGCGCTTCCATGGTCACTTCGTAACGATCGACCTGAACTGAACTCACTGCCGCTCCAACGGGCCAGCACCATCCTGCCGCCCGGTATCAGCCGATATTCTACGCTGAATTGTGCTGCTTTGCAGCCCCACTCACCCGGCCAGACGAGTTTGGCCGAAACGCGGCAGCGCGATCGGCCAGTGGCCGACCGGTGTCACAGTGCCGCAGGCAGACCTCAGGAATGGGCGAAGATATCCTCTTCTTCCCAGCCCGACAGGTCCAGTTTCGCACGGTGGGGCAGGAACTCGAAGCAGGCCTGCGCCAGTTCGGTACGTCCTTCCCGCGCCAGCATGACATTCAGCTTTTCGCGCAACGCGTGGAGATGCAGCACGTCCGAGGCGGCATAGGACAACTGGGCCTCGCTCAGCGTATCGCTGCCCCAGTCGCTCGACTGCTGCTGCTTCGACAGATCGACGCCGAGGACTTCGCGGACGAGATCCTTCAGGCCGTGCCGATCCGTATAGGTGCGGCACAGGCGCGAGGCGATCTTGGTGCAATAGACGGGCTGCGGCATTACACCGAGCGCATTGTAAAGTGCTGCGAGATCGAAGCGGGCGAAATGGAAGATCTTGGTGACGTTGGCATCGCCGAGCAGCTTCTTCAGATTTGGTGCATCGGTATGGCCCATCGGGATCTGGACCACATCGGCACTACCATCGCCCGGCGACAGCTGGACCACGCACAGCCGGTCGCGATGCGGATTGAGCCCCATGGTCTCGGTGTCGATCGCCACCGATGAGGTGTAGCGGCTCAAATCCGGCAGATCGCCGCGATGCAGGCGGATGGTCATGTGTCGTGCAGCCCTGGTTCAACTCAAGATTCTGGATTGGTGGCCAGTTTACCGGCGGTGGCCTGAAAAGACAAAGCCGCCATCTTGCGATGGCGGCTCCGTCCTAGGGACCGGTCTGTGAGCTCAGGCCGGATCGAAATAGTGGATTTCCATCAGCACGCAGCCGCCGACGGACTTGAACGGACCGTGGAAGACGCCCGGCGGACGGACGGCATAGGTGTTCGGCTGGAAGCTTTCACCGCCATTGCCCTGCTTGTCGTTGCCGACGATCAGGTCGCCCGAGAACAGGAATACTTCTTCCCAGTATTCATGCACGAACGGCTCGGTGGTGTAGACGCCGGGATCGAAGCGCAGCAGGCGGGTGCGGCTGCCCTTCTTGTTCGGTTCGTCGAGCGCGCCCGACAGGATCTTCTGCTGAATGCCGGCGGGATAGCCGGGCGGCGTTTCCCAACCCGACGACATGTCGACGGTGCGGAATTCATCGTGAATCTTGTTAACGGCCATGATGGTTGTCCTGACTTCGCAGATTAAGCAACGGCGCGGGGCGAGGCGACGGACTTGCCACCCGTCGTGAGTTCGTCGGCAAGGTCATAGCTCGCCAGCATCTTGTCGAGCAACGCCGTGGAGCCCGCCCAGTCATATGTGCGGAACGCATGGCCCTTGGTCACGAAGGTCGCGCCGGCGAAGAACATCTCATACTGCGCGTGACGCGAGGCGAATTCGGAGCCGACTGCATCCCAGGCGAGCTTGTAGAACTTCACCTTGTCGACCGCGCTGGCGGCCGGCGACTGCTGCGTCTTGCCGATCAGTTTTGCCAGTTCCGGATTCTCGAAATCCTTCACCGAGGACGGCAGCATGATCATGCCACCGCCTGCGAGCTCGCGCAGCGTGTTGATGACCTTGGCATAGAGCTGCTGGGTGAGCACCTGCGCACCGTAAAGCAGGCCGCGATCCGGCACGAAATAGTTGCCGCGCTGGGTACCCTTGGCTTCCATGCCGAGCACGAAGGCTTCGACCATGGACACTTCGGCTGCGAGCTGGCCGAGCATTTCCTTGACCTGCGGGAAGCCGATGACGCCATTGGTCTCGGCCGTGCGGTGCGCGATGCCGATCAGGAAGCGCAGCTTCACCGACAGGCGGATCATCGCCTGGTAGTTCTGGTAGGAATGCGCCGGCGTTGCGTGGAACTGCTTCTGGCACATCGCGATGTCCTGGTCGATGAACACGCGATCCCACGGCACCTTCACGTCGTCGAAATACAGGACGGCGTCGTTCTCGTCGAAGCGGCTGGCGAGCGGATTGTCGAACACCGAGGTCGCCGACGCCTCGTACGACTTGCGCGACAGGATCTTCAGACCCCTGGTGTTCATCGGGATGGCGAAGGAGACAGCGTATTTCTCGTCGCCGGGCTGCAACGGCTGAATGCAGGTGACGAACACTTCATTCGCCATGATGCCGCCGGTGGCGAGCATTTTTGCGCCGCGAATCACCAGACCGTCGGCATCGCGCGAAACGACGCCGGCCGAAAGGAAGGGATCGGCCTGCTGCGCCGCACTCTTGGAGCGGTCGGCCTGCGGATTGATGATGACGTAAGTGAGATAAAGATCGTTATCGCGGGCATAGCGGTAGTAATCGGCCAGCGCCTTGGCGCGGTCGGCATTGTAGCCTTCGAACACGTCGATGCCCATGAACATGCCGGCGATGCAGGAGGCGACGTGATCCGGCGCGCGGCCCATGAAGCCGGCATGCAGCTCGGTCCAGGCTTCGAGACCCTTGCGACGCTTGACCAGCGCATCATAGCTGCCCGGCAGCTCCCAGATGCGGTTGGCGCGGGTGCCGGTTTCGGTCTCGAACGTCATCAGGTCGCGATTTTCCGGCGCGCTGTGAAAATCGAACATCTTGCCGACCGAGGCGACGGCGCCGCGATAGGCCGGATGGGTGGTGACGTCCTTGACGAGCTCGCCGTCGAGGTAAACCTCGCGGCCATCGCGCAGGCTGGCAATATGCTGTTCGCCGGTCTTGATCATGCTGTCCCTCGAAACTTCCAAACTTTAGTCGTGCCAGTTCTTAATAGTGCATCGGGAGCGGCCATTCCGGGCTGCGCTCGGTATCCTTGAGGCTGCGATAGGCCCCGCGAAAGAAAACCAGTGGCTCATTGGCCGGATAGGCCGAAAACTTGACCACACGGCCGACGAAGATCACGTGATCGCCGCCGTCATATTGCGCATAGGGCGCACATTCGAAATGTGCGAGCGCGCCGGCAATCAGCGGCGCCGCCTCATGGCCGAGCGTATGCTCGACGGCTTCCCACTTATCGCCCAGCGCACGCGCGAACTTGTTCGACAGATGCTCCTGGTCGCGTCCCAGGATATTGACGGCGTAGCCCTTGGCTTCGGTCATCGCCTGCAGGCTGAACGCCTTGCGGTCGATGGAGAACAGGATCAACGGCGGATCGATCGAGACCGAGTTGAAGGAACTCATCGTCAACCCGATCGGCTGCCCACCGGCGCCCTCGGCGGTGATGACCGCCACGCCAGTGGCGAATTGTCCGAGTGCCTGACGGAAAGCGCGGGGATCAACGTCCGCAGTCGCGCTCATAAGACCTTCTCCTGCAAGCTGCCAGCGAGCCATTAGCTTTGATACAAAGCTATATTATCGAGCGATGGCACCCTGTCAAGCATGGCAGGGCTGCTATCAAAATGCCGCTGCGAACTTGTTTGCTAGTAAGTCGAACGGTATACGACTCAGAGGTGCGCGGGGACCTGATGGCGACGAAAAGCAAATCAAAGAAAATTCGAGCCGAACTGACCATTTCTCGGCCACAATTGATGGTCGAAGGGTCGGATCAGGCATTTCGGCAATTCTTGCATGATACATTGGCCTTTTCGGCGCGGCTGCAAGCCGTGCGCGGCCAATTGGGTGCCGTCATCGGCCTGTCCGGCACACAATATACGGTGCTGATCGCTATTTCTCATTTGAGTAGTACGGATGAGAAAATCGGCGTGAATCAGGTGGCCGAGCATCTGCATTTCAGCGGCGCCTTCATCACCATCGAGATCAACAAGCTCGTTGCCGCCGGTCTGGTCGAGAAGGAGACCGACGCGGACGATCGACGCCGGGTCATCCTCACCACGACCCAAAAGGCGCGCGCGCTGCTCAATGAATTGGCACCGGTGCAGCGTCCGGTAAACGACATGCTGTTCCGCGCGATGTCCGCGGCCGATTTCGACCGCAACCGGAAACTGATGTCCGACATGGTCGATGCCGCGGATGAGGCGATCCGGCTGCTGGACTACAACGCACCGAAGGGGCCGGGGAAAGCAGGGAAGTAGGGCGCCCCACAAACTCTCCCCTCATCCTGAGGAGCCGCGTAGCGGCGTCTCGAAGGATGGCCGCGCACTCCATTCATGGTTCGAGACGCGCGCCAAGTGGCGCGCTCCTCACCATGAGGGCCGAAATCGTCAATCCGGCGCCTTCAGCCGATAGCCGATCCCCGTCTCGGTCAGCACGAATTGCGGGCGCTCCGGATCGAGCTCGATCTTCTGACGCAACTGCCGCACATAAACCCGCAAATATTGCGCGTCGGTCAGCTCGTCCCACAATTCCTTCAGCAAAAACCGATGGGTCAGCACCTTGCCGGCATGCTGCACCAGCGCACGCAGCAAATCATATTCCTTTGGCGACAATTTCACCTCGCGCTCGCCGACCTTGACGATGCGACGCACCAGATCGACCGACAATTCGCCCGTCCTGAACACCGGCCGCTCGCCATGCACCTGCAGCTGATGCCGCAGCGCGGCACGTAACCGGGCCAGCAGCTCATCCATGCCGAACGGTTTTGTCAGATAGTCATCAGCGCCGAGATCGAGCGCCTGCACCTTGCCGGCCTCGTCGCCCCGGCTCGACAGCACCACGATCGGCACGCTGTCATTACGCGCCCGAATCATCTGCAGGAGATCGTGGCCCTGGATGTCGGGCAGGCCGAGATCGAGAATAATCAGCGCCGGCTCCTCCGCCAGTTTCTCCAGCGCGAGCTTGCCGTTGCTGGCTTCGATGATGTCATAGCCCTGGGTGCTCAGGCCCATGCGCAAAAGTTTGCGGATCGGGGGCTCGTCATCGATGACCAGGACTTTGATGGCGGAAGCATTCATGCGGCGGTGTCCAAAGCATCGAGCGCTGGCGGGATCGGCAGGCGGATCGTCAACACGGCGCCCGCCCGATCGACGCGGTTGGCGGCGGTGATGGTGCCCTGCATGGCTTCGATGAAGCCGCGCGAGATGGCGAGGCCAAGGCCGGTGCCGGCGCGGACATGATCGCCCTTGTTGGCGCGATAAAACTTGTCAAAGACCTGTTCGATATCGGTAGCCGGAATGCCGGCGCCTTCATCCATGACCTGCAGGGTCACGGCGCCTTCCTGGCGTACGGCACGGATGGTGATCGTCGTATCCGCTGGCGCATATTTGGCGGCATTATCCAGCAAATTGAACAGCACCTGCTCGAACAGCACGGCATCGAGCTTCAGCATCGGCAGATGCGGTGCCAGATCGAGCACCACACGATGACCGCCCAGGATCTTGCCGGCACGCCGCAGCGCGCTGCCGACGATCTCGCCGGGATCGAGCAGGACCGCATTCGGCACCACGGCGCCGGATTCCAGCTTGGTCATGTCGAGCAGATTGGCGATGAAGCGGTTGAGGCGCTCGGACTCGTCGATCACCGTAGCCAGCAGATCCGCACGCTCGGCCTCGCCGAGCTTTGGCGAGAGATCGCGCAGGGTCGAGGCAGCGCCGAGCACCGAGGCCAGCGGCGTCTTCAGATCATGCGAGATCGAGGTGAGCAGTGCCGCGCGCAGGCGATCCGATTCTATGTTACGCTGGGCGCGGTCCATGTCCTCGACCAGTTGCACCCGCTCGATGGCCAGCGCGCTCTGATCCACCAGCGCATCAAGCAGTCGGCGTTGATCGGGCGTCAGCAGCGGACCAGTGCGATCGTCATCGATGCCGATGACGCCGATCGGCCCGCGCCCGGTGCGCATCGGCAGAAACAGCCGCTTGGCGCCCGGCAGCGTATCGGAGCCGCGGCCGGCCGGGCGATCACTGCCCCAGGCCCAATTCGCGGCCGCGAGATCGGCGGGGTCGAGTTGGTCTTCCGGCGGATAGCCTGCTTTCACGGTGATGATGCCGTGATCCGGCAATAGCAACACGACACGGACGCGCAGCATCAGCGCGATCTGATACGCCGAGGCCCAGAGCACATCATCAAGTGTCGCCGTGCCGGCCAGTTTTCGGCTGAAGGCGTAGAGCGATTCGGTGGTGCGCACGCGACCGAAGGCGGAGACCGCCTGGCTGCGCACCCGCGCCGCGAGATTGGAGACCAGCACCGCCACCAGCATGAAGAAGAAGAATGCCGCGACATTGGTGGGGTCGGTGATGGTGAATGTGTAGACCGGCGGCAGGAAGAAAAAATTATAGGCCAGCGAGCCGATCAGGCTGGCCAGCAGCGACGGCCCGAGCCCGAAGCGCACGGCGATGCCGACCACCGCCGTCATGAAGATGAGATCGACATTCTCCACGCCGAAGACCGGATACAGCAGCATGCCGAGGCCGAGTGCCGCGGCAATGATCGCGAGCGAGACGCCATAGGGCCTGACATCAAACGGCTCGGCCCGATCCGTCATCTGCGTGCGCTTCGCAGCGGGCTCGGCGGGCAGCGCTTCGCCGGCGACCACATGCACGCTGATATTGCCGGCACGGCGCACGAGATCATGCACGACCGAGCCACGCAGCAGCTCGAACCACCATGACCGCGACGCCTTGCCGATCACGATCTGGGTGGCATTGTTGGCGCGGGCATAGATCAGCACATCATCCGCAATGCGCCGTGCGGCCGCGGGGATCGTCAGGACATCCGCACCAAGCGCTTCGGCAAGACGCAGCGTATCAGCGAGGCGATCGCGCTGCTCTTCGGAGAACTGCAGGCTGCGCCGCGTCTCGATGCTCACCGCCGTCCATGGCGCATGAATGCGGTCCGCCAGGCGTTTTGTGTAGCGGACGAGGCCGGCCGAGCGCGGGTCTTCGCTGATGCAGACAAGAATGCGCTCCCCCGCAGCCCACGGGCCGGCAATGGCATTGGCCTGCATATGGGTGAGCAACTGCTCATCGACGCGATCGGCCGTGCGCCGCAAAGCGAGCTCGCGCAACGCCGTGAGATTGCCCGGCGAAAAGTAATGTTCGAGCGCGCGCTCGGCCTGTTTCGGGACGTAGATCTTGCCTTCCTTCAGGCGCTGGATCAGGTCGTCCGGCGTGAGGTCGATCAGCTCGATGGCATCGGCGCGGTCGAACACCGTATCCGGCACCGTCTCGCGCACCCGCACATGGGTGATCTGCGCGACGACATCATTGAGGCTCTCGATGTGCTGGATATTGACGGCGGTGTAGACATCGATACCGGCAGCCAGCAGCTCGGCGACATCGAGGTAACGCTTCGGATGCCGCGAGCCCGGTGCGTTGGTATGCGCGAGCTCATCGACCAGCACGAGCTTCGGTCGCCGCGCCAGAATCGCATCGAGATCCATCTCGTCGAGGGTCTGGCCCTTATGCGCGATGATCCGGCGCGGGATCACCTCGAGCCCTGTCAGCAGCGCCTCGGTCTCGGCGCGGCCGTGGGTCTCGACCACGCCCACCACCACATCCACGCCGGCTTTCTTCCTGGCATGGGCACTTTGCAGCATCTCAAACGTCTTGCCGACGCCGGGGGCGGCGCCGACAAAGATCTTCAGCCGTCCGGCCACACCTTCCTCGCGCTTTGCTGCGTCCAGCAAGGCATCGGGGGACGGGCGTTGGTCGGGATCGCGTGCCATCGGGCGATATATAGTCTCCGTAACGGGACCGGCCTAGACGCTTACTTGGCGCCTGCCGCATCCAGCGCCAGATTCAGCGCGAGGACGTTAACGCGGGGTTCGCCGAGAAAGCCGAACAACCGGCCTTCGGTCTTGTCATTCACCAATGCCCGCACGCGATCCTCTGTGAGACCCCGCGCCTTGGCCACGCGGGCGACCTGAAACAGCGCGCTCTCCGGCGAGATGTTGGGATCGAGACCGCTGCCCGACGTCGTGACGAGATCCACCGGCACTGGCATCAACGGATTCTCCGCCTTCAGCTTCTCGACATCTTCCTTGAGGCGATCACTCAGCGCCTTGCTGGTGGGGCCGAGATTGGAGCCCATGGAATTTACGGCATTATAGGGCTGCGGCACCGTCTTGGTGGCATCCTGCGGATCGGTGCCCGTGGTCGCCGAAGGCCGGCCATGGAAGTAGGTGTCGCCCTTGAATTCCTGGCCGATCAGCGAAGAGCCGATCACCTGCCCTCCCTTCTCGATCAGGCTGCCCTCCGCCTGCGCCGGGAAGACGGCGCCGGCAATGCCTGTGATCGCCAGCGGATAGGCAAGGCCGGTGATCGCGGCCAGCAGGACGAAGACGGTGATGGCGGGACGTAGTTCTTTCAACATGATGCTTCTCCTCAGGCCAGACCGAGCGCGGAGACCGCGAGGTCGATCACCTTGATGCCGATAAAGGGGACGATGATGCCGCCGAGGCCGTAGATCAGCAGGTTACGACCGAGCAGCGCACCCGCGCCGATAGGCTTGTAGGTGACGCCCTTCAGCGCCAGCGGGATCAACGCGATGATGATGATCGCATTGAAGATGATGGCCGACAGGATGGCGCTCTGCGGGCTGGCGAGCCCCATGATGTTGAGCGCGCCGAGCTGCGGATAGAAGGCGATGAACAGCGCCGGGATGATGGCAAAGTACTTTGCCACGTCATTGGCGATGGAGAAGGTGGTCAGCGCGCCGCGCGTCATCAGCAATTGCTTGCCGATCTCCACCACCTCGATCAGCTTGGTCGGATTGCTGTCGAGATCGACCATGTTGCCGGCCTCGCGCGCCGCCTGGGTGCCGGTATTCATGGCAACGCCGACATCCGCCTGCGCCAGCGCCGGCGCGTCATTGGTGCCGTCGCCGCACATGGCCACCAGCTTGCCCTTGGCCTGCTCGTCGCGGATCAGCTTGAGCTTATCCTCGGGAGTCGCCTGCGCGAGAAAATCATCGACACCGGCTTCGGCCGCGATGGCCGCCGCCGTCATCGGATTATCGCCGGTGATCATGATGGTGCGGATGCCCATCTGGCGCAGTTCGGCAAAGCGCTCGCGGATGCCACCTTTGACGATATCCTTGAGATGGATGACGCCGAGCAGCTTGCCATTGCGCACCACCGCCAGCGGCGTGCCGCCGGCCTTGGCGATCTCGTCGGCGATCGCCTGCAGCTCGCGCGCAGCCTCGAACAGACTGCCCTGCGCCACCGCGCGTGCCGCGTTGCCCGATATCGCCTGCACGGGAGTGCCGCCGAAGTAAGCGAGGATCGAATCCACCGCGCCCTTGCGCACCGAAATGCCTGATGCATCGATGCCGCTCATGCGGGTCTGCGCGGTGAACGGCACGAAGGTGGCGCCAAGCTCGGCCATGTCGCGGCCGCGGATGCCGTATTTCTCCTTCGCCAGCACGACGATGGAACGACCTTCCGGCGTTTCATCGGCCAATGAGGCGAGCTGTGCCGCATCGGCCAGTTCCTGTTCGGTGATCCCGCGCAGCGGACGAAACTCCGTCGCCTGACGATTGCCGAGCGTGATGGTGCCGGTCTTGTCGAGCAGCAGAGTATCGACGTCGCCAGCAGCTTCCACCGCACGGCCGGACATCGCCAGCACATTGAAGCGCACCAGGCGATCCATGCCGGCAATGCCGATGGCCGACAGCAGCGCACCAATTGTGGTGGGGATCAGCGTGACGAACAGCGCCACCAGCACGACGACGGAGATGGTGCCGCCCGCATAGGCGGCATAGCTCGGGATCGTCACCGTCGCGAAGACGAAGATGATGGTGAGGCCGAGCAACAGGATGTTGAGCGCGATCTCATTCGGCGTCTTGGCGCGCTCGGCGCCTTCCACCAGCTTGATCATGCGATCGATGAAGGTCGAGCCCTGCGCCGCCGTGATGCGGACACGGATCCAGTCCGACAGCACCTGCGTGCCGCCGGTGACCGCCGAGCGATCGCCGCCGGATTCGCGGATGACAGGCGCGGACTCGCCCGTGATGGCCGCCTCGTTCACCGAGGCCACGCCTTCGATCACCTCGCCGTCGGACGGGATGAGATCGCCGGCTTCCACCAGCACGATGTCGCCCACCTTCAGCGTCGTGCCCGCCACCATGCGATAGCTGCGGTCGCTGGCATCATTGCCCGTGAGCAGCTTGGCCTGGCTTTCGGTACGCGTCTTCTTCAGCGTCTCCGCCTGCGCCTTGCCGCGGCCTTCGGCCACGGCTTCGGCGAAATTGGCGAACAGCACCGTGAACCAGAGCCACATGATGATCTGGAAGGTGAAGGCGATATCCTCGCCACCGGTCATCACATTCTTGATGAAGATCACGGTGGTGAGCGCCGCCACGACCTCGACCACGAACATGACCGGATTCTTGATCATCGCGCGCGGATCGAGCTTCGTGAACGATGCCGAGATGGCAGGCAGGACGATCTTGGGATCGAGCAGCGCCGAGCTTGCAGCGCGCTTTTGCAGTTTGATGGTTTCCATGGGGATTGCTCCGATCAGAACAGGTTGCCTGACAGCATCGCGAGATGCTCGACGATCGGCCCCAGCGCGAGCGCGGGGAAGAAAGTGAGTCCGCCGATGATCAGGATGACGCCGATGACGAGGCCGACAAACAGGCCGCCGGTGGTCGGCAGCGTGCCGGCCGAGGCTGCGATGGACTTCTTCGAGGCCAGCGAGCCCGCCATCGCCATGGCCGGCACGATCATGAAGAAGCGGCCGACCAGCATCGATGACGCCAGCGTCAGATTGTAGAAGAACGTATTGCCGGTGAGGCCGCCAAAGGCCGAGCCGTTATTGCCGGTGGCCGAGGTGAAGGCATAGAGCACTTCGGTAAAGCCGTGCGGGCCACTATTTGCCATCGATGCCACCGCCGAGGGCAGCACCACGGCCACCGCCGTCCAGCCGAGATACATCAGCGGCAGGACGAGAATGGCAAGCATCGCCATCTTCACCTCGCGTGCCTCGATCTTCTTGCCGACATATTCCGGCGTGCGGCCGACCATCAGGCCGGCGACGAAGATCGCCAGCACCACGAACAGCAGCATGCCATAGAGACCGGCGCCGACGCCGCCGACGATGATCTCGCCGAGCTGCATATTGATCAGCGGAATCATGCCGCCGAGCGCGGTGAACGAGTCATGCATCGCATTGACGGCGCCGCATGAGGCCGCGGTGGTGATCACCGCGAACAAAGCCGAGGCGACGATGCCGAAGCGCGTCTCCTTGCCTTCCATATTGCCGCCGGTCAGACCGAGCGCCTGCAGCGTATGCGTGCCCGCCGCCTCCGCCCAGTACGTGACGGCGACGCCGACAATGAACAGCACGCCCATCACGGCCAGGATCGCCCAGCCCTGTTTGGGATTGCCGACCATGCGGCCGAACACATTGGTCATCGCCGCGCCGATGACGAAGATCGCCAGCATCTGGATGAAGTTCGACAGCGCCGTCGGATTCTCGAACGGATGCGCGGCATTGGCATTGAAGAAGCCGCCGCCATTGGTGCCGAGCATCTTGATGGCGATCTGCGAGGCCACCGGCCCGACTGCGATGCTTTGCTTCGCGCCCTCTAGCGTGGTCGCATCCACATAAGCGCCGAGCGTCTGCGGCATGCCCTGCCAGACCAGAACCAGCGCGATGAGAACCGAGATCGGCAGCAGCACATAAAGCGTCGCGCGGGTCATATCGACCCAGAAATTACCGATCGTGCGCATCGACGACCGCGCGAAACCGCGGATCAGCGCCACGGCCAGCGCGATACCTGTCGCCGCTGAGACGAAGTTCTGCACGGTCAGGCCGAGCATCTGGGTCAGATATGACAGCGTGCTTTCGCCGCCGTAATTCTGCCAGTTGGTATTGGTGACGAAACTGGCCGCAGTGTTGAAAGCGAGATCGGGCGCAACGGCCGACTGGCCCTGCGGATTGAACGGCAGCACATCCTGCAATCGCAGCAGCGCATACAGGAACACGAAGCCTGCGACCTGGAACAGGATCATGGCCACCGTATAAGTGAGCCAATGCTGTTCGCGCTTTTGATCAACGCCGGACAGCGCGTAGATGCCGGCCTCGACCGGGTGCAGGACGGGCGAAAGAAACGTCCGCTCGCCATTGAACACGCGCGTCATGAAACCGCCGAGCGGCTTTGTGAGCGCCAGGACCACCGCGCAGAACAGCGCGATCTGTATCCATCCGATGAGTGTCATTGTGCTTGACCTTGTGGCGCGCGATCAGAACCGCTCGGGGCGGAGCAGCGCGTAAGTGAGATAAACGAGGAGAGCGGCCGAGACGGTGCCGGCCAGCACGTAATCAAAGATCATGAGCCATCTCCTCACAGCCGCTCGCTGGCATAGGCGTAGCCCAGCGTGAGAAGGAAAAAGCCGAGCCCGAGGCCCAGCATGAGAACGTCCAGCATGGAATGCTCCTGATGCACTGGCACAGGACGCAGGGACTGCGCCCGACGCAGCATCAGGTGCCAGCAAGGGCGTAGGTTTTCGAGATGAGAGGGCCTGCGTCTTTATAGGAATCCCATAAAAATGCGGGGCCATGCCCACACGCAAAAAGGGCCGCACATGGGTGCGGCCCTTTCGGATTCAAAGACGCTGAAGCTGCGGCGATCAGATCAAGCCATGGGTCAGGCCGTGCAATCCATGTACGCTCTGGTCAGCGACATCCGTATAGGACTGGCCGAGAAAAGAGATTGGCGCGTCGAGCGCGGTCATGCCGAAACTAGCGAGGCCACCTGTGTCGACGATCTCGCTCAGGCCGGCATGCGCATCGCTGGCGGGCCCGAAGGCATCGTGAAAGATCGGATCGACGATCGCCGGCACGGATGACGTGACATTGCCTGCGAGATCGTCGACGAGATGCGCGGTCGCCTGAACACTGGATGCGGCATGATCCGTCATCACATCGCCAAGCCGCGATGTCAATGTCGATAGCGTGTCCGTCATCGCCTGCAGCGACGATCCGATCGCTTCGGTAGCCGATGCGGTGAAGGCATCGAGCTGATGCTCGATGGCATGCGCGATATCGTTGACCGTGGACGACGCGGACGACATCAAGCCCTGCAAGCCGCTCGCAGGCGCTGCTGCTTGCGAAGCTGATGCGGTGTCGAGTGTCGATGCAGGCTGCTGCGACAAAGCCATATCGAGCGGCTGACCGGCACTGCCCAGGATCGCGTCATCTCCATGCGCCGACGAAACAACAGGATCGGCAGAAACTTGCGCGGCGTTTTGCATCGGCGCATCGGCATGTTGTGCAGCATGTGCCGTCTCGGTGCGGGTATCGGCAGCAACAATGTCCTGCGCTGGTGACATCTGCGCCTGCTCCTCGCCACTCCGCTCGGCCTGCACCGGCGCAGCGCTCTCATGCCCGCGCTCGCGCATGCTTTCCGCTTTCGCCTCCGATACATCCTGCTGCAGGATCGCCAGGCCGAGGCCCGCCGCCGCCATGCCGGCGGCCACCGTATCCATGCCGAGATGATTGGAATCGGAATTACGATCGCGCCGGGCGGCTGCCTTCGATTCAGGATCTTGCTTTACCATAATACACCTTTATTTCTCGCGAAACGCGCCGGTGATCTCGTCGGTGAGCGGGCCGATCAGATAGCCCATCAGTGTGCGCGGCCGCGTGGTGACGATGATCTCGGTCGGCATGCCCGGCTGCAACGCCACCTTCGAAGCCTTCACGTCATCCTCGTTGAGCTTCACGCGCACGGCGTAAAAGCCCTTGCCGGTCTTGTCGTCGGTCATCTTGTCGGCCGAGACGGTCATGATCTCGCCGCGAATACGGGGGCGTTCGTTGCGCGGCACGCTGGTGAGCCGCACATCGGCCGGCAGCGCCCGGCGGACATCGCCGATATCGGTCAGTTGCAGCCGCGCATCGACGATCAGCGGATCGTCCTGCGGAATCACATCCATCAATTTGGCGCCAGGCTGGATTACGCCGCCTTCGGTGAAGACGGAGAGGCCGACCACGGTGCCCGACGACGGCGCGATGATCGCGGTGCGCTTCAGCACGTCGGTTGCGGCTTCGAGCTTGGGGCCATTCTCCGCCAGCGCTGACGACACCTGCCGCAGGTCATTGGTGATCTCGGTGACGCGGTCGCGCTCCAGCTTGGCAAGGCCGAGTTCGGCTTCGCCGATCGCTTGCTGCAGCGATGCGGCTTCCGCCTGTTTCGAGCCACGCTCGCCATCGAGCTGCGCGGCGGTGCGATCGAGCGCCAGCACGCGCGTCTTCGGCGTGAATCCAGATGCGAGCAGCTGCCGCGCACCCTGCGCTTCTTCTTCCAGCAGTTCGCTCTGCCGCTTGAGGCCGGCGATCTGCGCCTGCAGGCCCGCGGTCTGCTCGCTGAGCTGCGAGATCTTCGATTGCAGCATGTTCTTCTGGGTATCGAACTGGCGCCGCCGCGCGGCCAGCACTGCGCGCTCGCTGGTGATGGCCTGCGTCGCCGTCGCATCATCCTCAAAGGCCGCGAGCCGCTTTGTGAAATCCGGCTGGTCTTGTTCGTCGCGCTCGGCAATCAGCCTGGTTTCCTGTGCCAGCAATGCGATCCGCTCGGCGCGCAGCACGTCGAGCTTCGCCCGCGGCTCGTGATCGGTGAGCTGCACCAGCAACTCACCTTTCTTGACGTCCTGCCCATCGGCCACACTGAGCTTTTCGATGACGCCTCCATAGGGATGCTGCACCGACTGCCGCTGGCCCTTCACCTGCAGGCTGCCTTCCGCCACCGCGGCACCGGAGACCGGCGCGGTGACGCCCCAGACCGCCAGGAACGCGATGAACACCGCGATCACGCCGCCGCCGATGATGGCGGGTCGCACCGGATTTGCCGACCGACGCGCGTGGGTCTGATCTGTCTGCTCGCGATCATTCATCATGCCACCTGGTTCTGCGGTGCGCTGGACATCGCCTTGAGATGTTCGAACACGATTTTGGGCGGACCGATCAGCTCGACGCGCCCGCCGCGCAGCACCATCATCACATCCACCACTTCGAGCACCGTGGTACGATGGGTGATGACCACAATGGTGGTGCCCTGCGCCTTCAACTGCAGCAACGCATCCTTCAACGCAACTTCGCCCACCGTATCGAGATTGGCATTAGGCTCATCCAGCACCAGCAATTTCGGCTTGCCGAGCAGCGCACGCGCGAGGCCGAGGCGCTGCCGCTGCCCGCCCGACAGTCCGACACCGCCGGGCCCGAGCTTCGTGTCATACTGATCCGGCAGCTCCAGGATCATGTTGTGAATGCCGGCGCGTTTCGCGGCCTCGATGATCTCGGCCGTGGTCACCTCGCCGAAGCGCGCGATGTTTTCGCGCACGGTGCCTGCAAACAGGCCGACATCCTGCGGCAGATAGCCGACCATGCGACCGAATTCGGCCTTGTCCCATTGCGCATAATCGAGGCCGCCGAGACGCAGCGATCCGTTGGTTGGCGCGGCCGCGCCAATGAGAAGGCGCGCCAGCGTACTCTTGCCGGAGCCGCTTGGGCCCACGATGCCGATCGCCTGCCCTTCCGGAATCTCGAATGCGACATCCTGCAGCACCGGTCGCTTGCGGCCGGGGTGATGGTAATCAATGGCTTCCGCCGTCACCGCATTCTCGCTCACCGGCACGATGGTCCGTAGCTGTTCGCGCGGAAATTCGTTGAGCAGATCGCGGACGCGGCGATAGCCGTCGCGCGCCGCGTTGAACTGCTTAGCGGTGGCGACGCCCTGCTCCACCGGCACCAATGCGCGGCCGAGAATGATGCTCGCCGCAAAGATCGTTGCCGGCATGATGCTGTGATCGATCGCCAGCCAGGCGCCGGTGCCCAGCATCAGCGATTGCAGCAGCAGCCGCGCGAAACGGATGGTGGACGACACTGCGGCATTGCGATCGCTGGCATGGGCCTGCTCGCGCATCATGTTGACCCGGCTGTCGCTCCAGTGTTTTGCGACCGACTGCTTCATACCCATGGCGACGATCACATCGGCATGACGCAGGATGTTTTCGGTGAACACGAATGATGATTTCGACGATTCCTGCGCAGCGCGCATCGGGCGGCTGGTGATGACCTCGTTGAGATAGGCCAGGGCGAGCAAAACCAATGCGCCGACAGTGGCAACCAACCCCAGAACCGGATGGATGAAGAACAGAAGCAGCAGATAAATCGGAATCCATGGCAGATCGAAAGCGAAATAGATGCCGGGGCCGGTGATGAAAGACCTGAAATCGTCGAGCTCGCGCAGCTGCTGCGCGCCTTTCGAATAACCCTGCTTTGCCGAACGTCCGATCAAGGCGTCGAAGACGCGGCCGGACAGTTTTGCATCGAGAATGATGCCGAGCCGGATGAGGATCTGAGCCCGCAATGCATCGAGCGCGCCCATGGTGAGCAGCGCGACAATGAGAATGATGGTGAGCAAGACCAGCGTGGTGATGTTCTCGTTCACCAGCACACGATTATAGACCTGCATGAGATAGAGCGGCGAGCTGAGATAGAGCAGATTGACGCAACCGGAGAAAATGCCGGCCATGATGAAGTGGCGCCTCACCGAACGCAGCGATTCTGCCAGTTCGTCGCGTCGATGATCTTCAGCCACGGATGAAGCCTCTTGTTAGAACACGGTCATGAAATTGATTTGAGAAATGGGTCGCGTGAACCGGATATTGGAGCGGTGACCGGCGAAGTGCCGGCCACCACTTTGTCCAAACATCTTGCCTGGGCGGCGCAGCCTTAGAGGAGGCCGCCGAGCAGACCGCCGTCATTGTTGTCGGTGCTGCTGTAGTCCTGGCTATCGCTGGACGACGAAACGCCGATCAGGGTCGGCAGCGAGAAGCCGAGGCCGATATCGCCGATGCCGGTGAAGCTGGACGAATCACCATCACCGCCATCGGTGTTGGAAGAATGCAGAATGTCCGAAGCCTGGAAGCCGAAGCCGGGGTTGGTGCCGATCGAGGTACCAAAATCGTTCGAGTCGTTCGTGAACTGAATATCGTCAGCCATGATTGAATCCTTCCGTTGGTTTTCGTTCAATGACGACCGTTGCGATCGTCACTGCACCGCCAACAGGAGTTAGCTGCCGTTGTTGCCGACACATTTAAGGAAAGTTAGAGACAAATCGAAGGCGCGCCGCGAGAACAGCGCGTAAGTGTAGTTGGCTGGGAGTCCGCATTCGCTACTACTCAAGATGTTTGAGAGATTGTCGCACTGGTCGATGCAGGCATTGATCGAAGCGATGAAACCCGCGGATGTTTATTTTTCTCAAAAGCCAAAACCAAAAGCATGTTCGTCCGTAGGAGTGGACAGGCTGCGTCAGAACATCGCAATCATGTCCGATAGGTGACGCAGCTCCAGCCATTGGATCCATGGCCTTTATGCGTCTCCTATATTTTCGATCTGAGGGTCACCTCGCTTTCCGATGCGGGCGAGCGCTTGTTACGTGTCGCGGTCGCCTGACGATCGCGCTGCTCATGGAACTTCGCCATGCCGCGTCTCTCAGTTCACTCAAATGCAATGTCGCACGTGGCATCAGACATCGACGTCGCGACGTTCACCGCAATCTGTCTCACCTCCTGCAATCGCCTGCCGGCGATGCGCCGCACCGCTGAAGCGCAGCGTCTCGACCATCTCGTCGAAGCCGGCGCATGGAACGACGCCGCGCTCGCGCTCATCGCCCTCGAACTGCCGAACTGGCAGCTCCGCCGCCTTACCTTCGACGAAGGCGAATGGCATTGCGCGCTGTCGCCGGAACGCAACATGCCCGACTGGCTCGACGATGCCGTCGAAACGCATCATGCCGACATGGCCAGCGCCATCCTCGAAGCATTTCGCGGCGCGATCGATCGCGATGGCACGTCGCATCTCGCGATCGTGCCTGTCAGCACGACCGAGCGCACCGATTTCACGCCCATGCTTTGCGAGAACTACTGCTAAGCGACCGTCTTTCGGCTATGCTCGGCATCTATTCGTGCCAGCAGAGCCGGAGCAAAGTGTGAATTCGAGGAAACCGGCCTTTGTCGCCGTCGATTGGGGCACCAGCAGTTTTCGCGGCTGGTTGATGACCGCAGACGGACATGCGCTTGCAGAGACGCGCGGCCCGGAAGGCATGCTGCATTGTGCGACATCAGGCTTCGCACCGGTGCTCGCCGAACATCTCGCAAAACTCGGCGCCATACCGGACCTGCCCGTGCTGATCTGCGGCATGGCCGGCGCCAAGCAAGGCTGGATCGAGGCCCCCTATCTGCACACTCCGACGCGCCTCGACGCTTTGCATGACGGCGCGCAGCGTGTCGCCACGCCGGGCGATGTCCGCATCCTGCCCGGCATCGCGAAAGCCGACGCTACCGCGCCAGACGTGATGCGCGGCGAGGAGACGCAACTGCTCGGCGTCACCGAGCCTGACTTCACGGGCCTCGTCTGCATTCCCGGCACCCACAGCAAATGGATCCGGATCGACAAAGGTAGCGTGGTGTCGTTCACCACTTACATGACCGGCGAATTGTTTTCGGTCGTCGCCCAGCACAGCATTTTGAAACACGCGATCGATCACGATGCGGGATCGCCCGCGGCGAATGATGCATTCCGCGACGGCCTGCGCCGCGCGCTCAAAACACCCGCGAGCCTCACCGCCGCGCTCTTCAGTGTTCGCGCAGCGCAATTGCTCGGCTTCGAGAAGCAAGCGGATGGTGCCGCACGTTTGTCCGGCCTCCTGATCGGCACTGAAATTGCGGATGCTTCCGCCCGCTATGGAACACAACATCCGGTTCGCCTGATCGGCGCCGGCGCGCTCAGCGCGCTTTACGCAGCAGCGCTGGCTCAGGCCGGCTTCACCACCACCATCCTCGATGCCGAACACGCATCGCGAAGCGGCCTGACCAAGGCCGCGATCCATCTATGGGGAGCCCGGTTCACATGACGCAGCAGATCCCTTGGCCGAACGTAAAGCGCCCGCTCGTCGCCATCCTGCGCGGCGTAAAACCCGATGAAGTCGAAGGCATCGTCGAGGTGCTCATCGACACCGGCTTCGAGATGATCGAAGTGCCGCTGAATTCGCCCGATCCGTTCGATTCGATCGCCCGCATCTGCAAGCGATTCGGCCGGGACACATTGATCGGCGCCGGCACCGTCCTCACCGCCGATGACTGCGCCCGCGTCGCCGATGTCGGCGGGCGGCTGATGGTGAGCCCGAATGTCGATGTCGATGTGCTGGCGATGGCGAGGAGCCGCGGCATGGTCACCATGCCTGGCGTGTTCTCACCCACCGAAGCCTTCCTCGCGCTGCGCCATGGCGCCTCGGCGCTGAAATTCTTCCCGGCCTCGATCCTCGGTCCCGCCGGCATCGCCGCGATCCGTGCGGTGTTGCCCAAAGACGCGGTGATCGGCGCCGTCGGCGGTGTGTCCGACAGGAATTTCGCCGATTATATCAAAGCCGGCATTACGGCGTTCGGCCTCGGCAGCAGCCTCTACAAACCCGGCATGAGCGCGGGCGAGGTCAAGGCGACGGCGCAGGCCGCCGTTACAGCCTATGACCGCGCCATCGTCGGCTAGCGCGTCATCGCGGCACCGGATCTTCGGCCAACAAAAAACCCGCCGAGAAAGGGCGGGTTTCCGTAACGGTGCAGCCGTTTAAACGCGTCGAAATTTACTCAACGCGCAGGTTATCGGCAGACGACTTGCCTGAACGACGGTCGGCGACGATTTCGTAGCTGACCTTCTGGTTTTCGTTCAGCGAGCCCAGGCCAGCGCGTTCAACGGCGCTGATATGAACGAACACATCCGGTCCACCGCCGTCTGGCGCGATGAAGCCGTAACCCTTGGTGCTGTTGAACCACTTAACGGTGCCGATAGCCATTTTACTTCCTTTGTAAGCTGGACCAGCGTTATCACGCGATTGGGAATATGCAAACGCAAAAAGCCGGAATTGGGCCGAAAGCATAAGCTCGGGCGACCGGCGCTCCCATGAGCGGCCATGACGTCGCGCCACGCCGCGTGACGCGGCCGGCGAGCGACGGACCAAAATCGACAATTTTCGAGGATTTGTTGAACAACCAATGTCTTAGAGAGACAGTGGTGCCCAGGAAAGGACTCGAACCTTCACGGCCGTTAAGCCACTGGCACCTGAAGCCAGCGCGTCTACCAATTCCGCCACCTGGGCACATGCGGTGAGGCATGTGGCGCGGTGTGTAGGGGGCTGTTACGCACTTGTCAAATTGCTTTGTGCAATTCCTTTCCGCTGTACAGGCCAAGCGCGTTGGCGTATCGCGAAACGGTCTAAACTGCCGGCTTGATCGGCCGGCTTTTGCAAGGAATTGACCCCATGGTTGCCCCCCTCGACACCCTCGTCACGGTTTTCGGCGGATCCGGCTTCGTGGGGCGGCATGTGGTCCGCGCGCTGGCCAAGCGCGATTACCGGATTCGCGTTGCCGTGCGCCGTCCGGAGCTTGCCGGTTACCTGCAGCCGCTCGGCCGCGTCGGGCAGGTCCACACCGTGCAGGCCAATATCCGCAATCCCGCCTCCATCAAGGCCGCCATGCGCGACGCCTCGATCGTGGTGAATCTGGTCGGCATCCTCGCCGAGGGCGGAAAACAGAGTTTTGATGCCGTGCAGGCCGAAGGCGCCGGCGCCATCGCGCAGGCCGCCGCCGAAATCGGCGCCCGCCTGGTGCATGTGTCCGCCATCGGCGCCGATGCGAACAGCGAATCGGCCTATTCGCGTGCCAAGGCGGCCGGCGAAGCCAATGTGCTCGCCGCCGTGCCGTCGGCTTCGATCCTGCGCCCGTCGCTGGTGTTCGGGCCGGAAGACAGCCTGACCAACCGCTTTGCGTCGCTGGCCCGCATGGCGCCTGTGATGCCGGTGTTCGGTGCCGAGACCAAGATGCAGCCGGTGTTCGTCGGCGATGTCGCCCAGGCCGTGGCCGCTGCGGCCGATGGCAAGACCAAGCCAGGCGCCGTCTATGAACTCGGCGGGCCGGAAGTGCTGACCATGCAGGAGATCGTCGAGATCGTGCTCAAGACCATCGAGCGCGAGCGCATGATTTTGCCGGTGCCGATGGGGATTGCGAAGCTGAAGTCCTATTTCCTGCAATACGCCCCCGGTGACTTCAAGCTGACGCCCGACCAGGTCGCCATGTTGAAGGTCGACAATGTCGTTTCCGACGCCGCCAAGGCGGCCGGGCTGACGCTGGAAGGACTCGGCATCGCGCCGGATTCGCTGGAAGCGGTGGCCCCGCAATATCTCTGGCGCTTCCGCGCGACAGGACAGTTTGCGCATAACGGCGCGCACTGACTGGCACGTTACGGCTCCTCATGGTGAGGAGGCGCCTCTTCGGCGCCGTCTCGAACCATGAGCTGGCCGGGCTCCGCATGGGCCGCCATCCTTCGACACGCGGTCAAAGACGACCGCTCCTCAGGATGAGGGCGGAGGTTTGGCCCTAGGCCAGATCCAGCTTGTCAGCCACCGTAGCGTCGGCATTGAGCTTGTAGATGATCGGCGCGCCGGTGCCGAGTTCGCGGGCCAGAATGCCCTCCGGCGACAGCTTTTCCAGCACCATGATCAGCGCGCGCAGCGAATTGCCATGCGCGGCCACCAGCGTACGCTCGCCGCGCAGCACGCCAGGCAGGATCTCCTGCACATAATAAGGCAGCGTGCGGGCCAGCGTGTCCTTCAGGCTCTCGCCACCGGGCGGCGGCACGTCATAGGACCGGCGCCAGATATGCACCTGCTCCTCGCCCCACTTTTCGCGGGCATCATCCTTGTTGAGGCCGGAGAGATCGCCGTAATCGCGCTCGTTCAGCGCGAGGTTCTTGGTCACCGGAATGCCGGTCTGGCCCATTTCTTCCAGCGCGAGGCGCAGCGTGTGCTGGGCGCGGGTGAGGTCCGAGGTGAAGGCGACGTCGAAAGTCAGGCCCTGCGCCTTCAGCTTGCGGCCGGCTTCCTTGGCTTCCGTGACGCCCTTTTCGGTCAGGTCCGGGTCTTTCCAGCCGGTGAACAGGTTCTTCAGATTCCAGTCGCTCTGGCCGTGGCGGACGAGCACGAGAAGGCGGTCAGTCATCGCAGTTTCCTATTCCAGTTTGTTCTTACTTCTCACCAAGGCCGAGCACGTCGGCCATCGAATAGTGCCCGGGCTTCTTGCCATTCGCCCACATGGCGGCCTTCAGCGCGCCATGGGCGAAGATCATGCGATCCTCGGCCTTGTGCGTCAGCTCGATCCGCTCGGACGCACCAGCGAAAATCACCGTGTGCTCGCCGGCGACGGTGCCGCCGCGCAGCGAGGCAAAGCCGATATCGCCGGCCTTGCGGGCGCCGGTGATGCCATCGCGGCCACGCGCCGAATGCGTGTCGAGCGAGACGCCACGGCCATCGGCAGCGGCCTGGCCGAGCATGAAGGCGGTGCCCGACGGCGCGTCGATCTTCGCCTTGTGGTGCATCTCCAGCACTTCGATATCGAAGCTATCATCCAGCGACTGCGCGACACGCTTGACCAGCGCGGCGAGCAGATTGACGCCGAGGCTCATATTGCCGGACTGCACCACGATCGCCTGCTTGGTGACGCTCTTGATGACTGCGTCGTCCGAAGCCGAAAGACCCGTGGTGCCGATCACATGCACGATGCCACGCTGGGCGGCGATGGCGACATTGGCGATGGTCGCGGCGGGCACGGTGAAATCGAGGATGCCGTCGGCTTCCTTGGAGATGGTCCACAAGTCGGCCGAGAGTTTGATACCGTTTTCGGGCAGGCCGGCGAGCACGCCTGCATCCTGGCCGAGCAGTTCCGAGGTCGGCGCTTCCAGCGCGCCGGCGAGCACGGCGCCCGGGGTCTCGTGAATGGTGCGGATCAGCGCGCGGCCCATACGGCCGCCGGCGCCGGCAACGATCAATCTCATATCGGACATCTGGCGTTCCTTCGTATCTCAGGCGGTATAGCGGCGCGTGCTGCCCACGGCAACACGCGCGCGCCTCGCGAAATCCTCAGATACCAATCAGATCAAGGAGATGCTTAAGGCTATGCGCCGGGCTGCGGTCCGTCATAGCCTTCGATGATCACAAGGTCGCTCTCGCCGTGCGGTTTGCGCATCTCGACGAGGCGCTGGTATTCCGGCGAATTGTAGCAGGCGAGCGCGGTGGCGTAGTCCTTGAATTCGAGCACCACATTGCGCGTGCGCGAGGTGCCTTCCTTGGCCTCGAACTGGCCGCCGCGGACGATGAACCTGGCGCCGTATTTCGCGAAGACGGGGCCATTCTCAGCCACGTATTGCTTGTAACCGTCCATGTTGTGAACATCGACGCGTGCGACCCAATAGGCTTTCGGCATTTTGGTTTTCTCCCGTTTACTCAGTCCTCATGGTGAGGAGGCGCGAAGCGCAGTCTCGAACCATGAATAGTGGAAACTCCGAGCCCGCGGCCATCCTTCGAGACGCCGCTTCGCGGCTCCTCAGGATGAGGGACGGAGTCTGGTTTCGATCTCCGCAACGATTGCATCTGCGGCCGCTTTCGGATCATCCGCCGCGAGGATCGGACGACCGACAACAAGATAGTCCGAACCCGCGGCGATCGCCTTGGCCGGCGTCATCACGCGCTTCTGGTCGCCGATGTCGGCACCGACGGGACGCACGCCCGGCGTCACCAGGACCATCTCCGGCTTGATGAGGCTGCGCAGATTGCCGACTTCTTCCGGTGAGCAGACGAGACCATCGATCCCCAGCGCCATCGCCTGCTGGGCGCGCGTGGTGACGAGATCGCTGACGCCGAGCTGATAGCCGGCGGCTTTCAGGTCTTCGTTGTCATATGAGGTCAGCACCGTCACCGCGAGGATGCGCAGATCCGAGCCCTTGCTGGCATTGGCCGCAGCCTGCATGGTCTGCGGATAGGCGTGCACCGTGAGGAATGTCGCGCCAAGTTTCGCGACGCTCTCAACGCCCTTGGCCACGGTATTGCCGATGTCGTGCATCTTCAGATCGGCAAACACCTTCTTGCCGGCATCGGCGAGCTTGCGCACCAGCGGCAGGCCGCCGGCATAACCGAGCTGATAGCCGATCTTGTAGAAACTCACGCTGTCGCCCAGCCGTTCGATCATCGCTTCGGCGGAAGCGACATCGGGAACGTCGAGGGCGACGATGAGGCGGTCGCGAGGATCGATGATGGCGGTCATTTCGGGCTCACTTCATCTACTGGGCGACATCGATCAGTTGCCGCACCATGGATTGCATCGCCGCGATATCGGCGGGGTGTTTGAGACGATCCATCTCGTCATAGGCATCGTCGGCATGCGACAGCGCGAGCTGGTTCGGAATGACGAGGGCACGACAGGCGGATAACACCAGCCGCAGCGCTTCGAGGCAGCGGGTGCCACCGAGGCGACCGTTGGATGCGGCGGCGATGGCGAAGGCACGGCCGCGGAACACATGGCCTCTCCCCTCCTGCCCGTCCACGACGCGCGAAACCCAATCGATGGTGTTCTTCACCAGCGGCGGCAGCGACGAATTATATTCGGGCGTCACGATCAGCACGCCGTCATGGGCCGCCATCATGCGCTTCAGATTGAGTGCGTGCTTCGGCACGCCGGACGAGGCTTCGAGATCGCCGTCATAGATCGGCAGCGGAAAATCACCGAGCGAGATGCGGGTGACATCGGCATCGGCACGCACCAGTTCGTCCACAGCCGCAGCCGCCAGCTTCGCGTTGAGCGAGCCGGTGCGCAAAGAGCCGGGAATGACGAGAATCTTTGGTGCAGCCATGTGTCCGATCGCTTGGGTTCACAGCCGTCATTGCGAGGAGCGAAGCGACGAAGCAATCCAGAAGCCCGAGCGACGAAAGAAGTGGATTGCTTCGCTGCGCTCGCAATGACGAGCTGAGAGGCCAAAGCGGCCTCAGCCCTTGCGATACACCCAGACGCGGGCGGGCGGAAGGTTCATCCAGATCCGCTCGGACGCTTCGGTGGATACACCGGGCAGCGATTTCGGGATCGGCGGCGCCACCGAATAGGTGAACTGCACGAAGGGCGCATTCGGCGCCAGCGCCGCGAAGGCATCGCGGATCAGCTTGAGGCGGGTCAGCATCGGCTTGGTAACCAGCGGCAGGCCAGAGACGACGGCAGAGGCCGGCTCTTTCAGCACGTCCCAAAGCGTATCGCGGAGTGTGTAGGCATCGCCTTGCACCACGGTCGCTTGCGGATAGCGCTCACGCAGCAGGGCGCAGAAGGTGGGATTGAATTCGACGAGCACCAGACGCTTCTGATCGATGCCATGCGCCACAAGCGCGGTGGTGATCGCGCCGGTGCCGGGACCAAGTTCGATGACCGGACCGGTCCCATCAGGATCGACATACTGCGCCATGGTACGCGCCAGCGCTTTGCCCGAAGGCATCACGGCGCCCATATGCAGTGGCTTGTCGATCCATGAACGGATAAAGCGGACTTCGTCATCGAGACGAAGCGGCTTTTTCAACGGACGCGCGGACGATTGCAGAGGCATTGTGCTTCCAAGCAGACCGCGGAACGTGCGGGAAGTCAGAATTTCGTCATAAAGGGGTATCGCCAACCGTGGAAACGGTCAAGCATTCTAACGTCAGGACGCGCTTCGTGTTCCGAAGAAGTCCTTGACCTTGGTGAAGAATCCCGCGGCCTCTGGTTGCGTTGCACCAGAAGAAAGCTTTTCGAATTCGCTGAGAAGCTCTTGCTGCTTTTTGGTCAGGTTCTGCGGCGTTTCCACGACAACCTGCACATACATGTCACCGGACTGACGCGAACGCAGCACCGGCATGCCCTTGCCACCGACGCGGAAGCGACGACCGGACTGCGTGCCCGACGGCACCTTCACCTTGTTACGACCGCCTTCGATGGTCGGCACTTCGAACTCGCCGCCGAGCGCAGCCGTGACCATGGAGATCGGCACGCGGCAGTGAAGATCGGCGCCATCGCGCTGGAAGAAGTCGTGGCTGGCGAGCGACAGGAAAATGTAGAGATCGCCGGCGGGACCACCGCGCGTGCCGGCCTCACCTTCATTGGCGAGACGGATACGGGTGCCGTCTTCAACACCGGCGGGAATGTTCACCGACAGCGAGCGCTCGCGCTCGACGCGGCCTGCGCCGGAGCAGCTCGGGCACGGATCTTCGATCATCTGGCCGCGGCCGTGGCAGCTCGGGCAAGTGCGCTCCAGCGTGAAGAAGCCCTGGGCCTGACGAACGCGGCCCTGGCCGGCGCAGGTGGAGCACGTTTTTGGCTTGGTGCCAGCCTTGGCGCCGGTGCCGGAGCAGGCTTCGCAGGTGACCGCGACCGGGATTTCGATCTGCGCCGTCTTGCCGGAGAAAGCTTCCTCCAGCGTGATTTCCATATTGTAGCGCAGGTCCGCGCCACGCTCGCGACCGCCGCTGCGGCCACCGCCGCGCTGGCCGGCCATGCCGAACAGGTCTTCGAAAATGTCGGAGAAGGATGAGGCGAAGCCGGAGCCGAAGCCCGGACCGCCACCGCCGCCATGGCCCTGCTCGAAAGCCGCATGACCAAAACGATCATAGGCGGCGCGCTTGTCGCCGTCCTTGAGGACGTCATAGGCCTCGGCGATTTCCTTGAACTTCACTTCGGCCGCAGCGTCGCCCGGGTTCTTGTCCGGATGCCACTTCATCGCAAGCTTGCGGAACGACGACTTCAGCGTCGCATCATTGGCGGTGCGCTCGACTTCCAGCGTCTCGTAATAACATGCTTTGGTGGACATTCGTCAGATCCGCCCGAAATCCCAGGTCTTCGCATCATCATGACGCGATATATGCCGACGCCAGCGCTGTGCTAGCTGAGTCGGCCTAACAAAAAATAACCCCCATCCATCGTCAGCTGCATTGCGCTGCTCTGGATGAGGGTCATTGTTTCGCTCGCTATCAGGCCGACTTCTTCGGCTTGTCGTCGTCGACTTCCGTGAATTCAGCGTCCACGATGTCGTCCTTGGCCGCGTCGCGCTTGGCGTCGGCCTCGGCCTGCTGGGTGTACATCGCTTCGCCGAGCTTCATGGAAGCCTGGGCCAGCGTGTTGGTCTTGGTCTTGATCGCCTCGGCGTCGTCGCCCTTCAGCGCTTCCTTGAGGTCGCTCATGGCGTCTTCGATCGCGGTGCGCTCGGCCTCGGCGACCTTGTCACCATGCTCGGCAAGGGCCTTCTCGGTCGAATGCACCAGCGCGTCGCCATGGTTCTTGGCGTCAACCGCTTCACGACGCTTCTTGTCGTCGGCGGCATTGGCTTCGGCGTCCTTGACCATCTTCTCAATGTCGGCTTCCGACAGACCACCAGACGCCTGGATGCGGATCTGCTGTTCCTTGTTGGTCGCCTTGTCCTTCGCCGAGACGTTGACGATGCCGTTGGCGTCGATGTCGAAGGTCACCTCAACCTGCGGCATGCCGCGCGGAGCCGGCGGAATGCCCATCAGGTCGAACTGGCCGAGCGGCTTGTTGTCCGCTGCCATTTCACGCTCGCCCTGGAAAACACGGATGGTGACCGCGTTCTGATTATCCTCGGCGGTCGAGAACACCTGGCTCTTCTTGGTCGGGATCGTGGTGTTGCGATCGATGATGCGGGTGAACACGCCACCCAGCGTCTCGATGCCCAGCGACAGCGGGGTGACGTCGAGCAACAGCACGTCCTTGACGTCGCCCTGGAGAACGCCGGCCTGAATGGCAGCGCCGATGGCCACGACTTCGTCCGGATTGACGCCCTTGTGGGGCTCCTTGCCGAAGAACTGCTTCACGACTTCCTGGATCTTCGGCATGCGGATCATGCCGCCGACCAGCACCACTTCGCCGATCTCACCGGCGGTCAGGCCGGCATCCTTCAGCGCCTTGCGGCAGGGCTCGATGGTCTTCTGCACGAGATCATCCACCAGCGCCTCGAACTTGGCGCGGGTGAGCTTCAGGGTCAGATGCTTTGGACCCGAAGCGTCTGCCGTGATGAAGGGCAGGTTGATTTCGGTCTGGGTCGTGGACGACAGCTCGATCTTGGCCTTTTCAGCGGCTTCCTTCAGGCGCTGCAGGGCCAGCTTGTCGTTGCGCAGGTCGATGCCCTGCTCTTTCTTGAATTCGGCCGCGAGATATTCGACCAAACGCATGTCGAAGTCTTCGCCGCCGAGGAAGGTGTCGCCATTGGTAGACTTCACTTCGAACACGCCGTCGCCGATTTCAAGAATCGACACGTCGAAGGTGCCGCCGCCGAGGTCGTACACGGCAATGGTGCCGGATTTCGACTTGTCGAGGCCGTAGGCCAGCGCTGCCGCGGTCGGCTCGTTGATGATGCGCAGCACTTCAAGGCCGGCGATCTTGCCGGCGTCCTTGGTGGCCTGACGCTGGGCGTCGTTGAAGTAGGCGGGAACGGTGATGACGGCCTGATCGACGGTCTGGCCGAGATGGGCTTCGGCCGTTTCCTTCATCTTCTGCAGGGTGAAGGCGGAGATCTGCGACGGCGAATAGGTCTTGCCGTCGACTTCAACCCAGGCGTCGCCATTGCCACCCTTGGCAATTTTGTACGGGACGAGCTTCTTGTCCTTTTCAACGGTCGGATCGTCGTAGCGGCGGCCGATGAGGCGCTTCACTGCGAAAATCGTACGCTCGGGATTGGTCACGGCCTGGCGCTTGGCCGGCTGGCCGACGAGGCGCTCGCCATCATCGGTAAAGGCGACGATGGACGGGGTCGTCCGCATGCCTTCTGCGTTCTCGATGACCTTCGGCGTTTTGCCATCCATGACGGCGACGCAGGAGTTCGTCGTACCGAGGTCGATACCGATGACCTTTCCCATGCTCTTACTTCCTTTTTCTGCGGCAGGTTGGCCGGGCCCAACGGGCGCCCCGCTCAAACCCCCAAATCAATCACATGCTCGCGATATTGCGACGCTCAGCGTCATATAGGAGGGGGCTAGGTTGCCGCAAGGCATCCCAAGGGGGCTTAGGCGCGGAAATCATAGGGTATTCGGGAAATTAATGAACTCTGAATGCGCGGTCCGAAACCCGCTACGCGGCGGATCGGCGCGGGACCTTGCGGGAACGGATTTGTGCCTTGATCTGTTGCTGGAACAGGGCAACCGTAGGTCCCTTCCGGCTGGCGCCCGTCAGCGCGCCGCCTCGCCGCAACACCGAACCAAGTAAGAGCCTGATGAAGCACCTCGCGCCCCTGTTCGCCCTGACCGTGTTGCTGGCCGCATCGAGCCCGCTTCACGCGGCCGACCCCGTCTATCCAGCGGGGGTCCGGATCGGGATCACCCCGTCTGTCGGGCTGGAGCCGTCGAAGACCTTTACTGGCTTCCAGACCTCGGACCAGGGCGTGAAGATGCTGATGACCGAATTGCCGGCCACGGCCTTCACTGAGGTCGAGACGGCATTCAAGACCAACCCGGCGAGCATGACGCTGAAGCCGGAGACCATCGAAACCGGCGCCGGCCAGGGCTTCTACACGGTCGAGCCGACCAAGGACGCAGCCGGCGTTCCAGTCCGGCGCTATTCGATGATCATCAACGGCGGCACGTTCTCAGGCTATGTCGCCGTGCAAGTTCCTGAAAATGCACAGAAAATCTATACAGACGATGCGGTCCGCCAGATGTTCGCCAGCGTCACCGTCCGCAAGGAAGTGCCGCTCGATGAGCAGCTCGGCATGATGCCGTTCAAGATCGCCGAACTCAGCGCCTTCAAGACCGTGCGCATGCTGGCGCCGGGCGCAGCGATCCTGCTGGCGGATTCGGATGATGAGAACACGATCGAAAAAAGCCCGTTCATGATCCTCGGCAGCGTCGGCTCTGCCCCCGATCGGCCTGACGATCGCGGTCGCTTCGCCCAACAGGCCGCCGCCCAGATTCCCGGCCTGCGCGAAGCCCGCATCACCCTGTCCGAACCCCAGCGCATCGACGGCATGCCGGGCTACGAGACCCGCATCGACGCCATCAGCGGCAAGGGCAACACGCCCGTCACCGTGGTGCAGTGGCTGCGTTTCGGCACCGGCAAGACCGCCATGCGCATCATCGCCAGCGCTCCGCGTGACGACTGGTCGAAGGCCTTCCCGCGCTTCCGTGCCGTTCGCGACGGCATCGAGCCGCGCTAGGGCGCGGCCTTCCGGAAGATATCGATGCCATCGGCGCGCTGCACCCACACATAGGGCTTCAGCAGCGCGGCGAGTTCTGGGTCGCCCTTGGCCCAGCCGCTCCAGTCGGCATCCCGGTCGTCGATCAGCACCACGTCAGGCGAGGTCTTGCGAATGTCTTCGACCAGCCCGTTTCGCTCGGTCGCCACATGCGCATCGAGGCGCGCAGATGTGGCCGCATCGAATGCCCGCTCCTGACGGGCGCGGCGAACGATCTCCCGGATCAGCAGCGCCTCCTGACGCGATGCCCAGACGCCACCGACATCGCGCACCAGCGGATGCGCAATGGTCGCCGCCCCGCTTAGCATGATGATCTTCGGCTGCTTGAATCCGAGCTTGGTCACAGCCGCCTGAAGCGCGCGTGTATCGACGCTGGCATTGAACCAGACGCAGGCATAAGCGAGCAGCGCGAGGGTGACCGCGGCTGCGCCGATCTGCAACCGTCGCGCATGCACCGCCGCCCGATCGATCGTGGCAACGGCGTAACCCAGCGACATCAGCGCCAGCGCCACCATCGGATAGGCGTGATAGCCCCATCCCTTACGCTGAACGAAAAAGGCGACGGCGAAGCCGAACGAAGCTGCCAGAAGCACCACGAGCGCCGGGTCTGCCGAGCGCCGGCGATGCAGCAGCAACGCCGCAAATACGGCAACCAGCCAGAGTGTCGTCGCACCGCTCAGGGCAAGCGCCAGCCACGAGGCCGTCAGCAACAGATAGACGTCGCCGACCATCGGATAGATCACCGCGAAATAAGCGGGAAAGGCGACATAGACCCAAAGGGCATAGGCCACTACCAGCACGCCGGCGATCCAGTTTTCCGGCGCAAGGACAATCCGCCATTGCCGCGCATACATGGCCGCCGCAATGATCGCCGCACCTACACCGAGCGCGAAATACGGCTTGAAGCACATGGTGATCGCGGCACTGAGGCCCGCCACGACAATCGCGGCGCGTGAGACCGTCTCCGCATTGGCGCGGCGGATCAGAACAGCCAGAGCGGGCAGCAGGAACAGCAATGCCAGATGTTCGCGCTGGCCGAAATCATACATCGGCAGGATGCCGAGCAGCACCAGTGCCCAGACCGCCAGCGGAGTACTGGCGATGCGGCCTGCGATGTCCGAGCCGCGCAGCAGCCGCCACGTCAAAGCCAGCGACGCCGCAATCAGACAGAAGATCAATACCAGCGTCACGATCTCGGCGCGCAGACCGATCAGGCGCCCAAGCGCAACCGCGATGAAATAGACGATCCCCGCCATCGGCGGATTGGTTTCGAGAATATCGAGATAGAGACGCTGGCCATCGAAGACGCGTTCGCCGACGATCAGCCACCAGCTGACATCGACATTGAACGGCAGCGCTGCGCGCAGGATCACGGCCGCCACACAAACCAGGATGCCGGCGATCAGCCAGGCCGCCGCCGGCCGCGTCCGTGGCGTGGTCGTGCCGCCGAATTGCAAACCGGCATCGATGGTCATGTCGTCATTCTTTCGGGCAATGCTGCTGCGACGCTAGGAGCGCGGCGTTAACAAGCCATTGCCCGGACCGCGGGACAGCGCCAAGAGCACCTTTACGGCCGCCCATCGACCTGATTTGCTGTCGCAATTCCGGCGGGAGATGTTGCGATGGTCGATCGACGTCAACTTCTGATGGGACTTGGTGCGATGACAGCGACCGGCATGATGCCAAAGGCGCTCGAGGCAGCCGGCAAGGTGACCGCCGACCGCAATTCCGTGCTGCTCGTGGTCGATGTGCAAAACTGCTTCCTGCCCGGCGGCAGCCTTGCGGTGAAGGACGGTGACAAGGTCATTCCCGTCATCAACGCCCTCGCCAGGAAATTCACCCATGTGGTGCTGACCCAGGACTGGCATACGCCGGGACACGTGTCGTTCGCCTCCAGCCACGGCGGCAAGAAGCCGTTCGAGACCACCGACGTCGCCTATGGCAAACAGGTGCTGTGGCCGGACCATTGCGTGATGGGCACCGACGGCGCCGCGCTATCGAAGGATCTCGCCATCCCGCACGCCCAGCTTGTTTTGCGCAAAGGTTACGACAAGGCCGTCGATAGCTATTCGGCCTTCACCGAAGCGGATGGCAAGACCACCACCGGCCTCGCTGGCTATCTGAAATCGCGAAAACTGCAGCGCATTTTCATCGTCGGCCTGGCGACAGACTTCTGCGTGGCATGGTCGGCACTCGATGCACGCAAGGCTGGCTTCGAAACCACGGTGATCGAAGACGCCTGCCGCGGGATCGACACCCAGGGCTCGCTTGCCAAGGCGTGGGCCGACATGAAGAAGGCCGGCGTGAAGCGCATCCAGTCCGGCGACCTAGCCGCCTGACGCCCGTCGCGTGAAAATGCCGACCTGGTTGACGGTATCGACAAGCTGGAAATCCGTCAGCACACCGGCGACATCCGGATGCGCCTTCAACCAATCGCTGCCGCTGCCGGTGAGGTCGTCCACGATCAGGATCGAGGGAGGCAGGCGGCGGATATCATCGATCAATCTCTGACGCTCGCGTTCGGCATAGGCCTCGAACCGCGCGGCACGCACGTCATCCAGCAATCCGGTACGGCGCATGACGGTGAGATAGGTGTCGATCCAGAGACCCTGCTGACGTGATACCCATGTGCCGCCGACGGCGCGCGTGAGCGGATGGCCGATCCCCGGCTCGGCCGTGATGGCGAGAATCGCCGGCTGTTTCTGGCCGAGTTGCGCGACGCGCTCCTGCAGCGGACGAGCATCAAAGGCCACGTCGAACCACAGCATCGATCGCACGAATAGCGTGAGCAACAACAGGCTGCCGCCAAGCCGCCAGACACGCGACGCTCCGGTTTCTTGGGTCAGCGCATAGCCGACAGCGAACAGCGCCAGCGCGATGGCCGGGTAGGATTGATAGGGCCAGCCCTTGCCTTGCAGCATGAATGCTGCGCCGAAGCTCGCCGATGTCGCCATCAGCAGGATCAGTGGCGGTGAAAGCCTCTGTTTTCGGTGCAGGGCGACGATCGCGAGCAGCGCGATGGCCCACAGCGACACGGCCGGTTTCTCCAGCAACGCCATCACGGATGGCTTGACCGGGACATAGACGTCGCGGAGCAGCGGCAGGATATCGGTGAAGAATTGCGGCCAGACGATTGCCGTGACGATCACATAGACAAAGCCGCCCGCCGCTGCCGCCAGATGTTCGGGCAATAACAGCACGCGCCATGACCGTCCCAACATAACCGCCGTGACCGCCAGCGGCACATAGACGGCCAGGGCAAAGTGCGGTTTGAACGACAATGTCACTGCCGCGCCAAGGCCAGCCGCAATCGCAAGCCATCGCGATGGGCCGCCGCCCGTGACGCGATCAATCAGCGACGCCAGGAAAGGAAGGAGGGCGATCAAAGCAATGTGTTCGCGCTGACCAAACGTCTGCGTCGGCAGGATGGCCAGCGCGGCAAAAGCGAGCAGTACCAGCGGCCAGCCACAGGATCCGGCGAAGCTCGCATGTCGACGCAGCAGTCGCGCGCTGACGGCTAACGACGCAAAAATCCCAAGAAAGACGAGCCCATCGACGGCAATTTCCGCCGCCACGCCCGTCATCCGCGACACGACGATGGCCGGCAGATAAGCGAGCACCGACATCGGCGGATTGGTTTCGAGCACATCGGTATAGAGCCGACCGCCATCGAGCACACGCTCGCCTGCGGTGAGCAGCCAGCTGACATCCGTGCTGGCGGCCAGCACATGACGAAGCACGATCGCCAAAGCGAACAGGCCGACGAGCGACAGCCAGCCGATCACAGAGCGTAGCGCGCCTGACATCGCAGGCGCGGCAGGCGTGCCGGCATCGAGATTGATGGTCATTGCGATCGTCCGCTGATCGCGGCAACCCTAGAGCGCAGGCTTTAACAAGTTGTTTACCGAGCGCTTAGGCGCCGAGCGCCAGCGCGATCAGGCCGAGCGTGCCGACGATGACGCGCCACCAGGCAAACAGCGCAAAGCCGTTTCGGGAGACATAATTCAGCAGTGTCTTCACCACGAAGATCGCCGTGATGAAGGACACAGCGAAACCGATGGCGATGATCACGGCGCCGTCGCTCGTGATGTCGTTGCGGCTCTTGAAGAGGTCATAGGCGAAGGCGCCGACCATGGTCGGGATCGCGAGGAAAAAGGAGAACTCCGCCGCAGCGCGCTTGTCGGCGCCCATCAGCATGGCGCCGACGATGGTGGCACCCGAGCGCGACACGCCGGGGATCATGGCGATGCACTGGCAGCAGCCGATCTTGAAATAAGTGAGCACCGGAAATTCGGTGGCGTCGTGATGCACCGGCTGCAGATCGAGCTGGTCAACCCAGAGCAGGATCGCGCCGCCGACGATCAATGTGAAACAGACGACCCAAGGATTGAACAGATAGCCTTTGATGAAGCCGCCAAAGGCCGCGCCGAGCACGGCTGCGGGCAGGAAGGCCACCAGCACGCCGATCACAAAACGGCGAGCGGCGACGTCGCCCTTGAACATATTCAGCGCGATTCCCCACAGCTTGCCGAAATAGATGGAGAGAATGGCGAGAATGGCGCCGAGTTGGATCAGAATCGCAAAACTCTTCCAGAGGCCGATTTCGTCGAGGCCAAGAATGCGTTCGACGAGAAGGACATGGCCGGTGGAGGACACCGGTAGGAATTCGGTAGCGCCTTCGACAACACCGAGAATTACCGCCCTTAACGTATCAGACATCATCGGCTTGTCGTCCTCACTGGCGGCCTCAAAAAGTCGGGTTCTTCTCGCTTATTCGCTGCATTGCTGCAATCGCAAAAAGCCTGCAATCGCGCCTTGCCTCTCATGCGCGCTTCGCTAGTTTGGCTCGCTTCGTGCAGCGTTTATACCACCGCGGCCGAGACGCTTTGTTAACGCCGTTTCCTTAAGCCAAGGCGCTTCCAAACCAAGGCCCGCATGTACACGCTGTATCACCACGCCTTCTGTCCACATTCGCGCTTCATTCGTCTTGTTCTTGGCGAATATGGCCTGGACTTGACGCTGGTCGACGAACGTCCGTGGGATCGGCGCGAGGATTTCCTCAAGCTCAATCCGGCGGGAACCACGCCGGTGCTGGTCGCCGAGGACAGGCCGCCGATTCCGGGCGCCACTATCATCGCCGAATATATCGACGAGGTGCACGGGCATGAGGCGAAGGATCGCCGCTTGCTGCCGACCTCCATGGCCGAGCGCATCGAAGTCCGCCGCCTGATGGCCTGGTTCAACGAGAAATTCTTCGAAGAAGCCTCTGGCCCTCTCGTCACCGAACGTATCTATAAGCGCTTCATGAGCGGCGATATCGGTGGCGGCGCGCCGTCGATGGATGTGATCCGCGCAGCCAATGCCAATGTGCGCTATCATCTGGCCTATATCGGCTGGCTGGCGCGGACGAGAAACTTTCTGGCCGGCGACCGGCTGAGCTATGCGGATCTGGTCGCGGCAGCGCATCTGTCGGCGATCGATTATCTGGGCGATGTGCCATGGAGCGAGGACGACGCAGCGAAGGCCTGGTACGCACGGATCAAGTCGCGTCCGTCGTTCCGACCGCTGCTGAGCGAATGGCTGGCGGGCGTGCCGGCCTCGCGGACCTATGTGGATCTCGATTTCTGAGCGCTGACGGCGCGACGGCTCTTCCTCTCGATCTCATGGACAGGCTTTCGCGCGAGGCGCAGGCCTTGGGTTTTGAGGCGATCGGCGTGACCGATCCTTCGGCCATCGATGGCGCGCAAGTGAAGCTCGAAGCCTTTCTTGACGCCGGTGCCCATGGCGAGATGGAATGGCTGGCCGACAATCCGGCCCGCCGCGCCGATCCCAAAGTGATGTGGCAGGACGTCCGCTCGGTGATCATGCTCGGCATGAATTACGGCCCGGACGAGAACCCGATGACGATCCTCAAGGAGCGATCAAGTGCCGCGATCTCGGTCTATGCCCGCGGCGACGACTATCACGATCTGATCAAGAAGCGCCTCAAGCAACTCGCACGCTGGCTGATCGCGGAAGCCGGCGGCGAAGTGAAGGTCTTCGTCGATACGGCAGCCGTGATGGAAAAGCCGCTGGCGTCGGCTGCAGGTCTCGGCTGGCAAGGCAAGCACACCAATATGGTGTCGCGTGACTTCGGCTCGTGGCTGTTTCTCGGCGCGATCTTCACAACGCTGGAGCTACCGCGCCACAAGCCGATTACCGATCGCTGCGGCTCATGTCGATCTTGTCTCGATAGCTGCCCGACATCAGCGTTCATCGCGCCTTACAAACTCGATGCGCGGCGCTGCATCTCTTATCTCACCATCGAGCACAAAGGCCCGATCCCGCACGAATTCCGCAAGGCCATGGGCAACCGCATCTATGGCTGCGATGATTGCCTTGCGGCCTGCCCCTGGAACAAATTCGCGCAGGAAGGTCGCGAGACGAAGCTGGCTGCGCGCGAAGAATTACGGGCACCAACGCTTGCGGAGTTGTCGAAGCTCGATGATGCCGCATTTCGTACGCTGTTCACGAAATCGCCGGTGAAGCGCATCGGCCGCAACCGGTTTATGCGGAATGTGCTGATTGCGATCGGAAATTCGGGTGATGCGTCGCTGATCGATGATGCGACGCGGCTGTTGAGCGATGAAAGCCCGCTGGTGCGTGGTGCGGCTGTGTGGGCGCTGTCGCAATTGATGGGCGACGAATTTGCAAGGCTCGAAGCCATCAATGACGACGACGAGAGTGTGCGCGCCGAATGGCGAGACGCACGCGCATCGTAGGGTGGGCAAAGCGAAGCGTGCCCACCATCACATGCACGACACTTGAT
>JAEXYA010000050.1 GCA_023451825.1 Pseudomonadota bacterium
TGAAGGTGGGCACGCTACGCTTTGCCCACCCTACAGGAGATGCCGATGTCCGCCGCCGACACACTTTTCACCTCCGCCAAATTCCCCGACGGCACGCTGAACGACATCGCTGTCACCGCCGGCCGCATCGCCTCCATCATGCCAAGCGGCCATGCCGCCACTGCAACGGAGACCATCGATCTCGGCGGCACCCTCGTCATCCCGTCCTTCGTCGAAGGCCACGTCCATCTCGACACCAGCTTCTACGGCGACATCTGGCGATCGCATGTGCCGTATTCCAACGGCTTCAACGTGCAGGAGCGCGTGGCCATCCAGGCCGACAACATGGCCAAGGCCGCGCCGATGGCCGAACGCGCCAAGAGCCAGCTCGAACTCTGCCTCGGGCATGGCAGCACGCAGATGCGCAGCCATGTGATGGTGGATGGTTCTGTGGGCCTGAAATCGCTCGAGACCATCCTCGCCGTTCGCGAGGCACATCGCGATCTCATCGACATCCAACTCGTCGCCTTCCCGCAGAGCGGCATCCTGCGCAGCCCCGGGACGCCCGATCTGCTCGATGCCGCTTTCGATCTCGGCGCGGATGTGATCGGCGGCCTCGATCCCGGCGGTTTCGATCGCGATCTCGAAAAGCATCTTGATGTGGTGTTCGGCATTGCCGAGCGCCGCGGCGTCGATGTGGACATCCATCTGCACGATCCCTCGATGCTCGGCATCTTCGAGATCGAGCAGATCTGCGCGCGCACGCAGGCGCTCGGCATGCACGAGCATGTGGCCATCAGTCATGCTTATTCGCTCGGCGACGTCGCGGCGGATGTGGTGGAGCGGACGGCGGCACTGCTTGCAGAAAGCGGCGTCGCCATCATGACCAATGCGCCGGGGGCGCGGCCGTTTCCGCCGGTCAAGGTGCTGCGCACGGCCGGTGTCACGGTGTTCGGCGGCTGCGACAATATCCGCGACTCGTGGTGGCCTTACGGCGATGGCGACATGCTGGGGCGGGCGATGATGATCGGCTACCGCTCGGGCTTCAACACGGATGAGGACCTTGCACTGGCCTTCGACATCGTCACCGCGGGCGGTGCCAAGGCCTTGCGGCTGAACGATCATGGCCTGCGCGTCCGCGCCAAGGCCGATTTCGTCGCCATCGATGCGCCGCATGTGCCGCAGGCGGTGGTCGATCTGCCCCGGCGTCGCGCGGTCTACAAGAATGGCCGGCTGGTGGCGCGGGACGGCGCTGTCATCCGCGGGGCTTGAAACATCGGCCCGGCCGTAGGATGGGTAGAGCGTAGCGAAACCCATCGCCCGTCGTGCGTGTGAATGATGGGTTTCGCGAAGACGCTCTACCCATCCTACGAAGGGCTTGCAAAATGCTTGAAACACCGCGCGCGCGCCGGGGCATGGTGACCTCGCCGCATCATCTGGCATCGCAGGCCGGACTCGATGTGCTGAAGGATGGCGGCACCGCGGTGGAAGCCGCGATCGCCACGGCGGCGGCGCTGGCGGTGGTTTATCCGCACATGACCGGCATCGGCGGCGACGGCTTCTGGCTGATCGCCGAGCCGGGCAAGGCGCCGGTGACGGTGGATGCCTGCGGCCGCGCCGGCGCGGCGGTCGATCTCGCTTATTATGCGAAGCACGGTGTTTCCACGATCCCGTTCCGCGGGCCGCTCGCGGCCAATACGGTGGCGGGCACGGTGTCGGGCTGGCAGAAGGCGCTGGATGTCTCGCAACACTGGCAGACGCCGCTGTCGCGCGAGCGCCTGATGGAGAGCGCGATCTATTATGCCGAGAGCGGCATCGTGGTCACCCGTAGCCAGTCCGAACTCTCGACGGAGAAATTCGCGGAGCTGAAGGACCAGCCGAATTTCGCGGCGACCTTCCTGCCGAATGGCCAGGCGCCCGCCGAAGGCGATGTGCTGAAGCTGCCGGCGCTCGGCGCCACGCTGAAGCGTCTCGCCGCTGATGGGTTCGAGAGCTTCTACAAGGGCAAGCTCGCCGACAGCATTGCTGCCGATCTTGCCAAAGTGGAATCGCCTGTCACCACCGCTGACCTGCAACAGCATCAAGCCAGCGAGCGTCCGCCGCTGACGACCACGGTGCGTGGCGCGCAACTGTTCAATATGGCGCCGCCGACGCAGGGGCTTTCGTCGCTGATGATTCTTGCCATGTTCGATCGCCTTGGTGTGACTCAGGCCGAAGGCTTCGATCACATCCATGGCCTGGTCGAAGCCACCAAGCAGGCTTTCATCGTGCGCGACGAACATGTCGGCGATCCCGATCATATGACGGTCGATCCCGCGAGCTTCCTCGAAAACGCGACACTGGATGAACTCGCCCGCCGCATCGATCGCAAGATCGCGCTCCCATGGCCCCATGTGCGCAAACCCGGCGATACGATCTGGCTCGGCGTGATCGACGGGCAGGGCCGTTCGGTGTCCTTCATCCAGTCGGTCTATTTCGAATTCGGCTCCGGCGTCGTGCTGCCGGAAACCGGTATCTGCTGGCAGAATCGCGGCGCCTCGTTCCGTTTGGCCGAGAACGGCTGGAATGCGCTGAAGCCGGGGCGAAAACCGTTCCACACGCTCAATCCGGCGATGGCGATCTTCGATGACGGCCGCCGCATGGTCTACGGCAATATGGGCGGCGAGGGGCAGCCGCAGACGCAGTCGGCGGTGTTCTCGCGATACGGCATGTTCGGCATGCCGCTGCAGCAGGCGGTGACGGCGCCGCGCTGGCTGCTCGGCAAGACCTGGGGTGACGAGAGCGTCACGCTGAAGGTGGAGGATCGGTTCGATCCGGCGCTGATCCAGCAGCTGCGCGACGCCGGCCATGTGGTGGAGGTGCTCGGCAGCTATACGGGCACCATGGGCCATGCGGGCGCCATCGTGCTGCATGAGAACGGCGTGCTCGAAGGTGCGACCGACCCGCGCTCGGACGGTGCTGTGGCGGCGTGGTGAAGGCGCAACCGTAGGGCGGATCAGGCGGAGCCGTAATCCGCCGCGGAGTTTCAATTTTTGGAATCGGCCGGCGGATGACGCTTCGCTCATCCGCCCTACGGCTCAGCCATCATCTTGCGCAACTCCGTCTTCAAGATCTTGCCATTCGCATTCCGCGGCAGCGGCTCCGTCAGGAACGTCACGCTGTCCGGCACCTTGTAGTCGCTCAATCGCTCGGCGCAGTACTTCCGGACATCAGCTTCATCGCCGCCATTGGGGCTATATGCAAACGCATGCACGCGTTCGCCCAGCACCGGATCGGGCTTGCCCACCACCGCGCTCTCCACGATGGCGGGATGATGCGACATCACATTCTCCACCTCGGTGCAGTAGATCTTGAAGCCGGCGCGGTTGATCATGTCCTTCTTGCGATCGACCACATAGACATAGCCCTCGTCATCCATGCGGCCGATATCGCCCGAGCGCCAATAGCCGGCGACGAAGCTGGTTCGCGTGGCATCGGGATTGTCCCAATAGCCCGGCACGACCATGGCGCCCGCGATCAGCAATTCGCCATCCTGCCCGCGCGGCACTTCGCGGCCGTCGTCATCGGCAATGATGATATGCGCGCCTGTCACCGGCCGCCCGACCGAGTTGATCTTCGCCACCGGAGAGCCCGGCGGAAACATCGTTGCCGGGGATGAGGTTTCCGTCGAGCCATAGGCATTGCAGAGATCGAGTTTTGGCAGCGCCTGCGCGAGGCGCTTGATCGTCGCCTCCGGCATCGGTGCGCCGCCGAAGCCGGCGATGCGCCACGCGGACAGATCGTGCCGCTCGAAATCCGGTTGCAGCAGGCAGAGATTATACATCGCGGGGACCATCAGCGTGTAGCTCATGCGCTCGCGTGCCGCGATGGCCAGGAAGTCCGGCGCCTTGAAGGCCGGCATGATCACGAGGGTGCCGGCAACATTGATGCTGGTGAGGATCAGGGCGACAAGGCCGGTCACATGCGAGGCCGGCACGGCGAGCATGGTGACGTCGTTCGCGCCCAGGCGATAGCCGTGCTGGAAATTCAGGACCGAGTGGACAATGCTCGCATGGGTGAGCATCGCGCCTTTCGGATTGCCCGTGGTGCCCGATGTATAGAGCAGATAGGCCGTGTCTTCCGGATGCAACTTGGGCAGCGCAACCGCCGGCGCATCTGCCATCAGTTCGGCGAAGGATGCTGCGCGTCCCTTGCCGACGATCCACCGGCCACGCAGCTCCGCACAGGACGCGGGCAGGTTCGCCTCGCATTCGCTGTCATAGACCAGCGCCGCTGCGCCGCATTGCTGCAGCACATAGTCGATCTCTGGTGCGCGCTGCCGCGTATTCATCGGCACGACGATCATGCCGGCCCGGCCGGCGCCGAGCGCGCAATAGATGAATTCCAGGCCGTTGCCGAGCAGCATGGCGATGCGCTCGCCTTTGCGGAAGCCGGCAGCGATCAGGTTGCGCGCGACATTCTCGGTGACGCGGTCGAGTTCGGCGTAAGTGATGCGTCGTTCCCCGAGCACCAGCGCGATGCCATCCGGCTTTCGCGTGACGGCGGTGCGCAGCATGGCATCGAGATTCGCTGGACGATCGGTGAAACAGGCAACGACGCGGTCGCCATAAAGCACCTCATGGCGGATCACGGGTGCGGTCGATTCTGGCATGGTCTTCCCTGACATTCTTCTTCCGCCATTGGACTGGCGGTGATGGCGTCAGGTTACTCAGGCTTCCGGTCGTTGCCAACAGGTGGCTGGGTTTAGCGCGCTTCCACCGTCACATGCTGCAGCTCATGCACGGCTGCGAGCCGCTGGCGCACGGCCTCGACGCTGGCAGCGCCGGCAAAGGCGACGATCGCCGCATGGGCGCCGGGGCCGACACGCCAGACATGCAGGTCGAAGATCCGGGCATCACCGGGACGCTCCACTTCGTCGCGGATTTCCGCTTCGAGATGCGGATCGGACGTGTCAAGCAGAACGGCGGAGGTGTCGCGCAGCAGATTCCACGACCAGATGGCGATCACGACGCCGCCGACAATGCCCATCACCGGATCGAGCCAGACCCAGCCGAGATAGCGGCCGGCCAGCAGCGCGGCAATGGCGAGCACCGATGTCAGCGCATCGGCGAGCACATGCATGAAAGCGGAGCGCATATTGTTGTCGTGGTGATGCGTGCCATGGTGGTGATCGTGATGATCATGGCCATGGGCGTCATGTCCGTGATGATGATGATGATGGCCGCCGCTGAGCAGGAAGGCGCTTGCGACATTCACGCCCAGGCCGATCACGGCGATGATCGTCGCCTCGCCGAAGGCAACGGTCGATGGATTGAACAGGCGCTGCACGGATTCCACTGCAATGCCGATTGCGATGATCGCCAGAACGAGCGCAGAGGCGAAGCCGGCGAGATCGCCGACCTTGCCGGTGCCGAACGTGAAGCGGCGATCATGCGCATGGCGGCGGGCGAAAGCATAGGCACCAGCCGCAACCGCGAGAGCCACCGCATGGGTTGCCATGTGAAAGCCGTCGGCCAGCAACGCCATGGAGTTGAAGATCGTGCCGGCGATGATCTCGCCGACCATCATCGCGGTAGTGAGGGCGACGACCCACAGGGTGCGGCGCGCATTGGTGTCGTGGTCGTTGCCGAGAAAGACATGATCATGGGCGAGAGCGTCGATGTCGCGGGGCGTGGTCATGACGGCTCCTATTTGGCGTAGCGCCGGATCGCGGCGATCAGCTCTTCGGCGCCCTCGGCGCGGGCGCTGGCGGAGAGTTTTGGATGCGCGACATGCTCGCGGACATGGTCCTCGATCAGCTCGTCCATCAGCCCGCTCACGGCGCCACGCACACCGGCGACCTGATGCAGGATGGTGGCGCAGCCGGCGTCCTCCTGGATCGCCTTCTCAATGGCGGCCATCTGGCCGGCAAGGCGGCGGACACGGGCGAGCAGTTTTGTCTTATCGGCAGCGAGGTGGGACATAGGGATAGGCGGGTACCCTATATCCGGAGTGGGTGCAAGGTTGTAGGGTGGGCAAAGCGCAGCGTGCCCACCTTCAAGTGTCGTGCGCGTGGAGGTGGGCACGCTGCGCTTTGCCCACCCTGCGCGTCATCCAGGCTTTCGCCGGGGCGACGGTCAGGCCGCTGCGGCCATCATGCGGGGATGGGCGATGTGCTCCTTGAGCACGGAGCCGCCCGCATCGACCTCGGCGAGCGAGACGTCATAGCTCCAGAGGTCGGCGAGATGCTGCAGCACGCGCTTGGCGTCCTGCTCGTTGAGCAGCGCGCCGTCCAAGACCGAATGCTTGAGCATCAGACGCCGGTCTCCGGCGAGATCGACATCCATCACTTCGATATTGGCATCGACAAGGCCGACATCATATTGCCGCGACAGGGCGCGGCGGATGCTGCGATAGCCGCGCTCGTTATGGATCGCCTCGACGAGAATGCCGGATGTGTCGGCAGGATCGTCATGCAGATGGAACATGCGCATATGGCGCATCAGGCGCGGCGACAGGAACTGGCTGATGAAGCTTTCGTCGCGGTAATTGGCCCAGACATCACGCAACACGCCCATCACATCGCCCTTGCCGGCGATATCCGGAAACCACGCGCGATCCTCGTCCTCGGGATTGCTGACGATCCGCTCAATGTCCTGCATCATCGCGAAGCCGAGCGCGTATGGATTGAAGCCGGAGAAATACTTGCTGTCGAAATCCGGCTGGAACACCACATTGGTGTGCGAACCCAGGAATTCCAGAAAATTGCCGTCGGTGAGCTGCCCGCGCTCGTGCAGCGCGGTCATGATGCGATAGTGCACGTAAGTCGCCGTGCCTTCGTTCATCACCTTGGTCTGGCCCTGCGGATAGAAATATTGCGCGATGTTGCGGACGATGCGCAGCAGCTCGCGCTGCCAGGTGTGCAGGCGCGGCGCGGCCTTTTCGAGGAAATAGAGCAGGTTTTCCTGCGGCAGGCCGAGCAGCGCGCGGCGGCGTTCGGCACTCAGCTCCTTGCGGTTCTTCGCCGGGCCAGTGGGCACCGTGCGCCAGAGATCGTTGAACGATGCCTCTTCATGCTCGCGGCGCTCACGCGCGCGCTTCTCCTCGGCACGCAGATCGAGCGACTTCTTGCCGGGATAGCGATCGACGCCATGCGACATCAGCGCATGCGCGGCATCCATGGTCTGCTCCACGGCGATGCGGCCGTGTTTCTCCTCGCATTGCGCCACATAGGCCTTGGCGAAATCGAGATAATCGAGGATGCCGTCGGCATCGGTCCATTGCTTGAACAGGTAGTTGTTCTTGAAAAAGTGGTTATGGCCGAAAGCGGCATGCGCGATCACCAGCGTCTGCATGGTCGCCGTGTTTTCCTCCATCAGATAGGAGATGCAGGGCGACGAATTGATCACGATCTCATAAGCGAGCCCCATCAGGCCCTTGCGATAGGACGCTTCCTGATGCGCGAACTGCTTCCCGAACGACCAGTGCTTGTAATAGAGCGGCATGCCGACGGAGGAATAGGCGTCCAGCATCTGCTCGGCGGTGATGACCTCGATCTGGTTCGGATAGACGTTGAGGCCGAGATCTTTCAGCGCGATGTTCTCGCAGGCATCGTGGATGCGCTGGATCGTCGTGAAATCCCAGTCGGCGCCATCGAACAATCTCACGCTCATAGGGCGACCTCCTTGCCTGTCCGGCGCTGGAATAGATCGTGGAACACCGGAAAGATCTCGCTGCGGTCATTGACCTTGCGCATGGCGAGCGGCTCGCCCTCGCTGCGCAGGCGCTGATACAGCGTCCAGAGCGACGATTCCGCCATCTCGAACGGGTGGCCGCCGCTCTCGCCCACTTCGAGATAGGCGAAGAATTGTGACACCGGCAGGATCGCGTCGCGCAGCAGCGCGCCGGTGCGGTCGCTGTCGGCATAGGAGTTGTCGCCGTCCGAGGCTTGCGCGGCGTAGATGTTCCAATCCGCGGGGCGGAAGCGCGACTGTACGATCTCGTGCATCGTCTCCAGCGCGCTCGATACCAGCGTGCCGCCCGAAGCCGGGCCGTGGAAGAACGTCTGCTCGTCGACTTCCTCGGCACGGTCGGTGTGGCGGATGAAGACGATCTCCACCTTCTTGTAGCGCCGGGTGAGGAACACATAGAGCAGCATGTAGAATCGCTTGGCGAGATCCTTCATGTGTTCGGACATCGAGCCCGACACGTCCATCAGGCAGAACATGACAGCCTGCGCCACCGGCTTCGGCACGGTTTCGAAGCGGCGGTAGCGGATGTCGATGGGATCGATGAACGGGATGCGCTTGATCTTCGACTTCAGCCGTTCGATCTCGGCAACAAGCTGAACACGCCGCTCAGCGCTGCACTGGTCGAGCTCGGCTTCCAGCTCCGCGATCGCTTCCGGTCGCGGCCGCTGCAGGGCCACGCGCCGGGCCATCGCGCGGCGCACGGTGCGGCTCACGGAGATATTGGCCGGCGAGCCGGTGGTCGTATAGCCGGCGCGACGCAGGCCTTCATTCTCCACCTCGGCCAGCTTGCGCTTGGAAAGATCGGGCAATTCGAGATCGTCGAGAAAGATATCGACGAATTCGTCCCGGCTGAGCACGAAGCGAAATGCGTCCTCGCCATCGCCTTCACCCGCTCCGTTGCCGCCTCCGCCTTTCGGGGGCGGGCGCTGCAGGATATCGCCTTCGGTAAATTTCTTGTTGCCGGGGAGAACGCGATCGCGCACGCCGCCTTCTTTGTGGAAACGTGGCTCATTCATGCCGTCGAGCGGGATGGTGACTTCGCCGCCTTCCAGAACCTCCCGGATATCGCGATCCTGGGAAGCTTTCTTCACTGCACCTTGCACCAAAGTCTTGGCCCGCCGCAAAAACCGCTGCCGGTTCTCCAGGCTCTTGCCACTCGGATTAAGGCGCCGATCGACGATATGCATGGCCTTAGAGTTCCTTGCTCCAGTCCCTCAGTCGTCATTGCGAGCGCAACGAAGCAATCCAGTTCTTTCTTCACTTGGATTCTGGATTGCTTCGTCGCTTCGCTCCTCGCGATGACGAAGCTACGTCATAACTACCCCGCCTGTTTCACCCGCATGTACCATTCGACAAGACGGCGCACCTGGCGTTCGGTGTAGCCGCGCTCGACCATGCGGGCGACGAAGTCGTCGTGCTTCTTCTCGGTCTCGCCATCCTTCTTCGAGCCGAACGAGATCACCGGCAGGAGGTCCTCGACCTGCGAGAAGATGCGCTTCTCGATGACTTCGCGGATCTTCTCGTAGGAGGTCCAGGTCGGGTTCTTGCCTGAATTATGCGCCCGCGAGCGCAACGAGAATTTCACCACCTCGTTGCGGAAGTCCTTCGGGTTGGCGATTCCCGCAGGCTTCTCGATCTTGCTCAGTTCCTGATTGAGCAAGTCGCGGTCCATCATCTGGCCGGTGTCGGGATCCTTGAAATCCTGATCCTCGATCCACGCATCGGCATAGTCGACATAGCGGTCGAACAGGTTCTGGCCGTAATCGGCATAGGATTCCAGATAGGCTTTCTGGATCTCATGGCCGATGAATTCGGCATAGCGCGGCACCAGTTCGGCCTTGATGAATTCGAGATAGCGCTTCTCGACTTCATCGGGCAGTTGCTCGCGCCGGATCGCCTGTTCCAGCGTGTACATCAGATGCACGGGGTCCGCACCGACCTCCAGCGTGTCGTGGTTGAAGGTCGCAGCCAGGATCTTGAACGCAAAGCGTGTCGAGACGCCGTCCATGCCTTCATCAACACCCGCCGCGTCTTTGTATTCCTGCACGCTGCGCGCCTTCGGATCGCTTTCCTTCAGGCTTTCGCCGTCATAGACGCGCATCTTGGCGAAGGTGGTGGAGTTCTCGTGCTTGCGCAGCCGCGACATGACCGAGAAGCGGGCGAGCGTTTCCAGCGTCGCCGGCGCACACGGCGCAGACGCAAGTTCGGAGCTCGAAATCAGCTTCTCATAGATCTTCTGCTCTTCCGCCACGCGCAGGCAATACGGCACCTTGATCACGCAGATACGATCGATGAAGGCTTCATTGTTCTTGTTGGTCTTGAAGCTCTGCCATTCCGATTCGTTGGAGTGGGCGAGGATCACGCCGGTGAACGGAATCGCGCCGATATTTTCGGTGCCGATATAGTTGCCTTCCTGCGTCGCCGTGAGCAGCGGATGCAGCATCTTGATCGGCGCCTTGAACATCTCGACGAATTCAAGCACGCCCTGATTGGCGCGGTTGAGGCCGCCGGAATAGGAGTAGGCGTCGGGATCGTTCTGCGCATAGGTCTCGAGCTTGCGGATATCCACCTTGCCCACCAGCGAGGAGATGTCCTGATTGTTCTCGTCGCCCGGTTCAGTCTTCGCGATGCCGATCTGGCGCAGCCGCGATGGCTGGATGCGTGCGACACGGAACTGCGAGATGTCGCCGCCGAAGGCTTCGAGGCGCTTGTAGCACCATGGACTCATCAAGCCGGTAAGGCGTCGGCGCGGAATGCCGTATTTCTCTTCGATCATCGGGCCGAGTTGGTCGGGATCGAACAGCGACAGCGGGCTTTCGAACACGGGCGAGAGTTCATCGCCGGCCTTCAACACATAGATAGGATGCACCTCCATCAGCTGCTTCAGGCGCTCGGCGAGCGACGACTTGCCGCCGCCGACAGGGCCGAGCAGATAAAGGATCTGCTTGCGCTCTTCCAATCCCTGCGCGGCATGACGGAAGAAGGCAACGATGCGCTCGATCGTGTCTTCCATGCCGTGGAAGCCGGTAAATGCCGGATATGACCTGATGGTCCGATTCAAAAAAATACGGCCAAGGCGGGAGTCCTTGGCCGTGTCGATCATTTCGGGCTCACCGATCGCAGCTAACAACCGCTCTGCAGCGTTCGCGTATTTCATGGGATCGCCGCGGCAGGACTCCAGATATTCGGACATCGACATGTCCGTCTGGCTCCGGGCTTCGAAGGTTCGAGCGAACGCGTTGAACAGAGAATCGTTATACATTGATCCCTCTCTTTGTTCGGTCGGCCGTCCTATTGTTCGCGATCCCTTTTTATGGTATAGGCGCGCAGCTCAAATCTGATCGCGACTCAATATCAGCGCTTGGTCTTCAGAACACATCCTGATCAGTCGCCGCGCAATGCGATCCGCGTGCAATGCGCGACTCATCTTCAGGCACATGCTTATAAGTTAGGCGAGATTCGCTGGCTCTCAAGGCCCGCGTAAGCATTTGTGTGTGATGTGACTCCGACGACACAAAATCGTCGTACGTCGAAAATGCTTCTGATGACGCGCAAAGCGGCGCGATATTCGCCGTGCAATAAAGAGTTAATGTAGATGAACGCGCTTTAGTTCCGGTCGCCAGGCAATATGGGAATCGGCGCCACCTCGATGCCTTCATCGATCAGCGAGCGCGCTTCCTCGAGCGAAGCCTCGCCATAGATCGGCCGATGCTCCTTGTCGCCATAATGCATGGCGCGGGCTTCGGTGGGAAAGCTCTCGCCGACATTGTCGGCGTTGCTGGTGATGTGGTCGCGCAATTCCTTGAGCTTGGCACGCAATTCGGCTTCCTGCGGCGCCATCATCAGCGGCGCGTTGTCGGCCGGCGCGGGCTGGGTGACGACATCTTGCCGTTTCTGGTTGCCCTTGCGTCCGATCTGCGGAGCCATGATGGCCTTCTCGACTTTCGCCGAGCCGCATTGCGGACAGGTGACCAGCTTGCGTTTCACCTGGGAGTCGTAAGCGCCGGAGCTCTGGAACCAGCTTTCGAAAGCGTGGCCCTTGTCGCAACGCAGATTGTAACGGATCATGTCGCGTCACGCACCAGATGCAGATGGGCAGGCCCGGCCTTGGCATCATGGATGCCGAAGCGGCGGCCATGCTGCAATGACGGCACCGTATTGCGCGCTTCGGTCACCTTGGCGGGATCGATCTCGGCAATGATGAAGCCGGGATCGGTGCCCTTGGCTTCCGCGATCACGACGCCCCATGGATCGATGATCAGCGAATGGCCATAGGTCGAGCGCTTGTTCTCATGCGTGCCGCCTTGCGCGGCTGCGAACACGAAACAGCCGTTCTCGATGGCGCGGGCGCGCAGCAGCGTGTGCCAATGCGCTTCGCCGGTCTTCTGGGTGAAGGCGGAGGGGACAGTGAGGTACGACGCGCCGGCTTCGGCGAGTGCGCGATAAAGTGCCGGGAAACGTACGTCGTAGCAGATGGTAATGCCGATGCGGCCCCAGGGCAGATCGGAGATCACGGCTGTTTCGCCGGGCTGGTAGTTCGCGGATTCGCGATAGGTCTCGCCGTTCGGCAAATCGATGTCGAACATATGGATCTTGTCGTAGGTGGCGAGCGACTCGCCGCTCGGCGCGATGAAGAACGCGCGGTTGGCAGCGCGCTCCGGCGTCGCCTGCACGGCGAGTGATCCGATATGCAGATAGATGCCGAGTTCTGCCGCGAGGGCACGATAGGCCTTCAGCGACTCGTCATCGTCCTGCGTGCGCAGATGTTCGAACAGCCCGGCCCGGCCGGTCTGCATCATGTTGGTGACTTCGGGCGTCTGCACGTAATTGGCGCCGGCCAGCGCGGCCTCGCGGATCAGGTGGCGACCCTGTTCGAGGCTGTCGCGCGGGTTGAGCGCGGTGCGCATTTGCACCATGGCGGCGACGAATGTCTGCTTTTGCTCGGTCATGCCGCCGCTCCTTCAATCATGCTGTCGAGCTTGCCCTCGCGATCGAGCGCATAGAGGTCGTCGCAGCCGCCGATATGGGTGCCGCCGATGAAGATCTGCGGGAAGGTCGCGCCCGGGCGGGTGCGGTCGAACATCTCTTGGCGCAGGTTCGGGTCCGTCGCGGTATCGAAATGGGTGAACTCGGCCTTCTTGCGCTGGAGCAGCGAGATGGCGGCACTGCAATAGCCGCAGCCGGGGCGGGTATAGATTTCGATGGCGGCAGCCATTCCGGGCACTCCAGGGACGTCACAGAATTGTGTCACCGGATTATATGGGGCCGCCGCCACCCTCGACAACCCGGGCAAAGACCAGCAGATCGACCTGCGCCGCCTTGGCTCGCAGCAAGGCGCGCGCGCAGGCGTCCGATGTGGCCCCGGATGTCAGCACATCATCGACCAATACGACGCGGCGGCCCTGAATCTGGTGCCGCCGCTCGGAGGGCACCTTGAACGCGCCCTGCACATTGCTGGCGCGTTGGCTGCGCGACAGCCCAATCTGGTGTTCGGTCGGCCGGATCCGCCGGAGCGCATCGCCTGCCACGGGAATGGCGCTGGCGCGTCCGATCGCCTGCGCCAGCGCGCCCGATTGGTTGAATCGCCTGCTGAAGGCACGCCGCCAGTGCAGCGGCACCGGAAGCAGGACGTCGGCATCGGCCAGCAGTTCGTGCCCTGCGCGCGCCATCCATTTGCCCATGGTCGGGGCGAGGTCGGTGCGGTCGTGGTATTTCAGGTGATGAACCAATGTGCGGGCGACCTCGTCATAGCGCACGGCGGCGCGGGCGCGGTGATAGGCCGGTGGCGCTGCGATGGCCTGCATGGACAGGATGTCCGGTCCGGGATCGTACACGAAGGGAATGCCGAGCCGCGTGCAGAAGGGCGGCGCGATGAAGGAGAGCTGGCTCCAGCAGGCGGCGCAGACGCCGTCGCCGGCGACGGGTTCCCGACAAGCCACGCATTGCAGGGGGAGCGCGATGTCGAGGGCGAGGCGGGCCGACTGCGCCACAGTGCGCCGGCAATAGTGAAGCGCGCCGCGCAGCCGCGCGGGCAGGGACCACGGTGCTGTCGCTTCGGTGTCCATGGGGAGAGGCTAATCCCGGCGCGGCGGATGCTCAAGCCGTAGGGTGGGCAAAGCGCAGCGTGCCCAGCTTGACCTGCCGTGCATGTGAAGGTGGGCACGTCGCTATGCTCCTTGGCCCACCCTACGGGCGCGAGCGCGATTGCTACTCCTTCCGCTTCAGCGTACCAAGCGCCCCATGAACCAGCCCCACACCGCCCCGATCCTGTTCGACCGCGCTCTCCTGCGTGCGCGGCAGGCGCGTGCTTTGAGGCAAGGCGCCGACACGTTCCTGCTCGATCGCGTCATCGAGGATATGAGTGACAGGCTGCAGGCGGTGTTACGGCAATTCGGCAATGGCGTGGATGTCGGGACGCCCGGCGCGAGCCTGACCGACATGCTCAGTGGCCGTGTGGCCTCGCTTGCGCATGTCGATGTGCCCGATGACGAGAGCAAAGGCCTCGGCCTCGCGCCGGCCTCGCTCGATCTCGCGGTGTCCGCGCTGGGGCTGCATCTGGTCAACGATCTGCCCGGCGTGATGGCGCAGCTGCGCCGCGCGCTCAAACCGGATGGTTTTCTGATCGCGGCGCTGCTCGGCGGCGATACGCTCACCGAACTCCGCCAGTCCTTCGCTGCCGCTGAAGCCGAGCTTGAAGGCGGCATCTCGCCGCGCGTCGCGCCGATGGCGGATCTGCGCGATGTCGGCGCTTTGCTGCAGCGTGCGGGCTTTGCCCTGCCGGTCACCGATGTGGATAGCGTCGTCGTGCGCTACAGCAGCGCCTTTGCCCTGATGCAGGATCTCCGCCGCATGGGGGCGACGAATATCCTGATGGAGCGTCGCCGCACGCCGCTGCGCCGCGCGACCTTGCTGCGGATGGCGCAAATCTATGCCGAGCGTTTTGCCGATGCGGATGGCCGTATCCGCGCGACCTTCGACATTATCTGGCTGTCCGGCTGGGCGCCGCATGAGAGCCAGCAGAAGCCGCTCAAGCCGGGTTCAGCGAAAGCGAGCCTGGCGGATGCGGTGCGGGGTGTGAAATCGTAGGGCGGATGAGCGAAGCGCAATCCGCCGGCCGAATCCAAAGTTGAAACTCCGCGGCGGATTACGCCGTCGGCTCATCCGCCCTACGGCTGCGAGTTACAGCAACCCCGTCAGATGCGGGATCAGCGGGATATCCGCTGCCGGCATCGGATAGTCGCGCAGCTTGTTCGGCCGCACCCATTTGAGGTTTTGGCCTTCCTTCGAGATCGCCAGACCTTCCCAGCGCCGGCAAATATAAAGCGGCATCAGGAGATGGAAGTCGTCATAGGCATGGCTGGCAAAGGTCAGCGGCGCCAGGCACGCTTCCTTCACCGTGATGCCGAGCTCTTCATGCAACTCGCGGATCAGCGCCGCCTCCGGCCGTTCGCCCGGCTCCAGCTTGCCGCCGGGAAATTCCCAGAGGCCAGCCAGTGTCTTGCCCTCCGGCCGCTGTGCAATCAGCACGCGGCCGTCGGCATCGATCAGTGCAGCAGCGACGACGAGGACGAGTTTCACGACCGATAGTCGCCATTGATGGCGACATATTCCTTGGTGAGGTCGCAGGTCAGCACGCGGTCGCGGCCCTTGCCGAGGCCGAGGGCGACCTTGATCTGCACCTTGTCGTTCTTCATGGCATTGGACACTTCGGTCTCGTCATAGGACGGATCGCGCGCGCCGGACTTGGCGACGCGGATGCCGTTGAACGAGATCGACAGCTTGTCGCGATTGGCGGGCTCGCCGGCCTTGCCGACAGCCATCACCACGCGGCCCCAGTTGGCGTCCTCACCGGCGATCGCCGTCTTCACCAGCGGCGAATTGGCGATCGACATGGCGATCTTGCGGGCCGATGCCTTGGTGGTTGCGCCTTCGACGACGACTTCCACCAGCTTGCGCGCGCCTTCGCCGTCACGGGCGACCTGCTCGGCGAGATCATTGAGGATCACCTGCAGCGCTTTCACGAACGCCTTGAGGCGGACATCGCTCGCCTTGGTGATTTTCGGCGCGCCCTGCGCAGCGGCGGCACCGGTGGCGAACATCAGCAGCGTGTCGGAGGTCGAGGTGTCGCCGTCAATTGTCACCGCATTGAACGAGTCCGCCACACCGGCCTTGAGCAGCGCCTGCAGCGCCGGCGCCGAGATCGGTGCGTCGGTGAAGATGAAGGACAGCATGGTCGCCATGTCAGGCGCGATCATGCCGGCGCCCTTGGCCATGCCGTTGATGGTGACGGTGGCCTTGCCGAGCTTCACCTTGGCGGTGGCGACCTTCGGGAAGGTGTCGGTGGTCATGATCGCCTTGGCGGCGTCCAGCCAGCCATCGGGCGTCACGGTTTCGGCGAGCTTGTCGAGCACGCCATTGAATTTGGTGGCGTCGAGCGGCTCGCCGATCACGCCGGTGGAGGCGAGGAAGATTTCGTTCGGCTTGCAGCCGACAGCCTTCGCGGCGATGTCGCCGGTGAGCTTGGTCGAGGCCTTGCCGGTCTTGCCGGTGAACGCATTGGCATTGCCGGAATTCACCACCAGCGCCTGAGCCAATCCTCCCTTAGAAGATTTGCCGCCCTTCAGCACCGCCCGGCACCATTCCACCGGTGCCGACGGGCACTTCGATGTGGTGAACACGCCGGCTGCCGTCGTGCCCTTGTCCATCACCGCGAGCAGCACATCGGTGCGGCCCTTGTAGCGGATGCCGGCGGCAGCGGTGCCGAGGCGAACGCCTGCGATTTCCGGCATCGCCGGAACATTGGTGGGAGCAAGGGGCGAAACGGGAGATGCTTTGGCCATGAGCGCTTTCAGCTTTTAGAAAGAAGATGACGCGCTCTCTAACATCTCTCGCTCCGAGGTGGGAGAGGCGTTTGCCGTCATCTCCCTGTCACGTGAACGCTGCGGAGGCGCTCAGCCGGGCCCGAACTTGAATCGGCCGTCGCTTTCGAGAAACGGTCCGCTGCGCATATAGAGCTGGCCGTTTTCGCCGATGAAGAAGAGTGTGTTCTTCGGCACCTTCTTCGCGCCCTTCAGCAAGAACTTGGCGTTGTTGGTGCCCATCTTATACGCGAAGGTCTTGCCGGCCGCGTCATAGCCGTAGCCCATGTCAGGGGTGAGCACCCAGGGTATGGCACCTGCTGTGGGCGCCTGCGCGTGGGCCGGCAGTGCGAAGGCAGCGCTTGCCAATAAGGCTGCGCCAAACAGTGTGAAAGCGCGAACGGTCATCCCCCGATCTCCGTGTTCTCTCGTGCTGATGAGGTCAGTGCCGTTGTTCGGCACATCGTGTTATGAACAAATCACGAACGCATGCGCGTCGTCAACAAGTAGCGCAATATCGCTCAGTTTGTCATTTCGCGCGCGTCGCGACATGACTATCTTTCGTCGCCGGGCAAGCCGGCTGACGAAGTGAGGCGATGGGGATGGTTCGAATGCGCGGTGTCTTCAAATCGATATCTGTTGTGGGCCTGATGGCATTCGCGCCCGGCCTGGCGCAGGCCGACGACTTCAATCTCAGCCACAATCAACGGATTTCCTGCAGCCGCGGCCTCAGCCCGGGCAAGCTATCGACGGCAACCTGCCGCTCCTATGCGTATCTGTTCAATGCCAAGACGTCGGAATATTTCCGCTGCACCGTCTCGGTGTCGATGACGCGCGACACCAAGGAAGTCATCAACGTGCAGAGCGATGGCGGCTGCAGCAAGAAAGCGCGCATCTTCGATACCGATGGCAACTATTCGTTCGATGTCGCCGAAACCGAACCGCCGAACACCAATTCTTTCTTCGGGAATGGCGGTGTCGTGCTGTGGGCGAGCGACAACACCCAGCAGAAGGTCCGCGCCTGCGTGACGATCCCGTCGGGTGTCGGCCCCGACGTCGCGCGCTGCGTCGATATGAAGTTCGAGTAGAGCTATGGCCCCGGCAGAAGTGCACCCTCTCCCGCTCTTGCGGGGAGGGCCGAGGTGGGGGGGCGGCAAACGCAGGCGATCGTGTGTGGGGCTTCCCCCACCCTACCCTCCCCCGCAAGAGCGGGAGAGGGGACGACAGCGTTTCCTTACTCCGGCTTGATGCCGGCGAACTGGGCGACCTTGCCCCACTTCTCGGATTCCGCCGCGACATAGGCATCCATGTCGGCCGGCGAGCCGCCGACCGGGTCGGCGCCGAGCTTGATCAGGCGCGCCTTGCCCTCTTCCGACTTGATGTATTTGTCGACCGAGGCATTGAGCTTGGTGGTGATCTCCTTCGACGTCTTGGCCGGAGAGGTGATCGTGAACCATGAGGCGGCGTCATAGCCGGGCACGCCGGCTTCGGCGATGGTCGGGATGTCCTTCATCGGCTCCCAGCGCTTGGCAGTGGAGACGGCGAGCGGGCGGATCTGGTTGCTCTCCGCGAAGGGCTGCGCGGCCGGCAGATTGTCGATCATCACATGCACGCGGCCGCCGATCAGGTCGGTGAGGGCCGGGGCGCTGCCGCGGAACGGCACATGGGTCAGCTTCACGCCGGTCATGGACTTGAACAGTTCGGTGGAGAGATGCGCGGTGGAGCCGAGGCCCGGCGTGCCGTAGAAATATTCATCCGGCTTCGCCTTGGCGAGCGCGATGAATTCCTGCACGTTCTTGGCCGGCAGCGAATTGGTCACCGACATCAGGTTCGGCACCTTGGCGATGATGATGACGGACGAGAAGTCCTTCACCTGATCATAGGTCATGTTCTTGAACACGAACTTGTTGATCGCATGGGTGCCAGGCGTGCCGACCAGGAACGTGTAGCCGTCACCATCCGCCTTGGCGACGAAGTCGGCTGCGATGTTGCCACCGGCGCCGGTCTTGTTCTCGACGATGAACTGCTGGCCGTATTCTTCGCTCATTTTCTGCGCGACGAGACGTGCGAGAATGTCGGTGGTGCCGCCCGCTGCGAAAGGCACGACGAACTTCACCGGCTTGGTGGGCCATTCGGCGGCTTTGGCGCCGCGGCCGATCAGCGGCAGGGTGCCGAGCGCAGCAGCGCCGCCGAGGATCACGGAGCGACGGGACGGAAAGCGAATCGAAGACGACATTTCAGGCAGTCCTTTTACGGTCTCTAAGTCCCTGCGGGAACAGTTGGCGCGCAAACTACTCGGCGGCACTGCAGGTTGCTACCGTAATGCCGTACCATCCTTAAACATTTGGTACCAAGCGATCATGACGTGCGCCCAATGGCCGCGTCTCCGGCATCAGCATGATGAACAGAATAAGTCCAAATGCAGCAACACCGGCAAGCGTCAGGAAAGCTGCGCTGTAGCCTGCGGTCACGATGATCACGCCTGCGACGAAAGTACTAAGCGCGCCGCCCAATCCTGCAGCAGTCGCGATGGCACCCTGGCTCACATTGAAGTGGCCGGTGCCCTGCGTGAGATCAGCAACGACCAGCGGGAACAGCGCCCCATAGATGCCGGCGCCGATGCCGTCGAGCAGTTGTACGCCGACCAGCCAATAAGGGTTGTCACTGAGTGGATAGAGGGCGCCGCGGATGATCAACACTGCGAGCGCGCAAGCGAAGATCGGCTTGCGGCCCCACACATCGGCCTTGTGACCGACGAGTATGGCCACGGGGACCATCACGAGCTGGGCAGCAACGATACATGCCGACATCAGCGTCGTGCCGAGCTCGTTGTTCACGAGCGCGAGTTTCTGTCCGACCAGTGGCAGCATGGCGGCATTGGAGAAGTGAAACAGGACAGTGGCAGCTGCAAACACCAGCAGCGGCCTTGAAGTCAACAAGACCCGAAACCCTGACGGCTGATCTTCGCTTTTTCCGGTCGTCTGTTCGAGATCATGCAGGCCACGTGCGACGTCGTGGTCGATGGCACTGGCGGGGATGGCCAACATTGCGACGATGCTGGCCAGCGCCATCGCGGCCATCAACCAGAACACGACGATCGGCCCGAAGGCATAGGCAAACCCGCCGGCCAATGCGGCGGCAACAGCATTGCCCGCATGGTTGAATGCCTCGTTGCGGCCGATGCGCCTGGCGAACGCACGGGGACCGACGATGCCCAGCGTGATCGCCGCCAGCGCCGGCGCGAAGATGGCGGCGGCGATCCCGGTGAGTGCTTGCGTGGTCGCGACGAACAGGAAGCCGGGATAGAGCGGCAGCACGACGGAGCCGAGCGTGACGATGATCGCCGCGATGATGACGGTTGCGCGCTTGGCCGTCGTCTTGTCGATCAAGGCGCCGGCCGGCGTCTGCGCCAGAATGCCGGCAATGGCGGCGACAGACATCACCGCGCCGATGGACGCTTCATCCCATTTCTGTACGGTGAGGAGATAGATCGCGAGATAGGGGCCGAGGCCGTCGCGCACGTCGGCGAGGAAGAAGTTGAGTGCGTCGAGCGGATATCGGGTCGTCTCGCTGGCGGCTGGCACCGAATGGCCCTCACGGCACGTGAGGGTGCCGGGCAGGCAACATGGCGACAGGGATTCCGGTTCCGCGGTAAAATTGATGCTCAGCCGTAGGGCGGATTAGGCGAAGCCGTAATCCGCCGCGGAGCTTCAGCTTTGGAGCTCGGCCGGCGGATTACGCTGCGCTAATCCGTCCTACGACTGAGCGCAAAAACAAAAGCCGCGATGCTTTCACATCGCGGCTTGCAGTCAGGTCGCAAGGCCCGGTCTTACTTGCCGATGCCCTTTTCCTTGAAATATTTCAGCGCGCCCGGATGGAACGGCACCGGCGAGCGCTCCTGCACCTGGTTGTCGAGCGAGAAGCTCTCGGCTTCCTTGTGCACGGCGACGATGTCGGCCTTCTTCTCCACCAGCGTCTTGACGATGTTGTAGGCGTCGTCGTCCTTCATCTTGTCGTTGGTGACGATGATGTTCCAGACTTCGGTATTGGCATTGTCCTTGTCCATGCCGGGATAGATGCTCTTGCTGATGGTCGAAGGCGAATACAGCTTGCCGTATTTCTCGTTCATCTTGGGTGCGAGATCCGCGTGATCGACGAACTTGATCTTCATGCCGGGCGTTGCGGCAAGATCGGTGACGGCGGCCGTCGGCACGCCGCCGACCCAGAAGAAGGCGTCGATCTTGCGGTCCTTGATGGCGTTGACCGACTCGGCGACGCCGAGGCGCTCGCGCTTCATGTCCTTGTCCTTGTCGAGACCGGCCGCCTCGATGACGCGGAAAGCCATCACCTCGGTGGCACCGCCGGGCGAGCCGGTGGAGACGCGCTTGCCCTTGAGGTCGGACATCTTCTCGATGCCGGTGCCCTCGACGGTCACGATATGCATGCGGTTCGGATAGACGACCAGCAGGGTCTGCAGCGGGACCTTGCCGCTCTTGAACTTGTCCTGGCCGTTCATGGCGTCGAGCGCGGCATCGGCCATGCTGAAGCCCATCTCGCTCTGCCCTGAGGCGATCAGCTTCAGATTGTCCACGGAGCCGCCGGTGACTTCCGCCGTCGCCTGGGTGTTCGGCAGAGCCTTGGACAGCACATTGGCGATCGCGCCACCGAGCGGGTAATAGACGCCGCCGGTGCCGCCGGTACCGATGGCCATGGTCTTCTGCTGCGCGATGGCAGCACCCGCAAGGCCGGCTGTGGCGACGAGCGCCACGGCGATGGTTGTTTTCTTGAAACGCTTGAACATGGACTTCCTCTCCCTCCAGTGATGATGATGGCGCGGCAATTATTTCACCGCACCGACTTCCTTGAGATATTTGAGCGTGCCGGGATGATACGGCGCCGGCGATTGCGCCGGGGTCTGCGTGGCGAGATTGATATTCTCGGCTTCTTTATGGACGGCGACGAGATCGGCCTTGTTCTCGAAGATCGCCTTGGTGATGGCGTAAGCCGTCTCGTCCGACATCTTGTCGGTGGCCATGATCTGGTTCCAGGCGGCAAAGCCCTTGCTGTCAGTGGTCTGGCCCGGATAGCTGCCGGCCTTGATCACGCTGGGCGCAAAGATCTGGCCGTATTTCTTCACGATGGGCTCCAGCAGGTGATCGATCTCGATCAGCTTGATATGCACGCCCGGCGTCGCCGCGAGATCGACCACGGCGGCCGTCGGCACGCCGCCGCCCCAGAAGAAGGCGTCGATCTTGCGATCCTTGAGCGCCGCCGCCGATTCCGCGACGGAGAGACGTTCGCGCTTGACGTCCTTGTCCTTGTCGAGGCCGGCGGCCTCGAGCAGTCGGAACGTCTGCGCCTCCGAGGCTGAGCCGGGCGCGCCGCCGGAGATGCGCTTTCCCTTGAGGTCGGCGAATGTCTCGATCCCGGTGCCGGCGATGGTCACCACATGCACGGGGCTGGAATAGACGGCGACGATGGTGCGTAGCGGCACCGGCTTCTTGAATTTCTGCTCACCCTTGATGGCGTCAGACGCGACATCGCCGGTCATGAAGCCGAGATCGGCCTGGCCTGACTCCAGCAGCTTGATGTTATCGACACTGCCGCCGGTGACTTCACCGGTGGCCTGGGTATTGGGGAGCTTCTTGGAGAGCAGGTTCGCGAGGCCGCCGCCGAGCGGATAGAAGATGCCGCCGGTGCCACCCGTGGCAATCGCGATGGTCTTCTCCTGCGCCGTCGCCGGGTGTGCCATGCACGCGATGCCGAGCAGAGCGAAGCTGAAAGCCGTCCATTTCATCGTTGCACTCCCTGAAGTTGGCGGCGCCACTTATGTGCGGCGTCCGCTGTCGTTTTGTTATTGTCCTCTCTCGTGTCCCGGACGCGATGCGGCATTCCTATGGCGCTTCGCAGAGCCGGGACACGGTATCTTCGTCCTATGCGGCCACCGGTTGGGCCCGCGTGCGAGCCTGCCAGAGTAAAACGCCGAGGCCGATGATCAGGCCCGGCAGGAATGTGTAGCTGATGTCGCGGCCGATGATGCTCTCGATGATCGCTTCGATCAGGCTCGGGAAGACCAGCAGCAATCCCGATAGCAGAAGCAGCCCGCGCTCGATCGGCGTATTTTGTCGCAGACCCCAGTTCTGCGCGCAGGCGCAGAGGGCGAGCAGGCCGCAGGTGGTCTTGAAGGTGATCTCCAGCACATCGACCCACGAGCCGCCCTTCGGGATTGACAGCAGCAGACCGACGCCCTGCGGATCGCAGACGAACACGAACGGCACCAGGAAGGCCGGCAGCGTGTATTTCCAGGATTGCAGCGTGGTCTTGTAGGGATCGCCGCCGGTGATGGCAGCTGCTGCGAAAGGTGACAGTGCAGTCGGCGGTGAGACCTCCGAGAGCACGGCGTAGTAGAAGATGAACATATGCGCCGCGTAGTCGGGCACGCCGAGCTTGATCAGCGCGGGTGCCGCGATGACGGCGCAGATGATGTAGGACGCGGTCACCGGCACCGCGAGGCCGATGATCCAGACGATCAGCGCCGTATACATCGCCGTCAGCAGCAGGCTGCCGCCGGCATAGGCGATGACGATGGACGAGAATTTCAGGCCAAGGCCCGTCAGCGTGACGACGCCGACCACGATGCCGGCGCAGGCGCAGGTGGTGGCGGCATTGAGCGCGCCGATCGAGCCATCCGCCAGCGCGCGCACCAGCTTCTTGGGCATCAGGGCCGTGTCCTTGCGCAGGAAGCTGAGCGCAAGGGTGACAAGGATCGCATAGAACACCGACAGTGCCGGCGAGAAGCCGATCACCATGAAGATGACGACGGCGAGCAGCGAGATGAAGTGGAAGCCGTAGCGTTTGGTCATGGTGCCGAGGCCGAGCTCGGGCGTGATATTGACGTTCTTCGCGCCAAACCGCTTGGCGTCGATCTCCACCATGATCAGCAGCGAGAGATAGTAGAGGATGGTCGGGATGGTGGCCATCCAGATCACGTCGAGATAGCTGATCTTGAGGAATTCCGCGATCAGGAACGCCGCGGCGCCCAGCACCGGCGGCGACAGGATGGCACCGAGACCGCCCGCGGCGAGCAGGCCGCCCGCGGCATTCTTCTCGAAGCCGGCCTTCTTCAGCATCGGCGCGGCCACGGTACCGATCATGACGGTGGTGGCGACGCCGGAGCCCGAGGGGCCGCCGAGCAGGAAAGACGACAGCACCACGGTGCGACCGGCGGCATTGGGCTTGTTGCCCATCAGCGCCAGCGAGAAATCGATGAAGAATTTGCCGGCGCCGGATTGCGCGAGAAACGCGCCATAGATCGTGAACAGGATGATCAGCGTTGCCGAGACGTCCACCGCGACGCCGAAGATTCCCTCCAGCGTGATGAACAGATGGCCGACGAGCCGCGGCAGGTCATAGCCGCGATGCGTCCACGGCGCCGGCAGATGCGGGCCGAGCATGGCGTAAGCGATGAAGAAGATCGAGACCACCGGCATGATCCAGCCGGTGGTGCGACGTGTCGCTTCCAGCAACAGCAGGATGAAGACGACGCCGACGATCACATCGACATGGTCGGGCAGGGTGGCGCGGTCGGTGAAATCCTCGCCGCCCCACAGCGCATAGATGATGGTGGCGATGGCGACGATGCCGGGCAGGATATCCCACCAACGCACGCGGTCGCGGAACCGCTTCGCGACCGGAAACAGCATGAAGCTGAGGATCAGCGTGAAGGCCACATGGATGTAGCGCAGCTCCTGCGTCGGCACGATCGCATAGGCGGCATAGAGGTGGAACAGGCTCATCGACACGGCAATGGCGGTGGCGATGATGCCGGCCCAGCCCAGCAAGCGGTTCGCTGCGCCTTCTTCGGCTTCGATCAGCTCCTCGACCTTCTGCATCGTGGCGTCGGAAATGATCTCCGCCTCGACGATTTTGGTGCCATCGGTCGTGGGTGCTTTGTCGTCAGCCATGTTTCTTCCCCCGGGATTTTCCCGTGAGCCGGATTTCCCGGCCTTATTAGTTTTAGTGCGGCGCATTCATGCCGTTTTGACCGGCTGGCGCAAGGGTTTAGCTGTGAAACTTTCGTCGCTGCTTCCTCCTCCCCGCATGCGGGGAGAGGCTAGCGACCGCATTGACCGTCACACGCAGCCGGTCCACGCTTTGCGTATGAACGGAGTTCGGATCACAAGATTACGCTGCATCGCATCACTCGCCTGCATGTTCGCTCTATGGACATCGTCGGCGCGGGCTGAGCCGATCGCTATCCTCACCGGTGGCAGTTCAGGGGTCTATTATCCGCTCGGTGTCAGCATCGGCATGGTCTATGCGGATATTCCCGACGCGAAAGTGCTGGTGGAGACAACCGACGGTTCGGTGGCGAATCTGATGCGGCTGCAAGAGGGCACCGGGCAGGTCGCCTTCGCGCTTGGCGATGCGCTGATGTCCGGCTGGCGCGGCGATGCGGACGCCGGATTTTCCGGCAAGCTCGATCGCCTGCGCGTCATCGGGGCGCTGTATCCGAATTACGTCCAGATCGTCGCGACCAAAGCGAGCGGCATTCGCTCCCTCGCGGATCTCCAAGGCAAGAGCCTTGCCGTCGGAGCCGAAAAATCCGGCACCGAACTCGAAGCCCGCGCGATCTTCAAGGCTGCGGGGATGAGCTTCAAATCAATCGGTCGTGTCGAGATGATCCCGTTCGCGGACTCCACCAAGCGGATGATCGAGAACAAGCTCGACGCCTCGCTGCAATCCGCCGGAATCGGCGTGACATCCATCAAGGAACTGACCGATAACAGCGATACGGTGCTGGTGCCGGTGCCGGCCTCGGTCGTGAAGAAACTCGGTCCGCCGTTTCGACCCGCGATGATCCCGGCAGACACTTATCGCGGTCAGCGGAAACCGGTATCGACCGCATCGGTGATGAACTATCTGGTGACGAGCACCGCGGTGAGCGATGAGCTGGTCTATCAGATGACCAAGCGCCTGTTCGACGCCATCGATGAACTCAAGGTCGCGCATCGTGCCGGCCATGAGATCAAGCTCGCCGCCGCCGTGAGCCGCAGCCCGGTGCCGCTGCATCCCGGCGCGCTGCGCTATTATCGTGAAAAGGGCCTGATCAAGTAATGCGTCTGCCGATCCGTTTTCTCGTTGCCCTCGCTCTATTCGCCGCATGCAGCGCGCATGCGGCCGTCGATACCGATCCGGAGACGCCGCCGGCGCCGAAGGTCGATACCGCACCATGCTTCGCGGCCATCGTGGCGGTCGATGACGACAAGATCATTTCAGTCTGCGCGGGCCTAATCAGCAACGAGAAGGTGCTCACGGCCGATCGCCTGAAGGCCACCAGCGCCCGCGCGGCCGCTTATGCGCGCAAGGATCAGATCGATCTCGCCATTGCCGACTATGATGCCGCGCTGAAAATCGATCTCACGCGTCCCGACCTGCTCAATGCCCGCGGCGAGCTGCTGCGCAAGAAGGGCGACCGGCCACGTGCGATCCGTGATTTCGGTGCAGCCATGAAGATCGATCCGCAGAACGACGCGGTGCGCGCGAATTACAAGGCGCTCGCGCAGGAGATTGAGCGCATGGGGGCGAAGATGTCGGTGCAGCCGCAACCAAAGGCTCCCTTGAAATAGCCGCGTATCCCGTGACAATCGGCAAAAAAGTACGGGAGGCATGCCATGACGACCAGCCGCTATCACGAGGTTCACGCGCAGTCGCTGTCCGATCCGGAGCGATTTTGGGGCGAGGCCGCCAAGGCGATCGACTGGATCGCGCCGGCGAAGAAGATCTTCGATCCCTCGCAGGGCCTTTATGGCCGCTGGTTCGCGGGCGGCGTGCTCAACACCTGCTACAATGCACTGGATCGCCATGTGGAACGTGGCCGTGCCGAACAGGTCGCGTTGATCCATGACTCGCCGCTGACCAATGAGGTCCGCAAATTCACTTATGCTGAGTTGCTGCACGAGACCCAGGTGCTCGGCGCCATCCTCAGGGATCACGGCGTCGGCAAGGGTGATCGCGTCATTCTTTATATGCCGATGGTGCCCGAGGCCGTGGTTGCCATGCTCGCCTGCGCGCGTATCGGCGCGGTTCATTCGGTCGTGTTCGGCGGCTTCGCTGCCAAAGAGCTCGCGACACGCATCGACGATGCGCGGCCGAAGCTCATTCTTTCTGCGAGCTGCGGCCTCGAGCCCGGTCGCATCGTGCAATACAAGCCGCTGCTGGACGTCGCGATCGCGCTCGCCAGTGCCAAGCCGGGCGGCTGCATCATCCTGCAGCGTCCGCAGCAAACATGCGATCTTGTCGCCGGCCGCGATCACGACTGGGCGGAACTGCGCGCTGCGGCGATTGCTGCAAACAAATCGGCCGATTGCGTGCCGATGCAGGCGACCGATCCGCTGTACATCCTCTACACCTCAGGCACCACCGGCAAACCCAAAGGCGTGGTGCGTGACAATGGCGGCCATGCCGTCGCGCTCGCCTGGTCGATGGAAAATCTCTACGGCGTGAAGCCCGGCGAGGTCTGGTGGTGCGGCTCCGATATCGGCTGGGTGGTCGGCCACAGCTACATCATCTATGCGCCGCTGTTTCATGGCGCGACCTCGATCATGTATGAGGGCAAGCCGGTGGGCACGCCGGATGCCGGCGCGTTCTGGCGCGTGATCTCCGAACACAAAGCCGTCGCCTTCTTCACCGCACCTACCGCGTTCCGCGCCATCCGCAAGGACGATCCCGACGGCAATTTCATCCGCAATTACGATCTCTCGCATTTCCGCACGCTGTTCCTCGCGGGCGAACGCGCTGATCCGCCAACGGTGGAGTGGGCCGAGAAGCAGCTGAAAGTGCCGGTCATCGATCACTGGTGGCAGACCGAAACCGGCTGGTGCATCGCCGGCAATCCGGTCGGCCTGGGCATGCTGCCGGTCAAGCACGGCTCGCCGACGGTGCCGATGCCCGGCTACAAGGTCGAGGTGGTGGATGAAGCCGCGAAGCCGGTGCCCGCGGGCACCATGGGCTCCATCGTCATCAAGCTGCCGATGCCGCCGGCCTGCCTGCCCACGCTGTGGGAGCAGGACGCGCGCTGCAAGGAGGCCTATTTCAACGAATTTCCCGGCTACTACAAAACCTCCGATGCCGGTTATCTCGACGAGGACGGCTATGTCTATGTGATGGGCCGCACCGACGACATCATCAATGTCGCCGGCCATCGTCTCTCCACCGGTGGGATGGAGGAGATTCTCGCCTCACATCCCGATGTCGCCGAATGCGCCGTGCTGGGCATCAAGGACACGATCAAAGGCGAGGTGCCCTGCGGTTTCCTGGTGCTGAAGGCCGGCGTCACGCGCGACCATGCCGATATTGAGAAGGAAGTGGTGGCTTTGGTGCGTGAAAAGCTCGGCCCGGTCGCCGCCTTCAAGCTTGCCATTGCCGTGACGCGCCTGCCGAAGACGCGCTCTGGCAAAATCCTGCGCGGCACCATCAAGAAGATCGCCGATGGCGAGACCTGGACCATGCCGGCGACCATCGAGGATCCGAAGGCGCTGGACGAGATCGGGGCGGCGCTCGCTGGTCGATTGTAGGGTGGGCAAAGCGCAGCGTGCCCACCTTCAAGTGCACGGCTGGTGATGGTGGGCACGCTGCGCTTTGCCCACCCTACAGCAGCCCCCACCTTACATTCCCCGCATTTCGCGCTAAACACGGCCGGTATCGCTGACAGGACTTTTCGCATGCGCCTTGCTCCGACATCCCTCATCGCCCTGACGCTGGCCGCCACGTTGCTTGGCGCATGCGCGCGCCGCTCCGATGTGCCGATATCGGATCTCGGTGACGACGACGATGCGATCTGCCGCGCCAATGGCGTCGCTGTCGGATCGCCGCAATATTCGGCCTGCCGCAAGGATCGCGACGTCCAGCGCAGCAACGCCATCGCCCGCGCCGATCGCAAGCAGCGCGATCTCGGCGAATATATGCTGAACAATCCCGGCCGGCCCTGATTCACTCCGCCCTCATCCTGAGGAGCCGCGCAGCGGCGTCTCGAAGGATGGCCGCGGGCGACAGAGCCTCACGATCTCATGGTTCGAGACGGCGCCGAAGAGGCGCCTCCTCACCATGAGGGGCTGAGTGTGCGCGTACGCTTGATCTCCCTCAATTCCGTGTGTCCCTCCGGCAACGCTCCCGCGTGCTCTCGCTGAGTCGCGCCTGCGCTTTGAGCGACATCAACGTTTGCGCCAGCCAGTTGTCGTCTTTCGCCTGCACCGACGGTGGGATCATTCACCCGAGACAATTCGAAAGTTGGGGCGCACTGCCATGAAGACGATCTGGACCACGATGTCGCTGCTGCTGGCAGCATCCGCCATCACCGGCATTTCCACCACCGGCCATGCCGCCGATCTCGCCGCCAAGCCGGTCTACAAGGCGGTGCCGGCCGTGGATCTCTGGAATCCCTGGATGATCCGCGTGCGCGCGCTCGCCGTCGTGCCTGAGAACGGTGGTTCGGCCCATCAGGTGCCGGGCTCCAGCCTGAAGACCTCGGATCAATACGTTCCCGAGCTCGACATTTCCTACTTCTTCACGCCGAACCTCGCCGCTGAACTCATCCTCGGCGTCACCAAGCATCACGTCACCGGCGATGGCGCACTGGCCGGCCTCGATGTCGGCAAGGCCTGGCTGCTGCCGCCGACCCTGACCTTCCAGTATCACTTCACCCAGTTCGGCGCCTTCAAGCCCTATATCGGCGCCGGCGTGAACTACACCTGGTTCTTCAGCCAGACAGCCGGCAACACGCCGACCGTCGGTGGCCTCTCGGTGACCCAGAGCAGCCTGAAGGACACCGCCGCGCCGGTCCTGCAATTCGGCTTCGATTACATGATCGACAAGCACTGGGGCTGGAACGTCGACGTCAAGAAGATGTGGATGCGCCCGAACTGGGAAGGCACGCTGGCTGACGGCACGGCCATCACCGGCCAGGTCAAGCTTGATCCATGGCTGATCGGCACCGGCATCACCTACAAGTTCTGAGTTTTTTCGGTCTCTGTGTGACTGAGGGGCCGACGCGTGTCGGCCCCTCTTTTTTGCGGGCCACAGACGCCGAGCCGTAGGATGGGTAGAGCGGAGCGAAACCCATCATCCGTCGTTGCCGCAACCTCCGCCGATGGGTTTCGCTCCGGCTCTTCCGCGCCTGCGCTCTACCCATCCGACGTTTCCGGCATTGCTTTCGAGGCGCCGATCCTGTTTTGTGCCGGCGTACCATCGCACCATCAGGAAGAGATTATGGATATCAAGGTCAGGGATTCGAACGGCGCGTTGCTCGCTGAGGGCGACACCGTCACGCTCATCAAGGACCTGAAGCTGAAGGGCTCGTCCACGGTGCTGAAGCGCGGCACGGTGATCAAGAACATCCACCTCACCGACAACGAAGACGAAATCGAAGGCCGCACCGACAAGGTGAAGGGCCTGGTGCTGCGCACGGAGTTTTTGAAGAAGGCGTGACGCGCCGCGGTGCGTGGTCTCCCTCCCCGGAGCGAAGCGAATGGGGAGGGTGGCGCGTAGCGCCGGGTGGGGTCTCTCCCCACGTGACGTCAGAGCTTGGGGAAGCACCCCACCCGTCCTTCGCTGCGCTCAGGCCACCCTCCCCACGGCGCGGCTGCGCCGCTTGGGGGAGGGAGAAGAAAGGGCAGCTTTCATCACCCAAACAAAAAAACGCGGCGAGTTTCCCCGCCGCGTTTCGTCTCTCGCAAACCTGCGTTCGCGCTTATTCTTCGTCCTCGTCCTGCTTCTTGCCGCCGCCGATGCCTTTCAGCTTGGCGAACACGGCGTCGACATTGAGATCGTCGTCGCCGCGCTCGGTGCCCTCAAAGTCGTCCTTGCGGGTGGTCTCCGAGGCCGGCAGCAGCGTGGCGCCGCCATAGGCGGCCTGCTGGTCGAGCGGCTTTTCCTTCGCGGCGCGCTGCACTTCGAAATCGAGTTCGATCTGCGAGCACAGGCCAAGGGTCACTGGATCCATCGGGGTCAGCGTCTGCGCGTTCCAGTGGGTGCGGTCGCGGATCGAGGCGATGGTGGTCTTGGTGGTGCCGACCAGGCGCATGACCTGGGCATCCTTGAGCTCCGGATGGTTGCGCACCAGCCAGAGGATCGCACTCGGGCGCTCGTGGCGGCGCGATACCGGAGTGTAGCGCGGGCCCTTCTTCTTGGCGGCCGGCGGCAGCACCACCTTGCTCTCTTCGAGCTTCAGGCGGTAATTCGCGTCACCTTCGCCGCGCTCGATCTCGTCGCGGGTCAGCTGGCCGTTCGAGATCGGGTCCATGCCCTTGATGCCCTGGGCGGCGTCGCCATCGGCAATGGCGCGGACTTCGAGCACGTGCATCTTGGTGAAATCGGCGACCTGTTCGAAGGTCAGCGCGGTGTTGTCCACCAGCCACACGGCCGTCGCCTTTGGCATCAGCGGGGCATTGCTCATGGCAAATCTCCTTTGCGCTCCGCCCGCCTTTTTGGAGGCGGAGCCGTCTGGTCATCGGGGATGACGGGGAATTAGCCTTCTATATAAGCTGTGCCGGGGCTGGCGCGCAATGCAGACGTTTCGGCCTTGACAGCGCCGCAAACCGGCCCCAAGTCCTTATTCAGACAAGCCCTTTGGCTGATTTTCGTCAATTCGGCTGCGCGCGCCCGTTTTTGGGTGCCCAATCTTCCTAATCAAGGCACATGGATCGCCCCGATATGACCAAACCGGCCCTGAAAATCGTTCTTTGCTCGCCACGTGGCTTCTGTGCCGGCGTGGTCCGCGCGATCGATACGGTGGAACGCGCATTGGCCATCCACGGCGCGCCGGTCTATGTGCGCCACGAGATCGTGCATAACAAATATGTCGTGGACAGCCTGAAGACCAAAGGCGCCATTTTCGTCGAGGAACTCGCCGAGATCCCGGATAATACTACCGCTCCGGTCGTGTTCTCCGCTCATGGCGTGCCGAAATCGGTTCCCGAGGATGCCCGCCAGCGCAATTTCTTCTCGCTGGATGCGACCTGCCCGCTGGTGACCAAGGTCCACCGCGAAGCTGCGATCCATTTCAAGCGCGGCCGTGAGATCCTGTTGATCGGTCATTCGCATCACCCGGAAGTGGTCGGCACCGTCGGCCAGCTGCCGCCGGGCGCTGTCGAACTGATCGAGACCGCCGAGGATGCGCAGACCTTCCAGCCGAAGAATCCGGACAACCTCGCTTTCGTGACCCAGACCACGCTGTCCATCGACGACACCGCGGAAATCGTGGCCGTGCTCAAGCAGCGCTTCCCGAACATCAACGGTCCGCACAAGGAAGACATCTGCTACGCCACCACCAACCGCCAACTCGCGGTGAAGAAGGTGGCGCCGGTGGTGGACGCCTTGATCGTGGTCGGTGCGCCGAACTCGTCGAACTCCCAGCGCCTGCGCGAAGTCGCCGAGCGCGAGGGCTGCCGCGTGTCGGTTCTGGCGCAGCGCGCCAGCGATCTCGACTGGGCCATGTTCGAAGGCATCACCAGCCTTGGCATCACCGCGGGCGCGTCGGCGCCGGAAGTGATCGTCGAGGAAATCATGGACGCCTTCGCGCAGCGCTACACGCTGAATGTGGAGACGGTGTCGGCTGCCGAGGAGAACGAGTTCTTCCCGCTGCCGCGCTCGCTGCGTCCCGAAGCCGCCGCGTGAGGCCATGGCCGTCTATACTGACGTCGCCAATGACGATCTCGCGGACTTCCTGAAGCAATACGACATCGGCGAACTGCTCTCCTACAAGGGCATCGCCGAAGGCGTCGAGAATTCCAACTACCTGATGCACACCTCAAAGGGCGCGTATATCCTCACGCTCTATGAGAAGCGCGTGGCGCTGGACGACCTGCCGTATTTTCTCGGCCTGATGGCGCATCTCTGCGCGCGCGGCGTCAATTGTCCGCAGCCGCAGAAGACGCATGACGGCGCGGTGTATTCGACGCTCGCTGGCCGTCCGGCCGCGATCATCAACTTCCTCGAAGGCATGTGGCCGCGTCGCCCGACGGCCGTGCATTGCGCCGGTGTCGGCGACGCATTGGCGCGCATGCATGTGGCTGGTGGCGATTTTCCGCTGAAGCGCGCCAACAATCTGTCGGTGGAAGGCTGGCGTCATCTGCTCGATCTCGCCGCCCCGCGCGCCGATACGGTGCAGCCGGGCCTGCGCGCATTTCTTGAAAAAGAACTCGCCGATCTCGCCGCGCAATGGCCGAGCGATCTGCCTGATGGCGTGATCCATGCCGATCTGTTTCCGGACAATGTGTTCTTCCTCGGCGACAAGCTCTCGGGCCTGATCGACTTCCCGTTCTCCTGTGATGACATGCTGGCTTACGACGTAGCGATCTGCGTCAATGCCTGGTGTTTTGAGCCGGACCTGTCGTTCAACGCCACCAAGGCGCGTGCGCTGCTGAACGCCTATAACAAGGTGCGTCCGCTGACTGCCGCCGAGCAGGCGGCTTTCCCGCTGCTCGCGCGCGGTTCGGCGATCCGCTTTTTGCTGACGCGATTGGTCGACTATCTGAACGTGCCGGAAGGCGCGTTCGTGAAGCCGAAGGATCCGCTGGAATATGTCCGCAAGCTGCGCTTTCATCAGGCGGTGAAGAGCATGGCCGATTACGGCGTCGAGACTGCGGGCGAGGCTGCGTGAGCACACCGGTGACGATCTATACGGACGGCGCTTGCTCCGGCAATCCGGGCCCCGGCGGCTGGGGCGCGATCCTGCGTTTCGGCGACGCCGAAAAAGAGCTGAAGGGCGGCGAGGCGCATACGACCAATAATCGCATGGAGCTGATGGCCGCGATCTCCGCGCTGGAAGCGCTGAAGAAGCCCTGCAGCGTCGATCTGCACACCGACAGCCAGTACTTACGCAACGGCATCATGAGCTGGATTCACGGCTGGAAGCGCAACGGCTGGAAGACCGCCGACAAGAAGCCGGTGAAGAATGTCGATCTGTGGCAGCGGCTGGATGCAGCGCTGCATACGCATGAGATCCGCTGGCACTGGGTCAAGGGCCATGCCGGCCATCCGGAGAACGAACGAGCAGATCAGCTGTCGCGGGATGGTTTGGCGGAAGCGCGGAAGAAATAACGCGGGCCGTAGCCCGTAGGTTGGGCAAAGCGAAGCGTGCCCACCACCACGCGCACGACACTTGAAGGTGGGCACGCTACGCTTTGCCCACCCTACAGTCCGCGATCTTACAGCTGCCCCAGCAGCGTATCGCCGCCCGAGACTTCGACCTTGCCCGGTGCCGGCTCAAGATTGAGCTTGGTCACCTTGCCGTCTTCCACCAGCATCGAATAGCGCTTGGAGCGGATGCCGAGGCCGTTGCCGGAGGCGTCGAGGTCGAGGCCAATGGCTTTTGCGAATTCGGCATTGCCGTCAGCCAAAAAGACCGCTTCGTCGCGCAAATCCGTGTCTTTCTTCCAGGCATTCATCACGAAGGCATCGTTGACCGAGGTGATGGCGATGGTGTCGACGCCCTTGCCCTTGATGGCATAGGCATTGAGGAAGATGCTCGGCAGATGCATCTTGTGGCAGGTGCCGGTATAGGCGCCGGGCACCGCGAACAGCGCCACTTTCTTGCCCTTGAAGATGTCGTCGGTGGATTTCACCACCGGGCCTTCCTCGGTCATCACGCGAAACTTGGTCTCGGGCAGGGTGTCGCCGACTTGGATGCTCATCGTGCTTTCTCCAGATGTGGGTGAGGATGTTTAGACCGCGGCGATGACACGGGCAATATAGCGACCACACTCCGCCCTCATCCTGAGGAGTGCGCACTTGCGCACGTCTCCCAGCGAATGGCGAAGCCATTCGCAAGGGATGGCCGCGAACTCTGTGCCCGGCCATTCATGGTTCGAGACGCGCGCCAAGTGGCGCGCTCCTCACCATGAGGGCGGAGTGCGTGGTGGCCGCATAGTCAGCCCTTGAACCCACCTGCATCGAGATAGGCCTGCTCCTCCGCCGTCGTGTCGCGTCCGAGCACGGCATTTCGGTGCGGGAAACGGCCGAAGCGGCGGATGATGTCCGCATGGATGTCGGCGAATTTCATATTGTCGGCGTTGTCAGCCGCGCGAAACAAAGCGCAACAATGCTCCTGGTCCGCCATGTCCTCGGAATGCATCAGCGGCATGTAGATGAACTGGCGCATGTCCGGATCGACGCGATCGCCGACGCCGCGGGCGATGGCGCGCTTGGCCAGCGCGCAGGCGGCGGCATCGGTGGCGAACGCGCGGGGATCGTCGCGGAAGAGATTGCGCGGGAATTGGTCGAGCAACAGGATCAGCGCCAGCGTGCCGTCGTCGCTGTCTTCCCATGTGGCGAAAGCGCCATCGCGGGCGGCTTCATAAGCGGGCAGGAAGCGCGCGCGGATCTCGGCGTCGAAGGCGTCGTCGCGGGTGTACCAGCGCTCCCAGCCGGCAGCGGTCCAGAAGGCGATGATGTCGGTAGGCGTCGTTGAGGTCATGCAGGATTCCGTAGGGTGGGCAAAGCGAAGCGTGCCCACCATCCCGCGCGCAGCAGATAAAGGTGGGCACGGCGCAAGAGCGCCTTTGCCCACCCTACATGATCCTCAAGCCGCGGCGTCCTGCTTCTTCTCGTCGCGCAGTTCACGCCGCAAGATCTTGCCGACATTGGTCTTGGGCAGGGCATCGCGGAATTCGATCTGCTTCGGCACCTTGTAGTTGGTGAGCTGGCCCTGGCAGAACTTGATGATGTCCTCCGCCGTCACCTTCGGATCCTTGCGCACCACAAAGGCCTTCACGGCTTCCGTGGTCTTCGCATCCGCCACACCGATGACCGCGCATTCCATCACGCCGGGATGGCTGGCGATCACGTCCTCGACCTCGTTCGGATAGACGTTGAAGCCGGAGACCAGCACCATGTCCTTCTTGCGGTCGATGATCTTCGTATAGCCATCCGCATCCATCACGCCGATGTCGCCGGTGCGGAAGAAGCCGTCGGCGGTCATCACCTTCGCGGTCTCGTCCGGCCTGTTCCAGTAACCGATCATCACCTGCGGACCCTTGGCGCAGATCTCGCCGGGCTCACCGAGCGGCACTTCATTGCCGTCATCGTCGCGGATCGAAATATAGGTCGACGACACCGGCAGGCCGATGGTGCCGGTGAACTGGTCGATATCGGCGGGGTTGCAGGTCAGCGTCGGCGAGGTCTCGGAGAGGCCATAGCCTTCGGCGACCAGACATCCCGTCACCTTCTGCCACTTCTCGGCCACCGCCTTCTGCACGGCCATGCCGCCGCCATTGGAGATCTTCAGCTTGGAGAAATCCACCTCGTCGAAACCGGGCGTGTTCAGCAGGCCGTTATAGAGCGTGTTGACGGCCGGAAAATTGTTGATCTGATATTTCCGCAGCTCCTTGACGAAGCCCGCCATGTCGCGCGGATTGGGGATCAGCAGGTTGACGCCGCCGGCGCGCGTGCCGAGCAGGAAGCAGGCCGTCAGTGCGAAGATGTGATACAGCGGCAGCGCGCAGACGATGAACATCTGCTCCACATGCGGCGGCTTGCGCAGCGCCGGCTGCAGCCAGGCGTCGTTCTGCAGCATGTTGGCGATGATGTTGCGATGGAGCAGCGTCGCGCCCTTGGAAACGCCGGTGGTGCCACCCGTATATTGCAGGAAGGCGACATCGTCCGGGCCGAGCGTCGGCTTCTTCAGCGTCATGCTGCGGCCGGCTGCGAGCGCATCGTTGAACGCCACCGCGCCGGGCAGGTGGAAGGCCGGCACCATCTTCTTGACGCGGCGGACCACCAGATTCACGATCATGCCCTTGAAGCCGAGCATGTCGCCCATGCTGGCGACGATCACATGCTTGACCTGGGTCTTGGCGATCACCTGCTGCACGACGGAGGCAAAGTTCTCCAGCACGATGATGGCTTCCGCGCCCGAGTCCTTCAGCTGATGCTCCAGCTCGCGCGGCGTATAGAGCGGGTTCACATTGACCGCGGCATAGCCCGCGCGCAGCACGGCGCAGGTGGCGACGGGATAGTTCAGCACATTGGGCATCATCAGCGCGACGCGCGCGCCCTTGGCCATGCCCTTGCTCTGCAGATAGGCGCCCAGCGCCACCGAGTGATCGTCGAGCTCACCATAGGTGATCGACTTGTCCATGCAGATGAAAGCCTTGCGGTCGCGGAATTTCGCGAAGCTTTCTTCCAGCAGCGCAACCAGCGATGGATATTGCGCGGTGTCGATATCGGCGGGTACGCCGGCCGGATAGTGCTTGAGCCAGATGCGCTCCATGACATTCCCCCTTACGAGTTTTGTTCGTTGCGCGAAGTATTGAGCAGATCGCGCAGCCAAGGCAAGCGGCGTCGCAGCACGGCGCGGGAGCGCGCCGCGTGCCGGGCGATCAACGCATGAGATTGGTTAAGGAAGCGGGTGTCGCGACACTTTGCCGTAGGGCGATATGTAGGGTGGGCAAAGGAGCGAAGCGACGTGCCCACCTCAAAGTGCGCGGCCGGTGAAGGTGGGCACGCGGAGTTTATCATCGGGCGCGCTTCGCACGACCCGGTGGCTTTGCCCACCCTACAAATTCGGCTCAGCTACGCGGTGCAGCCGCAGCCGGCTTGGCTTCGCCGGTGGTTGCCGGCTTGGCCGATGGCTTGGCGGCGGCGGGCTTCGGCTTGACCGGCGCGGCGGCTGCTGCCGGTTTGGCTGCGGGCTTTGCGGCCTGCTTCGGTGCGGCCGGCTTCGCTGCGGCGTTGGCCGCGGGCTTGGCGACGGTCGGCTTGGCAGCGGGAGCCTTTGCCTCATCGGACGGAGCCAGCTTCTTTGCGGCAGTCTTGCTACCCTTCTTCGGCTTGGCCTTCGGGGTTTGCTTGGCTTCTTCCACCGCATTCGCGGCGATCAGCTCGGCGCCGGTCTTCTTCGGTCCCGTGTAGACGATGACCGGCTCCGCCGGCGTCGCAGCGGCGGCGATCATGTCTTCCGGACGCAAGGTCGGCGGCTGCAAGCCACCGGCAAAGAACGACAGCGCTGCCGAGCTCGAGGCCTCGCTGCTGGCCACGGCATCCTCGTCGCTGATCGGGCCCTGGCGCTTGCGCTTCGGTCCGCACATCTCGTCGCGCAGGTTCGGCGGCGCGGCGTCGATCGGCGGCATGGCGTCCACGGTGCCGAGCGCCGGGCGCATCCAGGTCAGGCCGCCATTGCTGCTGCCGAAGCCGGCTTCGAGCAGTTGCGCCGCCTTCACTGCGCGGGCGTGGCCGGAGGTCGAGCCGAGCACCACGGCGATCAGGCGCTTGTTGCCGCGGGTGGCGGAGGCGACGAGATTGTAACCGGAGGCACAGATGAAGCCGGTCTTGAAACCGTCGGCGCCGGGATAGCGGCCGATCAGCTTGTTGAAGTTCGGCGTGATGCGGCGGCCGAATTTCATCGCCGGGATGTGCATGAAATATTCGTATTCGGGCAGGTCGCGGATCACGGCGCGGGCGAGGATCACGAGATCGCGCGCCGAGGTCACCTGTTCGTCGGCGGGCAGGCCGTTCGGATTGACGTAGTGGGTCTGCGTCATGCCGAGGCGCTGGGCGTTGGAATTCATCATCGCGGAGAAGCCGTCGATGGAGCCGCCGACGCCTTCGGCGAGCACGGCGGCCATGTCATTGGCCGACTTCACCATCATCATGGTCAGTGCGTTTTCGACGGTGACCTGGGTGCCGGCCTTGAAGCCCATCTTCGACGGCTGCTCCGCTGCGGCGATCGGCGACACGGTGAACACCGTGTCGAGACGGATGCGTCCCTCCTTCACGGCCTTCAGCGTCACATAGGCGGTCATGATCTTGGTGACCGATGCGGGATGCCACGGATAGGTGGCGTTCTCGGCCTGCAGCACCTTGCCGCTGTCCACTTCCACCACCAGCGTCGCTTCGGCGCGCGCGGCATTCGGCGCGAGGATCGCGAATGCGACGGCCGCAACGGCGGCAAAAGATTTGAACGACAAATGAGGTGAGGCGGGAAACTGCACTATCCGGTTCCGGTCCTTGGCGGCTCGCTTGCAGTGCCATGGCACCGTGCGCAGCAATGGGGAGGTGAGGGACGTTTGAAATCAGTTGGCCGTCACGCAGTGATGACAGCAAACCTATACCGGCCAGGCGCATCAGAACAGTGGCGAGGGAGTTAAATCGGTGAGGAAAGGGGCATAATTGGGACCGGGCCGCACACGCTACCCTCATCCTGAGTGTTGTAGGATGGGTAGAGTGGAGGCGCGAAGCGCCGCAGCGAAACCCATCACCGCATGCGCCGGAGCCTGTGGTGATGGGTTTCGCTGCGCTCTACCCATCCTACGACCTCACATCCCCGCATCCGCCTTGGCTTGTTCCTGCACCATGAACTGCGCCTTTGCCAGCGAGGCGAAATACCCGCCCTTCGCCACCAGTTCGTCGAAAGTTCCCGCTTCGGTCACGCGGCCGTGCTCGAATACCAGGATGCGCGTGGCATTGCGGATGGTCGAGAGCCGATGCGCGATCACGAAGGTCGTGCGGCCCTTCATCACTTCATCGAGAGCGAGATTGAGTTTGGCCTCGGTCACCGCATCGAGCGCCGACGTCGCCTCGTCCAGGATCAGGATCGGCGGATCCTTCAGCAGCGCCCGCGCAATCGACAGCCGCTGGCGTTCGCCGCCGGACAGCATGCGCCCGCGTTCGCCGGCATTGGTGTCAAAGCCGTTGTCGCTGCGGGAGATGAAGTCGAGCGCCTGGGCGCGCTCGGCCGCGATGCGCAGCTCCTCGTCCGTCGCATCGGGCTTGCCGACGCGCAGGTTCTCGGCGATCGAGCGGTTGAACAGCAACGCCTCCTGGAACACGACGCCGATATTCCGTCGCAAACCGGACAGAGTCAGCGCCCGCACATCCATGCCATCGATCTTGATGATGCCGGATTGCGGATCGAAGGCGCGGTGCAGCAGCGCGATCGCCGTGGATTTGCCGGCACCGGTGGAGCCGACCAGCGCGATGGTCTGGCCGGGCAAAGCGGTGAAGGTGAGATCCTCGATGGCCGGCCGCTTGCCGTCATAGGAGAACGAGACGTCGTGGAATTCGACCAGGCCTTGCAGGCGGCCGGGATCGATGGCGTCGAGGCGGTCGCGCACCGTGGGGACGGCATCGAGCACATTCATGAATTCGCGCAGGCGCGGCGCTTCCATGAACACGCTGTTGATGAAGGCGACCACCTGTTCGAGCCGCTGGATCAGCATGGTGGCGAAGGTCACGAACATCACGATCTCGCCGACGGTGGTGAGCCCCTGCTGATGCAGCGCGATGCCGACGGTGAAGATCGCCAGCACGGTGATGGTGGTCGATGCCCGCGTCATCACCGAGACGATGGCCCACCATGACAGCACCGGCATCTGTGCCGCCAGCAATTGCCCGGAGACGCCGCGCAGGCTGGAAACCTCGGCCTCGATGCGGGTGAAGCTTTGCACCAGCGCGACATTGCTCAGCGAGTCCGATGCGCGTGCCGAGAGGTCGCCGTAATGCTCCTCGACCTCGGTCTGCATGCCCGATGTCTTGCGCACGACCAGCGTGGTGAGGATGGTGAAGACCACGCAAAGGACCATCAGCAGCGCGGCGAGGCGCCAGTTCAGATAGACCGACAGCGGCAACAGCACGAACAACGAGACGATGGAGGCAAAGTGCTCGCGAAAGAATGAAAGCCAGACACGCCACAGCGCATCGGTGCCGGCCAGCATCACTTTCATCAGGCGGCCCGAATGGGTGCCGGTGTGGAAGGTGAGCGGCAATTGCATGATGTGTTCGAAGTAATCGGTGAGCACCGCCTGGCGCTGGCGATGCGCGAGCCGGTCGGCATGCAGCGCGACGATGGCGCCGCAGAAGATGGTGAAGAGGCCAAAGCCGACCCAGGCCGCGAGGAGGGGCCACGGTGAAGTCTGCGCCGTGTTGTTGGTCAGCACATCGATGATGCGGCCGAACAGCACCGGCTCGGCGAATTGCGCGGTGGCCAGCAGCAGATTGGCGACAGCCAGAAACCAGGCAAGACGCTTCTCCTTGCCGAGCAGATCCAGCACGCGGATGTAGAGTTTGATCATGGAGGAGCAATCACCAGGCCGTAGGATGGGTTGAGCGAAGCAAAAACCCATCAGCCGAGCCTGCCGCAAGGCAAAGCGATGGGTTTTCGCGAAGACGCTCAACCCATCCTACGGCTCGGCGCTTGTGTCTTCAATCGACCTTGCGGTTCTCCGGCAGATACGCCGTATCGAACACATCCCCCATCGCCGGCCGCTTGCGAAGCGTAAAATCCACGGCAATGGCATCGAGCGATGCATCGAAACGGGCTGCATCGATGCCGCCCAGACCGTACTGCTTCACCTCCTCGGTGGCGATATTGTCGCTGATGGCGATCTTCAGCCGGGCCAGTTCGAGCTCGCGCGTGCCGCCATCCATTTGCGTCAGCACATCGTCGATGGCCTTGTCCGGATCCTGCATGGCCAGTTGCGCGCCTTCGGTGATGGCGCGCACGAACCGCTTCACGGCATCCGGCCGTGTGGCCGCAAATTTCGGATTGACGATCACCGCGAGACCATAGGCCGTGCAGCCGAATTCGGCGAAGCGGAACACCGCGAGATCGTCGGCCGGGATGCCGCGGTCGCGCAGATTGACGGCGGAGAGATAGGAGAAGCCGGTGACGGCATCGACCTGCCCGGCAGACAGCATCGGCTCGCGCACGGCCGGGCTGATCTTTTCCTGCTTCACGGCGGACGCCTTGATGCCGTTACGCTTGGCCAGTGCCGGCCATAGCCGGATCGCGAGATCGCCCTCGGCGACGCCAAGCGTGCGACCTTCGAGACTGCCGAGCGAAATCACGCCGCGGCTTTTCCGCGCGACCACCGCATATGGCGCGCGGTTGAGCAGCACGAAGGCGGCCTTGATCGGCAATGCGTCGGGATCGGCGCGATAACGGATCAGCGCATTGAAATCGGCGACGGCGATATCCGCGGAGCCCGAGGCGACGCGGGTGATCGTGTCCTTGGAGCCGGTGGCGACCTGAAGAGCAACATTGAGATTTTCGGCGCGATAGAGCCCGCGGGTCGCGGCGAGCACGAAGGGCGCGGCGATGGCATCGACGGGCCGGTCCAGGGTGAACTGGATATTCGCAGCCTGAGCTTCTTCGGCCGCATGGATGAAGGGTGCGTGAAAAGCCGTAACGCCAAGCGCACCTATCCCCTGAATGATGGATCGTCGAGAGATGCTGGGCATGGGTTTCGGCATCGGGGTGTAACTAACAAAGCGGAATGGCACATCATCCGCCCGGTATGTTCGCTTGAAGGCGCCGGGCTGCGACATCTTGCGCCTCAAAACTACGCTTCACAACATGAACGGAAGGTGAGCGCCTTTATTTGGACACCGGTCGTTCAGCTCCCGTTGGGGTAGCGGAACTCAAGATGCCCGGCGTGGTTGATGATGCAGCGGCCCGCAGGGCCAGAAGACCACGGAGGGCTTTCAGATGATGGGACGTCGTTCATTGAAGACTACCGGTCGCACCGTTGCACTCGCGGCTGTTGCGGCCATGTCGATTTCCGCCGTCGCGCCGACCGGTGCATTTGCTGCACCGGCCAACAATGCGCCGGCCAAGGTGACCACGCATCACGGCTCCAGCGATGCGACCGAGTTCAGCTCGCGTCGTCGTCACTATCGCGGAGGCGGCAATGCGGCCGGCCTCGCAGCCTTCGGTGCCGTCGTCGGCACCATCGGCGCGATCGCCGCGGCCAATAGCGGCCCGCGCTACTATGACAGCTACGGCTACTACGGCGGCGGCCCCGTCTATTACAGCAGCCCCGGCTATGGTTACGGCGGCGGCTATTACGGTGGCCCGTATCGCGGCTATGGCGGCGGCCACGGCTACGACAATTCGCGCCGCATGACCTGGTAACGGATCACGCCGCGAACTCACAAACGCCGGTCGCGCCATGCGGCCGGCGTTTTGCGTTAACGCAACTGTTGCAGCTTTTCGCTAGCTTGATCGGATGAGTGATTCGCTCGACCGACTTTATCAGGCGGTACTCGCGGCCAGGGATCTCGACCCTGCGACATCGCGCACGGCAAAGCTGTTTCAGCAGGGGCCGGACAAGATGGCGAAGAAGCTCGCCGAGGAAGCCATCGAAGTCGTGATCGACGCTGTGGCCGGCCGGCCCGATGCGGTGATCCGCGAAAGTGCTGACCTTCTCTACAATCTGACTGTTCTCTGGGCCGCCGCAGGTGTGCGCCCCGAACAGGTCTGGCACGAGATGACGCGCCGTGAGCGCATGATGGGCATTGCGGAGAAGCTTCCGAAGCCGCCGAAAGCGGCAAAGCCGCGCAATGGCAGCCGGCGACCGATTGACGCGCTGGAAGACCGCATCCGCAAACTCGGTTGATCGCGCAGCGGTTCCTGTCGCGGTAACGTCACACATCAAGCATGGACAAATCGTCGGGGTAATGGTTCATCGCGAGCCATGCTCAGACGTATGTATGATTGGTGCATCGACGCCGCTCACAAGCCCTATGCCCTCTGGATCCTGGGCATCGTGTCGTTCGCGGAAAGTTCGTTCTTTCCGATCCCGCCCGACGTGATGCTGATCCCGATGGCGCTGGCCCGGCCGAACAAGGCCTGGCTCTATGCCACCATCTGCACGGTCACGTCGGTCGCGGGTGGTGTGGTCGGCTATCTGATCGGCCATCTGCTCTATGACAGCGTTGGCCAGTGGGTGATCCAGTTCTACGGCTATGGCGACAAGGTCGAAGCCTTCCGCGCCGGCTATGCCGAATACGGCGCCTGGATCATCCTGCTGAAGGGCCTGACCCCGATCCCCTATAAGCTGGTGACCATCACGTCGGGCTTCGCCAACTACAATATCTGGATGTTCATAGCCCTGTCGGTGGTCGCCCGCGGTGCGCGTTTCTATGTGGTCGCGATCCTGATGAATCGCTACGGCGTCTGGATCCGCGAAACCATCGAGAAGCATCTCGGCCTCGTCGTCACGCTTGCGCTGATCGGTTTGGTCGGCGGATTCGTGATTGCTTTCAAACTGTTCTGAAGCGAATGGACTTCCCCCGGCAAGGGTGCGGGGGTACGTTTCCCGACATGTGCAAGCTGCCGAATCCGCTGCTGACTGAATTTGCTGTCATCGCCGTTTTGGCGATGCCGTCAGCCGCATGGTCGCAGGCCATGCAGCAGCAGACGGTGCCGCAGCAGAAATCCGTGATTATTCAAGTGGCTCCCGCGCCCGCGACCCAGGCGCCGCCGCCGCCGGCCGCTCTCGTGCCCGCGCCGATGGCCCAGCAGGCGCCGCCGCCAGCCCCGGCCGCGCCGGAAAATCCCGGTCTTTTCAACGAGATCAACAAGCTGTTCAAAGACACGCCGTCACTGGTCCCGTCATGGTCGCTGCCGACGCTCGGGACCACGAACCTCAACACGGTGGTGAAAGGCCGCGTGGTCTGCCCGCTTGCGGCCAATGGCGCACCGGATTGCAAGGCCGCGTCCGACAAGCTGTGTCAGAGCAAGGGATATAAAGAGGGCAAGAGCCTCGATACCGATGCGGCGCAGACCTGTTCGCCAAAGGCGATGATCCCCGGTCGCCAGCCGCAAGAGAGCGACTGCCGGACGGATAACTACGTCACCCAGGCCGTCTGCCAGTAGGCGCATTCCGCCCCGCGGACGCCGCAAGTCTGCCTCTGTATTGCCTCAACGGATTTGCCTTTTCAGCGCTCTTTCTGGCATGTTTGCGCTGCATCACAGGCCCGTTTCGCGGGCCGCTTTCATAAGAAACGCCTCGAGGAATCCTCTCCAATGTCCATGCCGGCTCTGTTCAAAAACCGCCTGTCGCTGCCCGTCATCGGCTCGCCCCTTTTCATTATTTCGGGGCCTGACCTTGTCATCGCGCAGTGCAAGGCCGGCATTGTCGGCTCGTTTCCCGCGTTGAATGCGCGCCCGGCAGCGCTGCTCGACGAATGGCTGCATCGGATCAAGGAAGAACTCGCCGCGCATGACAAGGCCAATCCGGATCGCCCCTCGGCGCCGTTCGCGGTCAACCAGATCGTGCACAAGTCCAACAACCGGCTCGATCAGGATCTGGCGCTTTGTGAAAAGCACAAGGTGCCGATGATCATCACCTCGCTCGGCGCGCGCGAAGAACTCAACCAGGCCGCCCATGGCTGGGGCGGCATCGTCTTCCACGACGTCATCAATCAACGCTTTGCCCATAAGGCGATCGAGAAGGGGGCCGATGGCCTGATCCTCGTCGCGGCCGGTGCCGGCGGTCATGCCGGCGAACTCTCGCCGCTGGCTTTCGTGGCCGAAACGCGCGCCTGGTTCGATGGCCCGATCGCGCTGTCCGGCGCCATCGGCAACGGCCGCGCGGTCAAGGCTGCGCGCGTGCTGGGCGCGGACTTCGCCTATATCGGTTCGGCCTTCATCGCGACGGAAGAAGCCAATGCGGTGCAGGGCTACAAGGACATGATCGCGTCCTCGGCCGCGGAAGACATCGTCTATTCCAATCTCTTCACCGGCGTGCACGGCAACTATCTGAAGCCATCCATCGTTGCCGCCGGCATGGATCCGGACAATTTGCCGGTCTCGGATCCGTCCGCGATGAATTTCGGCACCGATGCCAATGGCGAACGCAACAAGCCGAAAGCCTGGAAGGAAATCTGGGGCAGCGGCCAGGGCATCGGCAGTGTCCGGAAGGTCGTGCCGGTCGCCGAACTCGTGGCGCGCCTCAAGAAGGAGTATGACGAAGCGATCGATCCGGCGTTGTAAAACGTCGGTCCCCGGATTGCGCTTCGCTCGATCCGGGCGACGCAGGATTACATATCGAGCTCCCCATGGACGCCATCTACCGCATCGACGGCAACCGCATCATCACCAGCCCGCATGCAGCAGGGCCGTGGAATCCACATATGCAGCACGGTTCGGCGCCATCGGCGCTGGTGACGTGGCTCGCAGAACAGTTGCCCACGTCATCGCCCATGGCAGTGACGCGGGTCACCATCGATCTGATGCGGCCGGTGCCGGTGGCGCCGCTGACTTATGAAATCGAGGTGCTGCGCGAAGGCCGCAAGATCCAGCTGGTCGGCATCCGCCTGCTGTCGAACGGCACCGTCGTCACGACGGCGACAGTGCTCAAGGTGCGCGTGGAAGAACAGCCGCTTCCAGCCGATATCAAGGACGCGCCGGTCACCGTACCGCTGCCCGATGCGCCCGGTCTGTCCGAGCCGAAAGATCACAGCAGCCCGTTCGTGTCCGGCATGACCATCCGCGCCGTACATGGTGGCTTCCTCACGCTTGGTCCCGGCGCGATCTGGTACCGCGCCAACCGCGCCATCATCGAAGGCCAACCGATGTCGCAGGCGATGCGGGCGGTCATCGCGTCCGACTTCAGCAACGGCTCGTCGTCGGTGCTGAGCTTCAAGGAATGGACGTTCCTGAATGCAGATCTCAGCGTCAGCATGGCGCGACCGCCGGTCGGCGACTGGATCTTGCTGGATTCGGAGACCTGGATCGGGCCGGATGGCAGCGGCCTTGCGGCCTCCAAATTGGCGGATGTGAATGGCTATTTCGGCCGAGCGGTGCAGAGCCTGGTGATCGAGCGGCGTTAACGCCGCAGCCAAGTTCCAATGGCATGCTGGGCGAATGGAACCGGTTCCAGACAACCGGGTTGATGTAGATTGAGCGCGTAGACGGGTTTTCGAGGCGATGTCGGACAAGGCGAAGACGGGTATCTGGGGGCTGGACGATATCCTCTCGGGTGGCCTTTCCAGAGGGCATATTTTTCTGGTCGAGGGAGCGCCCGGCACCGGCAAAACCACTGTCGCGCTGCAATATCTGCTCGAAGGCGCGCGTCTCGGCGAAAAGGGCCTCTACATCACCCTGTCGGAATCTGAGTCCGAACTGCGGGACGGCGCGGCATCGCATGGCTGGACCATCGACGGCAATATCGACGTCTTCGAGCTGCTGCCGCCAGAGAGCCTGCTCGACGACGATCAGCAGCAGAGCCTGCTCTATTCCTCCGATCTCGAGCTCGGCGAAACCACGCGGCAGATCTTCGATGCCGTCGAGCGCACCAAGCCGAGCCGCGTCGTGCTCGACAGCCTTTCCGAAATTCGCCTGCTGGCGCAAAGCTCACTGCGTTACCGGCGTCAGATACTTGCCATCAAGCACTACTTCGCGCGCTTCAACACCACCGTTTTGATGCTCGACGATCTCACGGCTGAAGTCGCCGATCGCACGGTCCACAGTGTGGCGCATGGCGTGTTCCGGCTGGAAGAGCTGGCGCCTGATTACGGCGCCGAACGCCGTCGTGCGCGTGTCATCAAATATCGCGGCACCAGATACCGCGGCGGTTTTCACGATGTGACGATCACACGTGGCGGCCTCAACGTGTTTCCCCGCCTTGTGGCGTCCGAACATCGCATCGGCCAGCAGCGCATTACGCGATCGACGGGCATCGCTGAATTCGATGCACTGCTCGGCGGTGGCATCGAAAGCGGCTCCAGCACGCTGATCTTGGGCCCCGCCGGAACCGGTAAATCGCTGGTCGTGCTGATCAACGTCATTGCCGCGATTGAGCGGGGCGAGAAGGCTGCGCTGTTCGTGTTCGACGAAGAGCTCGGATTGCTGATGGATCGCATGAAGCAGGTCGGGATCGATCTCGCGGCATTTCGCGATAGCGGAAGCCTCGTGATCGAGCAGGTCGATGCAGCCGAACTATCGCCTGGTGAATTTGCGCATCGGGTGCGCAAGCAGGTCGATGAAAAAGATATCAAGATTGTCGTGATCGACAGCCTCAATGGCTATCAGGCAGCGATGCCGGAAGAGAACTCGCTCGTCCTGCACATTCATGAACTGCTGCAATATCTCAACCGTCGCGGCGCATCGACATTTGTCACCGTGGCGCAGCATGGACTTGTCGGCAATATGCAGGCGCCGGTGGATATCACTTATCTGGCCGACACTGTGATCCTGCTGCGCTATTTCGAAGCTTTTGGCGCGGTGCATCGGGCGATTTCAGTGATCAAAAAGCGCACCGGCTCACACGAATCCACCATCCGCGAATATCGTATCGACGGTCGTGGCCTCACCATCGGCGAGCCCCTGAAATCGTTCCAAGGCGTCTTGCGTGGCGTGCCTCACTATTCCGGCACGACGCCGATGATGGAAGAACGGAAACCGTGAGGCCCGGCCCGCTTTCAGAGCGTGCGGTCATTCTGGCACCGAATGGTCGCGATGCGACGGTTGCAGAAGCCCTTATCCGCGAAGCCGGCTACTACGCCACGGTCTGCAGCGACTTTGCCGAATTGGTCGGTCAGATCGAAAGCGGTGCTGGCTGTGCCGTGATCGCTGACGAAGCGATCAAAAACGCCGATCTGCGCTATCTCGATCGATGGCTACACAACCAGCCCGTCTGGTCGGATTTTCCGATCGTGTTGTTGACCCGGCAAGGCGGAGGCCCGGAGCGCAATCCGGATGCGGCGCGGCTGCGGCAGGTGTTCGGTAACGTCACTTTCCTCGAGCGGCCGTTTCATCCGACCACGCTGATCAGCGTCGTCGGCTCATCGGTGCGCGGGCGTCGGCGCCAGTACCAGACGCGAACGATCCTTGAAGATCTCAGCGACAGCCAGGCATTGCTGCAAACGGCGCTCGATGCCGGTCGGCTCGGAACGCTTGAACTGCATCTGCCGGAATTGCGGCTCGAAGTATCCGAGACCACCAAGGCCTGTTTCGGTCGTTGGCCGGACGAAACGTTTTCCTTCGCCGATCTGCAGGCTTCGATACATCCGGCCGATCGCGAGCAGAGGCAGCGTGCACTGGATGCCACGCTCACCACGGGCGTCGACTATAATGTCGAGTATCGATGCGTTTGGGCAGATGGAACCGTGCACTGGGTGGAGACGCGCGCACGTATCGTGCGCGGCCCCGATGGCCAGCCGAAGACCCTGGTCGGCGTCTCCGTCGACATTACTGTTCGCAAGACGGCGGATATCGAGCGCGACAAACTGTTCAATCAACTGACCGCTGAACGGGCTGCACTCGCCGAACTCACGGCGACGCTTGAGCAGCGCGTCGAGGAACGCACCGCCGATCTGACGAAAGAATCGGCTGCGCGCGAACGGGCACAGGAACAGCTGCGCCAGGCGCAGAAGATGGAGACCATCGGCCAGCTCACCGGCGGCGTGGCGCATGACTTCAACAATCTGCTGATGGCCGTGATGGGCAATCTCGAATTGCTTCGCAAGCGCATGCCGGATGATCCTCGGTTGAAGCGTCTTGTCGATGGTGCCATGCAGGGCGCCGAGCGTGGCGCATCGCTGACGCAGCGCCTGCTCGCTTTCGCACGCCAGCAGGATCTGCGGGCAGAGGCGGTCGATCTCGGAATGCTGGTGACCGGCATGAGCGATCTGCTCGACCGCTCGCTTGGCCCGCGCATCGCGCTCAGTTTCGATATTCCGAAAGGGCTGCCACCGGCACGGATCGATGCCAATCAGCTCGAACTGGCGATCCTCAATCTTGTCATCAATGCCCGCGACGCCATGCAGGATGGCGGCGCGATCGCGATCAAGATCGCGAGCCATCGCATCAAGCAAAAGGTCGGCGTTCTCAACGCCGGTGATTATCTCAAGGTCTCGGTGATCGACAACGGCGAAGGCATGTCGCCGGAAACCCTGAAGAAGGCCATCGAGCCGTTCTTCTCGACCAAGCCGGTTGGCAAGGGCACCGGACTTGGCCTGTCCATGGTGCATGGTCTCGCCGAACAGCTCGGCGGCACGCTCGAACTCACCAGCGTGGTCGGGCAGGGCACCACCGCGACTCTGATCCTGCCGGCGACCACAGCCTTGCCGGCGGCTGCCGACGAGGTCGCGCCGGAGCGACCGGAGGCGCGATCGGCTGTCATCCTGTTCGTAGACGACGATCCGCTGATCGCCATGTCCACTGCGGAAATGCTGGAAGATCTCGGACACAAGGTGATCCCCGCCAATTCCGGGCGCGATGCATTGGACATCCTGCGTAGCGCACAGCCCATCGACCTGATGATGACCGATCATATGATGCCGGGAATGACCGGGGTCGAACTCGCCCTGCAATCGCGCAAAGTGCGGCCGGCGCTACCGATCCTGCTCGCCACCGGCTATGCGGACCTGCCCGAAGGGGCGCCGCTCGACCTGCCGCGGCTGGCAAAACCCTATCATCAAGATCAGTTGCGGGATCGGCTCGACCAGTTGCTGGGGTGAACTCTGCGATACGTCGAAGCATCAGCTTCGCGCAATCCCGGCTGGATTATCTTCATCCTGCCAGCCTGGATTCGGCTCTCCATCCGGGGATTTGTTAACTCGCAATTGCAGCGGATTAACGCTTCGCTAACTGGCGTTAACGCACCTTAGGAGAGCTGATTCGACCCAATTGCGGGACTTCGCATGACTAGCGACATCCACTCTTCCCGGACACCAGCCTCGCTCGCCGAAATTCGCCGCCGCGTCGCCTTCGCTTTCGGTCGCAACATCCTCTGCCGGGACATCCAGTTCGAAGTCGTATCGATGCCGCGCCTCAGCGCTGGCGCCAACTGGACCATCAGCATGCAGCCGGTCGCGCCGGACGCCCTCTGGGAAGCCTCTGAAATTCTCTCCGATATCCAGGACGCCTATATGCTCGCCGACGATCGGGGCAGGCTGTCCTACGCCGCTTAGACGGCGGTCGCCGCTTTCGAGCGGTATGGTTAGGCCTTAATTAATCTCCATTTGTGAGGAGAATACCCTGGGATGTCTGGCGACATCCCGCGGGGACTTTTCGCAAACGGAGATGGGCTTGACGCGCACGCTGACCCTTCTGGTCCTGGGCTGCCTGTTGCTGACCGGTATAGCCGTGGCCAGCATCCTGGGCCGCGACAGCGTGCCGATGCTATCGGCGTCGTGGTCGTCCGATGTTGCGCAAAGCTCGATCTCGGTGGCGCGCGGTCCTGTCTCCAATCGCGAGGGCAAAAAAGACCGGCTGACGCCTGCCGCGCTGATGGCATCCCTCGATCCCGCCGATACCGGCCCAGCGGCCGACCAGTTGCGCCAGGCCTTTGCCAATGAAGGTGCGGTCGAGCAGCCGCAGAGTGCGACCGTGCTGCCGCCGGTGGTGGTGCCGCAGCCGACCGCGCGGCCCAAGGCAGCAGCGAAGAATGCCGGCCACAAGAATTACACGCTCCTCAGCGACGCCCAGATTTCGGCGATCAAGGGACGGCTGAACCTGACGCCGTCGCAGGAGTCCCACTGGCCGAATATCGAGGTCGCCCTGCGGGCCATCGCCAAGAAGATGCATGACAACAAGCCAGCCTCAGGCAATCCGGCGCCGATCGATCCGGACAGCACCGAAGTGCAGCAGCTGAAATCCGCTGCCATGCCGCTGTTGTTCCAGTTGCGCGAAGATCAAAAGCGCGAAGTCCGCGCCCTGGCCCGGATCATCGGGCTCGAGAAGGTCGCTGCAGCGATCTGAGGCCCTACTAAATTACCGCAATCTGCGCGGTTCCGCCACACTCTGACAAATTGTCGCGGATGTCATCTGCGCTTCGTACACGGCATGCAGAACTTAACGCCTGTTAACTGAAGGGGCGTTGCATGACCGACTTCACACTCAACTCATCCGTTTCGGGACGCGGACCGATCGAGCCGGCCGCGCGGCCCAATCTCGATAAGGGCTTCAATCCGCTCACCATGATCCTGTTCATGGCGGTCCTGGCCGGTGGTGTGCTGTTCGTCGCCTACAGCATCTATGCGGATGTCTCGGCCACCGGCACGCGGGTCACCAGCTATCTGCCCTATATCCTGCTGTTCGTGGCGCTGATGATTGCGCTCGGCTTCGAATTCGTGAACGGCTTTCACGACACCGCCAATGCGGTGGCGACCGTCATCTATACGCATTCGCTCAAACCCGAGATCGCCGTCGTGTGGTCGGGTTTCTTCAACTTCCTCGGCGTGCTGTTCTCCACGGGCGCAGTGGCCTTCGGCATCGTGTCGCTGCTGCCGGTCGAGCTCATTCTGCAGGTCGGCTCATCCGCCGGCTTCGCCATGGTGTTCGCGCTGCTGATTGCGGCGATCATCTGGAATCTCGGCACTTGGTGGCTGGGCCTTCCGGCGTCGTCGTCGCACACGCTGATCGGTTCGATTATCGGTGTCGGCATTGCCAATGCACTGATGCGCGGCCGGGACGGCACGTCGGGCGTGGACTGGAGCAAGGCCACCGAGATCGGTTACGCACTGCTGCTGTCGCCGCTGTTCGGCTTTGCCTGTGCGGCGATCCTGTTGCTGACGCTGAAATTCATGGTGCGCAATCCCGCTCTGTATGAAGCGCCGGAAGGCGACAAGGCGCCGCCGCTGTGGATCCGCGGCATCCTGATCGCCACCTGCACCGGCGTGTCGTTTGCTCACGGTTCGAATGACGGCCAGAAGGGCATGGGCCTGATCATGCTGGTGCTGATCGGCACCGTGCCGACGGCTTATGCGCTGAACCGCGCGCTGCCGGAGTCGCGCATCGAGCAGTTCCAACAGACCTCGCTCAAAGCGTCGCAAGTCGTTGCCGCCAAGGGCGCTGGCCACAGCATCATCGGCGACCCGCGTCCCGTCGTGACGCAATACGTCGCTGCTCGCAAGATCACCGAAGGCACCTATCCGGCGCTTGCGGTGCTGGTGAAGGATGTCGGCGATCAGGTCCGCACCTATGGCACGCTCGACAAGGTGCCGGCAGAGAAGGTCGGCAATACCCGTAACGACATGTATCTCGCATCGGAAGCCATCCGCTTCCTGATGAAGGACAAGGAAAACGACCTCAACAAGGAAGAAGTCGCGACGCTGAACGCCTATAAGGGCTCGCTCGATGCGGCGACCAAATTCATCCCGGACTGGGTGAAGATCGCCGTTGCCATCGCGCTCGGCCTTGGCACCATGGTGGGCTGGAAGCGTATCGTCGTCACTGTCGGCGAAAAGATCGGCAAGACGCATCTGACCTATGCGCAGGGTGCGTCTGCCGAGTTGGTCGCTGCTGCGACCATCGGAGCTGCCGACGTGTTTGGCCTGCCGGTCTCGACCACCCACGTGCTGTCGTCAGGCGTTGCCGGCACCATGGCGGCAAACGGTTCGGGCTTGCAGATGGCGACCATCCGCAACCTGCTGATGGCCTGGGTGCTGACCCTGCCTTGTGCCATCGCACTCTCGGCGGCGTTGTATTTCATCTTCGCCAGCATCTTCTGACCGCTGCTCGGACGATGCGCCGCCGCTGATCGCGGCGCATCGTCCGCATGGCAGTGGATTGCTGTCATCCAGTCTTCAAATCAATCGTGCAGTGATCGGCATCGTTTCACTCGTAAATTGTTGAATGCCATCGATGTCGTTGGACATGCCAAACTTCGCGACACAGACCGTTGCCCTGGCACCGGACGACGCCATTCCCGGTCTGGTCTGGGCATTTCGTATCCATGCTGACGGTCGGCCGGAGGCGCTGTCGATCGAACAGGCGATCGACGTCACACGCGATGGGTTGCTCTGGCTACATTTCAATCTCGCTGACACGCGCGCGCTGCAATGGCTGACGCATGCGCCGCTGAAAGCGCCCGAGGCGGCGCGCGCTCTGCTGCTGTCGAAAGACAGTTTCCAGCAACTGCACACGGCCGATGACACCGTCTATGGCGTGATCTCGGACCTTTTGCGCGAGATCCACGATGTCGATGACGACACCGGCTATCTGCGCTTCGCCATGACCGAGCATCTGTTGATCAGCGGTCGGCACCATGCGCTATGCGCGGTGGATGCCACGCGCCGTTCGCTCGAACAGGGTTTGAAGATCGACAGCATGGCCGCGCTGTTCGAGACGATCATCGAGAATGTCGCCGACACCATCGATGGCGTCGCTGACAAGCTGGCGCTGGCGCTCGATGAGATCGAGGAGCAGGTGGTGTCCGGCGAATCCCGACATATGCTGCAGACGCTGGGCCGGCAGCGGCGCACCTGCGTGCGGCTGCATCGCCAGCTCTCAGGCCTGCGTCTCGTGTTCCAGCGTTTTGAGCAGAAGGGCGGTCTCGATTTGAAGCCGACGCTGCAACTGCGTGCGGGCAAGCTGGCGCAGCGGCTCGATGGGCTCGATCGCATCATCGTCGAGCTGCGTGAACGCAGCCGGCTATTGCAGGAAGAGCTGCATCTGCAGATCGCGGAGAGCGGCAATGAGGCGCTGCGTGTGCTGTCGGTCCTCACAGCCTTGCTGATGCCACCGACACTTGCGGCCGGCATCTTCGGCATGAACATCAAGGCGATGCCGCTGGTGGATGGCGATAATGGTTTCATCTGGGTCTGCGGATTGCTGATGCTGTCATCGGCGATCGCCTATTTCATCATGAAGCGCATCGGCATCATCAGGTAGGCGTTATGCTTGGCGCATTGCGATGCTGGATGCCGCGGGTGGTGAGGGCGCTTGCCGGCGTAGCCATGGGTTGCGCGATGCAGATGTCATCCGCCCATGGCGGCGACTGGCGCGACGGCGGATTGAAGACGCTCAACGACCGGCTCGACCAATGGGGCGTGGAATTCTCCGCGGCCTATATCGGCGAGACCCTCGGCAATGCCTCCGGCGGTATCCGTCGTGGTGCGATCTATGATGGTCGCGTCGATCTCGGTGTCGATGTCGATCTCGAAAAGGCGGTCGGCTGGCGTGGCGCGATCTTCCACGGCAATGTCTTCCAGATCCACGGGCAGGGCCTGTCGCGCGACTATATCGGCAATCTCATGCTGGTCTCGGGCATCGAGGCGCTGCCGTCGACGCGGCTTTACGAGTTCTGGATCGAGCAGTCGCTGCTCGGCGGCCGGCTCTTGGTCAAGGTCGGGCAACAGCCGTCGGACACCGAATTCATCGACAGCAAATATGACGACATCTTCGTCAACTCCGCGCTTGGCTGGCCCGGCATCACCGGGGTGATCCTGCCGGCGGGTGGGCCATCGCCGCCGCTGGCCGTACCGGGCGTGCGCGTGAAGGCGCTATTGTCGGATGCGTTCACGGCCTATCTGGCGGTTTTCAACGGCAGCGCCGGCGCGCCTGGCCCGGATGACCCGCAGGTCACCAATCCGCACGGTCTCGCATTTCGCGTCAACGATCCGCCATGGGTCATCGGCCAGCTCCGATACAATTATCGTATCGGTGCGGACGGCTTGCCCGGTGGGATCACGGGCGGCGGCTGGTATCACTTCGACTCGTTTGACGATGAGCGGTGGACGACGGAAGGCCGCTCGCAGGCTGATCCGCTTGGCACCGGCGAGCCGCTGATGCGGCGCGGCAATCGCGGCATCTTCGCGGTCTATGAACAGCGGTTGGCTTTCAGCGCGCTCGATCCCGCCAAAGGCATTGGCCTCTTCGCCCGCGCCTCATTCAGCCCGTCGGACCGCAATCTGATCAGCTTTTATCTCGACGGCGGCATTCAGGTGACGGGCTTCTCGGCCGCACGACCGGATGACCGCTTTGGCATCGCCATGACTTATGCGCGGATTTCGGACGGTGCACGCAGTCTCGACCGCGACGTTCAGCGTTTCACCGGTGTCGTTACGCCGATCCGTGATTTCGAGGCGGTATTCGAGGCGACCTATATCGCCATGGCCGCGCCGGGTGTAGCGGTGCAGCCGGTGTTTCAATATGTGATTCATCCCGGCGGCGGCGTGGTCAATCCGAACGATCCAACGCAGACAGAGCGGATCAAGGACGCCGCGGTGTTCGGCGTCCGCACCACGATCACGTTCTGATCGTTCAGCCGGTAGCGGCTACGGGCGCTGCGGCAAGATCGGCCGCCGCCTCGGCGATCATCTGATACGACTTCAGGCGCTTCGGATGTTCGTAGACATCCGACACAATCATGAGTTCGTCGGCCTTCGTCTCGTCCACCAGCGCCGCAATGCCCGCGCGCACCGTCTCCTTCGAGCCGACGATCGTCCGTCGCAGCATGCCCATCGCCTGCATTTTCTCAGCGGGTGACCAATAGGTCTCGATATCGTCGATGGGCGGCTGGCTCAGGCCGCGGGCGCCGCGGAACATGTTGGTGAAGGACATCTGCTGCGTGGTCCACAGCCGCTTCGCTTCGGCATCGGTGTCGGCGGCGATGATGTTCACGCCGACCATGGCGTAAGGCTTCGCCAACTGCTCGGACGGTTCGAAATGCGTGCGGTAGATCTCCAGCGCCTGCAGCAGCATTTCCGGTGCGAAATGCGATGCAAACCCGTAGGGCAGGCCGAGCACGGCGGCGAGTTGCGCGCCATAAGTGCTGGAGCCGAGAATCCATAGCGGCACATTGGTGCCGGCAGCAGGCACCGCCTGCAATCGCTGTCCGGGGCCGGCTTCCGCGAAATAGGCCTGCAGCTCCTGAACGTCCTGCGGGAAATTGTCTGAATTCTGCAGCGAACGACGCAGCGCCCGCATGGTCATCTGATCGGTGCCCGGCGCGCGGCCGAGGCCGAGATCGATACGGCCGGGGAATAGGCGTTCCAGCGTGCCGAACTGCTCGGCGATCACGATCGGCGCATGGTTCGGCAGCATGATGCCGCCGGCGCCGACGCGGATGGTCTTGGTGCCCGCCGCAATGTGACCGATGACCACCGACGTCGCCGCAGAGGCAATCCCGATCATGTTGTGATGCTCGGCAACCCAGAAGCGCTGATAGCCCCATTGCTCGGCGTGACCGGCGAGATCCCGCGAATTGTCCAGCGCCCCGCGTGCATTGGTGTCTTCGGTGACGCGGACGAGATCGAGGATCGACAAGGCGGTCATGGGCAGGCTCCAGTTGGATGCCACATCTATGCATTCGCATCTTCTTTCGCCACCGGGCGGGCAGCATCTGCGCCTTGACAGAGCGATTTCAATTTATGTAACGTTATAACATAACGTAAATCGACGGCGCTCATGGATATCGATGCACCCCACTGTTTCGCCGCCCTCAACAGGCTGTTTGATCTCGATGCGAAAACTCCCCGTCACAGTGCTGTCCGGCTTCCTCGGGGCTGGAAAGACCACTTTGCTGACTCACATCCTGAACAACCGCCACGGGCTGAAAGTGGCGGTGATCGTGAACGACATGAGCGAGGTGAACATCGATGCGGATCTGGTGAGGGATGGCGGTGCCAATCTTTCGCGGACGGATGAAAAGCTGGTGGAGATGACCAATGGCTGCATCTGCTGCACGCTGCGCGATGATCTGCTGAAAGAAGTGCGCGCTTTGGCCGAGGGCGGGCGTTACGACTACCTGCTGATCGAATCCACGGGGATCGCAGAGCCGCTGCCGGTGGCTGCGACTTTCGATTTCCGCGACGAGAATGGCGACAGCCTCTCCGATGTCGCGCGGCTCGATACGATGGTCACCGTGGTCGATGCGGTGAACCTGCTGAAGGACTATTCCTCTACGGATTTTCTCGAGGACCGTGGTGAAGCGCTCGACAACGACCAGCGACGATTGGTCGATCTGCTGGTCGAGCAGATCGAATTCGCTGACGTGGTCGTGCTCAACAAGGTGAACGACGCAACGCCGGCTCAATGCGATGCGGCGCGAAAAATCATCTGCGCGCTGAATCCGGAAGCCGACATCATAGAAGCTGATTTTGCCGACGTGCCGTTCGATCGCGTGCTCGATACCGGCCTGTTCGACTTCGAAAGGGCGCAGCAGCATCCGCTCTGGTACAAAGAGCTCTATGGCTTCGCCGATCATGTGCCGGAGACGGAAGAATACGGCGTCAGCAATTTCGTCTATCGCGCGCGGCGGCCATTCGACCCAGTGAAATTCCAGGCTTTTCTACGCGAGAGCTGGGGTGGCGTGATCCGCAGCAAAGGGCATTTCTGGCTGGCGACGCGGCCGCAATGGGTCGGCGAACTCAGTCAGGCCGGGGCCATCGTGCGTACCGAAGGCATGGGTTTCTGGTGGGCCAATATCCCGGCAGAGCGCTGGCCGAACGATCCGTATTGGCGGCAGACGCTGAAGAAGAACTGGAATGACATCTATGGCGATCGCCGCCAGGAGATCGTGTTCATCGGGACTGGCATGGACGAGGTCGGGCTGCGCAGCCGCCTCGATGCGTGCCTCGTGGACGGCAAGCCCGGCATGGAGGTCGCAGCATGGGAGAAATTGCCGGATCCGTTTCCGAGATGGAAGCGGGCCGACGAGATGGAAACGGCGTGACGTTGGTCAGGCGGATGAGCCGGAGATGTAATCCGCCTGCCGAATTCAAAACTGAAACTGCGCGGCGGATTGCGCTTCGCTCATCTGCCCTACGGTCACAGCCCGGCATGGAATGCGCGCACGATCGCGGCGCATTCCTCCGGTTTTTCCATCTGCATGAAATGTGAGGCGTCGTCGATCGTTGCGAAGTCGAAGCCGCCGTCGCGCGCAAAGACGCTGATGATGGGAATGAACGGGCTGGTGCCATTCTTCCACTCGCCGGCAATGAGCTGCACGGGAATCGCGATCTTGCACATCCGTTCCCATCCGCCTTCAAGGTCCTGCATCGCAAAGATGCTGGCTTCGAATTCGCGCGCGCAAGCGAGCTCATAGAGCTTCTTGTCGTCGTTCCAGCGCAGCGTCGAAGCAGCGAGGGCCTGTAGACCTGCATCATCGACGTTCACGAAAGCCGAACTGCGGCGATAGGATTCGAACAGTTCCTGCACGTCGTTGAATTCGAAACGACGCTTGATGGTGCGCTCCGCCAGTCGGTTGTTGTCGGCGCGAAACATCTGGAATTCGGGATAGTGGCGTGGCGGGGTCGCCGGCGGCTCGAAGCCGACGATGCCGATCCATGGCGATTCATATTCCGACGCGTGCAGCAGCGTGGTCAGTGCGCTCATGGAATGGAACGCGCCAAGGCTCGGTGCTGCGCCGAGCTCGCGCGTGATACCGTTCATGATGGCATCATAATCGCGGATCAGTTGCGGCCAGACTTTCGGGATCGGCTTGGTGAACGGGCTGCTGCGGCCGTGATGGCGGAAGTCGAAGACGACGGTTTCGTAATCCGGAATGAACAGCCGCCAGAAGCTCTGGAACGCATCGGCGGCGAGCCCATTGCCATGGCTGCTGATGACGCGCGGACCATTGCCATAGACGCGCACGCTCGCCGTGGCGCCATCCTCGAGCTGAACGTCGAATGCATGCTTCGCAGCTGGAAGGGTCGGCGCGTCAGTCATCAGGCACATATCCGTCATTTCAGGAAAGACGGGGCCGTCTTACCGAGCGCAGCAGGGTGGTTCAAGCCGTTGGGCGCAGGATGGCGACACGGCCGTCAAGCGGGACGGTGGCAATACCGTTGGTGACCGGCACACGCTGCCAGCCATTGCCGTCATTCGGGCGATTGAAGGCGAGCGATGCGATGCGGTTATCGACCGCAATCTCGACGGGCTGCATCGGCACGATGATGTCTTCGGCCTTGGCGACATCCCAGCAGCGCACGGCACGCCAAACTGCGAGAACCGGTTGCCCTTGCGCATCCTGGAACGCGACATGTTTCAATTCGAGCGAGCGCGTCGCGACCCGCAATGGCTGATTGTCACCGGCGCGCCGCGCGCTTTGCAGCGCCAGTAGCAGATTCCGGATCGCGTGATAGCACGGCTTCGGCGTGCCGTCGTTGCGCAGCAGGCCCCAGTGATGTTCGCCTTCGTTGGGGTCCGTGCCGCCGTCCCAGAATTCGTAGAGAAACGTGCGCAGGATGCCGAGGCGGAAATTGTTGAGCAGCAGCCGCGGAAAATAGATGCCGGAAGCGACCTCGCCGACACCGGCGCTGCCGGGCTTGACCACATTGCAATAGCCGACTTCGGTGACGAGCGCCGGCGCGCCGGCCTTGAACGCGTCACGCATGTTCTGCAGATACCAGGACACGGCAGCGTAATCGTCCGTGGTTTCCGGTTCTTGCGCCTTCTGGACATACGAGTGGATCGACACGGCGTCGCTATATTGTGCCGCGCCGCGCAGCAGCGCCACGTCGGCGGGTTTCCAGTTCAGCACGCTCGGCGATAGCAGTGGCAGCTGTTCGGCCGTGAAACGCGCGCGCAGGGCCCGGTGCACCTCGCGCTGATACTCGACGACCACATTGCTCCAGCCCGGCTTTGCCAGCGGCAACGACATGAACCAGGGACTGTCGCCCTCGTTCTGTCCCTCGATGCTGGTGATGCGCTCAAGACCAAGCGCGTCGATATAGGACATCATGTCCGGCACGGTGTTGGTGGCGGGCGAGACCAGAATGTTGAACCTGATTTTCGACCGGTCGCTGAGCACGCGCCAGCGGGCGAGATCGTTGCTCGGTCGCAGTTCGTCGCGCAGGTGGCGAATTCCCGATGTCGCCAGCAGATCGTGAAAACGATCAAAATTCGAGGCGTAGGGCTCGCTGCTGATATGGACATTGACGCCGACGCTGTCGGTGAACAGGTCGGACGGCCCGGGTAGCGGCGCGGCCATTGCCGAAACGGGCCGCAGCAGCATCGCTGCCGTGCCGCTGGCCATGAACATGCGCCGGTCGAGCGTGGTCATCTCGGCTTCCCGATAAGTCGGTCAAGTCCGGCCAACGCATCAGAAACGGGGGAAGCAATCAAGCAGTGGTAGGGATTGCTGTTAACGGCCGCACGCCAATGCGTGGATGCCTATGAATTGGTGCCCCTGGCCGGGATCGAACCAGCACTCCTTTCGGAACTCGATTTTGAGTCGAGCGCGTCTACCAATTCCACCACAGGGGCCATCGGACGCCGAAACCCGTCGTCGCGAAGTGGGCGGAATATAACCGGGACTATCTCCGGGTCAACCGGCGAAAAGACGGGAAAATCGCCCTGCGCACAGCCGGTTGATGTCGGCAGTGTGATCTTACGATGTCTCGACAGTCCAGCGACCCCGCGATAGGACCCGATCAGCATCCCGGAGAGCCATGTGACCGCCGTTTCATCCTCGCCCGCCACCTCGACCGGTTCGAACCCCGCATTCACGGCGGCTGTTGCCGTGGCGGTCATTGCCGTCGCCACCATCGCCGGCGCCTGGTTCTTCCAGCTTGTGCTCGACATTCGGCCGTGCCCGCTCTGCCTCGAACAGCGCTATGCCTATTATCTGGCGATCCCGCTGGCCATCCTGGTGGCGATCGCTGCCGGCCGTGGCGCACCACGCGGTGTGCTGGTGGCGGGCCTCGTGATCCTGACGCTGGCGGCGCTCGCCAATGCGGTGCTCGCGGGCTATCACACCGGCGTGGAATGGAAGTTCTGGCAGGGGCCGACCGATTGCTCCGGCCCGATCGTCGATTTCGGCAAGGCCGGCAGCCTGCTGCAGCAGCTCGACACGGTCAAAGTGATCCGCTGCGACGAGGTGCAGTGGCGGTTCCTGGGCTTGTCGCTCGCCGGCTACAACGTACTGATCTCTTTGCTGATGGCGGCGCTCGCCGGATGGGGCGCGGCGAAAGCGGCACAGCGCTAGTCGTCGATATCGTCCTGCGCCTTGCCGAACAGGTGGACGATCCCAGGCGTGACGATCGACACATAGATGAAGCGCGACAGGTGATGCGCGCCGACGAAGATCGGGTCGATATGCAGCGTCAGCGCCAGCGCCAGCATCGCGTCCATGGCGCCCGGCGCGAAAGCGACGACGATATCGCTGAGCTTCACGGTCGTCGTCAGCGCGACGATGGCGACGAACACCGCCGAGATGGCGATGGCCACCGAGAAGGAGCCGAGCGCAGCCCAGACATGGCTCAGAATCGTGCGCGGCGAGATCTTGCCGAAGCGCGAGCCGATCAGGCTGCCGATGCCGACAAGGGCGGTGATATAGGCCCATTGCGGCAGGGTGCCATGGACCCAGCCGGCGCCATGCAGCACCGATGACGCCATCATGGCGCCGAACATCCAGCTGGCGGGAAAACGGATCCACTTCATCACCAGCGATACGGCAACCGCCGCCGCAGCCAGTTCGAGCAGCGCCAAAGGCGTCGCTTCCGGTCCGCGCGATGGCAGCGGGCCATGGCCCATCAGCCCGGTCGCCGCGAGCAGCAGCGGCACCATGCCGGTGAGGATGATGACGCGAAAAATCTGCACCACGGCGATGCCCGCCACATCCGCATTGCGTTCGGTGGCGAGCATGATGATCTGCGACAGCGCGCCCGGGCTGCCGGCGAGCAGCGCCGAGGTGCGGTCCCAGCCATGGACGCGCTGCAGATAGATGCTGCTGCCGAAAGTGGCGCAGAAGGTCGCCAGCGCCAGCAGCGCGATGGTCACGGGATAGGCGGCGAGATTGTGCACCATTTCCGGCGACACCATCGAGCCAAGCGACAGGCCCAGTGTCATCAAGATGATATGAGCCATGGGCTGCGGCAGGCCCACGGGGCGGCCGGAAATGCCATAGGCGGCGACGGCGATCATGGCGCCCGAGATGAGGCCGCCCGGCAATTCCGCCCAATAGAAAAGCGCCCCGCCGAGCGTGCCAAGGAGCAGCGTCTCGATGGTGGTGCGGGTCTGCAAAAGGCTGGGAAGGGCGAAAGGCAGGGACATTCGGCAGCGGCTCGAGGAGCCCGCTTTATGACAAAGTCCGGACCGGGCGACAAATGCGTCCCGGTCTACCTGTCCCTCGCTTTCGCAGGTGAGGGACAGGTAGATCACGCTTAGTTGGTCTTCATGCCCTTTTTGCATTCCGAGCGGAATTTGCGGCGGGCGTCGCCATGCAGGTTCTTGGCGTCGGCCTGTTTGGAGCATTCCAGCGAGGCGGCGGTGCGGGGCTTCTCCGCCTTGCTGTCGGCAGGCGCCATCTTGCTGGCCGGGGCCATCTTCTGGTCGCCGGTTGCCGGCGCCTGCGCGCCCGCAGCACCGATCAGCATGACGGAAGCGAAGGCGGCAGTGGCAAGGCTGGTAACGAAACGGGTCATGGTGACACCTCTTCTTTCGGGGATGGGCAGCCTGCTGACGCCGGGCTGAACCGCAGGTGAATGAACTACAATTCGCTCCGGCATCCGATCACGATATATTTTCGCGACAAGGCGCGTTCTCGTTGCCGTTGAATGCGGCGGCGCTAGGATAGTGCTGTCATTTGCGTATCCAGGGAGAAGACCACATGACGAAACACATCGCTCTTGCCAATGTTTTTGCCAGTGCCTTTGTAATCTCCGGAATGGCGATGCTGGCCGCTCAGCCAGCCCATGCACTCACCGCCGCGGAATGCAGCGCAAAGTATCAGGCGGCAAAAACCGCCGGTACCCTCAACGGCCAGAAATGGAATGACTTCCGCAAGGCCGAATGCGGCGCCAGCGCCGCGGCAACTCCGACGGCAACCGCGCCGGCTGCCGATGCGAAACCAGCCGCCGCGCCGAAGACGGCCACTACCGCAGCGGCACCCGCCGTGCCATCCGGCCCGGCGACTTTCCCGACCGCAGTCGATCCGAAATACGCCAAGGAGACCGCCGGCAAGCAGCGCATGCACACATGTGTGGATCAGTACAACGCCAACAAAGCGAGCAATGCCAATGGTGGCATGAAGTGGATCCAGAAGGGTGGCGGCTACTACAGCGAATGCACCAAGCGCCTGAAGGGCGCAGCCTGATCACATCAGCCGTGCAATCAGGCTGATCGACATATTCCGCTCCGCGGGCGATAACGCCGCATCATCCGCGGAGCTTTCATGATTGCCAGTCTTTGTCTGATCCTGCTGTGCCAGCTTGCCGGCGAGATCATCGTGCGCAGTGTGGGATTGCCCGTTCCCGGTCCTGTGTTCGGGATGTTGTTGCTGTTTATCCTGCTGTTGCTGCGTGACCGGGCTTCGTTGTTTGCCATCGGCCCATTGCAGGGTGGTGGTGTCGAAAACGCCGCCAAGGGACTGCTCGCGCATCTGTCCCTGATGTTCATCCCGGCCGGCGTCGGCGTCGTGCAGCGTCTCGATCTGCTTGCCGAACACGGCGCGGCCATTGTGGGCGTATTGGCAATCTCCGTGGTCATCACATTGCTAGTCACGGTCGGCACGTTTCTTGTCATCAGCCGCCTGATGGCGCGTGGGCGCGCGGCGTCATGAATTCCAATCCCTTCGCATTATGGGTCTATCTCTCGCAGCAGCCACTGCTCTGGCTGACCGTGACGATGTTCGTCTATGCCACGGCCGACGCGCTGTCGCTGGCGACGGGCCGGCATCCCTTCGCGAACCCCGTATTTCACTCGATGTGGATCCTTGCAGTCTTCCTGCTGCTGACCGGCACGTCCTACACCACCTATTTCAGCGGCGCGCAGTTCGTGCATTTCCTGCTCGGTCCGGCCACGGTGGCGCTGGCCGTCCCGCTTTACGAAAATCGCAAGACGGTGCTTGCCGCGATCGTTCCGATGCTGGGAGCGCTGGTCGTCGGCTGCATCACCGCCATTGTCTCCGTGGTGCTGCTGGCGCGCGCCTTCGGCCTGCCGGATAAAGTCACGCTGTCGCTGGCGCCGAAATCGGTCACCGCAGGCGTGGCCATGGGTATCAGCGAGTCCCTCGGCGCGGATGCGTCACTGACCGCCGTCTCCGTGGTTCTCACCGGCATCATGGGGGCGATCATCGTCACGCCAATGATGAATCGGATGAAAATCGCCGACTATCGCGCCCGCGGTTTCGCCGTCGGGCTGGCCTCGCATGGCATCGGTGTCGCCCGGGCCTTCCAGGTCGATGCCATGGCGGGCGTATTCGCGGGCATCGCCATGAGCCTGAATGCGCTGGTGACCTCACTGCTGGTCCCGATCGCGGTGACGCTGCTGGTGCGTTAGCTCGTTTTGTTGTCGATGGCATCGCGTCTCGGACGCGATGCGGCATGCCTCTGCGGAGCAGCGCAAAAGTGCTGCACCGCGTCCGGGACGCGGTTTCATGCAAAGGACAGTACGCTAACGCGCACAATCGTTCACAAGCTGCGGAGCCATGCGTATCCCTGCATGGAGGTGCAGCAGAAACGCCACTAAGGTTGTGGCGATAGCAATCGCGAATCGGCGGGTCATGATCACGGTAATGCAGGGCGTGCTGGGGCTGGGCTCCGGCGCACTGGTGGGATTTTCTCTGGGCCTGGTCGGTGGCGGCGGGTCGATCCTCGCCGTGCCGCTGATGGTCTATGTGGTCGGTGTCAACAATCCGCACGTCGCCATCGGCACCAGCGCCATCGCAGTCGCAGCCAATGCGGCGGTCAATCTCGGCAATCACGCCCGTGGCGGCAACGTGCACTGGTCCTGCGCGATGGTCTTTGCCACGGCTGGCATTCTCGGTGCGCTCGGCGGTTCGGTGCTCGGCAAGCGGATGGACGGGCAGAACCTGCTGGCGATGTTCGCGGTGCTGATGCTGGTGATCGCGGTATTGATGCTGAAGACCCGCGCCCGTGTCGGCGAGCATCGCGTGGCGATCAGTTCCGCCAACACCCCGGCGCTGCTCGGGCTTGGGCTCGTCACCGGAACGCTCTCCGGCTTCTTTGGCATCGGCGGCGGTTTCCTGATCGTTCCGGCCCTCATGCTGGCGACCGGAATGTCGATCATGAGTGCGATCTCGTCATCGCTGGTGGCTGTCACCGCCTTCGGCCTGACCACGGCGCTCAGTTATGCGTGGTCGGACCTGATCTCCTGGACGCTTGCGCTGGTGTTTATCGTCGGCGGTCTCGTCGGCGGCCTGGCGGGAACCGCCACGGCGCGGTCGCTCTCGCTCCGGCGCGGGGCGCTGAACGTCGTTTTTGCGATTATCATTATCCTCGTGGCGCTCTATATGTTGGCCCGCAACATCTATGTGACATGACGACAGGCGCCTGATGCGTCCGCGGAGAACATCATGAGCGACCGGATTCTTCTCACTCCCAAGCCGACGCGCCGGGCTGCGCTCGGTCTGGTCGGCGGCGCCCTGCTGCTCGGCGCCAGCGGGCGTACGATGGCAGCGACGGGCTCGGATCAGGATGACGATGAGGTTCTTAACGAGGCCCTGGTGCTGCGCGATCCCGACATTCCGGCTTCGGGAAATCCGAAGGGCGATGTCACCATCATCGAATATTTTGACTATCAGTGCCCGTATTGCCGCAAGCTCGCGCCGGATCTGCGCGCTGTGGTGAAGGAAGACGGCAAGGTCAAATTGGTCTCGAAGGATTGGGCGATCCTCGGCCCTGTATCGGTCTACGCCGCCGGTCTCGTCCTGGCCACGCGCTATCAGAACAAGTTCGTCGAAGCGCAGGAGGCCATGATCAGCCTCAATACCAAGCTGACCGAGCAGGTCGCGCGCGACACGCTCGCAAAGGCCGGGATCGATGTCGATCGTGCGCTGGCAGATCTGTCGACCAACAAGGACGCTATCGTCGCCAAGCTGAAGCAGATCGACAAGCAGGCGACTGCGTTCGGCTTCAAGGGGACGCCGTCCTTCATCGTCGGCAAATTCCGCATTCCCGGCCCGATCAGCAAGGAGCATTTCAAGCTCGCGATCGCGGATGCGCGCAAGGCGGCTGCTGAAAAGAAGTAGAGCGTGATCCCGAAAAGTGGCCGCCGGTTTTCGGAAAGATCACGCTCACTTAAACAAACAAGCAAAACGCTCCCGTCCGAAGGCGGGAGGGTTTTTGTAGCCGGTTTGAGCCGGTCTGATTGACGAAGTTGTTTCCTCCGAAGACCGTCTTACGACTTCATCTGCGCCGTCAGCTTGGCCCAGTCCTCCTTGGTCCGCGTCTTCAACGCTTCCCAATTGGTCTGTGCGACATCCCAGTTCACGATGGTGCGGCGTTCCTGCGCGGTCTGGCCATTGGCCACCGATGAGGTTGCCATCGAGTCGTGCATATAGACGCCGATGCCCAGGATCAGCGCACCCAGGATCATTCCGAACAACGTCCGCATCGCGTAATCCTCCATTGAGCCCCGACAACGCGGCGTGGAAGGCTTTGGTTCCGTGCGGAAGCAGCCCCATACTGTCCCCTCATCCTGAGGAGCGGCCCCTTGGCCGCGTCTCGAAGGATGGCGGCACGCTCCCGAGCCAGGCCATCTCATGGTTCGAGACGCGCGCAATTGCGCGCTCCTCACCATGAGGGACAAAGAAAGGCGCATTGATTTGGAACCACTGTCATGATGATCCTTCATCCACCATGACCGTTCATCTCACCGATCAGTCCGCGCTCGACGACGCCATCAAGCAACTGGTGAAGGGTGATCCGCGCCTCAAGCCGATCCTGGCAAAGGCCGGCATGCCGGCGCTGCGCCAGCGCGCTCCGGGCTTTCAGGGGTTGGCGCAGATCGTCTGCGGGCAGCAAGTATCGGTTGCGGCCGCTGCTGCGATCTGGGGGCGGGTCTCGGCGGCCTATGAGCCGTTCGATCACCACGCGATCCGCAAGGCGCGCACCGATCGGCTTGGCCGGCTCGGTTTGTCGGCAGCAAAGATCAAGACGCTGAAGGCAATCGCCAAGGAGCTTGTCGATGAACGGCTCAATCTCGATGTGCTCGCCGAAGAAGATGCTGACGCCGCGCATAATACGCTGATTGCCTTGCACGGCATCGGCCCATGGACGGCGGATGTGTATCTGCTGTTCTGCCTCGGCCATGGCGATGCCTGGCCGGCTGGCGATGTCGCGATCCAGGAAGCGATCAAGGTGGGGCTCGGACTGGATACGCGCCCGACAGTGAAGCAGATGGCGCCTCTCGCGGAGCCATGGCGGCCACTGCGCGGCGCGGCAGCGCATCTGTGGTGGGCTTACTATCACGCGATCAAGAAGCGCGAGGGCGTCATCGCTGGCGCATGAAACGGTGTTTGAAACGAACGTCGTTTTAAACGCCGCGCCTGTCGCAAAACGGACATCGCCTGTGGCGAGACTTGTTGCAAAGAGGAGCGCGCAATGAGCGACATCACGCAATTCAACGTGAGTAAGGACGATCTCGCCAGGACATCGATCGTGCAGATGCCGCTGCCATCGCGCGACGCATTACCGGACGATGGCCTGCTGGTGAAAGTCGATCGCTTCGCCTTCACGGCCAACAATATCACTTACGCGATGCTCGGCGATGCCATGAAATACTGGCAGCTGTTTCCAGCGCCCGATGGATACGGCAATATTCCGGTCTGGGGCTTTGGCAGGATCGTCGCTTCGAAGCATCCGCAGATCGAAGAAGGCGAACGCCTGTTCGGCTATTTCCCGATGGCGACGCATCTGGTGATCGAGGCGGCCGATGTCGGCAAACGCGGCCTGCGCGATGGCGCTGCGCATCGGCAAAGCGTTGCGCCGGTCTACAATGCCTATGCGCGCGTGAGCGAAAATCCCGCATTCGCAGGCCGTAACGGTGACTACCAGGCGCTGCTGCGCGCGCTGTTCATGCTGTCATTTCTTGTCGATGATTTCCTGGCCGAGGCGGAGTTCTTCGGCGCGAAACAGGTGATCCTGTCGAGCGCGTCCAGCAAGACGGCGTTCGGCCTCGCGCATCTGCTGCACAGCAAGCGCCAGCCGATCCGCGTCATCGGCCTGACATCGCCGGGCAATGCCGACTTCATTGCATCGCTTGGATGCTATCACGAGGTCATGCCCTATGATCGTGTCGACACGCTGCCACCGGAGCAGCCGACGGCGTTTGTCGATATGGCCGGCAATGCCGATTTGCGCGCTCGGCTGCATCGGCATTTTGGCGATCGTCTCGTCTATAGCGGTCGTATCGGCTTGACTCATCAGAACATGGCCGAGGCAGGCGATCTGCCTGGTGCGAATCCATCATGGTTCTTCGCGCCGGATCAGATCCGCAAGCGGGCCAAGGAATGGGGACCGGGCGGCATCGAGCAACGCTTCGGCGCGGCGTGGGCCGATTTCATGCCGATGCTGGAGACATCGCTCACCATCGTCGAGGGATTCGGCGTCGCGGCCGTCGAAAGGGTCTATCGCGAGACGCTGGCAGGGCGCGTCTCGCCCAGCGAAGGGCACATGCTGTCGCTGTTCGAGCGCTGATCAGCCCTCACATCTCGCCAAGCGCCTCGCGCCGCCGCTGCTCGGACTCTTCCGCGTAGCGGCGCGTGGCATGCGCTTCGGAGAGTGTGCCGACGACGCGATGGCTCTCGGCTTCGACCACTGCCAGCGATTCCGCCTCGTTGCCTTCGAACACCACCATGGCGTCGCGGATGTTCATCTCGGGATGCAGCACCACATTGCGACAATGCAGCAGGCTATCGAGCCGGAAAGCGGTGACATCGGGTGAATGCGCCTCGGGCACGCTGGCGATTCCGACATAGCCGCCCTCGGAATCGACCACGACCACCTGGTTCTTCGATCCGAGCGGGAATTTGGCGCGGAACTCTTCCAAGGGCATGGTCGATTCCACCATGGAAATATCCGGCCGCATCAGGCGCTGGACGGTGAGGTCACGGATCCAGCCGATATCGGCGGCGCTGCGAATCGTTTCGCCGCGCAGATGCAGGCGCCAGGTGGCGAATGAGTAGCCGAACATTTCCCGGGTGATCTGCGTGGAGATGATGACGGCCACCAGCACCGCGGTGGTGAGCCAAAGATTGCCCGTCGACTCCAGAGCGATAAAGCTCATGGTCAGCGGCCCGCCGATCACCGAGGCGGAAAGGGCGCTCATGCCGACGATCGTGTAGATGTTCGGATCGAGATTGAGGTCTGGCCACATGACGTTGATCGCGGTGGCGAACAGATGGCCGCCGAGCGCGCCGATGAACAGCGAGGCGAAGAACAGGCCGCCGCGGAAACCGGTGCCGAGCGAGATGATGGAGGCGATGGTTTTCAAGATCATCACGAACGCCACCAGCGCGATCGGATAGGCGGTCATGCCGCCGAAATGCAGCGCGCCATGGCCGGAGGACATCACCTGCGGTGTCAGCAGCGCCAGCGCGCCGACGCCGAGTCCGCCCAGCGCCGGGCGGAGCGGGGGCCACAGCCGGATCTTGGCGAGCAGCCATTCGCACCAGGTCACCACGCGCATGATGCCGATGCCGTAAATGGCAGCGAAGATGCCGAGCAGAGCCGCAACCGCGAGATCGTGCCCCTGCACGTCGCCAAATCGGCCGGCGACGACGCCGAGTGTCAGCGGCGAGAACGAGTGGGCGACGAAATAGCCGGTCACGGCGGCGACGCCGACCGGCATCAGGCTGGCCGAGGTGTAACCGCCGATCACCAGTTCGAAGGCATAGAATGCGCCGGCCAGTGGTGCGCCGAACGCGCCGGCGATGGCCGCGGCGGCGCCGCAGCCCACCAGCACGCGCTGGTCCGCCCGGCGCAGATGGAACGCGCGGCCGATGGAGGCGCCGAGCCCGCTGGCGAGCTGCGTATAGCCGGCCTCCAATCCTACCGACGCACCGACGCCGCTCGACCAGATCGTCTGCAGCGACACGATGATGCTGCCGCGGAACGACATCCGGCCGCCATAAAGCGCGTTGGCCTCGATCGGATCGATCTCGCGCGCCGGTCGCCAGCGCATCAGCAGCAGGAACGCGATACCGAGCACCAGGCCGCCCAGAGTGGGAACCAGCAGCGCCCGGACCGGGTCGATCCAGTACTGGCTCGACAGCCGTTGGCCCCATTCCAGATTGAACAGCACGGCGTGCAGCACGCTGACCAAAGCGCTCATGGCGGCCACCACAAGGCCGCCGATCACGCCGATCATCGCCGCCAGCAGCGCAAGGCTCGTTTCATGCGCGCGGACGAAGACGCGCAACCATTGCGGGGCCTCAAGATATCGTGACGAAGTGACCATCAGGCAGCGTCCAGGCGAGGCAAGCTTCGAGCAAGGCACGCGTCCCGCGGCTAGCGGCGGCCCCCTCGTGGAGGCACCCGATGTAGCTGATAAAGCCGGGATTGCGGCATGCTTTTGCGGAGGGGATAGACCAGAGCTATGCCCTTCACAACCCTGTCACGCTGCCTGTAGTATGTGAAACACAGGCTGCTTCGCGCAGTCGAATTGTAGAGTCAGGAGCGTTACTTGAACGCACATGTCTCGCAAGGCGGCTGGCCGGTTCTTGTACTCAATGCGGACTTCCGGCCGCTGAGCTATTACCCTTTGTCGCTTTGGTCGTGGCAGGACGCGGTCAAGGCGGTGTTTCTCGACCGTGTGAATATCGTAGCGCTCTACGATCACGCGGTGCGATCTCCGTCGGCCGATTTCCAGCTGCCCAGTGTGGTGTCGCTGAAGTCGTTCGTGAAGCCGACGACGCATCCCGCCTTCACGCGCTTCAACGTGTTCCTGCGCGATCGCTTCTCCTGCCAGTATTGCGGCTCGCGCGACGATCTCACTTTCGATCACATCATCCCGCGCTCCAAGGGCGGCCAGACGACGTGGGAAAACGTTGTCGCGGCCTGCTCGCCTTGCAATCTGCGCAAGGGCAATCTGAGCACGCACCAGGCCGGCATGTTCCCGCGCCAGACGGCCTTCTCGCCGACCGTGCATCAGCTGCATCGCAATGGTCGGCTGTTTCCGCCGAACTATCTGCATGAGAGCTGGATGGACTATCTCTATTGGGATACGGAGCTGGATCCGTAGGCGGCGTGTGAAGGCCGGCTCAGAGGTCGTTCTCGTTCTCAACCAATTTCGGCTTCGGCCGAAACGAGATTTCGTCGTAAATGTCCGCCAGCGATAGCGCGACATTGATGCTCGGCAGTTCGATGCGTGCGTCCAGGCCCGTGAGCACGGTGTCCTGCCAAAGGCCTGCTGCATCCCGCCAGAAAAACTGGACCGAGGGATTCTCCGTATCCACGAACAGAATGTATTGCAGCGATGCCAGCATTTTATATTCGGCAAGCTTGACGCTGATATCGAAGCTGCGGGTCGTCGGTGACAGGACCTCGACAATCAACGCCGGCTTTTCTGCCGTGAGCGAATCGTCGGCCGGATTGCCGCAGTCGATGCCCATGTCGGGCATCCGCCGATTCATCGGGCCGGTGGCGATATAGGTGTCACCGGTAAATGTCTGGCACGGTCCGCCACGGGTCTGCGGGCGAATGTTTGAAATCAGGTTGGCAACAATCGCGTCGTGCCGGCGGCCAGCGCCGGCCATCATCACCACCTCGCCGTCGACGAGCTCATACCGATCATCGCGCCCGGACACCCAGGCAAAGAACGTTTCCGGCGTGATCTTGGCATCGTCTTGTTTGATGCGCATCGTCTCGATCGTCTCCGATTTCGGATCGATGATAGGTGCTGACGGGAGAGAGTGGAAGCCGTTACGTGCAGATATCTACCAAAGGCCAGATCTATGCGTACATGGATGCGTATCGAAACAGATCGACACGTCTTTGTCCGGTACTTAATCGCTACAAGTAACGAAGCATTGATACCGATTTTCGGTGATCTCTCCGCGTTAGGAACGTCGATAATCTCGCGCGCTTTAATCCGCCTATCGCACTGATGCGATCGTTCGGAGTAAGGCCATGCGGTCCAGCATTCACAACATTCATCGCGCATTGCTCGCAGGTGTCGCGCTGGCGGCGTTAGGCTCCGCAACGGGCGCTGGCGCGCAAGGCATTCGTCTGCCGTCGATCGGCATCAATGCCGGCAGCCTCGGCGTCAATGTGGGCAGCGTTGGCGTTGGGCCTGGTGGCGTCAGTGTCGGACCGACGGGCGTCGCCGTTGGCGGTGCTGGTGTCGGTGTCGGCGCTGTTGGTGTCGGGGCAGGCGGCGTGAGCGTCGGTGGCGCGGGCGTCAATGCGGGCAGCGTCGGTGTCGGTGTTGGCAATGTCGGCGTCGGCTCTGGCGGTGTCAGCGTCGGTGGCGTTGGCGCGAATGTTGGTAGTGTTGGTGTCGGGGTCGGGAGTGTGGGCGTCGGCGCCGGTGGCATCGGTGTCAACGGTGTGGCTGTTCAAGCTGGCGGTCTCGGTGTCGGTGCGGGCGTCGGGGTCGGTGGAAGCGGTGTTGATGCGTCGGTTCGGGCCGGTGTCGGTCCGGTCAGCAGCGGCACCGGCTTTGGTGGCGGCGCAGGGTTTTTCTCCGGTGGGGCGCAAATGGGCGAAGGCGGCGGCGTGCGTCCGCAGGCCGGTCCCTATGGCGGCGAGTCGATCTATCTCAGCCCGCGCCAGGCGCGCGCGGCTGCGCGCGCAGCGCGTGCCGCCGAAATTTCGGTCGGGCGATCACGCGGATCGAGTGCGCGCGGCGAACGCCCGGTGGTGGGCGCCAATGCACTCAGCGCCAGTTCCACCGGACGTGGCCGCCTCGCCAATGTGAATGTGCTGAACCGCAACGGCGGCAAGGCATCGCCGCAGAGCGATCGCGCGTCTCTGGCTGCGGTCAATGTCGGAAACTCGGCGGCCGGGTCGCGCGGATCGATCGCGACGGTGAACGCTCTCAATGGTCAGCGCCCTGCTGCGACCGGCGGCGGTGAAACCGCAGCGCGCAGTGCGGTCACGGCGAATGTGCTGAACGCCACACCGGGGCCATCAGGAGGCCTCGCAACGGTCAACGCACTGAACGGGCGTGGAGCCGCGTCAGGCACGCCGACAGCAGGCGCTGGCAGCAGCGCGGTGACTGCCAATGTCCTCAACGCGAAGCCAGGCCCATCTGGTGGGCTTGCGACCGTCAACGCCTTGAATGGTGCGGGTGCTGCGGGGAGCAACTCGCCGTCGGCAGGCGGAAGCGGCAGCGCGGTGACCGCTAATGTCTTGAACGCGACGCCCGGCCCATCCGGCGGGCTTGCAACGGTGAATGCGTTGAATGGCGCGGACCCTGCCGGCGCAAGCTCGCCGTCGACAGGCGCAGGCAGCGGCAGCGCGGTGACCGCCAATGTCTTGAACGCGACGCCCGGCCCATCCGGCGGGCTGGCGACCGTGAATGCGTTGAATGGTGCCGGCTCTGCCGGAACAGGCTCGCCGTCGACAGGCGTAGGCAGCAGCAGTGCCGTGACGGCCAACGTGTTGAACGCAACGCCGGGCCCGTCCGGCGGGCTCGCGACGGTCAATGCGCTGAACGGCGCCGGGGCAAGTGCGCCAGCGGCAGGAAGTGGCAGCGGCTCGGGATCGCGCAGCATCGTGTCGGCAAGCGTGCTCAATGCGACGCCGGGATCATCAGGCGGTCTCGCGAGCGTCAATGCCTTGAATGGCGCAGCGCCGTCAGCCGGCTCGCCATCGGGCGCGAGTGGCAATGGCGGGGCGCTTGCAGCGAATGTGCTGAATGCAGGTTCCGGTCCGTCGGGGACGCTCGGCACCGTCAATATCGGCAATGGGAATGCGGGCGGCGGAACGGCCACGGACACACCATCCTCGGGCGGCGGCGTGGCTGCCAATGTGCTGAATGCCGGCAACGGCCCGTCCGGCACTCTGGCCACGCTGAATATTCTCAACGGCGGCGGAGGCAATGGTGGTGGCAACCCACCGGGCGGCAATCCTCCAGGCGGGAATCCGCCCGGCACCAATCCTCCCGGCACCAATCCGCCCGGTGGCAACCCGCCCGGCACCAATCCCCCCAGCGGCTCACCGGGCGATGGCGGCCCTAACGCAGGCGGTCCCGGCAACGGTGGCAACAACATCGCCAACAACAATGGCAATGGTGGAGGCGGCGGTGGTGGCGGCAGCATTGCGATCGGCGGCTTCACGTCGCTGATTGCTGGCGACGGCAATAGCGACGCCGCAGCCAATCGCTGTGTCGCCATCCTGCGCGAGCCGGCCCTCTACCGTCGCAGCATTCTCACGCAGTGTCGCAAGCTGGTCGATCGCATCCGCGGCAAACAGGCGACGTCGATCCGGTGAGCCTGGTTCTCGGCGATCAGAACTTTCCGTTCGCCGAGACCAGATACAGGTTGCGATAATAAGATAGCGCCCCGACGCCGGCGGACCAGCCGCCGGTCGGATCGTAGTTCACGCGACGATAATCGAAGCCGAAGCTCAGTTTGTCGCTCGGGAAATACTTCACCGAGGCAAGCGGGCTGACGGTGCGATCGATGCGCCCGCCTGCGGCCTCACCGAGATATTCATCCACGACGAACGAAGCGCCGGCGCCGATCACGAGATTCGGCATGAGCTTGTAATCGAGCCGGCCACTCACCGACGACTGGATCGCGCTGACGCATGACGCGCCCGACGAACAGGCCGCTGCATTCACGCCAATCGTGGTCAGGCCGATGACGCCGAGACTGAGCGCTGATTCCTTGGCCTCGCGGCGGCCCTCGATGGTGCCGGTGAGCTGGTCGGTGAACAGGAAGGCCAGCGACGCGCCATAGGTCCAGTTCGATATGTTCTGGAAGCTGATGCCGCTATAGGCCTGGCTCATATAGCCGGCCCAGACCTCACCCTTGATGCGCGCATTCGGTCCTTGCTCGAACAGCACGCCGCCGACGGTGCGATAGCCGGTGGAGTCGAAGATGCCGACCTTCCAGTCGCGTCGATTACCTGCAGCCTCGACAAACACGCTGGTCTGCGGCGCGACGACATAGCCGAGGCGACCGTTGACGACACTGATCACACCTTCCGCATAACTCAGATCGATATTGAGATCGCCGATGGTCGGATCCTTGTAGGCCACCGCCGAGCCGGCAACGCCGACGGAGGTCCACCAGCGATCGAACCGCTTGTTGAGCGCGAGCGAACCCGCGGCTTGATCATAAGCAATGGGCGAATCAAACGCGGTGCTCAGCAGAAAGCCACCAGGACCGACGATCTCCGACGTGCCGCGTTCGAGATGGCCATGGATGTAGCGGGCATTGCCGATGACCTGGGTGTCGTTGTCGGGCATGACGGTGAAGGTGCCGCCGATCGAACCGTTCAACTGGTCTTCGGAATTGTATCTGAGGTAGCGCCGCGCTTCGAGATAGCCGTCGATGCCGACGCCATAGCCCGGGCCTTGCTTGATCCAGGAAAATTCCGGGCGTCCGATAAAGGACGTATCCGAAAGGCGCTGGGTACGACCTGCAAAGACGTTGTCGTCATACATGGTGGCTGCAGTGATCCCGAGCCGCAGCGTGCCATCCGCGAAGTCGTGGCCCTTATACGGCGCCGCCGTTGCCGGAGTCGCGATGCCGGTGCCATCGATTGGCCGCGATGCGGCGCTCGGCTGCAGATTGGGCTGCTGGCGGCCTTGCCCGGCGATGGCCGTGTCGCTGCCACGTAGCCCGAGCGCGCCGGAATTGTCGATGCTCTGTGCAAGCGCGGGGGTGACGAACACCGCCGATAGCAATGCCGACAAGGCCGAACGCATGACTGATACTCCACGCCGCTGCGCTGCAGCTGCCGCATCGATCCGGGCGCGCTGCAGCAGTGCTTACTGATGCCGCCATGAGAAAACAGAATCAAAGCCAATGAAACCTTTCGCCAATTCGCGAAAAATTTTATGGATCGATCAGAATTCGACCGCATGCGTGCGCAACTACCTATGCGACGTAATCGATGGGCGACGTGGGGGAGATGATGAGCGACAAGGTGGTCGATGACATCGTGGGTTGGTTGCCGTCCTTGCTGCAGGGGCTGGAGGCATTGCAGTTCGTCGCGCGCAATCTGCATCCACCAGCTTTCGATACCGTGATGGAAGCGATCGGCCTGCCAGAGCAGGCGCTGCAGGCCGCGCGGGCCGGCCTCGGCGACTGGCCGGAAGATTTCGCAGAGCTGCGCTATCATCTAGATGCGGCAAGCGACGCCGTTCTTGCCGGCATTGCTGGCCTGCGGGCTGCACAGCAACCCGGTGGTGACATCACGACGGTGTTTCGTGCGATGCGCCACGCGCCGCGTGCGCAAGAGGCGCTTTATGCGACGGTGGCGCGCTTGCCGCCCGTCAGCAGCTTCTTCCTGCCGCCGGAGCGGCGTGAGGATACCGCGCTGGCCGATCGGCTGGCACAACCTGCTGCCGCAGCCACCGGTGTGATTCACGGCGGCGGCGAGCCCGGCGCACGCGGCAGTTTTGCGCTCTATGTACCCGAATACTACACGCCGGATCGTGCTTGGCCGCTGGTGGTCGCGCTGCATGGCGGCAGCGGCAATGGCCGTGCGTTCCTGTGGAGCTGGCTCGCCGATGCGCGCGCCCGCGGCGCGATCCTGATTGCGCCGACCGCCATGGGCAGTACATGGGCGCTGATGGGGGATGATGCCGATACGCCGAACATCGCTGCGATCCTCGACATCGTGCAGGCGCGTTACACGATCGATGCGTCGCGCCGGCTGCTCACCGGCATGAGCGACGGCGGGACCTTCTGTTATGTGAGCGGCCTGCGCGCGGACGCGCCGTTCACCCATCTCGCCCCGGTCTCGGCGACCTTCCATCCGCTGATGGCGCAGTTCGCTGATGCGGACCGTCTGCGCGGTCTGCCGATCCATCTCACCCATGGGCGTCTTGATTGGATGTTTCCGGTGCAGACTGCACGCGACGCGCGAGATGCGCTCACGGTCGCGGGCGCGGACATCACCTATCGCGAACTCGACGATCTCAGCCACTGTTACCCGCGCGAGATCAATCCGGTGCTGCTGGATTGGGTGAACGCAGGTTAGACTGTGATTCGGGTCCAGCGCCGGACTTTTGCATCGCCGATCGATTCCTATATGCTCGCAAGGCGGGCGATACGGACGAGGAGATTTGGATGCCGTCATTGACCGAATGGAAAGTGCCGTCCGGCGTGCAGCCGCGCGCGGAAGAGTTTGCTTTCGATCTGGATCGCGCGCTGGATGCCGTGGTCGGCCTCCATTGCATCATCCCCGAAGACGCCTTCACGGCCGAGACGCTGGGCACCGAGCGCGCCGGCAATGGCGTGCTGATCGATGACGGCCTCATCCTCACCATCGGCTATCTGATCACCGAGGCGGAAACTATCTGGGTCCATCTCGGCGACGGCAATGTGGTGCCCGGCACCGTGCTCGGCGTCGACCAGGAGACGGGCTTCGGGCTGGTCCAGGTGCTTGGCGATATCGATGTCACGCCGCTCAAGCTCGGCAATTCCAGCGCTGCCAAATTCGGCGATCGCGTTCTCATCGGCGGTGCCGGCGGGCGGACGCGTTCGGTGTCCGGCAAGATTGCCGCAGTGCAGGAATTTGCCGGCTATTGGGAATATCTCATCGATGATGCTTTTTTTACGCATCCCGCGCATCCGAACTGGGGCGGCGCGGCGCTGATCGATAGCAAAGGCGAACTGATCGGCATCGGCTCGCTACAGATCGAACGCGAGCATGCCGGGCAAAACGAGCATCTCAACATGATCGTGCCGATCGACCTGCTGAAGCCGGTGCTCGATGACCTCCGCAAGTTCGGCCGGGTCAACAAGCCCGCGCGGCCGTGGCTTGGGCTCTATGCCGCGGAGGTCGAGGATAAGGTTGTGGTGGTGGGTATCGCCAAGCGCGGCCCGGCGGCGCGTGCCGAATTGAAGACCGGCGATGTCATCCTAGCCGTCAATGGCGAGGAGGTCCGGGACTCCGCCGAATTCTACCGCGCGCTCTGGGATCTCGGCACGGCCGGCTGCGACGTGCCACTCACACTCTATCGGGGTGGCGATACCTTCGACGTGGAACTCGTTTCCACCGATCGCGCCCGAATGATGAAGGCGCCAAGGCTTCACTGAAAAGGCTCCACTGAAAAAAGGCTTCACTGAAAACAAAGATCGATAGAAAGGCCCTATTGAAAAGGCGTATCGAGGCTGACGGGAACCTGTTCGAAACCGAACGATCAGCCTTTCGTCGTGTAGTAAAATGATCCGATCTCGTGCAGATTTGATCATCAGGTGACCGCCCGCGCGGCGGATGAAGCGATTGTGACCGCCTGTTTCTTAGCTATTGTTGCAAGCTATCGAAAATAGACAAATATTTCGAAACCGACATGTCGGTGATTCGTATTTGACTCCGTGTTGTTAAATTTCGCGATTAATTCTTTCGTCGTCGTGGTCGCCGAAAGGGCGCCAATGCCCAACCGAGGTTCAGATGTCGCATCGTCGGCACAGTAACGATAATATTCGCACCAGCCATCTCAAGTGCGACAGCTGCCGCACGCGCGTTCAGCTCAAGTCGATCGATCAGTTCGAGGGTTTCGAAACGCGCTCGTTCTCATGCGATCACTGCGGTGCCGTGAAGCTCGTCCGCGTCGATCAGCCCGTATTGCAGTGGCAGCAGCGTGTTTGCGATCACACCAGCTGCTGATCGGGACCGCGCAGTCGCGCGATCCCGGATAACGGCTCACATGCCGCTCGCTTAGTGAACGTGACCGCCACCGGCGGGAGCCGAAGCGCCGACGGCATTGACGTCGAGATCGATATCGACCTTTCCAGCCTTCTCGAACTGTAGCTGCGCCTTCACTTTGTCGCCTTTGGCGAACGGCTTTTTCAGATCCATCAGCATCAGGTGATAGCCGCCGGGCTCAAGCTTCACAGTGGCGCCGGGTTTGATCTCCAGTCCGTCATTGAGCGGGCGCATCTTCATCACGCCATCGGTCACGCTCATCTCATGCACCTCGATTCGGCTGCCGCCGGTGAACGAACCGCCGAGCAGCCTGTCGCTGCTCTTGCCGTTATTGGTGATGGTGAGATAGCCGCCGGCCACCTTGGCCGCAGGCGGCGTGGCGCGGGTCCACGGCGTCGCGATCATCAGGTCGCCCGCATGCACCATGCCGGCCATCTGCGCCATCGCATCCCTTGAAGAGGCCGCCGCCAGACGCAGTGCAGGCGCGGGCGATTTCAGGCTGTGCGAATCCTGGCCCGCGGCGGGAATCTGTGCCCAGTCTTCCGAACCGTTCTCGCAGGTCTGCAGCGTCGGCAGGTACAGCGGCGCATCTGCTTTCAGCGATGCCGGTAGATAAGCCGAGAACACGAACTCGTCGTAGAAGTCGTTGTCGAGCTTACCCGTCCAGGAAATCTGCTTGATGCCTTCGGACGCCTTCATGCCATGGATGAAGTCGTAACTCTGCGCATACGGGCCCTTCTTGGTCTCGATCAGCCAGCCAGCCTTCGGCATCGGCTTGACGGCAATCATCCCTTCGGGAATCTGCACGGTGATCTTTGTGGTCGGCGATGCGCCGCAGCCATGCGGCACGGCGAGCACCGCGCGATACGAGCCGCCGATCGTGGCCGTTCCGCTTTGGACGAAGACATGAGCGGAAGCTGGCATTGCGGCTGTGCCGAGCGCCATGATGAGCAGCAGGGATCGGTTCATGATGGAATGTCCTTTCGCGAATGGCAGTCTAGCTTGAATCGTCATCATCACCACCTTGCTTTGATGCCGGCATAGATGGCGCGGCCGGTGCCGGGTTCAAAAAGCGGTGAAGTTGCGGTCGCCACATTGAGAATGCTGGCAGACGCGATGTAGCGGGTATCGAGAATGTTGCGCGCCTCGATATAGCCGGAGTAAGTGCCGCCATTATCGACGCCTGCCTTCAGGCCGAGCAATGCATAGGGCTCGGTCTTCAGCGTATTGGCGCTATCGACGTAATAGGATTCCGGCACCCATTCGACATTGGGGCCGAGATAGAAACCGTTGGCGTGCTTGTAGAGCAGCTCGGCGCGGAGATAGTGCCGGGGCGCGCCGGGCAGCAGATTGTTGCCGTAGAGCGCATCATTGTCGAAGCGGAAGTCGTTCAGCGTATAGGCCATGTTGAGCCACAGCCTGTCCGGCTGTGCCGATGCGTCGAACATCCCCTTCAGCACCGCGATGCCGAGGCCGGCTTCGATGCCCTGATGGATGGTGCGATCCGCATTCGAGACGTTGCAATTGCCGTTGGAGCTATAGATGCATTGCAGTTCGTCGCGGATGTTGGCCCGGTAGCCGGTCAACTCCCAGGTCAGGTCCGGGCGCCGGCCGCGGGTACCGACTTCGAAGGTGGTGGCGCGCTGCGGGCGAATGCTCGTGAACGGAATGACGGGATTTCCCGCCCCCGATACACTTTCGCCGAAACTCGGCAATTCGGCACTGCGCGACACATTCGCATAGGCCTGCCAGGTCGGATCGATATTCCAGAGCAAGCCGCCCTTCGGGCTCCAGAGATTGAATTCGGTCTTGCCGGCGCCGGTGCCGAGCAGGACTTCACGTTCGCGCGTGGCGTAGAGGAATTGCGTGCCGCCGACCAGCGCGACGCTCGGGGCCACATAGAACGAATTCTCCACATAGACCGAGGTGTTCTTCGACCGGTCGATCGACCAATATGTCAGTCCCCCCCTTTGACCGGCGAGATTGACATATTGCTTGTTGTCGATGCGGCCGTTGATGACGTTGACGCCGGCGACGAAGACGTTGCGATAGCCGCCGATCTGGCGGTCATCGGTGGAGCGCGCGAAGCCGCCATAGTCCTGATAGGCGTAGTCCAGATAGGCGAAGATCGGATGCATCAAGTGACGGTCGACGCCGAAAAGCCCGAAATCGATCGTGGTATTGTCCAGGCGGATCGTCGTCTTGTTGGCGAGGCGCACGGTGTCGATATTGCGCTGATAATCAGAGGCGAGATTGCCGGCCGCGGCGGTCTGTGGCGATGTCAGCGCCGACGTCTTGCTCACCGAGCCCGGGATGCGCTGCTGCACGCTGTTGGCATTGAGATAGAAGCGCGTTTCGAAATCGGGTGAGAACTGATAGCCGACATTGCCGCTCACACGCGTCGCGGTGCCCCAGCTGTGGTCGCGAAAGCCGTCTGCCGATTGCGTTGATGCGGTGACAAAACCATCCCATGGGCCATTGGCGCCGCCGGTCGACGCCTGCAATCGACGGAAGCCGAACGCGCCCATGTCGAGCGAGACGGCATTGAGCCAGGAATCTTTCAGCGCGCCGTCGCGGCCCGTCGGCGTCACGAAGTTGATGGCGCCGCCGAGCGAGTTCGCGCCGAAGCGCAGTGCATTGCCGCCCTTGAAGACCTCGACATATTTATACGCGGTCGGATCGATCTCCTGGAAATCGCCATAGCCGTCCGCGGTATTGATCGGAATGCCGTCCATATAGAGCTGCACGCCGCGCAGATGCGTGTTGCGTGATAGCCCGGAGCCGCGGATCGACAGCCGCGTGTCGTCGCCCCATTTCGGCTGCGCGAAAACGCCCGGCACGTAATCGAGCACGTCTTTGATCGTGTTGGACGGCGTGGAGTTCTTCCACTGATCTGCCGTCACCAGCGCGACACCTCCCGGCGTCTGCTGGATCTCGCGCAGGGCTTGCTGTGCGGTCAAAACAGTAAGAGAGCCGGGCACGGCGGTCGCAGCGGCGGCTGCCGGCGTTGTCGATGGCGCCGCGCTGCTGCGCGCCGTGCGGGCGTTGGGCGCAGTTTGACGCGGCTTGCGCGTTGTCGAGGCACGTTGCTGCGCAGGCGCGTCAACGGTGACCGCCGGAAGCGATGTGGATGGGGCCGATTGGGCCGATACCACGCTCGGAATGAGCGTGGCCGCGGATGCCAGCAAAATGCCGTGCAGCCGCGAGGATACGGAAAACATGAGGTGAAACTCCACCGGGATTGAACTGAATACGCACGCGCAGATGCGCGGCGTGAGGCGTCGTGGGACGTCAGCTCAGCTGCGGCGGTGCGCGGGCCCGGTGGTCGGAGGTCGCCTGTTCCGCGACGATACGTGCGTCGGGCGTGGCAATCGGCGCGATCGCGATGGCGATGCGCGAGATGGAGAAAGTGGCGACGGCCGGCGGGGCGCCGGGCGCATGCGTACCGACGCAGAGCGGGCAATGTACGGCCGGCGCAGTGGTCTTGCCGCTGCCGTCGGGAGAGGCCGCGAGATCGGGATGGGTGAGGCAGAGCTCGAGGGCTGCGGCCTGGGCTGCCGGCGGGATCGACGCGAGCACGAGGCTCGACAGCACGACATTGAGCACAAGCGCATAGACCGCGGCCAAAGAAGCCACGGCGCCAAACCAGCGTTTGCGCGATCCATGTGTCACGGGTGCAGTCCTCGCCCCATGGTTAGCATGGGGGAGGGAACTGTCAAAGGCAGTAGATCAAAACTCCGTCCCTCTCGCTTGAACGCAATTGCGTTCAAGCGGGGTGAGGAGCGCGCCACTTGGCGCGCGTCTCGAACCATGACATCGCCGGGCTCCGAGCTTGCGGCCATCCTTCGAGACGCCGCTGCGCGGCTCCTCAGGATGAGGGAAGAGCTTCACAGCACCACGATCCCCGAATGCTTCGCCTTGTCATCGGGCTCCACATGGATCGTGATCAGCGCTTCGCCGATCTCGGCGCGGATGGCCTGTTCCAGATTGTCGCAGATATCGTGTGCGGCGCTCACGGTAGTGGTTCCTGCCACCACGAGATGGAAATCGATAAAGGTCATGCTGCCGGCGCGGCGGGTGCGCAGGTCATGCGCTTCGATCGCGCCGATGGCATGGGCCGAGATCGTCTGCTTGATGGTGGCGAGCGTCGATGGCTCCAGCGCTTCGTCCATCAGGCCGCTGAGCGACTCCTTCATCAAGCCCCAGCCGGCCCACAGAATATTCAGCGCCACCAGCGCCGCGAGGATCGGGTCGAGCACAGCGATGCCCGACAGCGCCGCAACGGCAACACCGGCCAGCACGCCGAGCGACGACACCACGTCGGTCATCAGGTGGCGGCCGTCGGCAATCAGTGCGGGCGAGCGTCGCGCCCGGCCGTTCTTGATCAGCAGCCAGGCCCATCCGGTATTGATGATGGTGGCAGCGCCGTTGACGGCGAGGCCGAGCCAGGGCGTGTCGAGCTTGCGCGGTTCGAGATAGGAGAAATAAGCCTCACGCAGAATCAGGATCGCCGCGAGCACGATCAGCACGCCTTCGAGCACGGCCGAAAAATACTCGGCCTTGTGATGGCCGTAGGGATGTTCGTCGTCGGCAGGCTTCGCGCTGAGGCTGATCGCGAGAAAGGCAACGAAGGCCGTCACGACATTGACGATGCTTTCGATCGCGTCCGACAGCAGCGCCACGCTGCCGGTGAGATGATAGGCCCAGTATTTCAAACCGAGCACGATCAAGCCAACGGCAATACTGCCTTGCGCAAGATTGCGAACGCTTGTCATGTGAAGTCTCGTCGTGATGGAAGTGCCGGCGGCGGCGCGGCCCGTGCTCTAGACCGCGTACGGACGAGATGCAAGCCGGCGTGATATAGCTGCAACTGCTTCGCATTATGATGCGCAAAACGAATGTGTAGTAGGATGGGTCGAGCGCAACGATACCCATCACATCAAGCGCATGAGATGATGGGTATCGCTGTGCTCGGCACATCCTAAGGCCGCTGCCACCTGCAATGACACGCATTCGCGTTGATCGACCGTTCCGGCGACATCACAGCTTGAGGTAATGGCGCGGCAACGCGCCGCTGTGGCTCTCTCGTCACAGCCATCGGCAAAATGCCCATTTGCGCCTGTTCCATGCCCGGATGACGCGCTCTTGAGCCTGCGATCCGCAGCCAGCCCTGTATGACAACGGTGTCGCCTCGCGCGGGCGGGTTCGTAATCGGGAATGGAAATGACAGGTTTGGGTGGATCGCGCTGGCCGCGTCTTGTGGCGCTTTTTGTTTTGCCGGCTTTGCTGGCGGGGTGCGCCGGCAGCGGCGGGATGATGTCGGCAGGTCTTGGCGGTTCGTCCTCGAAATATGCGGAAGTGATTGACGGCGGCCACACGCTGCCTGCCATCGATGTCTCCGGCATCGATCCGGCGATGCTGCGCCAGCGTGTCGATTACCGCACGCGAGAATCCGTCGGCACCGTCGTGGTCGATACCGCCGCGCGTCATCTCTATCTCATCGAAGGCGACGGCAAGGCGATGCGCTATGGCATCGGCGTCGGCAAAGCGGGCCTCGCTTTCGCCGGCAGCGCCACCATCCGGCGCAAGGCGGAATGGCCGCATTGGAGCCCGACCGAGAACATGATGAATCGCGAGCCGGCGCGCTATCGCCATCTCGCCAGCGGCATGGCCGGTGGTCTCGAAAATCCGCTCGGGCCGCGCGCGATGTACCTCTATCAGGGTGACCGCGACACCATGTTCCGTATCCATGGCACCACCGAGCCCGAGACCATCGGCACCGCCGTGTCCAGCGGCTGCATCCGCCTGATGAACCAGGACGTCATCGATCTCTACAATCGCGTGAAGATCGGCAGCCGCGTGGTGGTGATCCAGGGCGGCCGGGGCGCGGAGTCGTAACCACAACCAGTATGTGAGGTCTCGAACGGCAGGTATCGACCGATATCTGCCGTTTTGCTTTGAAAAGGCTTCTGCTTACAACGCTTCTCGTCCGCTACCGCCGATCGGTGGTAGGGATTTGAGCATGAACCAGCCGCCCGTCTTCCGTTTCGCGCCGAGCCCGAACGGCTATCTCCATCTCGGCCATGCCTATTCAGCGCTGCTGAATGCCGATCTGGCGCGACAGGCGGGTGGCCGCCTGCTGCTGCGGATTGAGGACATCGACATCACCCGATGCCGGCCGGAATACGAGCAGGCGATCTATGAGGATCTGGCCTGGCTCGGCATCACTTGGGAGACGCCCGTACGGCGGCAGTCCGATCATCTCGATGCCTATGTCGCTGCTTGCGACCGGCTAGCCGCAATGGGGCTGCTCTATCCCAGTTTCGAGAGCCGGACCGAGATTGCGCGGCTGGTGGCGGCCGAGGAAGCAAAGGGCCCATGGCCACGCGATCCCGATGGCGCGCCGCTCTATCCCGGTACGGCGAAGTCGCTCTCTGCCGATGAAGTGGCTGCGTTGAAACGATCCGGCGCGCCGATGGCGCTGCGGCTCGACATGGCTGCCGCCATCGAGACGATCGGCGCGCTGGCTTGGCAGGAGTGCGGCTGTGGCCCTGATGGTGAGACCGGCGAGGTCGCCGCGCGGCCGGAAGCCTGGGGCGATGTGATCCTGGCCCGCAAGGAAGTGCCCACCAGCTATCACCTCTCGGTGGTGATCGACGATGCGCTGCAGGGCGTTACCGATGTGGTTCGTGGCCAGGATCTGTTCTGGTCCACCAGCGTGCATCGGCTGCTGCAGGCATTGCTCGGATTGCCCGTCCCGATCTATCGCCACCATGCGCTGTTGCGCGACGAGGCGGGGGCAAAGCTTGCGAAATCGATCGCGTCCACCAGCTTGCGCGCATTGCGGGCGGACGGCGTGTCGCCTGCGGATATTCGCCGTTTGGTCGGACTGCCGCCGCAACGGTGACCGCTCACTCTGTGACCTGAATGAGGTTATCCAGACGTCGATCGGGCCAGCGGCGTGACTCTGCCCGGTCCACCATGTCATGCTGCAAAAGACGGGTGGACATCCAATGGCGCTGACATCGCGCGCGACGCGCAAACCGCGGAAGCGCAGCACGACAATCGCAAAGCCGAAGACGGTAAAGGGCCGCGTCGCCAAGAAGGCCGCGCGAAAACCCCGCATTGCGCCGGCGGCGATGCGCGCCGATGCGATGGTCGAGCAGGCGCTGGCCATGTTCGCCCATGAGGTGCGCACACCTCTCACCGGCATTCTCGCGGTCAGCGATCTGCTTGCCACCTCCGAACTGTCCGAGCGCGAGCGCCGCTGGGTCGAGACCATCAAGGCCGGCGCCGAGCATCTCGCCGGCCTTGCGACGCTGTTCGTCGATGCCGCACGGAATCACAAAGCGGGTCTCGACCTGCGGCAGGATTTCTTCGATCTGCGCACGCTGAGCCGCGGCGTCGGTGATTCGCTGGCCGGCCGCGCGACGGCGAAAGGGCTGCAAGCGACCGTCGCCATCTCCGACAAGCTGCCGAATTTCGCCATCGGCGATCCCGTCCGGCTGCGCGCCGCGCTGGAAAACCTGATCGACAATGCCGTGAAATTCACCGAGCGCGGCAATGTCACGCTGAAGGTCTCGCCGGTCCGCATCGCCGGCAAGATCGGCGTGTCCTTTGCGGTGTCCGACTCGGGCATCGGCCTCACGCTGGCGGAGACCAAAAAGCTGTTCCGGCCGTTTTCGCAGGCCAATGTCTCCATCGCGGCGCGTTTCGGCGGCGCCGGGCTCGGCCTGTTCTCGGTGAAGCAACTCGCCAAGGCGATGGGCGGCGATGTCGCGGCCACCCAGCGCCGCGGCGGCGGCACCACATTCACGCTCACCGTGGCGCTCGATCAGGTCCGCGGCGAGATTGCGCTGATGGCGCAATCGCAGGAGGAAGCCGCCGCCACCGAGGCGCTGCGTATTCTCAGCGTCGAAGACAATCCGTTCGGTCGCGTGGTGCTGAACGCCATTCTCACCGAGCTCGGCCATCAGGCCGAATTCATCGGCCGAGGCGAAGATGCCGCGACGCGCGTCGCGCAGGGCGATTTCGATGCGGTGCTGATGGATATGGTGCTGCCGGATATCAGCGGCATCGAGGCGATCCGCCAGATCCGCGCTTTGAAGAAGCCGTATGCCAGGATTGCCGTCATCGGCGTCTCCGGCCGCGGCGAGGACGAGGCGGCGGCGCGTCAGGCGGGAGCCGATAAATTCCTGATCAAGCCGGTTTCTCCACGGGCGCTAGCGACTGCGCTTCTTGCTGCGAAACGCCGTCTGGCAGTCGCGAGCGAATGATCGCTGCATTCAGCGCGCCGCCGAACACGAAGATCGCGGAAATGAAATACAGGAACACCAACGCGATGATGACCGAGGCGAGGCCCGCATACATCGTCACGTAATTGGTGGCGAAGCGCGCGAGATAGAGGCCGAAGCCGATGCCCGATGCCAGCGAAGCGAGCATCGTGAAGACGATGCCCGGCATGATCTGCCATAGCGTGCGCCGCCCGGCGGGCAGCCAGGTGTGCAGGATCACCAATGCGATGATCATGGCGACGATGGTGATGCCGTAGCGGGCGAAGGTGAGCAGGCGCTCATTGTTCTCGATGACGAGAGGCACATAGCGCCGCACGATCTCGAGCACCAAGGGCCCGAGCACGATCAGGAACGCGAGCAGCAGTGCCGTGACGGCGGCAATCAGCGTGTAGCCGATGGATTCCAGCCGCAGCCAATACCAGCGCCGCGGCTCCACCACCGAATATGCGCGGTTCAGCGCGACGCGCAGGCTCTCCACACCGTTGGAGGCGAAATAGACGGCGAGGACGAGGCCGATGGTCAAGGCGTCACCGCGCGTCGTCGTCAGCACCTCATGGATTTGCGATGACAGCGCGCCGGCAACCTGATCCGGCCAGACTTCCAGCAGCAGGTTCACCGCCTGATCGGCAAGATCCTTGGAGCCGAAGAAGCCGGCGAGTGAGGCCAGCACGATGAGAAACGGAAACAGCGCCATCAGCGTGGACAGCGCGATATGGCTGGCGATCGCCCAGCCGTCATCGGCAAGAAAGCGGTAAAAGGCGTCGAGGCCGATATTAAAGGCGATACGTATCTGCCTCACAGTCCACCTGGTTGAATCGGCTGCTTGCGCCAGCTTCCCTGATATAACGCGCAAAAGCCAGAACGTTGCATCTCCTGTCGTCCCGGCGAACGCCGGGACCCATAACCTCCGAAGCCATGAGGCGAAGACAAGCCGCCACCTGCGCGTTTCAACTCAGGCGCTGGTGTGTATGGATCCCGGCGTCCGCCGGGATGACAGGGCCGGTGGCAAATCGCTCCCGCATTCCCTACATTCGCGTCACCGACCACAGTCTAAGCAGGCCCCTCATGACCATCCACCAGCGCCCCCACGCCATCGATCCCGTCAAACTCGACCGGCTTGCCGAAGTCGCCGTCAAAGTCGGGCTGCAACTGGTGCCGGGACAGGATCTGTTGCTGACGGCACCTGCCGCGGCACTGCCGCTGGTGCGCAAGATTGCGGAGCATGCCTATAAAGCCGGTGCAGGTCTGGTCACGCCGTTCTTCTCGGATGAAGAAATGACACTGGCCCGCTATCGCCATGGCCATGACGACACCTTTGATCGCGCCGCCGGCTGGTTGTATGAGGGCATGGCGAAAGCGCTCGGCAACAACACGGCACGCCTCGCCATCGTCGGTGACAATCCGATGCTGCTGTCGAACGAGGACCCTGCAAAAGTCGCGCGCGCGAGCAAGGCGAACTCCATCGCCTATCAGCCGGCCCTGCAGAAGATCGCCGGCTTCGACATCAACTGGAACATCGTCGCCTATCCCACGCTGTCCTGGGCCAAGCAGGTGTTCCCGAATGATGACGACGACGTCGCCGTGCAAAAACTCGCCGAAGCCATTTTCGCCGCCTCGCGCGTCGACAACGCCGATCCGATTGGCGCCTGGACGAAGCACAACGCTTCGCTGCGCACCCGCACCGACTGGCTGAACGGCCAGCGTTTTCACGCGCTGCATTTCAAGGGACCGGGCACCGATCTCGTGGTGGGTCTCGCCGATGGCCACGAATGGGAAGGCGGCGCCTCCACGGCCAAGAACGGGATCATCTGCAATGCCAACATCCCGACCGAAGAAGTCTTCACCACGCCGCATGCTGCGCGTGTGAACGGACATGTCCGCTCGACCAAGCCGCTGTCCTATCAAGGCACGCTGATCGAAGACATCGCGGTACGGTTCGAGGACGGCAAGATCGTCGAGGCGAAAGCCTCTCGCGGCGAAGCGGTGCTCAACAAGGTGCTGGACACGGATGAAGGCTCACGCCGTCTCGGCGAAGTGGCGCTGGTGCCGCATTCGTCGCCGATCTCGGCCAGCAGGCTGTTGTTCTACAACACGCTGTTCGACGAAAACGCTGCCTGCCACATCGCGCTTGGCCAGTGCTATTCAAAATGCTTCGTCGACGGCGACAAGCTGACGCCCGAACAGATCGCGGCCCAGGGCGGCAACAAGAGTTTCATCCATATCGATTGGATGATCGGCTCCGGCGAGATCGACGTCGACGGTGTCCATGACGATGGCCGGCGGGTTCCGGTCTTCCGCAAGGGCGAGTGGGCCTGACCAAACACGCAATCGCGGGGGAAATGGCTGCGGTTTTACGCTAAAACTGCGCCATGGCCCCTGCCTCCGGATTGCCTCTGTGGCGCCGCAAGATTGCCGCATGATTTCTGACCAATGCCGGTCGAAGATGGCGTTTTCGGCGCTGAAATCCGCTGATCAGCGACCGACGCGCGACCAGTTTTCGCCGCCGCAGATCGCGCCGACGCAGCCTTCGACCTTGAGCGTGCTCGGTCCGGTCAGCGAGACATTGCTCACATAATATTTGCCGTCGTCAGCGTTATAGATCTGACCCGACCAGGTATTCGCGCCAGTGGGCTTCATGCCAAAGAACAGATGCACGCCGATCATCGAGCGCGTTGCGAGTTTGGGATCGGGATTCTTGTCGTCGATCGGCGGCTGGCCAGTGCGCGGATCGATCTTGTCGCGCAGCGAGACGATGACACCGCAAAGCTGCGAACCGCATTTGCTGACACGGACATTGGCATCACCGGCCTGAGTCTGCCACACGCCCGCTTCGCCACCAGCTTGCGCCAATGCGGGCGTGGCAAGTGTGACACCCAGCAATGCGGTCATGACGGCGGTGCGGATCGACATGCAATTCTCCTCGGATCAGGCGGCTTGCATAACAAGAAAACGGATTCGCGCAATTGGCGTGAGACGCTAGGGTAAAGCGAAATTGTCGCAATTACCGAGATTTGATCGGGTTTTGGATGATCACCAAGGCAGGCCGCAGAGATCCAACTCGCCTTCATGCGGCGCGCGCTTCAGGTAATAGACCAGCGGCTGCATTGCATCGAAGCGAACGCGTTCGCCCTTCTGCTCCGCGAACACTTCGCCCTGGTAGGGCTTCCAATTGCGGCTCGTATAGAAGCCAGTCATCCCGGGATCGCAAAACAGCAGCGCAAAGTCGTTAGAGCGTTCATCGCGCAGCGTATGCAAGGCAGCATCGATGGCGACGCTGGCAAGCCCCTGACGCTGGAAATCCGGATGCGTGAGCACGCCGCCAATGCCGCCGATCCGGATCGGCCGCTCGCGCCAAATCCCCGTGCGGCGATACAAGCCGACATGACAAACCGGCTGCTCGTCGGCTTCGACGATCACGCGGAGATCAGGATGGGCGAATTCGACATTCGCCCAGGACAGCTGCGCGACGGTTGCCGGGGGCCAAACCAGGTCGAACAGCGGCTTGACGCGCGGCCAAGCCGCGTCGCCAGTGACGATTTCAATCTCGATACTCATTTTCGCTGATCGCCCCTGCGTCCGGTGCAGCCTTATAAGGCTCCGTGTGGGTAGAAAACTTATCGAATCCCATGCTTATACGAGAATAATATTCTGGTAATTCAAGGGGCGGGAGAATGACCGAGGCGGAGCTTTCGAAGTATCAGCGCTGGGCGATTTTGGCCGGCGCAGCAACGTTGCTCAGCCTGGCCATGGGCATGCGCCAGAGCTTTGGTCTGTTTCAGCCCTCGATCCTGCGCGACACCGCCATCACCACGGCCGACTTCTCGCTCGCCACGGCGCTTCAAAATGTGGTGTGGGGCATCTCGCAGCCTTTCGTGGGCGCCATCGCCGATCGCTTCGGCACCCGCTGGGTGATGATCTCCGGCGTGCTGATCTATGCGGCTGGCCTTGTCTTCATGCTGTTCGCCACGACGCCGCTCTTTTTCACGCTCGGCGCCGGTCTGTGCGTCGGTCTCGCACTGTCCTGCACGGCCTCGAGCATGACGATGACCGTTGCCTCGCGCTCGGTTTCCGCAGCCAAGCGCAGCGTGACCATGGGCGCGGTGTCGGCGGCAGGCTCGCTCGGCCTCGTCATCGCATCGCCGCTGGCGCAGGCGCTGATTTCCACCGCCGGCTGGCAGGTGGCGCTGATCGGCTTTCTCGGCCTCGCTGCCGTGATGATCCCCGCGGCTTTGCTGGCTGGCCAGTCGGACAAGATCGAACGCGCGCCGAGTGACGAGCCGGTGCAATCGCTCGGCGCCGTCGTACAGTCCGCGCTCGGCCATTCCGGCTATATCGTGCTGGCGCTGTCGTTCTTCGTATGTGGCCTGCAACTGGTCTTCATCACCACGCATCTGCCGAATTATCTCGCCACTTGCGGCCTCGATCCCTCGCTTGGCGCCACTGCGCTGGCGATGGTGGGCCTGTTCAATGTGTTCGGCTCTTACGCCTTCGGCTGGCTCGGTGGCCGCTATCCGAAGCAGATTCTGCTCGGCGGAATTTATATCGCGCGCTCGTTCGCGCTCGCTGCGTATTTCTATTTCCCGGCGACACCCACCACCACGCTTGTGTTTGCTGCTGTGCTCGGCTCGCTGTGGCTTGGCGTGGTGCCATTGGTGAACGGCCTCGTCGCGCAACTTTTCGGTTTGCGCTTCATGGCGACGCTGACTGGCATCGCCTTTCTCAGCCATCAGGCCGGTTCTTTCCTGGGCGCCTGGGGCGGCGGCCTCATCTTTGCGCAACTCGGCAATTACGATCGCGCATGGCAGTTCGCCGTGGTCATCGGCCTGATCGCCGGCTGTTTCCAGATGCTGATGAATGTGAAGCCGCCGGTGCGGCGCGATGCCATTCCGTCGGTGGTGCCAAATCCGGCTTGAACAACAAGCGCCGCCCGATTCAAATCAAAGGGTGGGCGAGAGAACGGGAACCTTCTATAAAGGTTCCCGTTAAGCCAACTCTCCCATTAACGTGGACCTTGACCCCATGACCTTCACGCTTCCCGATCTGCCCTACGCTCATGACGCGCTCGCGCCGTACATGTCGAAGGAAACGCTGGAATTCCATCACGATAAGCACCATCAGGCTTATGTGACTAACGGCAACAACCTGCTGAAGGGCACCGAATTCGAGGGCAAGTCGCTCGAAGAGATCGTGAAGGGCTCGTTCGGCAAGAACGCCGCGCTCTTCAACAATGCCGGCCAGCACTATAACCATCTCCATTTCTGGAACTGGATGAAGCCGAATGGCGGTGGCGACAAGCTGCCGGGCCGTCTGGCCAAGAAGATCGACGAGGATCTCGGCGGTCTCGACAAGTTCAAGGCCGATTTCGCTGCTGCTGGCGCCGGCCAGTTCGGCTCGGGCTGGGCCTGGCTCGCCGTCAAGAACGGCAAGCTCGAAATCTCCAAGACCCCGAACGGCGAAAACCCGCTGGTGCACGGCGCGACCCCGATCCTCGGCGTCGACGTCTGGGAGCACTCCTACTACATCGACTATCGCAACCGTCGCCCCGACTATCTCAAGGCGTTCGTCGATAACCTCGTCAACTGGGACTATGTGGACGAGCTGTACGGCAAGGCGGTCTGATCGTCTTTGCGCTTCACGGCGTGAGGGATGGGCGGTAGCGCAAGCTGCCGCCTTTTTCTTTTGGGCGCCGTTACGAGGAACTCTCGCGACGAAGCAATCCAGCTCTTGGTTTTCTGGATTGCTTCGCCAAGAGAAAGTTGACAACTTTCCCTTGGCTCGCAATGACGGCTGCGAGGCCGGAATCGGATTTCGAACCATCATGCAATACGCACTCGTTTTCCTCGGCGGTGGCCTCGGCTCCGTGCTTCGCTATTTCGTCACCGTGATGAGCGGCCGTGCCTGGGGCACCGCGTTTCCATGGGGCACCTTCATCATCAACATCACCGGCTCGACCGTGATGGGCCTGATCGCGGGCTATCTCGCCTTCAAGGGCGAGGCGTCGCAGCCCTGGCGGCTGTTCCTAATGACCGGCATTCTCGGCGGCTACACCACCTTTTCGGCGTTCTCGCTCGATGCGGCACTCCTCTATGAGCGCGGCGAACTCGGCCTCGCGCTGGCCTATGTGCTTGGCTCCGTCGCGCTGTCCATCGCGGGCTTGTTCGCGGGCTTGGCTCTGGTGCGGCAGTTCGCCTGACAGAAGCTTGCGCTACGTTATAATGTAACATAGATTGGAAATGTGGTGCCGGAAGGTGCCTTTGTTTTCATTGGCCTTTTGGCCGTCGTATTGGTTCCGGCCCGCCATGGCGCACGCGCATCCCCACGATCACGACCATCACCATGGTCACGCGCATGGCCATGCTCACCACAGCCACGACCCGTCCGCCCCGCATCCGGCCCAGCCATCGCCGTGGTCGATCCTGCGCATGTCGCTGCCCGGCCGGCTCGCGGCCGCGCTGGTGGTCTCCGCAGGGCTCTGGGCGGTGGTCCTGCTGGCGATGAGGCCGTCATGACGGTGCAGTTGAGTTTTCGCGACGTCACGCTCGGCTACGACCGCCATCCCGCCGTGCATCACCTGAATGGGGATGTGACCCAGGGCGCTTTGCTCGCGGTGGTCGGGCCGAATGGCGCCGGCAAGTCGACGCTGTTTCGCGGCATCGTCGGGATCCTGAAACCGCTGTCGGGCAAGATTGCGCTGGGCGGCATCAAGCAGCGCGACATCGCTTACCTGCCGCAAAGCGCAGATATCGATCGCACATTCCCGATCTCGGTATTCGATTTCGTCGGCACCGGCCTGTGGCGGACGACCGGCATCTTTGGCGGCATCAGCAAGAAGGCGCGCGAGCAGATCGCGCAGGCGCTCGCCGCCGTCGGCCTCAACGGTTTTGAAAATCGCAATATCGGCACGCTATCCGGCGGCCAGATGCAGCGCATGCTGTTTGCACGCGTGCTGCTGCAGGATGCTGACGTCATCGTGCTCGACGAGCCGTTCAATGCCATCGACGCCAAGACCACGATGGACCTGATCGCCCTGGTGCAACGCTGGCACGCCGAGCAACGGACGGTGTTGGCGGCGCTGCATGACATGGAAATGGTGCGCGCTTATTTCTCGCAAACACTGCTGCTCGCACGCGGCGCGGTGGCCTGGGGGAAGACCGCGGACGTGCTGACATCCGACAATCTGCTCGAAGCACGCCGCATGTGCGAGGCGTTCGACGACACCGCAGGCACTTGCGTGGCTGACCACGAGCGGTCGCAGGCGGCCTGATCATGCTTTATGATGCGCTAATCGCGCCTTTCATCGATTTCGAATTCATGCGTCGCGCATTGGCAGGCGTGGTCGCGCTTGCGCTCGGCGGCGCGCCGATCGGCGTGTTCCTGATGCTGCGGCGGATGAGCCTGGTCGGCGACGCCATGGCGCATGCGATCTTGCCCGGTGCTGCGATCGGCTTCCTGTTCTCTGGCCTCAACCTGTTCGCGATGACATTTGGTGGCTTGATCGCAGGCTTCTCTGTGGCTCTGCTCGCTGGCCTTGTCTCGCGCGTCACCGTGATCAAGGAAGACGCCTCGCTTGCAGCGTTCTATCTCGTCTCGCTTGCGGTCGGCGTCACCATCGTCTCCATGCGCGGCACCAATATCGATCTGCTGCATGTGCTGTTCGGCAACATCCTCGCACTGGATGACCAGACGCTGCTGGTGATCGCCTTCAACGCGACGATCACGCTCGCGGTGATGGCCGTGATCTATCGTCCGCTGGTGATCGAATGCGTCGATCCCGTTTTCCTGCGCACCGTGAGCCGCGCGGGCGCGCCCGCGCATCTCGCTTTCCTTGCGCTCGTCGTCGTCAACCTCGTCAACGGTTTCCACGCGCTCGGCACGCTGCTCGCGGTCGGGCTGATGATCCTTCCCGCCGGCATCGCACGGTTCTGGTCGCGCGATATCACCGGCATGATGATGATCTCCGTCGCGAGCGCGATGATCTCCGGCTATGGCGGTCTCGTGCTCTCGTTCCAGACCAAGGTGCCGTCCGGCCCAGCGGTGATCCTGGTTGCCGCGGTTTTGTATGTGTTTTCACTGTTCTTCGGCAGCGTGTCCGGATTGCTCAGACAGCTGTTTCCGGGCCGACATCTTGAGGCTTAATTGTGATGTCCTTGCGTAAATCCTGCGGCGCTGCTTTTGGTGTTGCTCTGCTCATCGTCTCGTCGATCACCCCGTCCTGGGCACAGGACAAGATGAACGTGGTCGCCAGTTTCTCGATCCTGGGTGACTTCGTGCGCAATGTCGGTGGCGAGCGAGTCGCTGTGACCACGTTGGTCGGCCCCAATGGCGATGCGCATGTGTACACGCCGACGCCGGCCGATGCGAAAACCATCTCCGCGGCCAAGCTCGTCTTCGTCAACGGCCTTGGCTTCGAAGGCTGGCTGCCGCGGCTGGTGAAATCGGCCGGCGGCAAGGCCGAAATTGTCACCGCTACTCAGGGCATCAAGCCGCGCGAAGCGGCGGAAGAGGGCGGTCACGATCACGGACATAAGCACGATCATGGTCATGACGATCCGCATGCCTGGCAATCGATTGCCAATGCGGGGATTTATGTACGCAATATCCGCAATGCGCTGGCGAAGGCGGACCCCGACGGCGCCGAAGTCTACAACGCCAATGCCGAGGCCTATCTGAACAAGCTGCTGGTGCTGGAAAGCGATGTGCGGGCCGCGGTGGCGAATATCCCCGAGGCACAGCGCAAGGTCATCTCGACCCATGATGCGTTTGGCTATTTCTCCGGCGCCTATGGCGTCCAGTTCGTCGCTCCGCAAGGCGTCTCGACCGAATCCGAGGCGTCGGCCAAGGATGTCGCCCGCATCATCACCCAGATCCGCAAGGCCAAGATTCCGGCCGTATTCCTGGAAAATGTGAGCGATCCCCGGCTGATCCGCCGGATCGCCGCGGAGACCGGTGCAAAGATCGGCGGAACGCTGTATTCGGACAGCCTGACCGCCGAAAACGGCGATGCACCCACTTACATTGCCATGGTCAGGCACAATATAAAGACGCTGGCGGGCGCGCTGACCCCATAGCCGCGCTCCCAATCGCCTCATCCTTCGAGATGCCCTCTCGGGATGAGGTCTTTGTTTGGAGAACCTTGCACATGACCACTGCCGCCTCTCAGAAAATTCCCGTGACCGTGCTGACCGGCTATCTCGGCGCCGGCAAGACCACGCTCCTGAACCGCATCCTGACGGAGAACCACGGCAAGAAATACGCCGTCATCGTCAATGAATTCGGCGAGATCGGCATCGACAACGACCTCATCATCGGTGCCGATGAGGAAGTGTTCGAGATGAACAATGGCTGCGTCTGCTGCACCGTGCGCGGCGATCTCGTGCGCATTCTCGAAGGCCTAATGAAGCGCAAGGGCAAGTTCGACGCCATCATCGTCGAGACCACGGGTCTTGCCGATCCCGCGCCCGTCGCACAGACCTTCTTTGTCGATGAAGACGTGCAGGCCAATGCCCGTCTCGATGCCGTCGTCACGGTGGCGGATGCAAAGTGGCTGAGCGACCGCCTCAAGGACGCGCCGGAAGCCAAGAACCAGATCGCCTTTGCCGACGTCATTGTCCTCAACAAGACCGATCTCGTCACCGCGCCCGAGCTTGCCGAAGTCGAGGCACGCATCCGCGCCATCAACCCCTATGCGAAGCTGCATCGCACCCAACGTGCGCAGGTGAAACTGGAAGACGTGCTCGACCGCGGCGCCTTTGATCTCGACCGCATCCTCGAGATCGAACCGGAATTCCTCAATGCCGACGATCACGATCACCACCATCATGATCACGACCATGGCCACGATCATCGTCACCGTCATGGGCATGACCACGGCCTGAAGCACTATCACGACGAGGACATGCAATCGCTGTCGCTGCGCACCGACAAAGCGCTCGATCCCTCGACCTTCATGCCCTGGCTGCAGGACCTGATGGCCAAGGAAGGCGGCAAGATCCTGCGCTCCAAGGGCATCATCTCCTTCACCGGCGATGACGAGCGCTATGTGTTCCAGGGCGTGCACATGATGCTGGAAGGCGATCACCAGCGACCGTGGAAGGATGACGAGAAGCGCGAAAGCCGTCTCGTCTTCATCGGCCGCGATCTGCCCGAGCAGATGATCCGCGACGGTTTCGCCAGCGTCGTTCCCGCCTGATGTCCGACTTCAACCCGCTCAAGGAGCAAGAGTCGATCGTCTCGGTCACCGATCGCGTGGTCGAAGTGTCGATCGGCGCGGCCGTGTCGGCTGTGCACTTCCTCGGTGACAAGGCCGCATTCGTCGGCGCCGAGGAGAAGGTCACGCTGGTCGATCAGGGCGGCAGTGCCTCACCGGTCGAGGTCGCTTTCGGCGGCATTCTCTGTTCGACCGCTGACGACAAGCGCGTCGTCATGGGCTCCGACGATGGCAAGGTGCTGGTGCTCGATCGCGAAGGTGCGGTCTCGACCTTCGCGACCGATGCCAAGCGTCGCTGGATCGACAATGTCGCTTTGCATCCTGATGGCGCGGTGGCGTGGTCGGTGGGGAAGACAGCTTTCGTGCAAGCGCCGAAGGGCGAGGTGAAAAGCTTCGAGGTACCGTCCACCGTCGGCGGCCTCGCTTTCGCGCCCAAAGGGCTGCGGCTCGGCATCGCGCACTACAATGGCGTCACGCTTTGGTTTCCGAACATGGCCGGCAGCGCCGAAGTGCTGGAATGGCAGGGCTCGCATCTCGGCGTGATCTTCAGTCCGGACAACAAATTCCTCGTCACCGCGATGCATGAACCGGCACTGCATGGCTGGCGTCTCGCGGATGGCAAGCATATGCGCATGACCGGCTATCCCGCCCGCGTCCGCTCGATCGCCTGGACCGCCGGCGGCAAGGGTCTTGCGACCTCCGGCGCAGACACCGTGATCGTCTGGCCGTTCACCACCAAGGACGGCCCGATGGGCAAGGAGCCGGCGATGCTGGCGCCGCTGCAGGCCAAGGTGACCGCCGTCGCGTGCCATCCCAAGCAGGACATCCTCGCTTGCGGCTACAGCAACGGCACGGTGCTGATGGTGCGGCTGGTCGATGGCGCCGAGATTTTGGTGCGCGCCAATAAGGGCGAGCCGGTGACGGCGCTGGCCTGGAATGCGCGGGGATCACTGCTGGCCTTTGCGGATCAGGCTGGCGATGCGGGGCTGCTGGCGGTATAATTATAGTTGTGTTTCTGTCGGCGCACCCGTTAATGTGCGGGTGTCACTGAACCGCAGCGGAAGCGCGCCGGCATGGTCGAGACTTCTACAGTGTCCGGATCCGAACACGCTGCAGTCTCGCCATTCGGCCGCACGTCCGATTTGCTGTTGATCGAGGTCGCCAAGCTGCAAAGCGATGGCGAATATCTCAAGCGCGATGTCGGTGAAGTGCGTACTGACATTCGGGAGATCCGCAGCGACATCAAGGATCTCCGAGGTGAACTCAACGAATTCCGTGGTGAAGTTCGGAGCGAGATACAGGGGCTGCGCGGCGAGACACAGGCACTGCGCGGCGAAACGCAGGCGCTGCGTGGCGAGACACAGGCGTTGCGTGGTGAGACACTGGCTCTACGCGCCGAGACCCAGGCGCTACGGGCCGAGACACAGGGGCTGCGTGACGACACACAGGCACTGCGCGGCGAGATACAAGGTGTTCGTGGCGAGGTGAAGGATGTTCAGGGTGAGGTCCGGGGCCTCGGTGAACGGGTGACGCGACTGGAAGAGCGGGTCGCGCAGTTGCCGGGCAAGGGCTTTATCGTTGTCGTCGTCTCGACTGCGCTGGTACTGGCCGGTGCTGTGACCACCATTGTGCCACGACTGCAGACGATGTCCGGGCCCGGAGCGGTCCAGCCACCGCCATCTGCGACCCGTTAGCGAATCCTGCGCTCGTCCCCTGTCATCTCCCCGTCATCTCCTGTACGCATGAAAAACCATGCGCTTTCTCACGACCTTCCAGACCCTGGATTTCTTCGACACGCTGCTGAGCCTGGCTGCGGCCTTTGTGCTGGGCACGCTGATCGGCGCCGAGCGGCAATATCGCCAGCGCACCGCGGGACTGCGCACCAATGTGCTGGTAGCCGTCAGCGCGGCGGCCTTTGTCGATCTCGCCATGAAGCTCGACGGCTCCGGCGGCGCGGTCCGCGTGATCGCCTATGTCGTGTCCGGCATCGGCTTTCTTGGCGCCGGCGTCATCATGAAAGAGGGCATCAATGTCCGCGGCCTCAACACGGCGGCGACATTGTGGAGTTCGGCGGCCGTCGGCTGCTGCGCCGGGACAGACATGATTGCACAAGCAGTCGCGCTGACCGTGTTCGTCCTCGCCGGCAACACGCTGCTTCGGCCGCTGGTCAATGCCATCAATCGTACGCCACTCGATGCCCAGTCGTCCGAGGTGACCTATTATGTTCGTTTGACGGTGACGCCGGATGCCGTGGCCGAGATGCGCGAGCGGCTGCAGGATACGCTTGAGGCTGCCAAATATCCGGTCGGCGATGTCGAGGTGAACGAACTCAGCGAGACCCAGCGCGAGATCGTCGCGACACTGGTGTCCACCGCGGTCGATCCGAAGGAGCTCGATGCCGTGCTGGTCAAGCTTGAGAACCATGCAGGCGTGCGCAACGCGACCTGGGATTCCAGCACCAAAGAATAGCGGCGTTTTCGCGCGGGAACTTTTGCTCCGGCGCATCCGTTGTCACCGCAAATCCATATTGCGGTGGACGCCATGATCTCGACGAAAGCGCCTCTTTTCCGGACAAGCCTCATCCTCGCCACGCTTGCAGTCGCAGGCGCCGGCATGTCCACATCCGCTTTTGCCCGCCTCACTCTGGATCCACCGAAGGCCCGTCTGGCGCAAGCCACGCCGCCCCTGCAATCGACGCCGGGCGCCGAGAGGAAGCCGTCCGCACCGGCCGAGCCATCCACGACAGGACAGCGCCCGCAGGAGACGCCGCCGCAGCCGGCGCGTCCTGATGCCGAGGCGCGAGACAGCGGTGCCAAGCCTGCATTGCCGCCGGCACCTGCCGAGAAGACGGCCCCGCCGATTCCTGCGAAGTAGTTTGATCTCCGTCCCTCATGGTGAGGAGCGCGCTCTTCCGCGCGCGTCTCGAACCATGAGCTGGCTTAGCTCCGGCGTTTGCTGCCATCCTTCGAGACGCCGCTGCGCGGCTCCTCAGGATGAGGACGGAGTATAGGCCTGCCCGCATTCTGGTCTCGCAAGTTTCACACAGCGTGGTCATAGTACCTCAATGTCGCCCAATGACCTTGAGGTGTTGCCATGAAGATCGAAGACGTGCGGCGGAATGCCTATTCGATGCCGCTGACCAACCCATCGTTTCCGCCGGGGCCCTATCGTTTCTTCAACCGCGAATATTTCATCATCACCTATCGCACCGATCCGGAAGCGCTGGCTGCGGTGGTCCCGGAGCCGCTCGAGGTCACCGATTCGGTCGTGAAATACGAATTCATCCGGATGCCGGATTCGACCGGTTTCGGTGACTACACCGAGACCGGGCAGGCGATCCCCGTGCGTCTCGATGGTGTCGATGGCGTCTACATCCACTCCATGTATCTCGACGATGATGCGCCGATCGCCGGTGGCCGCGAATTGTGGGGCTTCCCGAAGAAGCGCGCGACACCGAAGATCGTGGTGGAAAGCGACGTGCTGGTCGGCACGCTGCATTATGGCTCGGTGCTGTGCGCGACCGGCACCATGGGCTATAAGCACCGGCAGGCGGATCTTGACGCCGTCATGCATGCGCTGACGGTGCCGAACTTCATTTTGAAGATCATCCCGCATGTGGATGGCTCACCGCGCATCTGCGAGTTGGTGCGCTATCACCTGGAAGACATTACGCTGAAGGAAGCGTGGACCGGACCAGCAGCGCTCGGCCTGTTTCCGCACGCGCTGGCCGATGTCGCACGTCTGCCGGTGCGCGAGATCGTCTCCGCACTGCATTTCAAATGCGATCTGACGCTGGGTCTCGGCGAGGTGGCGTTCGACTATCTGGCGAAATAGTCGCTTCGCGTCAGTCCGCGTTCGGATCGATCATGGCGACCGTGATCCAATGTGCTTCGAGCGCGGGCTTCTTGATGCCTTCCACTTCGATCACGGTGTCCCATGCCGACTGGATCGTCACGGCGCGTTCGGTCAAACCTACCAGACGAAACTTGCCGCGCACGCGCGCGCCGGTTTTCACCGCGCTGTTGAAGCGCACGCGATCGAAGCCGTAATTGACGCCCATGCGCGAGCGCTGCACGCCCGGCATCGCATCGAAGGCCAGCCTGGACAGGAGCGAGAGTGTCAGGAAGCCGTGCGCGATCGTGCCGCCAAAGGGTGTTTCCTTGGCGCGGTCGGGATCCACATGGATGAACTGCCAGTCCAGCGTGGCATCGGCAAAGGTGTTGATCATGGATTGATCGACAGTGATCCAGTCCGACACCAGCTCTTCGCCATTCAAGAGCTTGCGATACTCATCCAGCGGAATGAGTTTGGCGCGGATGGCTTCGAGCTGCTGGGTGGCGCGGTCTGCGTATGACACCGGGAGAGTCCTTGAAAGTCGTCGTGTTCGGTTGGTTTATCACAGGTTTCAACCGAGGAGGCGCGGCCGTTGTAGGGTGGGCAAAGCGAAGCGTGCCCACCTCCACCAGCTGTGCGCGAGAAGGTGGGCACGGCGCTGCGCGCCTTTGCCCACCCTACAGTTCCGTTACCAGCCCTGAACGAGAATGTTCTTGAACTGCCACGGATCGCTCGTGTCCAGCTCTTCCGGGAACAGGCCCGGACGGCCTTCCAGCGGGGTCCAGTCGGTGTAGTAACCCTTCACCGGGCCGAGATACGGCGTCTGGATTTCCAGCAGGCGGTCGAAGTCCATCTCATCGGCTTCGACGATGCCCTCCTTCGGATTTTCCAGCGCCCACACCATGCCGCCGAGCACGGCCGAGGTCACCTGCAGTGCAGTCGCGTTCTGATACGGCGCGAGCTTGCGCGTCTCTTCGATCGAGAGCTGCGAACCATACCAATAGGCATTGTTGTCGTGACCGAAGAGGAGCACGCCGAGTTCGTCGATGCCGTCGACGATTTCGTCCTCTTCGAGGATGTGATGCTTCTCCTGCATCTTCGCCGCGCGGCCGAACATTTCGTGCAGCGACAGCACGGCGTCGTCGGCGGGGTGATAGGCGTAATGGCAGGTCGGGCGATAGACGGCGTTGCCCGATGCGTCGCGCACGGTGAAGTAATCCGAGATCGAGATCGACTCGTTATGGGTGACGAGGAAGCCATATTGCGCGCCGCGGGTCGGGCACCAGGTGCGCACGCGCGTGTTGGCGCCGGGCTGCATCAGATAGATCGCAGCGCCGCAGCCGGCTTCGTGGGTCTTCGCGTTTTCCGGCATCCACTTCTCGTGGGTGCCCCAGCCGAGTTCGGACGGCTGCACGCCTTCGGAGAGGAAGCCTTCCACCGACCAGGTGTTGACGAACACATCCGGTTCTTTCGGGTTCTTCGAGCGCTGGGTGTCGCGTTCGGCGATGTGGATGCCCTTGATGCCGGCCTGGCGCATCAGGTCGGCCCATTCGGCCTTGGTCTTCGGCTTCGGCGCATTGAGCTTGAGGTCGGAGGCGACATTCAGCAGCGCCTGCTTGACGAAGAACGAGACCATGCCGGGATTGGCGCCGCAGCAGGAGACGGCCGTGGTCGAGCCGGGCGGTCGCGCACGCTTGGCGGCCAGCGTGTTTTCACGCAGCGCGTAATTCGAGCGTGCTTCCGGGCCCTTGGTGGAATCGAAATAGAAGCCGAGCCAGGGCTCGTTCACGGTGTCGATATAGAGCACGCCGAGTTCGTTGCAGAGCTCCATGATGTCGGTGGAGCCGGTATCGACCGAGAGATTGACGCAAAAGCCCTGGCCATCGCCTTCGGTGAGCAGCGGGGTCAGGAGTTCGCGGTAGTTCTCCTTGGTCACGCCCTGCTGGATGAAGCGCACGCCCTGCGCTTCGCAATGCGCCTTGCGGCCCTCGTCCTTCGGATCGAGCACGGTGACGCGCGACTTGTCATAGTCGAGGTGGCGTTCGATCATCGGCAGCGTGCCTTTGCCGATCGAACCAAAGCCAACCATGACGATGGGGCCGGTGATCTTCGCGTAGATCTGCGAGGGAATGGACATCAGCAAGAAACTCCAAAGCTGAACGGATGGACGGGAACGGCTCCGCCGTTCGCGGAGCCTTGGGTGGATTAGTTCGAGCGACGCTTGGCCGTCACTTCGATTTCGACTTTCATCTCGGGCTTGTAGAGGCCGGCGACCACGAGCAGCGTCGCGGCCGGGCGGATCTCGCCGAGATGCTCACCGGTCACCGCGAACACCTTGTCGGCGTCTTGGGCGTCGGTGATGTAATAGACCGCGCGCACGATGTCGGCCATGGCGAACCCGGCTTCCTTCAGCGCGCTTTCAATGGTCTTGAAGCAGTTCTGTGTCTGCGCCGTGACATCGGCGGGCAGGGTCATGGTGGTGTAGTCGTAACCGGTGGTGCCGGCAACGAAGCAAAAATCGCCATCGACCACCGCGCGGCTGTAGCCGGCCGTTTTTTCGAACGGCGATCCTGTGGAGATCAGTTTTCGCGTCATGGCCGGGCTCTCCTGCAGAGGTGAGCCCCGCAATGCCGTGTCTGGACCGTCAAATCAAGCCGCGCGGGCCAATGGCTGGAACCCGTGCGTGGTGCTGCGGACCCGCTTACCGCTCGGCAGGAGGATGCCGCGGGCGCGATCCAAGGCATCCGGCTTCAGTTCGAGGCCGAGCAGGCGCTCGCGCTCGAACGGGCCGGGCAGCGCCAGCGTGTGCATCAGGTCCGGCGTGAAGCCGAAGCGGGCGTAATAGGGCGCATCGCCGAGCAGCAGGATGGCGCCGTGGCCGCGCGCGGCAGCTTCCGTGATCGCGTGCTGCATCAGCGCCGCGCCGATGCCGAGCGCGCGCAACGTGGGATCGACGGCCAGGGGGCCGAGCATGAGTGCGGCTCGGCCCCCGGCATCGACATGCCAAAGCCTGATCGTGCCGACCAGCCGGCCCTCGAAATCCACCGAGAAGGCGAGGCCTTCTGCGGGCAATCGTCCGTCACGCAGTCGCTGGCAGGTGCGGGCATGGCGCGAGGCGCCGAAGCACACATCCAGCAGGGATTCACGGGCGGCGATGTCGGAGCCCAATTCCGCACGGATCACGAACGGAGTGGCTGCGATGGTCGGGGCGAGTGTGTTGGTCTCGTGCAGATCGGTCATGGCATGTGTCCCCACTCCGCTTGTGGCGGAGTGTTGTCATTCCGGTGAGTGACGGGGTTGGAAGCCGGCGAGCCGGCTTCCTCTTTCTTCTCCCTCTCCCGCTTGCGGGGGAGGGCCGGGGTGGGGGCAGCCACGCACTCAGGAGCGTGTGGCTTCCCCCACCCGGCGCTTCGCGCCACCCTCCCCCGCAAGCGGGAGAGGGAAGAAACTAGATATGATACGTCCGCAGCGGCGGAATGCCGTTGAACGCCACCGCCGAATAGGTTGAGGTATACGCACCCGTTCCTTCGATCAGCAGCTTGTCGCCGATCTCCAGCGTCACGGGCAGCGGATACGGCGCCTTCTCATACAGCACGTCGGCCGAATCGCAGGTCGGGCCGGCGAGCACGCAGGGCGACATCTCCGCGCCGTCGTGGCGGGTGCGGATCGCGTAGCGGATCGACTCGTCCATCGTCTCGGCGAGGCCACCGAACTTGCCGATGTCGAGATAGACCCAGCGATTGTCGTCCTCGTCGCTCTTCTTCGAGATCAACACCACTTCGGTCTCGATGATGCCGGCATTGCCGACCATGCCGCGGCCCGGCTCGATGATGGTCTCCGGAATCGCGTTGCCAAAATGCTTGCGCAGCGCACGGAAGATCGAGCGTCCGTACTGCAGCACGGGCGGCACGTCCTTCAGATACTTGGTCGGGAAGCCGCCACCCATATTGACGAGGGTGAGGTTGATCCCGCGCTCGGCGCAGTCACGGAACACCGACGAAGCCATCGCCAGCGCGCGGTCCCACGCCTTCACCTTGCGCTGCTGCGAGCCGACATGGAACGAGATGCCGACCGGCTCGAGGCCAAGACGCTTGGCGAGATCGAGCACGTCGACGGCCATTTCCGGATCGCAACCAAACTTGCGCGACAGCGGCCATTCGGCGCCGGCGCAATCATAGAGAATGCGGCAGAACACCTTTGCGCCCGGTGCGACGCGGGCGACCTTCTCGACTTCCGGCGCACAGTCCACGGCGAACATGCGGATGCCCAGCGCGAAGGCGCGCGCAATGTCGCGCTCCTTCTTGATGGTGTTGCCATAGGAGATGCGGTCCGGCGTGGCACCAGCGGCCAGCGCCATTTCGATTTCGGCGACGGTCGCGCAATCGAAGCACGAGCCCATGGAGGCCAGCAGCGCCAGCACTTCCGGCGCCGGATTGGCCTTCACGGCATAGAACACGCGGCTGTCCGGCAGCGCCTTCGCAAAGGTCTGGAAATTGTCACGGACGACGTCGAGGTCGACGACCAGGCACGGTTCGGTATCGAGACCTTCGCTGCGGCGGGCGCGCAAAAATTCCTGGATACGTTCGGTCATAGCACTCTCCCAACGCCCTCCGCGACAGAGGGACGCTCATAGCAAGATGCGTCGGATCGAAGCTGTTCGGCGGCGTCACGCGATGGAGGCGGACGAGCCAAAACGCTCAGATCAAACTGTGCTGCCGTGGATTGGTTGGGAGTTTTCCCGCCCGCACACCTGGCAATGAAGGACAAGCCTTTTCAGTAGCCCGCGCCGGCGTTGGAATGCCGGTAGAGACCAAAAAAGCCCGCTCCGTCGTTGCTTTAAGTCGCGTCCCCCGTTGAGAGCGGGGTGCGCCGGTTCGCCTCCGGCTGCCAGTCACGGTTGCAAAGAGCAAAGTCGCCTTCATCAAGGCATCCCTGGAGAGAGATGCTGGCCTCCCGCAATATCTCCGACAGAGAAAGACCTCTGGAGAGATTTTCGAGCGACCCTCGGCTTCTTCGCCCCTTGGCGGCTGTCCGGCCTCTTGTCCGGATACCTACCGACTGACACACGACCACAGGCACGTGCGAAATTGGGCAAGTCCGCAAATAAGTTCTTTGGACCCCCACCGCAACAAGTTTTTTCGGCCGAGGGGTAATTTTTGCGAGGAGTGTTCGCGGCGTTGCAAACGGGACGCAGTGAGAGTCGTGAATATGAACAAACCTTAACAAGCGAGGCGTGTTGGCCTCTAGCCGGCTAGCGGTTTGCGACGATTCTGTAGCAGGGTTGTGAAGTATCAAAATGAGCGGTGCGGAGCAGTGTCGCAGCTCGCATCTGTAGGGTGGGCAAAGGAGCGTAGCGACGTGCCCACCTTCAAATACACGGCTTGCGATGGTGGGCACGCTTCGCTTTGCCCACCCTACAAAAGGAAGCTTTAGCCCCGCTTCGTGAACGGCTCGATGCGGGCGGCGGTGCGCATGAAGGCGGCCATGACGGCGACGCCGCTGAGGAACAGCACAGCCTGCAAGACATGCTCGCCGAAGGTGTCGAGGCCGAACAGGATCGACAGCGCCCAGCCGCCGGCGAAAGCGGCGCCGAACACTTCGGCGCCAATCAGGATCGCCGCCGAAATGACGGTGATGACGCTGGGCCAATTGATGCGGCGGGGTCCGGTAGAAGTGGTCATGGTCGATAAGGTCCTGTTTCGGGCCGCAATCTAACGGAAAAGCCCGCTGCGGCAAGCGGGAAGGGCCCAAAAAAGCCCCATGCATGGTATAGCTCCACGCGTGATTTGGACTGCAAAGCAGGATTTATGATGTCGGACACGCAGGTTTCGCCGGTTGCGTCGAAAGGTCTCGATAACCCCCTTCTGAAACCGTGGACCACGCCGTTCGAGACCCCGCCGTTCGACGAGATCAAGCCGGACCACTTCATGCCGGCTTTCGAACAGGCCTTTGCCGATCACGCCGGCGAGATCGCTGCCATCGTCAATGATGTCGCGGTTCCCGATTTTGCCAACACGATCACGGCGCTGGAGCGGTCGGGCAAGCTGCTCTCCAAGGTCGCGTCGGTGTTCTATGACCTCGTCTCCGCGCATTCCAATCCGGCGATCCTGGAGATCGACAAGGAGGTCTCCCTTCGGATGGCGCGGCACTGGTCGCCGATCATGATGAATGCGGTGCTGTTCGGACGCATCGCCGCCTTGCGCGACAATGCCGCCAGCCTGCATCTGAAGCCGGAACAGGCACGCCTGCTGGAGCGCACCTATACGCGCTTCCATCGCGCTGGCGCCGGCCTGGATGAGACCGCCAAGGCGCGGATGGCGGAGATCAACGAACGCCTGGCCCATCTCGGCACCACCTTCAGCCATCATCTGCTCGGCGATGAGCAGGACTGGTCGATGGAGCTTGGCGAGGGCGATCTTGAAGGGCTCAGCGAGAGCTTTGTCGCCTCGGCCAGGGCTGCTGCAGAGGAGCGCGGCAAGCCCGGCAAGGCGATCGTCACCACGTCGCGCTCCTCCATGGAGCCGTTCCTGCAGAGTTCGACACGGCGTGATCTGCGCGAGAAGGCCTACAAGGCGTTCATCCAGCGCGGCAATAACGGCAATGCAAACGACAACAACGAAACCATCGTCGAAATCCTGACGCTGCGCGAGGAAAGCGCGAAGCTGCTGGGCTATCCGACCTTTGCCGCCTATCGCCTCGAAGACTCCATGGCGAAGACGCCGGAAGCCGTGCGCAATCTGCTGGAACGCGTCTGGAAGCCGGCGCGGGCCCGCGCGCTCGCCGATCGCGATGCGTTGCAGGAGTTGATCGCGGAGGAGGGCGGCAATTTCAAACTCGCCGCCTGGGACTGGCGCCATTACGCGGAAAAGCTGCGCCAGCGCCGCGCCAATTTCGACGATGCGGCCATCAAGCCCTATCTCGCCCTCGACAACATGATCGCAGCCCAATTCGATGTGGCGACAAAGCTGTTCGGCATCACCTTCCATGAACGCAAGGATGTGCCGGTCTGGCATCCCGATGTGCGCGTCTGGGAGGTCAAGGACGCCAAGGGCGAGCACAAGGCACTGTTCTATGGCGATTACTTCGCGCGTTCGTCGAAGCGTTCGGGCGCCTGGATGACCTCGCTGCGCGACCAGCAGAAGCTGGACGGCGACACCGCGCCGCTGGTGCTGAACATCTGCAATTTCGCCAAGGGCACGAATGGCCAGCCATCGCTGCTGTCGCCGGACGATGCGCGCACCCTGTTCCATGAATTTGGCCACGGCCTGCATGGCATGCTGTCGAACGTGACCTATCCGTCGTTGTCGGGCACCTCGGTCTTCACCGATTTCGTCGAACTGCCGTCGCAGCTCTATGAGCACTGGCAGGAGCGGCCCGAAGTGCTGCAGCAATTCGCCAAGCACTATCAGACCGGCGAGGCGCTGCCGGACGATCTGCTCAAGCGTTTCATCGCGGCCCGCAAATTCAATCAGGGTTTTGCCACGGTGGAGTTTGTCTCCTCCGCGCTGATCGATCTCGAATTCCACACCCAGCCGGCATCGGCGAGCACCGATGTCGCGGCCTTCGAGAAGAAGGAGCTGGACAAGATCGGCATGCCCGAGGAAATCGCGCTCCGCCATCGCCCGACGCAATTCGCGCACATCTTCTCCGGCGATCATTATGCGTCCGGCTACTACAGCTATATGTGGTCGGAAGTGATGGATGCGGACGCGTTCGGCGCCTTCGAGGAAGCCGGTAACATCTTCGATCCCGCCACGGCCAAGCGGCTGCATGACGACATCTATTCATCGGGTGGCTCGGTGGACCCGGAAGCCGCCTATGTCGCCTTTCGCGGCCGTGCTCCTGAGGCCGACGCGCTGTTGCGGCGACGTGGATTGCTGGACGCGGCCTAAGACTGTCATCCCGGCGAAAGCCGGGATCCATAACCTCCGACGACATGATGAAGCGATGCAGTCAGCCACACGGATCACAACAATGACGGTGTCTATGGATCCCGGCTTTCGCCGGGATGACAGGTGGAGAATGCGGCGCGCCGTCCTCGGTGTCGCAGCTTTTCTGATCACCTTCATCTCCGGCATCGTCACCGCTGCCGCGCACCCGCATGTCTTTGTGGCCGCCCGCAGCGAACTGCTTTACGCGCCGGACGGCACCATCACCGGCGTGCGCCATGCCTGGACCTTCGACGACATGTTCTCGACCTATGCGCTGCAGGGGCTCGCGAGCAAGGTGCCCGGCCAATACACGCGCGAGGAGCTGGCGCCGCTGGCGCAGACCAATGTGGAATCGCTGCAGGAATACAAGTTCTTCACCTTCGCCAAGGCGAACGGCAAGAAAGAACATTTCAACCAGCCCATCGATTACTATCTCGAGCAAACCAAAGAAGGGCTCACGCTGCATTTCACGCTGCCGTTCAAGACGCCGGTGAAGACCAAGCAGCTCGCGCTCGAAGTGTTTGATCCTTCTTTCTTCATCGATTTCAGTCTGGAGAAGCAGGACCCGATCAAGCTCGTCGGCGCGCCGGCGTCCTGCACGATGGGCATCCAGCGTCCGTCCGATGGCGGCGCGGCCAAGGCGCAGACCATGAATGAAGATACCTTCATGAATGGCGAGAACAGCAATTTCGGCGCGATGTTCGCCAACAAGGTGACGGTGGACTGCCCATGAATAATCGTCATTGCGAGCGCAGCGAAGCAATCCAGTTCTTGCTTCGCTTGCGGCCTTCTGGATTGCTTCGTCGCTTCGCTTCTCGCAATGACGCTGTGAGGATGTCGCTTTTTCTTCTCGCGATGTTGCTTGCGGTGGTTTGCATCTCCGACGCAGCTCTCGCCCAAAATCCGTTCGGCGCGCCCAAGGGCGCCGTGCCGGATTCGCAAGTCGGCGGCATCATCGGCTGGCTGCTGACAAAACAGTCCGAATTCTATCGCGCGATCTCCACCACCATCCGTGCCGCCAAATCCGATGGCAGCGCGGTATGGACCTTGCTCGGCATCTCGTTCCTTTACGGCATCTTCCATGCGGCCGGCCCCGGCCATGGCAAGGCGGTGATCTCGTCCTATCTCGTTGCCAATGAAGAGACGGCGAAGCGCGGCATCGCGCTCTCTTTCGTCTCGGCATTGATGCAGGCCCTGGTGGCTGTGCTGATCGTCGGGATCGGCGCGTGGCTCCTCAATGTCACCGCCCGCACCATGTGCAGCACCGAGCGCGTCATCGAGATCGCGAGCTACGGCCTGATCGCCGCCTTTGGCGCGCGGCTGGTCTGGGTCAAGGGGCGCGGCTTCTTCCGTGCCTTGCGGCCGTCGCTCAAGGCCGGCGGGCCGCAACTGGCGATGGCGCATGCCTCCGCGCATGCGCATAGCCATGCCCATCATCACGGCCACGATCACCATGATCACGGCCATGCGCATGCGCACGCGCACGCCCACACGGCGCATGCGGAAGCCCATGCGCATCACGATCACGCCCACCATCATCACGCCCATGACGACCACTGCGATCATTGCGGCCACTCGCATGGCCCGACGCCGGATCAGCTCGCCGGCCCCGGTGGCTGGGCGCGCGGCCTGTCGGCGGTGCTCACTGTGGGGATCCGTCCCTGTTCGGGAGCGATCCTCGTGCTCGTCTTCGCGCTGGCGCAAGGCCTGTTCTGGGCCGGTATCGCGGCGACCTTCGTGATGGGGCTCGGTACCGCCATCACGGTGGCGACCATCGCCGTCATCGCTGTCTCCGCCAAAGGCCTCGCATCGCGTCTGGCCGGCGGCCGCGACGGCCGTGGCGCGCTGATCATGCGCGGGATCGAGTTCGGTGCTGCGGCGCTGGTGCTGGTGTTCGGTGTCGGCCTGTTGCTCGGTTATCTCGGCACCGAGCCGGTCAGGTGTTTCTAATTGACAAGTTTGGCGCGAAGCGCGAAGCCAGCGGCATCATGACCGATACACTTTCTTCCGAGAATGCACCGTCCGCCGTCGCCGCTCTGCCGGAGCGCGTCGGTGTGCTGCTGGTCAATCTGGGCACGCCCGATACGGCCGATGCCAAAGGCGTTCGCGTTTATCTCAAGGAATTCCTGTCCGACCCCCGCGTGATCGAAAATCAGGGGCTGTTCTGGAAGATCGTGCTGAACGGCTTCATCCTGAACACCCGTCCGCGCAAAAAGGCCAAGGACTATCTCAAGATCTGGAATACGGAGAAGAACGAGTCTCCGTTGAAGACGATCACCCGCGCCCAGTCCGACAAGCTTGCCGTTGCGCTCGGCAGCCACACGCATCTGGTAGTGGATTGGGCGATGCGTTACGGCAACCCGTCGATCCGCTCGCGCATCGCAGACCTGACCAAACAGGGCTGCGATCGCATCCTCGTCGTCCCGCTCTATCCGCAATATTCGGCGGCGACGTCGGCCACGGTGTGCGACGAAGCGTTCCGCGTATTGTCCGCCATGCGCGCGCAGCCGACGCTGCGTGTCACGCCGCCTTATTATGACGAGCCCGATTATATCGACGCGCTCGCCGTCTCTATCGACAAACATCTGGCGACGCTGGATTTCGTGCCCGAGATGATCGTGGCCTCGTTCCACGGCATGCCGCAGAAATATATCGACAAGGGCGATCCCTATCAGGCGCAATGCGTTGCCACCACCGAAGCGCTGCGTAAGCGGCTCGGACCGACTGCGCCAAAACTGCTTCTCACCTTCCAGTCGCGCTTCGGATTCGACGAGTGGTTGCAGCCCTATACGGACAAGACCATCGAAAAACTGGCCAAGGATGGCGTGCGGCGAATCGCCGTCGTGATGCCCGGCTTCTCGGCGGATTGTCTGGAAACCCTCGAAGAAATCGCGCAGGAGAATTGCGAGATCTTCCTGCACAATGGTGGCGAGAAGTTTTCGGCGATCCCTTGCCTGAACGATAGCGACGAAGGCATGGATGCCATCCGCCAGCTTGTGCTGCGCGAGTTGCAGGGTTGGACCTAGCGATCTCACTCTATCCTCATCCTGAGGAGCCGCGCAGCGGCGTCTCGAAGGATGGCCACAAGCTCCAGAGCAGGGGCATCTCATGGTTCGAGACGGCGCTACGCGCCTCCTCACCATGAGGAGCTGAGTTCGATGCCCTCGCTTTTCCCCGCGTCGAACCCTAAACTCCCGGTGAACGACAAAGCAGCGCGGCATCATGCGTCGCACGTCCATTTTGCCGCAGGGAGACTTCGATGTCCGGGCTCGATATTTTCGTCATTGCCGTTGCTCTACTCATCATCATCACGCTGTTTGCCGGCGTAAAGACAGTGCCGCAGGGGTTTGACTGGACCATCGAGCGTTTCGGCAAATTCACCCGTTCACTGTCGCCCGGCCTCAATGTCATCATTCCCTATTTCGATCGTGTCGGCCGCAAGGTGAACATGATGGAGCAGGTGATCGAAATCCCCGAACAGGAAGTCATCACCAAGGACAACGCCACGGTCGGCGTCGATGGCGTGGCTTTCTATCAGGTGTTCGATGCCGCCAAGGCGAGCTACGAGGTCTCCAACCTGCAGCAGGCGATCGTGGTGCTGACCATGACCAATATCCGCTCGGTGATGGGCTCGATGGATCTCGACAAGATGCTGTCGCATCGCGACGAGATCAATGAGCGCCTGCTGCGCGTGGTCGATGCCGCCGTCGCGCCGTGGGGCATCAAGGTCAACCGCATCGAGATCAAGGACATCGCGCCGCCCGCCGATCTGGTGGAAGCGATGGGCCGCCAGATGAAGGCCGAGCGCGTCAAGCGCGCCGAAATTCTGCAGGCCGAAGGTCAGCGGCAGTCGGAAATCCTGCGTGCCGAAGGCGCAAAGCAGTCGCAGATCCTGCAGGCCGAAGGCCGCCGCGAAGCTGCGTTCCGCGATGCTGAAGCCCGCGAGCGAAGTGCCGAGGCCGAAGCCAAGGCAACGGAGATGGTGTCGGAAGCCATCGGACGCGGTGACGTCGCCGCGCTGAACTACTTTATCGCCGACAAATATATCAAGGCATTCGGCCAGCTGGCGGAGTCGCCGAACCAGAAGGTCATCATGCTGCCGCTCGAAGCGACCTCCATGCTCGGCTCGCTGGCCGGCATCGGCGAGATCGCCAAGGCCACGTTCGGCGAACAGGCCGCCGCCGCGCAGGCCGCGCGCCGCACCGGCTCGGTGCCGCCGACCACGCCGCCGCGGACGTAAGGATCACGCCATGGCAGAGATGTTCGTCACGCTGGGCACCTGGAACTGGCTGATCTTCGGCGTGCTGCTGATGGCGCTGGAGCTTCTGGCGCCCGGCATCTTCCTGTTCTGGCTCGGGCTGGCTGCGTTTCTCGTCGGCATGCTGTCCTTTGTCGTCACGCCGGGCTGGCAATTGCAGATGCTGCTATTCGCCGTGTTCGCTGCCGCCGCAGTGCCGATCTGGCGCCGCGTCGCGCAGCAGAAGCCCGGTGCCAATCCGAATCCGTTCCTGAATCGCCGCACCGATGCTTTGGTCGGCCGTATCTGCACACTCGATCGTCCGATCGAGGATGGCACAGGCATCGTGCGCATCGACGACACCGTCTGGCGCGTCAGCGGGCCGGATCTTCCGGCCGGGACAAAGGTGAAGATCGTACAGGCGGATGGCGCGAGTCTGACGGTGGATGTGGCGTAGCTCAGCCCTCATCCTGAGGAGCGGCGTCTTCGCCGCGTCTCGAAGGATGGCCGCATACTCCGAGCCCGGCCAATCATGGTTCGAGACGGCGCCAAGGGGCGCCTCCTCACCATGAGGGCGGAGGTTGAGGCGGGCGCGTAGAACTACGCCACGCCCGCGCGCAAAAGATCGTGCAGATGCACGATGCCCACGGGCTTCCTGCCGTCGGTGACCAGCACTGCCGTGATCTTCGCCGCGTTGAGAATCTCCAGCGCCTCGCCGGCGAGGACGTCGCGGCTGATGGTCTTCGGATTCTTCGTCATCACGTCATCGACCGACACCGTCATCAGGTCGGCGCGCATGTGGCGACGGAGGTCGCCGTCGGTGACGATGCCGACTACATGGCCGCTGGCATCGACGATGCCGACGCAGCCGAAGCCCTTGGCGGACATTTCCACCAGCGCGTCCGACATTTTGGTGCCGAGCGGCTTGAGCGGCACCGCGTCGCCCTGATGCATGAGATCGCGGGTGTATTTCAGCAGCGCGCCGAGCTTGCCGCCGGGATGCAGCACGCTGAAATCACGCGAGGTGAAGCCGCGGCCTTCCAGCAGCGCGATGGCCAGCGAATCGCCCATCGCCAGCATCATCAGCGACGAGGTCGAAGGTGCCAGATTATGCGGGCATGCCTCGCGGGCCTTCGGCAGCGTCAGCGCAACGTCGGCCGCCTGCGCCAGCGTCGAGCCGGCTTCCGAGGTCATCGCGATCAGGCCGATACTGAAACGGGTGGCGTATGTGATGAGGTTCTTCATCTCCGGCTGCTCACCGGACCATGACAGCGCCAGGATGACGTCATCGGCGGTGATCATGCCGAGATCGCCATGGCTGGCTTCGGCAGCATGGACGAAGAAAGCCGGCGTGCCCGTGGAGGCAAAGGTCGCGGCGATCTTGCGGCCGATATGGCCGGACTTGCCGAGGCCGGTGATGATCAGGCGCCCCTTGGCGTTGCGAATGAGAGCGGCGGCTGCGGCAAAACCCCGGCCGAGATCGGCCTGCAGTGCCGCGGCGAGCGCGGTGACGCCGCTGGCTTCCGCTTCCAGCGTACGCAGCGCCGAGGCAATCGCCTCGCTGGCCTGATCGCCGACGGTCGACGTCGGGGCCTCTGAAACGGGGGTCTTGGAAAGCGCCATGGTCATGTCCTGCGGCCGGTCCATCGGCCCTTCAATGGCCGTCCCTTAGCATGCGGCGAGCCCGGACGCGAAACGTCCGGCCGCCAAATCTCAACGCGCCGTTAACCATAACGGTTTTAACTCCCTTAACCATGAGTTGCCGCTTTCCGGCCTGTAGCGGATATCGATCAACTCGTCCAAGTTTTTGATGGCGTTGGAGTTTTTGTGATCGTGAGGGCGGGTCGAGCAGACCGGACGACGAACCGCGCATGGGCGACCGGCGCGGTTTCGGCATGTCTGTGCCTCGTGCTCGCCGTGCCATCCCCTGTTTTCGCACAGGCGCTGACCTCCGATTTGCTGGCGCCGGTTCCCGGCGGCTTCGTGCAGCCGGAAAACCTGCCGTCGCGCCGCGGCCCCAGCAACGTCCTGCAGTCGCGCTCGCTGCAAGCGGGACTGTTGTCGCCGGAGCGGCAGCAGCAGCAGTCGATCATTACGCCACCGACGCCCGCTGCATCGGGTGCCGCTGCCAGCGGCTATGATGCGCTCAACCGCAAGCGTCAGCAGGTCAAATATTATCCCGGCCAGCAGAGGCCGAAGCGTCCAGTCGGCCCGGGCAGTCCGCCGCCGCCATTGGTGCCGGAAACCCGGCCTCTGCCGCCATCGATCAGGGCTGCCAAGCCGCCGGTCGCGCCCGCCATCGCCGGCACGGTGATCGGCCAGCCCGCGCGCAAACGGTTGCCGATCGATCCGGACCCATACGCGCCCACAGGCGTCCGTGTCGGCAGCTTCCTGGTCAAAGGCGCCGTCGAAGTCATGGGCGGCTACAGCGACAACCCGGCGCGCTTGCTGCAGCCGCGCGGCTCGGCGCTCTATCAAATCGCGCCGGAATTGCTGGCCGCGTCGAACTGGTCGCGCCATTCGGTGGTCGTCGATCTGCGCGGCTCCTTCACCGGCTATGCCAAGGAATTTCCGTCGGCGGTCTTTCAGCAAGTCTCGCCGTCACCCGAGAATGTCGATCGCGCCGAGTTCAACGGCAAGATTGCCGGGCGCATCGATGCGACACGCGACACCCGCATCAATACCGAAGCGCGCATGCGCGTCGGCTCCGATAATCCCGGCAGTCCGAATATTCAGGTCGGTCTCCGAGACTTTCCGTTGTTCACGACCACCGGCGGCACACTCGGCTTCGAACAGGACTTCAACCGCTTCCAGCTGAAGATGGATGGCCTGGTCGATCGCACCGTCTATCAGGATTCGAAACTGATCGACGGCACGTCGACCAACAACCGGGACCGCAATTTCAACCAGTATGGCGGCGTTGCGCGTGTCAGTTACGAAGTGCTGCCGGGTCTCAAGCCGTTCGGCGAAATCCAGGGCGACGTGCGCATCCATGATCAGCGGGAAGACCGCTTCGACTATCTGCGCGATTCCAGTGGCGGCTATATCAAGGCTGGTACGACCTTCGAATTCACGCGGCTGCTGACGGGTGAAGCGTCGGTCGGTTATCTCGCACGCAAATACGAGGATCCGCGCCTCGAAGTCCTGAAGGGTCTCTTGACCTCAGCCTCGCTGGTCTGGACGCCGACGCCGTTGACGACCGCGCGCTTCATCACGACCACCTCCATCGACGAAACCACAGTGCCCGGTGTTCCCGGCGTGCTGACGCGGCTCTATACGGTGCAGGTCGATCATGACTTCCGTCGCTGGCTCACCGCGGTCGGCAAGTTCACCTACGGCACGCAGGATTATCAGGAGAATTTCCGCTCCGATAAGCTGTACTCGATCGAAGGCAACCTGATCTACAAGATGAGCCGCGAATTGTGGGTGAAGGCGCAGGTCCGGCGCGATATTCTCAATTCTAACGTCGTGGGCGCCAGCACGGCGGCGACCGTCGTGATGCTCGGCGTGCGCCTGCAGCGCTAGCTGGTCGCGCGATTACTTCCACTTCCGCAAAAACTTCGCCGTCTTCCGGTTGAACTTCACGCCTGATCCATCGGGCAGGCGCGTCGCCACGAATCCGGCGGCGATACAGGCCTCGCGTTGCGGCATGTGCTCGTCCGGTGCGCGGTCGGTTTCCCACCATGAGGCGCGGTGCGACGCGCGCGGCAGGGCGTCGTCGATGATCTCCTCGATGGCGTCCATGGTCAGGACGATTTCGTCCTTGGTCTGGGTTGCCAGATAGGCGCGTAAGAGATCGTAATCGGGCACGGATAGTCCTCGGCGGTTTGACGTCAGGACCGTCATACGCGGCAAAATCGATGCGCGCCACCGCCTGTCCGGTAGTCGCGCACCGAAACTGTCACCCGTGCGAGCAGGCAATGGTTCGTTAACGAAAAGGGGAACCGTCGTCGGGTATTTAAGCGCTCGGCAAGCTTTCGCGTGCGATGCGTCGCGGCGGGAGTTTTGCTTTATGAATTTTTGGAAGTCAGTGGTGGGAATGCGACGGTGGCCGTTGTCGGCAAAACTGTTGATTCTGTCGTCGCTGGTGGCGATCCTCGGCTTTTCCGCCATTTGCGGCAGCGTCATGCTGGATATGCGCCATGGCGAACAGGCGCTGGCGAAGCAGACCAGCGAGAATCTCGCCACCTCCATCGATAGCGACGTGGGCCGCACCATCGAGCAGTATGACCTCTCGCTGCGCGCGGTCGTGTCCGGGGTCAACACGCCGGAGCTCGGTCAACTCAGCCGCGAATTGCGGCAACTGATCCTGTTCGACAAGGCCGCTTCCTCATCGCAATTCGGCGCCATCCAGGTGTTCGACGCCGAAGGCGATCTGACCATCGAAGCTGGGTCGCTGGATCCGGAGAAGGAAAACAAAGCGAACGAGGATTTCTTCAAGGTCCACCGGCTCGACGGCGAGCGCGGCCTGTTCATCAGCGTGCCGCGAATGCATCGCGGCGCCTATTCGATCGTGCTCAGCCGTCGCATCACCGATACCGAAGGCAATTTCGCCGGTGTGGTCGCGGGCTCGATTCGGTTTTCTTATTTTCTCGATCTGTTCAGCAGGCTCCGGCTCGCTCCCGGCGAGACGATCACGGCGGTTCGGCGCGACGGCGTCGTGATCATGCGCGCGCCGTTCGATCTGAACGTGATCGGCAGGGATCTGAGCAAGATGCCAGGCGTCATGCGCGTGCTGGCGCGCGCCAATGGCAGCTATTCCGGCGTCGGCGCTATTGATCAGGTCTTGCGTCTCTATGTCTGGCGCGATGCCGGCCGGCCCCTGATCGTCATCGTCGGAAGGCCGTGGACCAGCATCTACACGCTGTGGCAGAAACAGGCATGGCGCATCGGTGCGATCATGCTGGTCCTGATCGTCTTCATCAGTGTGGGAACGGTTTTTCTCGCTCGCGAAATCAGTCGCCGCGCCAGCGCGGAAGGTCGGCTCGAACAACTCGCCACCACGGACGCGCTCACCGGCTTGCGCAATCGCCGCAAATTCGATGCAGCGATCGAACTGGAATGGCGCCGCGCCATCCGTAGCTCGAGGCAGATTGCATTGCTGCTGGTGGATGCCGACTACTTCAAGATCTTCAACGACTCATTCGGGCATCAGGCCGGCGATCAGGCGCTGATCGCCATTGCCGGCTGCATCTCAGCTGCCGCGAAACGGGCAGGCGATTGTGCCGCGCGCTATGGCGGCGAGGAGTTCGCGGTGTTGCTGCCGGGGACGTCGGAACATGAGGCGCGCGAAATTGCCGAAAATATCCGCCTGCGGGTGGAGCGCGTTCCTGCCGACCCTGCCCAACTGTCGGTCAGCATCGGCATCGCCAGCATGCGTCCGCTGGTGACAATGGAATGGACCGGTTTGGTGGAAGCCGCCGACAAGGCGCTCTATGCGGCCAAGGCGGCGGGCCGAAATCGGTGCGTCGTCGCCGAGCCGACGCACCGTTCGTTGGCGGCGTGAAGCCGAGCCGTAGAATGGGTTCAGCAACGTGAAAACCCATCAACGGCAGCGATTGGAACGGATGGGTTTTCGCTGACGCTCAACCCATCCTACTTTTTACTTCCCCAAATAACGCAGCATATCGGCGCGCAAGGTCTCGTTGAGATCCGAACGCTGCAGTCCGTAGGCGATATTGGCGCGCAGGAAGCCGGCCTTGGAGCCGCAATCGTGGCGCTCGCCTTCGAATTTCACGCCGAAGAACGGTTGCTGCTTGGCGAGGCCGATCATGGCGTCGGTGAGCTGGATTTCGCCGCCGGCGCCACGCTCCTGAGTCTCGAGGATCTTGAAGATTTCCGGCTGCAGGATGTAGCGGCCGGTGATCGACAGGTTGGACGGCGCCGTGCCCTTCGGCGGCTTCTCGACCATGCCGTTGACGCTGAACGCGTTGTTGTGAGTCGGGTGACGGTCGCCGATGCTGCAGATGCCATATTGATGGGTCAGCTCGGTCGGCACTTCTTCGAGCGCGACGAGATTTGATTTCGCATCGACGCTCTGGGCGATATCGACCATCTGCTTCAGGGCGCCCGGCGAATTGAGCACCAGCTCATCGGGCAGCACCACGGCAAAGGGCTCGTCGCCCACGATGTGACGCGCACACCAGACGGCGTGGCCAAGACCGAGCGGTGCCTGCTGACGGGTAAAACTGGTTTCGCCGGCGCCGGGCTGCGAGCGCGCGAGCTGCTCCATTTCGGCGGTCTTGTTGCGGCCCTTCAGCGTTTCGTCGAGCTCGAACATGCGGTCGAAGTGATCTTCGATGACGCCCTTGTTGCGGCCGGTGACGAAAATGAAATGCTCGATGCCGGCTTCGCGGGCCTCGTCCACCACATATTGGATCAGCGGCCGATCGACGATGGTCAGCATCTCCTTCGGCATCGCTTTGGTAGCGGGAAGGACTCGGGTGCCAAGACCAGCGACAGGGAAGACGGCTTTGCGAATTTTCATCGGGAGCTTTGCAATGAGCTGGAAGGGAAGGGCGTGCAGGCGACACAACGAAGATTGCGCGCCCAAGTTCCCTTTGCAAGCGGTAACAACGGCGGATGTATGTCGGGCGCGGCGTTATGTCGGTATTCCAGACAATGGCGCGTTCTGACATTGCCGCCGGAATCGGACTAGTATTAAGGGGATCGAAACCGTTCCCCGACCTTCTGTCATCACACCGTTACGATGGGAATTCTGGATGACGACTAAAGGAATAAGCGGCCGCAAGCCTATGATGCGCCGCGCACGATTGGCCGCGATGGTCGCAGGCATCATGTTTTCCTTCTCGCCCCTTGCGGCGCAGGCGCAATCCGGAAATCCGCTGAATTTCCTCGATAACATCTTCAATCCCGGCCAGCGTCAGGCGCAGGCGCCGAGCGCGCCGGCACCTGCTGCGGGCGCTGCTGCGCCGCTGCCATGGACCGGCGAAGATGGCGCGTCTGGCCATCCGCTGATGACCGCTGCGGCGATCCGCGAGGCAGCCTCGAATTTCGATCAATGCGTCGCCGGACTGTGGCCCGATGCCGCACGGCGTGGCGTGTCCGAACAGAATTACCGCGACATCACCGCCGGGCTGACGCCCGATCTGCGCTTGATGGATCTCATGGACTCGCAGCCGGAATTCACCAAGTCGATCTGGGACTATCTCGACATCCTGGTGAACGACAATCGCGCCGCCAAAGGCCGCGAAATCCTGGCGCAATACAAGACGATCTTCGATGCGGCCGAGCGCGCTTACGGCGTCGATCGCTACATCGTCGCCTCCATCTGGGGCATCGAGTCCAATTACTCGACCATGATCGGCGATCGTGACGTGGTGCGCTCCACTGCGACGCTCGCCTGCGTCGGCCGTCGTCAGCCCTATTTCAAGGACGAATTCCTCACCGCCGTTGAAATCCTGCATCGTGGCGATCTCCGCCGCGAGCAGCTCAAGGGTTCATGGGCCGGCGCATTCGGACCGACGCAATTCATGCCCACGGCCTTCAAGCGCTTTGCCGTCGATGGCGACGGCGACGGTCGTCGCGACGTGGTCGACAATCCCACCGATCTCATTTTCTCCACCGCCAATAATCTGAAGAAGGACGGTTGGCAGAACGGACAGCCTTGGGGCTATGAAGTCGTCGTCCCGCAGGGCTTCAATTACATGCAGGCCGACCGCGCCAAGATGCTGACGCTGGCGCAATGGGAGCAACTCGGCCTCAAGCGCGCCAACGGCCAGCCGTTTCCGCGCGGCGGCGAGAAGGCCTATCTGCTCGCGCCCGCCGGCGCGCAGGGACCTGGATTTTTGATGATGCAGAATTTTCGCGTCATCATGAAATACAATCCGGCCGAAGCCTATGCGATGGCGATCGGGCACTTTGCCGACAAGCTGCGCGGCGGCCAGCCTTTCGTGCAGCAATGGCCGCGCCACGAACGCGTGCTGTCGCGCGCCGAGCGGCTGGAGTTTCAGCAATTGCTGGTCCAGCGCGGCTTCTACAAAGGCACGCCGGACGGCCAGTTCGGCAGCATGACGCGCGAAGCGCTGCGCAACTATCAGGCCTCCATCGGCGCGCCCGCCGATGGATTTGCGACCTCCGAATTGCTGGATCGCCTGCGCGGACGTTAAGCGCCGCCGTCATTGCGAGGAGCAAAGCGACGAAGCAATCCAGTTGTTGGCAAAGCACTGGATTGCTTCGCTGCGCTCGCAGTGACGGTTACGCATTCCGTGCCATCAGCCCGCCATCGACGGGAATGACTGCGCCCGTCAAATAGGACGCAGCCGGCAAACACAGGCTCACTGTCATATGCGCGACCTCTTCGGGATCGCCATATCGCCTGAGCGCGGTGCGGCGTTTGGCGAATATCACCTTGTGTTCGTCGCTGATGCGTTGCGTGATGCCTGTCGTGATCGGGCCCGGACAGATGCAGTTCACCGTAATGCCTTCGCGGCCGAGTTCGACCGCAAGAGAACGCGTAAGACCGGTGACGCCCGCTTTCGCCGCGGAATACGGACTGTGCAGCGCCGTCGCGCCCAGCGCTTCGGTGGAGGCGATGTTGACGATGCGTGGGCACTTTGATTGGCGCAGGTAAGGCAAGGCCGCGCGGATGGTGCGCTGATGCGAGGTCAGCATCACGGCGATGGCGCGATCCCATGCAGCGTCGTAGCCGTCCTTGTCGATCTCGGTGGAAACCGAAATGCCGGCATTGTTGACGATGATGTCGAGCCCACCGAAATGCGCAGCGACCTCGTTGACCACGGTCTTGATGCGCTCGGGATCGGCGACATCCAGCGTCCACGCGCGTGCGCTGCCACCGCTCGCGGTGATCGCATCGGCAACCGCGGATGTACCTTCAGGTGATAGATCGGTGACGGCGACATTGGCGCCTTCCTCGCCGAACACGCGTGCAGTCGCGCGGCCCATGCCGCTTGCTGCACCTGTGACGAGAACCGTGAGGCCGCGCACGGAGCGGCTGAGTTGCTTGTAATCCGACAAGGGAATCCTCCGATGTTTCGCCTTCATGATGAGGCTTGCACGAAGGCTTGCATCGAATGGCGAAGAGGTCACGCCCTTTCTATCGAGCCGCAACATCGTGAGGGAACCAGCAAGCGGTTCGAGCATTACACCGGCGAGAGTTTCCCTCACGGAGTGATTGAGATGGATAAGGACCGCATTGCAGGTGCCGCTAAGGATGCCGCCGGCAAGATCGAAAGCGTCGTCGGCAAGGCAACGGGCGATGAGCGTACCGAGATTTCGGGGCGTTCGCGCGAAGCCGAAGGCACCGTGCAGAACCTTTATGGCCAGGTGAAAGACGGCGTCCGTGATGCGTCCGAAGCCGCGGCGAATTACGCCAAGGATGCGCTCGATAGCGACACCTATCGTGACGGCACGCAGGCGCTCACCGACAAGGTGCGCGACAATCCGCTCGGCTCGCTGCTGATCGCCGGCGGCATTGGTTTTGCGCTCGCCATGCTGATGTCGCGTCCGCCGCGCCGTCGTCCGAACCGCTTCGGCTACTAAGTCACTGAATTAACTGCAAAATCCCTCGTTCGCGCAAGCGGGCGAGGGATTTTTTGTGTCTGCAATCAATCGCTTAGCGGAAAAAGAAACCGGAGGGGGCGGAGGCGGCGGGGCCGACATTGGCGGGGGGCCGGGGGCTGCCTTGCTGTTGCTGACGGGGGCGCTGGGGGGCCGCCTGCTGCGCCGGGCGGCGCGGCTCGTCATTGCCAAACAGATTGCCGAAAAAGGACGGCGTTTCCGTGACAACCGGCGTCTTCTTTTTCGCCTGCTGCTTTGGCGCAGCCGGCGGCGCGGCCATCACTGGCGTCACGCCTTCGGCAGGCGTTGCGCTGCCCGGCGTCGGCGTCACCGCCGCCACAGGCACATCGCCCTTGGCCTGTTCACGGCCGATCTCGCGGCGCGGCCAGGCAAAGTCATCGGCGCGGCCGGCCGGTGCGTTCAGCGGTTCGCCCTTCACCAGCGTCTTGGCCACCAGCGGGTCCACATTCAGCGCCTTGGCGCCGGGGCCGCCGAGCAGCGTGTCGCCGCCGATGGAGGCTGCCACCAGCGGCACGATCGGGCCGGCCAGCGGACGCGGCGGCGGCGCGCCGGGCACCACATTCGTATCGGGCTGCGCCGGCTCGCTCGGCAATTCGATCGGCGCCGAGCGGCCGGAGAGCAGGCGGGTGATCTCGCGCTCGGCATAATGCGCCAGTTTGCGGGCGCCGGCCTTGGTGAAATAGACGCCGTCCGGTGTGCGCAGGCGGCGGATCTGGCCTTCGAAATCCGGGCCCTGCTGCAGGAAGCGGCCGGATTCATCGACAAAGCCGTCCCACACATCGACATAAGTGATGCCCGCCTTGCCGGCGGCGTCGCGATAGAGATTGTTGAGATAGACCATATCGGCCATCGCCTTCGGCCCGCGCACCGCGGGCAGGCCGACCCAGAGCACCGGCACGCCCTTGCTCTTGGCGACGTTGATCATCTCCTCGATCTTCTTCTCGTAGAGCTCGCCCCAGCGATCATCGCGAAACGCGACCATGCCGCCGCCCTGCGCACCGCGCTCGGCCACGATGGCGCCGGGATCGGTGATATCGGCGTCGTCGGCATCCGCATTGTCGGCCGGCTTGTCGCCGGGCTTCACATCGGCGGCGCCTTCCTTCTTCGCGGCCTTCTTGTCGGGCTCGCGGATCGGGATGCGGTCGCTGAGACCAAGCATGATGACGATAGCATCGGGCTTTTCACTGGCCAGGATGCCCTTGGCCGCGGCGGCCCAGTCGCTCGGTTCGCCCTTGGGCTGATAGCGCAAGAGGCCGGAGATCGTCTTGTGCTTGCGGATCACGCCCATGTCGGGCTGTTCGGAATAGGCGTCCTCCAGCCCATAGCCGAGCCAGTCGGCCATGCTGTCGCCCAGCACCAGCACATTCCGCTCGGCGGCCGCGTTGGTTTTATCCGATTGCGGCGCGCGGGAAAAATCCTCGCGGCGGCGCGGCGCCTGCTGTTGCTGCGGAGCCTGCTGCTGGAACGGCTGGAAGAATTCGCCGCCGAACCATCCACCGCCGCGCGGCTGCGGGCGCTGCTGCTGGCGCGGCGCGGGATCGCCGAAGCCGAAAAACTGCGCCGACGCCGTGCCGGCAATGCTGACCAGCAGCGCCAGCGCGGTGACGCCGACGGCGAGCGTCAGCCGTTCACGGCGCCAGAGATCTGGCCGCCATCGGGCTTTCGTTGCTTTCGGCTTGTCGGACATTCGGACTGATGGCCTCGACCGCAGGATGGGCGCAAGGCCCAGGTTCCATCCGGATTATACCCGGATTCGGGCCGCAAGCGGGCAGCCTTGTTGGTCGCCATCAAGCCTTGAAGCCTGAGAAGGTCAAGCTGTCGCGCGATCTTTTCGGAACAGGGTTAGCGTGCGGCGCGCCGGCTTACTTCCAGAGCCCGTAAGCCGGCCATTTCGCCGCAGGAATCTCGGCGCCGGTCTTGTAGCTGAAATCCAGCACGGTCTTGTGGTCCGGCGTCGCCTTGCAGGTGAAGGACATCTGGTACCATTTGCCGCCCGCGCGGAATGCGCCGCCTTTGGCCACCAGCGTATTGCCGAGATGCTGCGGCCGCATGGTCACGTCGGATTTGGCGCGATCGACCCGCGATCTGGCCGAACCGCTCGCGCTCATCTTCCGCATCGCCTCGAGATCGCAGATCTGCTCCAGCCGGGTCTTCGGATCGAGCTTGTCGAGCGCGCGCATGAAGCGCGCATCGGGTGCTGCGATAGACGGCGTGCTGGTCGCGACAAGCGCGACCGAGATTGCGGCAAATGCGAGCGGGATCGCCGCGCGCGCGAGCGTAAGGGCAGGAGTTTTCATGAACCAACGCGAGACGTGAGAGGAGACGTGAGGCGGGATGTGTCGGTTAGCGCAGGCGCGCCGCGCTGGCCAGCGACTGCGGGTTTCAGGACTGCGCGAGGTCGCGCGCAGCGAGTCGCTGGGCTCCTCTTGTCGTCACCCGACTTGATCGGGTGACCCAGTATCCACCGCGACCGGCATCGACGCTGCGGCATCCAACGCATCCGCCGTCGTGCACTGGATCGCCCGATCAAGTCGGGGCGATGACAAACGAGTTTTTCGCTATCTCTTTCACCCGCCCACGCGCCGTCCTTGCCGCGCCTTTGCGCGAAGTGGCTTTTCACCTGGGCTCCCCCGCAAGATGAGGGGGATGACGCGCTAACAAGCGCAATAGTCTGGTCATTCTCGCGATGATGTCGGCCATGACCGGCCTTCACCGTCGCGTCGCCTCCTGGCGCTCCATCGCGGGATTTTGGGCTGGAGGACCGTTCTGTCGCACACCGGCGCGTCCCTTACTCCTCCGCTGCGCAGAGTTTCGGTTTCGCTGATCCCGAGGGTTTTCCCCTCGTTCACCTGTGCCGTCGCAGCCGACCTATCGGCGCTCCCCCATAGTGGGGAGGGACGGTGGCCCCTAGCCTCCCGAGTCCTGCTTGCGAGGCAGGCCGCGGGCTCCGCATCCTCCTCCACCCTCAAGACGCCCTCGAGAAGCGCCCCTCGTGAGAAGGATAGAGAGGAATATAGTCTAAATATTTGAGAATACAATACCTGATTGAGTGGTTGTTTTGTGCTTATCTTAGATTGTTGTTAATGAAGATCAGAGCGTGGGGCTTCCCCACCCGTCCTTCGCTTCGCTCAGGCCACCCTCCCCACGGCGCCGCTGCGCGGCTTGGGGGAGGGAAAGCGAGCGTCGTTGTTCGTATGGTTCCTATGTTTGAAACGCGGGGTCTTCTCCCTCCCCGGAGCGAAGCGAATGGGGAGGGTGGCGCGACGGCGAGCGTTCAGCGAGCCTCGAGACGGGTGGGGTGTCTCCGCAAGCGAGGTCGATATGGCCAACGCATTCGCCAGACAACTGCGCAAGAACCTCACGCCGCAGGAAGCAAAGCTGTGGGTCAAGCTGCGCGAACTCAAACCGCTCGGCTTTCATTTTCGCAGGCAGGTGCCGATCCGACATATCATCGTGGACTTTGCGTCGTTTCGCGACAAACTCGTGATCGAGGTCGATGGCGGGCAGCATAACTTTGACGAGGCGGCGCGCAGGGATGATTTGCGGGATGCGTTTTTGCGTGGCGAGGGATTTCGAGTCTTGCGGTTCTGGAATCACGAGGTCGATCGCGAGATGAACGGGGTGATGGATGTAATCGTCGGAGCTCTGGGCGGCCCCACCCGTCTCGATGCTCGCTGAACGCTCGCATCGATCCACCCTCCCCATTCGCTTCGCTCCGGGGAGGGAAAAGAAAGAGCCCACATCATCGCCGCATTCTCCTCACGTCGCCGCCACCTCGCCTCCAGACCTTCCGCACACTTCATCGTTACCGCTGGGCGTCCAATCAATGGAAAGGACCGACCATGCGCACCATGACAGCTCTCGCTCTTGCCGCCACTCTGTCGCTCGGCACGCCCGCCATTGTGATGGCGCAGGGAGCAGCGCCGGCCAAAGAAAGCACCGCGCCGAAATCCACCGTGCAGATCAACAAGATCCAGGTGATCGACGTCAAAACGCTGCCCGATGCGGTGAAGACGCAGGTCGATGAGGTCGTGTCCAAGACCAGCGACGAAGACATGAAGGGCCTGCGCGCCTCCATCGATGCCTCGCCGGCTGCGGCGAATGCGCTGAAGGAAAAGGGCGTGAGCTCGGCACAGGTCGTCGCGGTGAATATCGCAGATGGCGTGCTGACGATGTTCACGAAGGCGGCGTAATCTACGCCGTGCTGTTGGGTGGGCAAAGCAAAGCGTGCCCACCTTCACGCGCACGACACTTGAAGGTGGGCACGGCGCAAGAGCGCCTTTGCCCACCCTACAGGTTACCCCGCGCTATCATCCTCGATGATCGGCCCGAACAGCTCCCAGCGCTCGCCATTGAAGCGCTGCATCTGCAGCTGCTTGTTGACGCGGTAGTCCGTCGGCGAGGTGGAGCCGACAAAGCCCGGTAGCGACAGGTCGAACACCAGATTCGACAGGCTCGTCGCCTGCTTCATCACATTCGCCCTTGTCAGATCGTCGCCGCAGCGCTTGAGAACCTCCACCATGAGCTGGGCATTGCCATAGCCATAGGTGTTGAAGTTCGAGTTCTTGTCGCCTTCGGGATAGTATTTCTCCATGAAGGCAAGATAGCGCTTCATGCCGGCGTCGTCCTTCCATTGCGGATCGGCCGGGTCCTTGCCGTAATTGGTCGAAATAAGACCCTTGCTGTTCTCCAGCCCCGCGGGCACCAGCACCGCGCCCACCGATGTCGCATTGATGTCGACGATGTGGATCGGCTTCCAGCCGAGATCGGCCACCTTCTTGATCGCCTGGGCGGCGAATTTCGGCGTCGAGGCGTTGAACAACAGGTCGGCGCCAGAGGATTTCAGCTTCACGATCTGCGAGTCGATGGTGGGATCGGCGAGTTCGTAGCTCGCATCCGACACGATCATCGACGCCGCCTTGTCGCCGAGGCCGGCCTTCATGCCGGTGAGATAGTCGCGGCCGAGATCGTCATTCTGCCAGAGGATGGCGATCTTGGCGTTCGGATGGTTCTTCAGAATGTATTTGGCGTAGATCCGGCCTTCGGTCTGGTAATTGGGATTGTAGCCCATGGTCCAGGGGAAGTTCTTCGGATCGGTGAAGCGGGTGGCGCCGGTGGCCGCGAACAGCTGCGGCACGCCCTTGGTGTTGAGATATTTTTGCACGCCGGCATTCGATGGCGTGCCGATGATCTGGAAGGTGAGGAGGACTTCGTCGGATTCCACCAGCTTGCGCACCTGCTCCACGGCCTTGGGCGGCGAATAGGCGTCGTCATACTGGATCAGGTTGATCTTGCGGCCATTGATGCCGCCGGTCTCGTTGATCATCTTGAAATAGGCGGCCTGGGTCTTGGCGATGGACGAATAGGCCGAGGCGGGGCCGGAAAAGGGGACGGTCTGGCCGATCTTGATCTCGGTGTCGGTGGCGCCGGGATCGTATTTCTTCTGGGCGGATGCGGGGGTGGAAATAAGCGCGGTCGCAAGTGCGGCGGTCAATAGATATGACCCGGCGACCGAATGAACGAGCGTGGCTCTCATGTCGTTGCCTTCCCTGATGTGTCCTCGACGGTCATGCGCCGTCGTTGATCGGAGTGTGAGGGAAGGTTGTGGGATTGGCAAGATGAACGCGAAGGCACGCGGTCCCCTCATGGTGAGGAGCGCGCCACTTGGCGCGCGTCTCGAACCATGAACTGGCCGGGCTCGGAGCTTGCCGCCATCCCTTGCGAATGGCTTCGCCATTCGCTGGGAGACGCGCGCAAGGGCGCGCTCCTCAGGATGAGGGGGAGAGTGTGAAGAGGCTCTAGGCGTTTTAGCGTGCCAGCCACAACACCAGCAGCGCCAGCGCCGCCGGCGCCGCCTGCACATACAAAATCCGCTTGCTCACGCTCATGGCGCCATAGACGCCGGCGACGATCACGCACAGCAGGAAGAACGCCTTGATCTGGAACGCGAAGGCGGGCGCGGAATGCAGCAGGCCCCAGATCAGGCCGGCGGCGAGGAAGCCGTTATAGAGGCCCTGATTGGCCGCCAGCACCGCGGTGATCTCGGCTTTCTCCGGCGTGTTCTTGAAGGTCTTCAGGCCCTGCGGCTTCTGCCAGAGAAACATCTCCAGGATCAGGAAATAGATGTGCAGCGCCGCGACCAGTGCGGTGAGGATATTGCCGATCAATGTCATGAGTGCCCCCGTTGATAATCACAGCCGTAGGGCGGATGAGGCGCAGCCGTAATCCGCCGGCCGACTACAAATTGAAGCTCCGCGGCGGATTACGCTTCGCTCATCCGCTCTACGGCTGCGGAGTTTTTCAGCCACGGCCGATCCGCCGAGGCCAGCCCCGTCAACCGCCCCTGGATATAATTGCAACCCCAGTCCTGCAGCATCTGCGCGCTCGCTTCGTCCTGCACCCATTCGGCCACGGTCTGGATCTCCAGCCGGCGGCAGAGATCGATCAGGGTCTGCACGAAGGCGCGATCGTCGGCGGAGTGCGCGATGTTCTGCACGAAGGCGCCGTCGATCTTGACGATGTCCACGGCCAGCTTGCGCAGGTTGCGGAAAGACGTGTAGCCGGCGCCGAAATCGTCGATGGCGATGCGGCTGCCGAGCGCTTTGAGGCGATTGACGAAGCCCCTGATGTCATCGAGGTCGTGGATCGCGACCGTTTCGGTGATCTCCACGATCAAGCGCTGGGCCACACCGGGATGCGTGCGCATCATGGATTCGATGGTGGCGAGCCAGTCCGGGTCCATCGCGGTGGCCGGCGAGATGTTGAGCGAGAGCTGCACATCCGGCGTCTCGGCAAGCTCGGCGATGACGAGTTCGAGCACGCGGTGATCGACCAGCCGGATCAGGCCGAGGCGCTCGGCCACCGGCACGATGTCGGGGGCGAGGAGCAGCTGGCCGTCATCCTGCTTCATGCGCACCAGCGCTTCATAGAAAGCGGGCTTTGAGCGATCGGCATGCACCACCGGCTCGAAGGCGCAGACGATGCGGCGCTCGTTCAGCGCGGTGACGATCTCGTCGGTGACACGGATATTGACGCGGCGCTGGGCGTCGCGCTCCACATTCGGCCGCCACAGATGGAAGCTGCCGCGGCGTCGGCGCTTGGCGGCGTCGAGCGCTTCCTGGGCGCGGTTGACGGCCTCGTTGACGTCGCGGCCATAGCGCGGAACGCTCACCGCGCCGATGGTGGCGGTGACCGACACCGGGCCGGATTTGGTCGGGATGACGTCGTCGCGAATGCCGGCAAGAAAACGCTCGGCTGCGATATTGGCATCGTCGGCGGTGCAGTTCTTCAGCACCAGGCCGAATTTGTTGCCGGAGAAACGCCCCATGATATCGCCGCCGCGCAGCCGCACGCGAATGCGCTGGGCGAGATCGGCGATGACATCGTCGGCGACATCGAAGCCGAAGGCGTCATTGATGCGGCCGAGATGATCGATGCCGATCAGCATGAAGGCGAAGGACGCACGGAAGCGCGTGGCTTCCTCGATGGACTCGGCAAGCGCTGCCAGCAGATGGGTGCGATTGAGCTCGCCGGTGACGGGATCGCGCTGCGAGAGTTTGACCAGCTGCTCGTCATGGGCGTGGCGCTCATTGTTGATGCGCACGATGCCTTCGACGCGGAGCGGACGACCGTCACTGCCGGTGCGGACACTGCCGTTTTCCTCGACCCACACGAGCGGCGCGGTGGTGGAGGCGCGGACGCCGTAATCGATGCGATAGGTGCCACCGGATTGCAGTGCCGACACCAGCGCCTCGCTGCGCACGGCGCGATGCGGCTCGATCAAGGCGGCGAAGTCGGTGCCGCGGGCGAGGGTCTCGGCGGGAATGTCGGTGAAGATGGATGCCGCGGGGGCGGTCCATGTGATGGCGTCGCTGCCGATGTCCCAGATGAAGGCGGCCTGGCCGAGCCGCGCCAGGATCTCTGCTTCGGACACAGCAGGCTGCGGTTCGCAGGGGCTATCGGATGGGGCGGATGTCAAATGTCGCCTCGTTTCGGGACGCCGTGATCGTGATTCGTGCCACGACAATACGGTGTGAGTGCTGAAAAAACTTAGTCCAAGTCGCTAAACAATGCACAAATCGTAGCTATGTAGCGGGTTTGCGCAAGACCCGCGCAAGAAACGAGCAAGGCGACACATCTGTGGAGAGAACCGGCACGGCTCTTGCGAGGTAGTTATCTGCGAGGCCAACCTCGTCCTGATTTGAGACGCGAGCCAACTTAACCATGTCGATCACGGCGACCAGCCGCATATCACCGACCACGTCGCATCCGATGCGGCGCGCGGGCGATATGGTGATCGAGCGGGTGACGGCGGCAGAGGAAAGTCGTGCGGTGACGCCGACCGAGCCGGTGGCACGCGCCATCCCGGCCTCGCTGCGCAGCACACGGCCGGACGCAGCCTTCATCGCGCATCTGATCGCGACGGCGGAGCAGGTGCCGCAGACGCGGGTGCTGCGGCGGGCCGAGATCGTGGATGTGGAAGCGGCGTATCGGAAGGCTGCGGGGGTTTATGCGGCGGGATCGATGACAAGCCGCATGACGCGCGTGGCGTAGTCTTGTCCCTCCCCCAAGCAGCGAAGCTGCGCAGCGGGGTCTGGCGGACGAATTCGTCCGCCATGGTGGATCGAAGCGAGCGTTCAGCGAGCTTCGAGACGGGTGGGGTGCTTCCCCAAAACTCCGACGTCACGTGGGGATAGACCCCACCCGTCTCGAACGCTGCGCGTTCGATCCACCCTCCCCAGTCGCTTCGCTCCGGGGAGGGAGAAGTCCTCAGCTTTTCGGCTTCTCTGTCGTGCTATCCGGCTGCAGATCCGGCGAGGTGATCTGCGGTGAGGTATGCGCGACAACTTCCGGCGCGACCGGGGTTTCGATCTTTGGTTCTATCCTGGGCTCGATCCGCTCAGGCTTAGGCTCGATGCGCTCGAGCTTCGGCTCCGGCTTTTCAGTCAACACGGCTTCGGCGACGGAGGTGGCCGGCGGTACCGGCGCAGCGGGCGCCACCGGAGCGGGCGGCGGAGTGACGGCGGCAGGGGCAGGCGCCGGCGCGACCGGGGCGGAATGATATTGCGGGGCCGGCTCGGCATAGACGGGGGCGGCGACACGGCGAGGGCGACGGGCGCGCAGCGAGATGCCGGCGAAGAAATCGACAAAGGCCACCAGCGTGATGGTGAAGAAGGTGGCGTTGCCGAATTTCGGCAGCATCACGAATTCATAAGCGGCGCCGGCGGCCACCAGCAGCGACAGGAAATGGTCGGTGAAATATTTCGAGGCCGGCTTCGCCGCGCGCATTACTTCCAGCAACAGCAGCAGGATCGACAGCGAAACCAGCACATCCTTCAGCGAGATGCGGATGACGTCGAGCGACGGCAAAGTGATGGAAAACAGTTCGACCGGGCCGGCGAGGGACAGATCGGGCATCAGGAAGACGATGATGTTGCAGATCGCCACCGGAATCAGCAGCAATGGGAAACCGATCATCGGGAGAGCCTTTTTCGCGCGAGAAATCACCAACGCATGATGACGATGCGGGCGCATCATCCGGGAACTGCGTTCACGCCAGTGTTGGAGCGAATTCGGGCGGAAGTACAGTTCTGAAATGAACTTATGCGTGCGTCACGCATGCTTGAAGAAAGCTCGCGCGCCCGCTGCCGCTTTGCACGGCCTCATCTGCAACCCAGGCTGCATCCTGGGCGCGGGGATCGACTATCAAATAAAAAACCCCGCCGAGGCGGGATTTGGGTCTTCGTCTTGGACACGATTTTCGATGATCGGGAGGGCAAAGCGCCGTCCCGCCTCGATCAGGCGTCCTTCTTCACCTTCAGAACCTGACGGCCCTTATACATGCCGGTCTTCAGGTCGAGGTGGTGCGGACGGCGCAGTTCGCCGGAGTCCTTGTCCTCAACGTAAGCGGTGCTCTTGATCGCGTCAGCCGAACGACGCATGCCACGCCGCGACGGCGATGTTTTTCTTCTCGGAACGGCCATAGCAGTATTCCTTGCAACTTCTTGTGCCAGACAGTCTGGGCGGTGTTGTCGATCGGTGCCCGGTTCCGGGCGGCCAGCACAAAGCGCGCGGGCAAAATCGCTGATAAGGCCGGGCTTATAACGGATGCGTGACGCCATGGCTAGGGTCGCGCAGGCGGATTCTTCGGGGAAATTTCCCGCTTTCAACCACCCCAGCAACGCCCCAGTTCGGACGATTGCGCGCGGGCGACATAGCGCGAGGCGAGCCGCCGCACCCCCGGACCCGGGTTTTTAGCACTTCTGGTCACCGGATTGGGCAGAATCGCAGCCAAAAGGGCGGCTTCCCGGGCGGAAATGCTGGAAACCGAGCGCCCGAAGGCGAATTGGGAACCAGCTTCGGCGCCAAATTGCCCGGTCGGGCCCATTTCGGCGATGTTGAGATAAAGTTCCAGAATCCGCTGCTTGCTGAGGACGAGGTCGATCCACATGGCCAGCGGGATCTCCATGCCCTTGCGGATGAAGCTGCGGCCGGGCCACAGGAACAGGTTCTTGGCGACCTGTTGGGTGATGGTGGAGCCGCCGCCGCCGGATTCACCGTCCTGGGCGTCCTCGATGGCGGTCTGCAGGGAATTCCAGTCGATGCCCTGATGGCTGCAGAATCGGGCGTCTTCGGAGCCGACCACGCTGCGCGGCATAGCCGGGGACATGGCTTTCAGATCGACCCAGGTCCGCTCGACCGGGGCGCCGGTGATCCAGCGCCACAGCATCAGGGTCGAAACCGGTTGGCCGGTCGCGTAGAGCGGGGTCAGCAGATAGGGGATCAGGACGAGCAGGATCCCGATCAGGATGAGGCGTCGGACGAGGCGCAAAAGCGGGTTTCCTGCTCAGGTCTATCCCGCTGATAAAGCGGTGTTTCCGCACTGTTTTCAAGCCGGTTAAGCTTGCCGCGACCAATCGCGCCGGGGCGCTGCGGGCGCAATTGACGTGGCCCCTGCCATGGAGGATTGTCCGCCAAAATTGACTTGGAGCCATTCTTAATGTCGACCGGTGCTTCCACCAAAGATTTTGCCTCGCGTTTGGACCAGACCGCGGACGATACCGAAGCCGTCCTGACCAAGGTGCTGGGCGACGGCGTGCTGCCGGACGAGATCGCCCGCCCGAAGCGGCTGATGGACGCCATGCGCTATTCGTCGCTGGGCGGCGGCAAGCGGCTGCGCCCGTTCCTGGTGGTGGAGAGTGCCGCCGTGTTCGGCGTGCATCGCGAGCCGGCGCTGCTGGTCGGCGCCGCGCTGGAATGCATCCACTGCTATTCGCTGATCCATGACGATCTGCCCGCCATGGATAATTCGGACCTGCGCCGCGGTCGCCCGACCCTGCACAAGGCGACGGATGATGCGACGGCAATCCTGGCCGGCGACGCGCTGCTGACGCTGGCTTTCGACATCGTCACCCGTGACGAAATCCATTCCGATGCGAATGTGCGGCTGCTGCTCACCCGCGCGCTGGCGCGTTGCGCCGGCCTCGGCGGCATGGTCGGCGGCCAGATGCTCGATCTCGCCGGCGAAGGCCGTTTTGGCGACAAGGAGCCTGTGGATGTCGCACGCGTGCAGCAGATGAAGACCGGTGCGCTGCTGCGCTACGGCGTGATCGCCGGCGCGCTGCTCGGCCAGGCCACGCCGAAGGAATACAAGGCGCTCGACGATTATGGCCGCGCGCTGGGCGAAGCCTTCCAGATCGCTGACGACCTGCTGGATGTCGAAGCCGATGCGGCGACGCTCGGCAAGCCGGCCGGCGCGGATGCTGCACTCAACAAGACGACGTTCGTCACGCAGCTCGGTGTCGATGGCGCCAAGAAGCGCGTCGCCGATCTGATCGCGACGGCCGATGCCTCGCTGGCGATCTTCGGCAACAAGGGCGACGTGCTCCGCGCCGCCGCCCGCTTCGTGGCCGAGCGCAAGAACTAAGGACGACTGACATGACGGACGCGGGCAAGGATCTCGACGATCTCCTTGCCCGCTTCCGCAAAATGCCCGCCGCCTGGCGCATCGTCTATGCGCGGCCGCGCACCTTCGCAGCCCTCGCCATCGGCATCATCGCTTGTTTGCTGCTACCGCATTCGCTGCGGCTGGTGACGCGGCTTCTGATCGGCTGGGATATCTTTGCCGGGCTCTATCTGCTGCTTGTCTTCGGCATGATGCTGACCGGTGGCAGCAAGCGCATCCGCCGCAATGCCGCGCTTCAGGACGATGGCAGTTTCGTCATCCTGATGGTCGCCGCACTCGGCGCCTTCGCCTCCATTGCCGCCATCGTGTTCGAACTTGGTGCCACCAAGAGTGCGGTGCCAGAGCTTGCACTGGCAGTGATCACGATCACGCTGTCATGGGCGTCGGTGCACACGATCTTCGCGCTTCACTACGCCCATGAATATTATCGCGGGCCGAAGCCGGGCGGACTGGCATTTCCCGAGGGCGATGCGAAGGAAGACCCGGACTATTGGGACTTCGTCTATTTCTCCTTCGTCATCGGGATGACGGCGCAGACGTCGGACGTGGGCATCACCGACAAGAGCATCCGCCGTACCGCGACCGCGCATGGCATGGTGTCGTTCGTCTTCAACACGGCGCTGGTGGCGCTGATGGTGAATATCGCCGCGAGTGCGATTTAGCGTCCAGCGACGCTCTCACTGTCATCGCCCGGCCGTGCGCGCAATTGCGCGCTAGGACCGGGCGATCCAGTAAACACCGACATGGCAGTGTGTACTGGGTCACCCGGTCAAGCCGGGTGACGACAGATGTGAGCCTGTCATTGACCTCCACCCGCATCCGGGCAAAGTGTCGCAGCAACAGGTGCCGCACGCGTGGAAGCCAAGTTCACCATTTTCCTGTCTCTCGTCGCCGTGCTGGGCGCAACGGCGTGGTTCGCCAAGCGCGCCAATATCGCGCCGGCGATCCTGCTTCTGCTGGCAGGCATCGCGCTGGCTTTCGTGCCGGGCATGCCGGCGCTGGAGTTGCCGCCCGAAGTGGTATTGCTCGGCGTGCTGCCGCCGCTGATCTATTCGGCATCGGTGGCCATGAGCTGGCGCGAATTCCGTTACAGCCTGCGGCTGATTTCGCTGCTCGCCGTCGGCTGCGTGATCTTCACCGCGTGCCTTGTCGCCACCGCCACGCATTTCCTGATCGGCCTGCCGTGGGGTGTCGGCTTCCTGCTCGGCGCCATCGTCGCGCCGCCGGATGTGGTGGCGCCGCTTGCGGTGGCGCGAAAACTTGGCCTGCCGCGGCGGCTGCTCGTGGTGCTGGAAGGCGAGGGGCTCGCCAATGATGCGACCACGCTGATCCTGTATCGCTTCGCCGTCGCCGCCATCACCACGGGCGCTTTCTCGCTGCCGAAAGCGGCCGGCACCTTCGTCGCCATCCTTGCCTGTGAGCTCGCATTCGGTCTGGCGATCGGCTGGCTCAGCCTGCGCCTGCGCCACCGCGCGCGCGATCCGCAGGTGGAGATCACGCTGTCGCTGCTCACGCCCTATGTGGCCTATCTCATCCCGCAGCATTTCGGCGGCTCCGGGGTCATCGCGACCGTCGCCTGCGGGCTTTACATTTCATGGAATGGGCCGCTGCTGATCTCGGCGGCGACGCGCCTGCAGGGCATCTTCTTCTGGGACCTGATCATCTATCTGGTCGAGGGCCTGCTGTTCCTGATGACCGGTTTCCAGATGCGGGCGCTGATCGAGAAGTCGAAGGCGTTTCCGCTCGGCGAGATCGCGGCGGCAACGGCGCTTGTCATGGCCGTGATCATCGTCGCGCGTTTCGTCTGGGTCTATGCGGCGATCTATGTGCCGCGGATGCTGAGCGCCAGCCTGCGCCAGCGCGACCCCGCACCGAACTGGCAATGGACCTTCGTGCTCGCTTTCACCGGTGTGCGCGGCGCCGTCTCGCTGGCTGCTGCATTGGCGCTGCCCTTCACGCTGATGTCCGGCGACGCTTTTCCGGCGCGCGACCTGATCCTTTTCGTCTCCTTCAACGTGATCCTGATCACGCTGGTCGGCTTCGGCCTCGGCCTGCCGCTGGTGGTGAAATGGATGAAGATCGGCGAGATCGGTCGGCGCGAGCATATCGCCGAGCACGAGGCTGAACTGCATGCGCGCCGCGAGGCACTGGCAAAGGCGCTGGCCTCGCTGGATGCGATGACGGATGATCGCGAACTCTCCGAAGAAGTCGTGAAGATTCTCCGCGCGCGTCATGAGAGCCGCTCGAACCAGCTGCCGGCCGAGCTCGATCCCGACGTCGATGTCTCCGCGCTCGGCACAGACCTGGTGCGCGAGCTGATCAAGGAAGAGCGCAAATTCATCCACGCGCAATTGCGCGACGGCAAGATCACGGATGAGAGCAGGCGAAGGATCGAGCGGGATCTGGATCTGGAGGAGGCGGGGCTGATCAATCGGGAATATCGGCGGATGCCGCTATAGGACCGGTGATTTGATCGGATGCAATCAGTTCGAAAAACTGCTAATCTCCCGCCATGACCAGAGCAGGACTGGAAGAGTTGCTGGAACGGGTTTCGGCTTGGCCTGAGAAAGATCAGGAAGAGCTGGCGGTGTTCATTGCCGATGTCGAGGCGCGGCAGCTTGGTCAAGACAGCGAATACGAGCTGACGGCGGATGACCTGGCTGCGCTCGATCGGAGCCTAGCCGACGTCAAGGCGGGCCGATTTGCGCCGGATGGAGCGATAGAGGCTCTTTTTAATCGATACTTCAAATGAAAGTGCGCTGGTCCGACACCGCGACCAGCGAAGTTGAAGCGATCTTTGCTTACATCCTCGAGCACAGCCCGTCATCGGCAGCAATCGTTGCGCGGCGCATTATCGACCGCGCAGAGTCGCTTGGGGAATTTCCTTTCCTGGGAATCTACGGCAAGCGAGCCGGGACGAGACAGTTGTCGATCGTGAACTATCCCTATGTTGTTCTCTACAAGTTGGATGTCGCGGCCGATGAGGTCCAGATACTCAACGTCCGCCACACCGCACGAAAGAAAAAAGCCGGCGGCGGATGATCCGCGCGCCGGCTAATGTCTTTTCGGTGATGTAACCGGGCTTACTCAGCCGCGGTCACGATCTCCGGCGTCTTGCTGCCCTTGCCGTAGCGCTGGTCGATATAGTCGATCACCAGCGCCTTGAAGTCGGCCGCGATGGTCGGGCCGCGCAGGGTGCGGAATTTCTCGCCATCGACGAACACCGGAGCCGCCGGGCTTTCGCCGGTGCCGGGGAGCGAGATGCCGATATTGGCGTGCTTGGATTCGCCGGGACCGTTCACGATACAGCCCATGACCGCGACGTTGAGATTCTCGACGCCGGGATAGGTCGTCTTCCAGCCCGGCATTTCGACGCGGATGAAATCCTGGATCGAACGCGCCAGTTCCTGGAACGTGGTGGAGGTGGTGCGGCCGCAGCCGGGGCACGCGGCCACCAGCGGCACGAAGGTGCGGAAACCCATGGTCTGCAGCAATTCCTGCGCGACCTGCACTTCCAGCGTACGATCGCCGCCGGGTTCGGGAGTGAGCGAGATGCGGATGGTGTCGCCGATGCCCTGCTGCAGCAGGATGCCGAGCGCGGCCGAGGAGGCGACGATGCCCTTCGAGCCCATGCCGGCTTCAGTGAGACCGAGATGAATCGCATAGTCGGAACGCGCGGCCAGCGTCTGATAGACGGCGATGAGGTCCTGCACCGCCGAGACCTTGGCGGAGAGGATCATCTTGTTCTTCGGCATGCCGAGTTCTTGCGCACGGGCGGCCGACAGCAACGCCGACTGCACCATGGCCTCGCGCGTCACCGCGCGAACATCCTTCGGATTGGCCGAGAGGGCATTCTCGTCCATCAGCTTGGTGAGCAGCTCCTGATCGAGCGAGCCCCAGTTGGCGCCGATGCGGACGGCCTTGTTGTTCTTGTTCGCGATCTCGATGATATCGGCGAACTGGCTGTCGCGCTTGCTCTTGAAGCCGACATTGCCGGGATTGATGCGATACTTGTCGAGCGCAGCAGCGCAGGCCGGATGTTCGGCGAGCAGCTTGTGGCCGATATAATGGAAGTCACCGACCAGGGGCGTGGTGATGCCCTGCTTGTCGAGGGCCTCGCGGATATGCGGCACGGCGGCAGCAGCCTCGTCGCGGTCGACGGTGATGCGGACCATTTCCGAGCCGGCGCGCGACAGCGCTGCGACCTGGTCGATGGTGCCCTGGATGTCTGCGGTGTCGGTGTTGGTCATCGACTGCACGACGATCGGCGCGCCGCCGCCGACGGCGACATTGCCGACCATGACCTGGGTGGTGAGGTGCCGGGGCGCCGGTCCGGCGATATCCGACGGAATTTCGATCTTGTTCATGGGGTCTCGAATATCAGGTTTTAGTGACATTCAGCAATGCGTTAGTGGCTGCGGAGCGCGCCGGTCGGTTAACGAGAACCAGCCCGGCGATGACCAATAGCGCAGCCAGCCCGAAGGCGGGGGTGAGCTGATCTCCGAGGATCAAATAGCCTCCCACGACGCCGAATAAAGGGGTGATGAAGGTGAAAGCCGCCAATTTGCTGGCAGAGTAGGTCTTGATCAGGCTGAACCAGAGCAAAAAGGTGAGTCCGACCACCCAGAAGGCCTGAAATGACAGCAGCGAGATGGTCAAGGCGCCGGGAACCGCGGGAATTCGTTCGCCCGCAACGAGTGCGGCGATAGTCAGGATCGGAACTGATAGGCCGACCTGGTATCCCAGTGCCTTTTCTGGTGCCGCGGTGATGAGCTTGGTTCGTTTCACGACGAGTGTCGTCGCCGCCCACATGGCAGCACCGGCGATCATCAAGAGGTCGCCAATCAAGACGCTGGTGGTGACATTGGGTTGCGGAACGCCGATGGCGACTGCCACGCCGGCAAAGCTCACACCGAGGCCGCCCCATTGCGCGGCGCGGAGGCGTTCGCCGAGCAGCTGATAGGCGCCGAAAGCGACGAAGAACGGCATCGTATAAAGGAAGACCACCGCGCGGCTTGCGGTGGTCAGTTCGAGTCCGTGATAGATCAGCAGGAATTCGAAGCCGAAGATCGTGCCGACGAACAGGCCGGCTTTCAGCGTGCCGTCACGCTCGAACAATTTGACGCCACGGAAATACGCGATGGCGAGGATCACCAGCAATGCGCCGGCGGAGCGGAGCGCGGCCTGCGTATAAGGCGGGATCTCGCGCAGCACGAGCTTGATGGCGATCTGGTTGAAGCCCCAGGTGAGGCACAGCATCAGCACGAGGGCGATGGCGCCGACGGTCAGCGGACGGCCGCCGGGCGTCACAGCGATTTGATCAGATGACATGGAGCCTCGGGCCGGCTTGCCGCCGTGTTGTTGTCGGTGTGCCGTGGCGACCGGGTCGGGCGACGGGCTGGGATGGAATTGTGCAGCGTCCCAGATGTTTACGTCAACCGCGCGCATGATGCCATTGCAGGGCGCGCGTCCCTCGGTTGCGCCAGCGCCTGTGAGATCGCGTGATCGCCAGCCCATTCCCGCAGGGGTAGCATGGTGCGGCTCTGCTTCCTCCCTATTTATGTCGCCCGATCAATCCGGCCCGGGAGGCCATCATGCGACGTCTTCTGTTTGCTCTATTCATCACCGCTCTTGCGATGCAGCCGGCACTGGCTGCCGAGCGATGGCAGGAGCTTCCGCCAACACCAGCGCCGATTCCGACCGAGCGCAAAGGCCATGCCGAGGTCAACGGAGTGAGCATCTATTATGCGGTCTACGGCCAGGGGGCGCCGGTGATCTTGCTGCATGGCGGCCTGGCCAATAGCGACTATTGGGGTCATCAGGTCAAAGCGCTTGTCGATGCGCATCGCGAAGTTGTCGTGACGGATAGCCGCGGCCATGGTCGCAGCACGCGCGACGGCAAGCCCTATGGCTATGACCTCATGGCCGACGATGTCGTGGCGTTGATGGATTATCTGAAGATTCCCCGCGCCGATATCGTCGGCTGGAGCGACGGCGCGATCCTCGGCCTTGATCTGGCGATGCGCCATGCGAGCAAGGTGGGAAAAGTGGTCGCCTTCGCGGCCAACACCGCAACGTCTGGAGTAAAGCAGCCCATCGACAATAACCCGGCCATGGCGGCCTTCACGGCGCGCGCCGGTCTCGAATATCGCGCGCATTCCAGGACACCGACGCAATACAACGGCTTCGCCGCGGACATCATCAAGATGTGGTCGACGCAGCCGAACTGGAGCGATGCCGAACTCAAGACGATCAAAGCGCCGGTGCTGGTCGTCGGGGGTGATCATGACGAGGCGATCAAGCGCGAACACACCGACTATATCGCCGCGACGATTCCGGGCGCGAAGCTTGTGATCATTCCGGATGTCAGTCACTTCGCGATGTTGCAGGATCCGGACCTGTTCAACGCCGTGCTGCTGAAGTTTCTGGACAACAAGTAGCACTCCCGGCAGAAAGCCCGGCGGCGACGCCGGGCCCTTCTGCACCGCCTGCGCGCGGGCTTCAGGCGACCTGGCAGTGGGCGCAGGTGCCGGTGATTTCCACGACGGATAGCTTGGGCGCGAACCCGGTGCTGCGCGCGGCATCATTGAGGCTCTGCGCCACCTGCGCGGCCGGCACTTCGCCGACGGACCCGCATTTGTCGCAGATCAGGAAGGCGACCATCGACGTCGTGCCGTGATCATGGACGCAGGCGAGGAAGGCGTTGCGGCTCTCGATGCGGTGCACGAGATCATTGGCCATGAGAAAATCGAGCGCGCGATAGATCGTGATCGGCGCTGGCCGGGAGACCGTCTTGGCCAGTTCCTCGATGATCTCATAGGCGCCGAGCGGCCGGTGGCTGGCGAGCAGCGCCTCGAACACCTGGCGGCGGATCGGGGTCAGTTTCTGGGCTCTTTTGGCGCAGACCTGCTCGGCATGATGCATCGCGTCCGCCGTGCAGCGGTCGTGGTCATGGTCCGGGGCAGGAAATGTGGGCTTGGGCGCGTTCATGAGCCCAATGTAATGGCTTTAGGCGTTTTCGCCCATGGCCCGTCTGTAAAAGTCCCCAGCGTCACGACAGACCTCGGCGCTGTTGCAAATACATAAACGCCGTCACGCCATTCACGACAAACATTGCAAGAACGACGATCAGAGCGACGTCCGCAGACGCGCCCAGCCAAATCATGATGAACAGCAGGCCGGTCGTCCAAGCAAAATTGATCGCCATACGCTTGAACAATCCCCCTGGTGTGACAGCACCGCTGATCCAGTCGCTCAAGAAAAACCATAGACCCATCCGGCATCCCATCTGCGCGATAGCGGCCCGCTTTGCGACCTATGGCATCATGATCCATGCGCGTCATGCATGCCTGCGACACTTTAGCACAGGATGTGTGAAACCATAAGCTAGCTTATTTTATGCCAGCTTATGGAGGTTTTCATGTCTGCCCAGCCTGAAACAGGCACTGATTTTCTGTCCGCCTTGTTCGAGACCCAGCGCATGTTGCGGCAGCTTGCCGACAAGGAAGCGCGCCAGTTCGGCATGACCCGCGCTCAATGGGCTGTTTTGGCCAAGGTCGAACGCAATGAAGGGCAGAAGCAGACCGATCTGGCCGACGCCATGGAAATGGCGCCGATCAGCCTGACGCGCCTGATCGATAAACTCTGCGACAGTGGACTGATCGAGCGTCGCAATGACGACGCCGACCGCCGCATCAAGCGGCTCTATCTCACCGAGGCTGCGCGACCGCTGATGGCGAAGCTTTCGGTGCTGCGCGCCGACCTCATGCAGGTCGCCTTCGCCGGCGTGAGCGAGGCCGAGATGCACCAGCTCGTCGATCATCTCGAAACCATCAAAGACAACATCCGTGTTGCGCTGAATCCCGCGACGACCAAGACCAAGGAACAGGCCTATGGCTGAGCCCGTGTTGAAATTCCCCGACAAAGACGAAGCCAATGGCGCAGACGGTGCGGGTGCCACCAGGCAGCGCAGAGGCATGAAGGGCTTCCTCACGCGCTATCGCCGCCCGTTGCTGCTGGTCGTGCTGCCGGCCGTCGTGCTGGTCGGCGGTTTTGCCTTCTATCTCTCGGGCGGCCGCTATGTCGGCACCGACGATGCCTATGTCGGCGCGCAGAAAGTGCTGATCACGCCGGAGATCGCCGGCAAGGTTGCCCGTGTCGTGATCCGCGAAGGCCAGCATGTGACGGCCGGCGATACGCTGTTCGAGATCGATCCGGTGCCGTTCCAGCTCGCGCTGCAGCAGGCGCAGGCGAAGCTCGATGACGCCAAGGTCTCGTTCGCGACGCTGAAGTCGAACATCAAGTCGTATGACGATATGCTGCAGCTTGCGAAGCAGGGCGTCGAGCTGAAGCAGCGCGATGTCGAGCGCAAGACGACACTCGTGAAATCGAATTCCGGCTCGCAGCTCGATCTCGATACCGCGACGACCAATTACGTGATCGCGCGATCGCAGCTCGAATTGCTGCAGCAGCAATTGTCGAATTCAAAGGACAAGCTGCTCGGCAATCCCGATCTGCCGCTCGAGCAGTTCCCCGCTTATGCGCAGGCCAAGGCGGCGCTCGGCGATGCGCAGCGCAATCTCGATCACACTGTGCTGAAAGCGCCGATCTCCGGCGTCGCCACGCAGGTGGATAACATCCAGCTCGGCCGCTTCGTCGCGGCGTCAACGCCGATCCTCACGGTGATCGACGATGCACGTCCATGGGTCGATGCGAATATGAAAGAGTCGGATCTGACGCATGTGAATGTCGGCCAGAAGGTCGATATCGAAGTCGATGCCTTCCCGGATCACGCCTTCCACGGCACTGTCGGCTCGCTCTCGCCCGGCACCGGCGCGCAATTCGCGATCCTGCCGCCGCAGAACGCCACCGGCAATTTCGTCAAGGTCGTGCAGCGCGTGCCCGTGCGCATCTATCTCGACTACAATGACGCGGCCGTGAAGAAGCTCAAGGCCGGCATGAGCACCTACACCACCATCGATACCGAACATCGCCGCACGCTGGCGGGCCTGTTCGGCGCGTCCACGGCAAAGGCGGCTCAGGACTGATCCCATGAGCACCGCGGCAATACCGAGCGCAGTTCCGGGCATGCGTCGCACCATGGTGACGGTGTGCGCCATGACGGCGACCATCATGCAGGCGCTCGACACCACGATCGCCAATGTGGCGCTGCCTTATATGCAGGGCTCGTTGTCCGCGTCGCAGGATCAGGTCAACTGGGTGCTGACCTCCTACATCGTCGCTGCCGCCATCATGACCGCCCCGGTGGGCTTCATCGCCAACCGGTTCGGCCGCAAGAAGGTCTTCATCGTTTGCGCAGCAGGTTTCACCGTTGCCTCGGTGCTGTGCGGACTGGCGCAGGACATCAGTCAGATGGTCGGCTTCCGTCTGTTGCAGGGCGTTTTTGGCGCAGCGCTGGTGCCATTGTCGCAGACGGTCATGCTCGACATGTATGCGCTGCATGAGCGTGCCAAGGCAATGTCGATCTGGGGCATGGGCGTGATGCTCGGCCCGATCATGGGGCCGTCGCTCGGTGCCTGGCTCACCGAGACCTATTCCTGGCACTGGGTGTTCTTCGTCAATCTGCCGTTCGGCATCGTGACCGTCGCGGGCCTTTTGGTCTTCATGGATGAGACCGAGCTGAATCTGAAAATGAAGTTCGACTGGTTCGGCTTCCTCGCGCTCGCCATCGGCATCGGTTCGATGCAGCTTGCGCTCGATCGCGGCGAGCAGCTCGGCTGGCTGGAGTCGAACGAGATCATCATCGAAGCGATCATTGCGGTGGTCGGTTTCTATTATTTCTTCGCACATTCCTTCACGACCGATCGACCGTTCATCCAGTTCGCCATCTTCAAGGACAAGAATTTTGTCGGTGGCTGCATCTTCATGTGCGTGATGGGTCTCGTGCTCTATTCGACCATGTCGCTGTCATCGCCGTTCCTGCAGAACGTGATCGGCTATCCCATTCTCACCGCCGGCCTGCTGCTGGCGACCCGCGGCTCCGGCACTTTCCTCGCGATGATGATGGTCGGCCGTATCATGAAATATATCGAGGCGCGGACACTGATCATGTCGGGCATGACACTGCTGGCCGCATCGATGTATTTCACCGCGAAATGGACCGACCAGACTGGCGTGACGGAATTCATCATCGTCAATGTGGCGCAGGGCTTTGGATTGGGCCTGGTGTTCGTACCGCTATCGACGGTGGCGTTCCTCACGCTGCCCAATCATCTGCGCACCGACGGCACGGCGATGCTGACGCTGCTGCGCAACGTGGCGAGTTCTGTGGGTATTTCGATCGTGATCGCGAATCTTACGTCAGGTACGCGAATGGCTCATGCGGTGCTGGTGGAGCACATCACGCCGTTCAACAATGCGCTGCAGATGCCGAATGTCACCGGTGTCATCAACATGGCGACAGATACGGGGCGCGCCATGATGGATGCGATCGTGACGCTGCAGGCAACGATCATTGCGTTCGGGCTGGACTATCAGCTGATCATGCTGGTGACGCTGCTGGCGATCCCGATGGCGCTGATCATCGGATCGTCGAAGGCGCAGCTCAGGGCGCAGGCGGCAAAGCCAGGTGGAGATGAGCATCCGGCGGTGATGGAATAAGTGAAGCTGAGGCGCTGATGGCCTCCCTCCCTCAAGCCGCGTAGCGGCGCAGTGGGGAGGGTGGCGCGTAGCGCCGGGTGGGGTCTCTCCCCACGGTAGGACGTCACGTGGGGATAGACCCCACCCGTCTCGAAGCTCGCTGAACGCTCGCTTCGATCCACCCTCCCCGCTGCGCGGCTTCGCCGCTTGGGGGAGGGAGAAGCAAGATTACACGTCGAAGAACACCGTCTCGTTATCCCCCTGCAGGTGAATATCAAACCGATACACACCCGCTGCCGTCTTCTTCGCGATCAGCGTCGCGCGGCGATCCGCCGGCACCAGCTGCATCACGGCATCGTCCGCCGTCGCCGCTTCATCGTCGAAATAGATGCGCGTCATCGACTGCATGGTCATGCCGCGGCCGAACACGGCCATCACGATATGCGGCGCCTGCGGCTTGCCATCGATCCCCGGCACGCTGCCCGGCTTCACGGTATCGAACGAATATTCCCCCGCATCCGTCGTGCCCGAGCGGCCGAAACCGCGCCAGCTCGAATTCGGAATGCCGCGCGAATCCTGCGGATCGGCGAAACGGCCCTGCGCATCGGCCTGCCAGATTTCCAGCACGGCATCCGGCACCACCTTGCCGTCGCCGTCATAGATCACGCCTTCGATGCGGATCTTGTCGCCGGTCACATCGGGCGTGAGCAGATTGTTGGTGAAGGCGTCGTTCCAGGCATATTTGCCGTTCGGCGTCAGGCCATAGGCGTAGAACGGGCCGACGGTCTGCGACGGAGTAATTCCAGGCATCAGTGATTCTCCGTCGGCGTCGCGTTGCGGCCGCGCAGGACGATGTTGAAGCGATAGGCCAGCGCCCAGCCGGGCTCGGTCATATCGAGATCGAAATCCGACACCATGCGCAGGCGCGCCTTCTCATCCGTCACCGAATTGAAGATCGGATCGAACGGAAACAGCGGATCGTTCGGGAAATACATCTGCGTCACGAGGCGCGAGACGAAGGAATGGCCGAACACCGAGAAATGGATATGGGCGGGGCGCCACGCATTGTGGTGGTTGCCCCACGGATAGGCGCCGGGCTTGATGGTGACGAATTTGTAGTTGCCCTTGTCGTCAGTGACGGCGCGGCCGGCGCCGGTGAAATTGGGATCGAGCGGGGCGGGATGCTGGTCCCAGACATGGACATAGCGGCCGCAGGCATTGGCCTGCCAGAGTTCGACCAGCGTATTCGGCACGCCGCGGCCGTCCTCGTCCATCACGGTGCCATGGACGATGATGCGTTCGCCGAGCGGCTCGCCGGCATGCATGGTGGTGAGGTCATGATCACCGGGGCGCACGGTTTCGTGGCCGTAAACCGGACCGGTCAGTTCCGATAGCGTGTGCGGCATCAGAATGCGCTGCTTCTGCGGTGCGCGCTTGATGGTCGATTTGTAGCCGGGTGAGAGGCGCGGCGCGTGCGCCGCATTGCTCTCGACGGGATAGATTAGCGTCATGCTCGTTTCCCCTTGGGCAGTCTCCGTCATTGCGAGGAGCAGAGCGACGAAGCAATCCAGTCTTTCTTCACTTAGCTTCTGGATTGCTTCGCTGCGCTCGCAATGACGGCTATTGGTGTCGTTAGTTCAGCTTCTCGATTGCCATGGCGACGCCCTGGCCGACGCCGACGCACATGGTGGCCAGCGCGAGCTTGCCGCCGCGCTTCTCCATGCCGTGAACGGCGGTGAGCGCGAGGCGGGCGCCGCTCATGCCGAGCGGATGGCCGAGCGCGATGGCGCCGCCATGCGGGTTGACGAAGTCAGCATCTTCCTTGACGCCGAGCTGGCGCAGCACCGCGATGCCCTGCGAGGCGAAAGCCTCGTTGAGCTCGATGAGATCGAAGTCGCTGATCTTGAGGCCGAGACGCTCCATCAGTTTTTGCGTGGCCGGCACCGGGCCGATGCCCATGATGCGCGGGGCAACACCCGCCGAAGCGAGGCCGAGGATGCGCGCGCGTGGGGTGAGGCCGTACTTCTTCACGGCGGCGGCGGACGCGAGGATCATGGCGGCGGCGCCGTCATTGACGCCCGAGGCATTGCCGGCGGTGACGGTGCCGTCCTTGCGCACGATCGGCTTCAGCTTGCCGAGGCCTTCCAGCGTGGTTTCCGGACGCGGATGCTCGTCCTTGTCCACGGTGATCGGGCCGGCCTTGCCGCCCGGCGCCTGCACCGCGACGATCTCTTCGGCGAAATAGCCCGAGGCAATCGCCTTGCCGGCGCGCTGCTGGGAGTTGATGGCGAAGGCGTCCTGGTCAGCACGCGAGATCTGGAAGTCCTGGGCGACATTTTCGCCGGTCTCCGGCATCGCATCGACGCCATACTGCGCCTTCATCAGCGGATTGATGAAGCGCCAGCCGATGGTGGTGTCGTAGATTTCCGACTGGCGGGAGAAGGCTTCCTGCGCCTTGCCCTGCACGAACGGCGCGCGGGTCATGGATTCCACGCCGCCGGCAATGGCGAAATCGATTTCACCGGCGCGGATGGCGCGGGCACCGGCGCCGACGGCATCGAGACCGGAGGCGCAGAGACGGTTCAGGGTCTGGCCGGGAACGCTTTCCGGCAGGCCGGCGAGGAGGGCGGCCATGCGGGCGACGTTGCGGTTGTCTTCACCGGCCTGGTTGGCGCAGCCGAAGAAAACCTCGTCGATTTCTTCCCATTTGACGTTCGGATTGCGCTCTTTCAACGCCTTGATCGGAGCGGCTGCGAGGTCGTCGGCGCGGACTTTTGCGAGCGACCCGCCGAAACGGCCGATCGGGGTGCGCACGGCGTCGCAAATAAACACATCGCTCATCATCTTCCTCCTGGGCTGCATCCGCGCATTTGCCGGATTTTCGCGGTGGTTTGTAGGAAGGCCCACCGACCCGGTCAAATCATGGCTGTTGCGTGGATTGTCACACCCAGACTGTCGGATAATCGGGAGTGGTTGACTTGTCAACCGGATGCTGCGGTGGGGAAAACATGGCCTTTCCCGTGGTGGCGCGTAGGATCGGTGCCGTGAAATTTGCTAGCGTCCGCCGCCATGACGATCCAACAAGCCATTACCGCCCCGGAACCAACGGTGCCTGCCGCCGACGACACCAAGGTGTCGCCGATGATGCAGCAGTATCTCGAGATCAAGGCCGCCAATCCCGGCCTGCTGCTGTTCTACCGGATGGGGGATTTTTACGAGATCTTCTTCGAGGATGCGGAACTGGCCTCGCGTTCCCTCGGCATCGTGCTGACCAAGCGCGGCAAGCATCAGGGCATGGACATCCCCATGTGCGGCGTGCCCGTGGTACGCGCCGACGAGTATCTGCACCGCCTGATCGCGCTCGGCATCCGTGTTGCCGTCTGCGAGCAGATGGAGGATCCGGCGGAAGCGAAGAAGCGCGGCAGCAAGAGCGTCGTGCGGCGCGACGTCGTCCGCGTGGTGACGCCGGGCACGCTGACCGAAGACAATCTGCTGGACGCGCGGGCCAACAACTACCTGATGGCGATCGCGCGGGCGAAGGGCGGCGACCGCATCGGTCTCGCCTGGATCGATATTTCGACGGCGGAATTCATCGTCACCGAATGCGCGATCGGCGAACTCGGTGCGACCCTGGCGCGTATCAATCCCAATGAAGTGATCGTGACAGATGCGCTCTATAGCGATCCCGATCTCAGCCAGCTGTTGCGCGAACTCTCGGCGGTGACGCCGCTGACCCGCGACGTATTCGACACGGCCACCGCCGAACGCCGCCTGTGCGATTATTTCGCTGTTGCCACTATGGATGGTCTCAGCGCGATGTCGCGGCTTGAAGCCACCGCCGCTGCCGCTTGCGTCACCTATGTGGAGCGCACCCAGATCGGCAAGCGCATCCCGCTGTCGCCGCCGACCCGTGAGGCCATCGGCACCACGATGGCGATCGATCCGGCGACGCGTGCCAATCTCGAGCTGACGCGCACCCTCGGCGGCGAGCGCAAGGGTTCGCTGCTCGATGCGATCGACTGCACGGTGACGGCGGCCGGCTCGCGCCTTTTGGCACAGCGGCTGGCAGCACCGCTCACCGATGCTGCCGGTATTGCGCGCCGCCACGATGCGGTTGCGGCTTTTGTTGCCGATAGCGGCCTGCGCGACGATCTGCGTTCTGCGCTGAAAGTCGCGCCGGACATGTCGCGTGCGCTGGCGCGGCTCTTGGTCGGTCGCGGCGGTCCGCGCGATCTGGTTTGTATCCGCGATGGCGTGATGGCCGCGGATCAGGTGCTGGATCGGCTAAACGCCGTCGAAAACGTGCCGACTGAAATCGCCGCGGCGATGGCCGGCCTGCGCCGCCCGTCGCGTGAACTCGCTGCGACCTTTGCCCGCGCGCTCGATGATGACCTGCCGCTGATGAAGCGCGATGGCGGTTTCGTGCGCGAAGGGTTTGAGCCCGTGCTCGACGAGACGCGCAATCTGCGCGATGCGTCGCGGCTGGTGGTCGCCTCGATGCAGGCGCGCTATGCCGAGGACACCGGCGTCAAAGGACTGAAGATCCGGCACAACAATGTGCTCGGCTATTTCGTCGAAGTGACCGCGCAGCATGGTGATAAGCTGATGCAGCCACCGCTGAATGCGACCTTCATCCATCGCCAGACGCTGGCCGGGCAGGTGCGTTTTACCACCTCCGAACTCGGCGAGATCGAGGCCAAGATCGCCAATGCCGGCGATCGCGCGCTCGGGCTGGAGCTGGAGATCTTCGAGCGGCTGGCCGCGATGGTCGCGGAGGATTCCGACGACCTCTATGCGGCGTCGCATGCCTTCGCGCAGCTCGATGTCGCCACCGCGCTGGCGAAGCTCGCGGTGGATGACAATTATGTCCGCCCGGAAGTCGACGACTCGCTGCTTTTCGCCATCGAAGGCGGCCGGCATCCCGTGGTGGAGCAGGCGCTGCGCCGCAATGGCGAGTCTTTCGTCGCCAATGCCAGCGATCTGTCGCCTGGGCCGGGGCAGAAGTCGGGCCAGATCTGGCTGATCACCGGCCCTAACATGGCCGGTAAATCGACCTTCCTGCGCCAGAACGCGCTGATCGCACTGCTGGCGCAGATCGGCAGTTTCGTGCCGGCCTCGCGCGCGCGGATCGGCATCGTCGATCGGCTGTTCTCGCGTGTCGGCGCCGCCGACGATCTCGCACGCGGGCGTTCGACCTTCATGGTCGAGATGGTGGAGACCGCCGTTATCCTGAATCAGGCCACCGAACGGGCGCTGGTGATCCTCGACGAGATCGGTCGCGGCACGGCGACGTTTGATGGCCTGTCCATCGCCTGGGCGGCGATCGAGCATCTGCATGAGAGCAATCGCTGTCGCGCGCTGTTCGCGACGCATTATCACGAGCTGACGCAGCTCTCCGCAAAACTGCCGCGGTTGTTCAATGCCACGGTGCGGGTGAAGGAGTGGCATGGCGATGTCGTGTTCCTGCACGAGGTGCTGCCGGGCTCGGCGGATCGCTCCTATGGCATCCAGGTCGCCAAACTCGCGGGCCTGCCACCGGCAGTGATTTCGCGGGCGAAGGCGGTGCTGGCGAAACTGGAAGCGCAGGATCGCGGGCAGGGCGCCAAGGTGCTGGTGGACGATCTCCCGCTATTCGCCATCACCTCGCGCGCGCCGGAAGAAGAGCGGCCGCCTAGCGAGGCGGATCTGTTGATGGAGGCCGTGAAGGCGCTGCATCCGGACGAGATGTCGCCGCGCGAGGCGCTGGATGCGCTTTATGCGCTCAAGGCGAAATTGCCGAAGGGCTAGACGTAACGCGCGCGCCTGCGGCCCCATCCCCACAAGCCCAAATTCCACGCCATGCAGGTCAGCAGCGCGCTGCTGAGTGCAATCACCGAGCCATAGCGCGGCGCCAGCACATGCATCAGCGCCACTGCAATGCCAAAGCCCATCAGGCCCCAGCCGCCATTGGCGATCACGGCGGCGGTCGGCTTGCCGCCGATGCGCGGATGCAGGATCAGCATCAGGCTGGTGAAGACGATGGGATAGAGTGCCAGCATGCCTGATCCGGTCGGGCCGATGGTGGCGGAGAGCGTGACGACGGCGCCGACCAGCGTGGCGACAAGGGCGGCGCGCAGCGGGATGTCATACCAGCGGCGGGTGATCAGCGGCATCTTCGCGTGCCGGAAGCGCGCCATCAGCGGCAGGCAGATCGCGAAGGTCACGACATTCACGATGATGCCGGCCGTCAGCGTCCAGTCGATCAGTTGCACGATATAAGCGAGAACGAGCCAGACGATAACCGCGGCGCCGAGGCTGACGACCACATTGTTGCGCTGCGCCAGCAGGATATAGGTCAGCCCGAGAAACATCGTCGCGGCATTGATCGGCAGGCTCGCCAGCGCGCCCTGCGCGATGAAGGCGGCGTCGTGATCCATGGCGAGGAAGACATAGGACGGGCCGGCGGAGATCGGCAGCGTCGCCACCAGAGCGCCGATCACCGGGCCGGAGCGCTCGGTGATGATGGAGGCAGAGATCACGAAGGCAGCGGTGATCGCCATGCGCAGAATCAGAATGGCGACGAAGGCGATGTCGGGGGACATTTGTTGTTCTTCTCCACGTTGTGCCGAGTAAGCAGACGTGGATGGCCGGGACAAGCCCGGCCATGGCAGAACAGGGTTGTCAGACCCGATTGAGCGCGACCGACACTTTCGGGCCGTTCTTGATGGTCTGATACACGACGCAATAGCGCTCGGTGAGCTTGAGCAGCAGATCGAGCTTGTCTTGCGGTGCATCCGTCTCGACATCGAAGCGCAGGCGGATTTCGGCGAAGCCGACCGGGGCCTCCTTGTCGACGCCGAGCGTGCCGCGAAAATCGAGATCGCCTTCGGCGACCACGTTGCCGGACTTCAGCGGAATCTCGACGGCGGTGGCGACGGATTTCAGCGTGACGCCGGCACAGGCGACGAGGGCTTCCAGCAGCATGTCGCCGGAGCAGAGTTCGAGGCCGGAGCCGCCGGTGGCTGGATGCAGGCCGGCGGCGGCGATCTGACGTCCGGTCTCGACCTTGCAGGCGATGCCGTCATGGTCGATGGAGCCTTTGGCCTTCAGCGTGATGAAGGCTGCTTGCGGATCGGTCTTGTAGCGTTCCTTGATCGGTGCCTGGGTGGCGCGGAGCGTGGCGGCGTCCATGATGGCTCTCCCTGAGTTTTGTTAGTTGCAGCTTGTAGGCGCGTGGCGCAGCGATGTCACCACCAGGCGCCGACGGCCTCGGCAGGTGCGTGATCCGGCACGTCTCGATCAAGTGAACGATCAAGAGCCGTCAGCACGCGTTTCTTCACCGCATCGAACAGCGGCGATGCGCGATCGCGCGGGCGCGCGAGACCGACATCGATCTCGGCGAACAGCCGCCCCGGTCGCGGGCGCATCACCAGCACGCGGTCGGCCAGCACCACGGCCTCATCCACATCATGGGTGACGAGGATCAGCGTCGGCCGCGTATCGGCCCAGAGGTCGAGCAGATGATCCTGCAGATCGCGGCGGGTAAACGCATCGAGGGCGGAGAATGGCTCGTCGAGCAACAGCACCTCCGGCTGCGGCACCAGCGAGCGTGCGATGGCAACGCGTTGCGCCTGTCCGCCGGAGAGTTCGCGCGGCCAGGCTTTTGCCTTGTCGGACAGGCCGACGCGGGCCAGCGCCTGGGCTACCTTCTCGCGGCGTGTGGCAGCCGGCAGGTCGGCGAGACCGAAGCCGATATTGTCGGCGACATTCAGCCAGGGCAGCAGCCGCGGCTCCTGGAAGATGATGCCGATCTTCTCATGCGGTGCGGAGATGTCGATATCGTCGATGCGGATCGTGCCGGTCGATGCGCGGTCGAGACCGGCGACGGCACGCAGCAGCGTGGACTTGCCGCAGCCGGAGCCACCGATGATGGCGATGATCTCGCCCTGCGGGATGCGCGCATTGAAGCGCTCCAGCGCATGGACACCGTTGGGATAGGTCTTGCCGACCGTGTCGAGCGTGAGCATCAGGCTTCTCCACCCGGACGGAACGCATCCTGCCAGCGCAGCAGTGGCGCGGTGAGGCGCTCGATCAGCCAGTCGGTGGTCTTGCCGAGCAGCGCGAAAATGGTGATGGCGGCGAGGATCTGCGCGGGCTTGCCGAGCTGCTGGCCGTCGATCAGGAGATAGCCGAGCCCTTCGGAGGCGCCCATGAATTCGGCGGCGACCACGAACATCCAGCCGAGCCCGAGGCCGACACGCAGCGCCACAACATAGGCCGGCAGCACCGCGGGCAGCAGGATGCGGCGGATCATGGCGGGGCCGGAGAGGCGGAAGGTGCGACCGACCTCGACGATCTTGCGATCGACCGAAAGGATGGCGCCCATCACGCCGAGATAGACCGGGAAGAACACGCCGACCGCGATCAGCGCGACTTTGGACGTTTCAAAAATGCCGAGCCACAGGATGAACAGCGGCACCCAGGCGATGGAGGGAATGGCGCGCAGCGCCTGCACGGTGGGATCGAGCAGCCGACGCGCGATGCCCCAATAACCGGAGATGGCGCCGAGCAATGTGCCGGCGATGACGCCGAAGCCGAAACCGGCGGCGACGCGGATCAGTGTGGTGGTGACGTGTTTGGCGAGTTCGCCGCTTTGCGCGAGCTCGGTGATGGTGGCGATGACACGCGACGGCGGCGGCACGAGGCGGCCGTTGGACCAGCCGGCCCAGACGGCGGCTTCCCAGGCGAGCGCGAGGGTGAGGGGGAGCACGATGCCGAGGAGCGGACGGGCGAGGCGCAAGCGCGGATTGGGCGCGCGTTGCTCGGTATTTAAGGTAGCGGGTGTTTCCAGCGTCATGGTCATGGGAGACTGCGTCTCTTTCGATAGTTGGGCTTCCAGACCTCTCAACCGGTCATCCCGGCGAATGCCGGGATCCATACACGCTGGAGAGACAGTGATGACGCCGTGGTTGAGGCCAGCGCTCAACCACGGCGTCGGAGGTTATGGATCCCGGCGTTCGCCGGGATGACGGCTGAGTTTAGCTCTTCGGCAATGGAATCTGGTCGTCGATCAGCGCATCCACCGTGGCCTTCACGTCTACCTTTGCATCGATCACCCCGGCCTGCTGCAACGCTAGGCCTGCAGCCAAAATCGACTCGCGCTGCGGTGCGCCGATGCGGCTGTGGGTGAGTTCGGTGCGCTCCTTGAGCTGCTTGTCGACCACAGCCTCGGGCAGTTTTGTCACGCCGATGAAAGCCTTCTTCAGCTCCGGATAATTCTCCAGCGAATATTTGCGCGCGTCTTCATAGACGGCGAGCACGCGGCGGGCGGCGTCCGGATAGTCCTTCAAAAATTGCTCGCGGACATTCAGGACGCCCCAGGTGTTCGCCTCGGGCTTGCGGAAGAACAGTTTTGCACCGTCCTCGACCTCGGCCTGCGCCATCATCGGATCGAGGCCGGCCCATGCGTCCACATCGCCGCGGATCAACGCGGCCTTGCCGTCGGCGTGCTGCAAGAGGACCGGCGTGATGTCCTTGTCCGTCAGCTTGGCATCGAGCAAAGCGCGGACCAGAAAGATGTGAGGATCGGTGCCGCGGGTCACCGCGACGCGCTTGCCCTTGAGATCGGCGACCGATGTGATCTTCGAGTCCTTGCCCGTCACCAGTGCGGTCCATTCCGGCCGCGAATAGACATAGACCGATTTGATCGGATTGCCGTTGATCTTCGCCACAAGCGCGGCGGAGCCAGCAGTGGAGCCGAAATCGATCGAGCCGGCATTGAGGAATTCGAGCGCCTTGTTGGAACCGGCCGACTGCACCCAGGTGATCTTGATGCCGTCCTTGGCGAATTCCTTCTCCAGCAGGCCGTTCTGCTTGAGGATGATCGAGACCGGATTATAGGTCGCCCAGTCGAGCCGGATCTCTTTGAGCGGATCGGCGGCAAAGGCAGTGGCCGGCAGCAGCGCCGCGCCAACGATCAGACCGGCGACAGCGCGCCGTGATAGGCTGAACATTCGAATCTCCCCTGAATTGATGTTCGTCCCTGCGCGCCAGCCACCTCCATCCAGCGTGCCGAAACCAACCGGACAGCACCGCGCTGCGATGCAAAAACTTCGTGTAATTTCAATTGCTTATGCGGTTTCGTCAACGAGAAGATATTGTGCGCCGATGCGCTCGCTTTGAGGATGTCGTTTCTCCGATTGCGCAAATGGCAGCATGAACTAACTGTTGGATCACAATCACCGTGACAGCGCGGGTGCTGTCCGATATCCGGGATGCCTATGGACAGTGCTGTGCTGAAGACCGAGACGGCCCCCGAGATCGCATTCGACACGGCGCGCATCGCCGCCGAGATCGACGCACTTGCTGCGGAGCATCGCGGCAAGAGCGACCTGTTTCGCGCTGCACTGGCGAAGCTGCTCAAGGCCGAATTGATGACGGCACGCGAGGCAGCCGAGGCCGTGTTGCTCAGGGATCGCCATGGCCGGCGCTGCGCCGAGCGGCTCTGCGATGTGCAGGACGACATCATCCGCCTGCTGTTCAATGCGGCGATCAAGCATCTCTATCACGCGCCGTTGCCGTCGAGCGGCGAGCGGATGTCGGTGGTCTCCACCGGCGGCTATGGCCGCGGGCTGATGGCGCCGGAGTCGGACATCGATCTGCTGTTCGTGCTGCCTTACAAGCAGACCGCCTGGGGCGAACAGGTCGCCGAAGTCATTCTCTATTGCCTGTGGGACATGGGACTGAAGGTCGGCCACGCCACCCGTTCGGTGGACGAGTCGATCCGCCAGGCGCGGGGCGACATGACCATTCGCACTGCGATCCTCGAGACGCGTTTCCTCGCGGGCGACAAAGAGCTCTACGAAGAACTGGTCAAGCGATTCGATGAAGAGGTGGTGCAGGGCACTGCGGCTGAATTCGTGGCAGCGAAGCTGGCCGAGCGCGAGGAGCGCCATCGCCGCGGCGGCCAGTCGCGCTATCTGGTCGAACCGAACGTCAAGGACGGCAAGGGCGGGCTGCGCGACCTGCACACCGTGTTCTGGATCGCGAAATATGTTTATCGCGTGCGCGACAGCAAGGAGCTGGTGGCGCGCGGCGTGTTCGATGCGCAGGAATACCGCACCTTCAAGCGCTGCGAGGATTTTCTCTGGTCGGTCCGCTGCAACATCCACTTCCTGACCAAGCGGCCGGAAGAGCGGCTGTCCTTCGACCTGCAGCGCGAGATCGCGGTGCGGCTCGGCTATACCTCGCACCCCGGCATGCAGGACGTCGAACGCTTCATGAAGCACTACTTCCTGATCGCTAAGGAAGTCGGCGACCTCACCGCGATCCTGTGCGCCAAGCTCGAAGACCAGCAGGCGAAGCCCGCGCCGGCGCTGACGCGCATGATGGCCAAGCTGATGCCGGAGACCAAGCGTCGCCGCGTGCCGGGTAGCGACTCATTCATCATCGACAACAATCGTATCAATCTCGCGGCGCCCGATGTCTTCAAGGAAGACCCGGTCAACCTGCTGCGATTCTTCCGCCTGGCGCAGAAGAACAATCTCGCCTTCCATCCGGATGCGATGCGCGCAGCGACGCGCTCGCTGCGGCTGATCACGCCGGCGGTGCGCGAGGATTCTGAAGCCAACAAGATTTTTATGGAGATCCTGACCTCGGACAATGCCGAGATCGTGCTGCGGCGAATGAACGAGACCGGTGTGCTCGGCCACTTCATCCGCGCCTTCGGCCGTATCGTCTCAATGATGCAATTCAACATGTATCACCACTATACGGTGGATGAACATCTGATCCGCTGCATCGGCATCCTTCAGGAGATCGAGCGCGGCGGCAATGACGAGTTCACGCTGGCCACCGACTTGATGCGCAAGATTCGTCCGGAGCATCGCGCGGTGATCTATGTCACCGTGCTGCTGCACGACATTGCCAAGGGGCGGCCGGAGGATCACTCGATCGCCGGCGCCAAGGTGGCGCGGCGGCTGTGTCCGCGGCTCGGCTTCAATGCCGGCGACACTGATCTCGTGGCGTGGCTGATCGAGGAGCATCTGACCATGTCCACGGTGGCGCAGTCGCGCGATCTGTCGGACACCAAGACCATCGAGAATTTTGCCGCCGTCGTGCAATCGGTCGAGCAGATGAAGCTGCTGACGATCCTGACCACGGCGGATATCCGCGGCGTCGGTCCGGGCGTGTGGAACGGCTGGAAGGCGCAGCTCTTGCGCACGCTGTATTACGAGACCGAGCCGGTGCTCACCGGTGGCTTCTCGGAAGTGAATCGCGCCCAGCGCATCGCCGCAGCACAAGCGGAATTCCGTCGCGCCTTCACCGAATGGCCGGAGGCGCAGCTCAACGCTTACATCTCGCGGCATTATCCGGCGTACTGGCTGAAGGTCGATCTCGAGCGCAAGATTCGCCATGCGCGCTTCCTGCAGGCGAGCGAGCAGGCCGGCCACAAGCTGGCGATCAATGTCGGCTTCGACGAAGCGCGCGCTGTCACCGAACTGACGATCCTTGCGGTCGATCATCCCTGGCTGCTGTCGATCATCGCCGGTGCCTGCGCAGCAGCGGGTGCGAATATCGTTGACGCGCAGATCTATACGACGACGGACGGGCGCGCGCTCGATACGATCGCGATCTCGCGCGAATACGATCGCGATGATGACGAAGGCCGCCGCGCCACGCGGATCGGCGACATGATCGAGGACGTGCTGGAAGGCAAGGTGCGGCTGCCGGAAACGGTGGCGAAGCGCGCGTCGTCCAGCTCGTCGAAGAAAGCGGCGCTGAAGGCGTTCACCGTGGAGCCCGAGGTGATCGTCAATAATCAGTGGTCGGATCGCTATACGGTGATCGAGGTCTCGGGTCTCGACCGTCCGGGCCTGTTGTATCAGCTCACCACGGCGATCTCGAAACTGAATCTCAACATCGCCTCGGCGCATGTGGCGACGTTTGGCGAGCGTGCGCGCGACGTGTTCTATGTCACCGACCTGCTGGGCGCACAGATCACCGCGCCGACGCGTCAGGCGGCGATCAAGCGGGCGCTGATCCATCTGCTGGCGAACAGCGAAGCGGCGGAGAAGCCGGCAGCTTAGCGCCGTCCCTCATCCTGAGGAGCGCGCTCTTGCGCGCGTCTCGAAGGATGGCCGCGAACTCGGAGCCCAGCCATCTCATGGTTCGAGACGGCGCCAAGTGGCGCCTCCTCACCATGAGGGACCGAGTGTTAGTCGAGCTCAACACCCTCATGCCTTAGCAGCCAGCGTTTGCGTTCGATGCCGCCGCCATAGCCGGTGAGCGCGCCATTGGCGCCGATCAGGCGATGGCAGGGGACGACGACACTCAACGGATTCGATCCATTCGCATGGCCGACGGCGCGCATCGCGGCTGGCGTGCCGAGCTGCGCGGCAAGCGTTCCATAGCTGAGCGTCGTACCCACAGGGATCTTGCGCAGCGCGGTCCACACATTGCTTTGAAATGGCGTGCCGGGGATGTGGCAGGGGATCGTATCGAGCTGATCCAGATCGCCGCCAAAATAGCGGGTGAGCGCCTGACGAATCGATTTCGGTGCTGGCGCGTTCACAAGCGGTGCAGCGCCGAGATAGCGGCGCAGTGAGGTGTTCAGGCGCTCCTCGTAGTCCGTCCAATCCAGCGCACAGAGTAAGCCATCGGCATTCGTCACCAGCAACGCGGTGCCGATCGGCGTGTCCAGTCTGTCGAGATGGAGCGGTGTCTTGGGTTTGGCCATGGCGGATCGGCTCGTCACATGAAAACGCCGACCGTAATGTGCCACGGTCGGCGTTGCATTCCGATTTCCGAATTGTTTCGCTCACTTTCGGCCGTCATTGCGAGGAGCGAAGCGACGAAGCAATCCAGTTTTTGGCCGAAGTCTGGATTGCTTCGCTGCGCTCGCAATGACGAGAAACGGAGTTACTCGCTCTTCGGCTCGTGCGACATGCGCTCGAGGCGGTCTTGCATTTCCTTCATCTGGCGACGCAGGTCGTCCATTGAATCGCCACCGGCTGCGGGCTCAGGTGCCTTTTCCGGCTCGGGCGCAGCACCGGGGCGCGGCGGCACGAAGGGCTTGAACATGGAGAAGGTCTGCTGAAACAGCTCCATGTTGCGGCGGACGGTCTCTTCCAGCGGCGCGAACGGCGTCATGCCGAACGTATTGGTCATCTGCTTGCGGAATTTTTCCTGATCGCGCGTCAGCGAATCAATCGACTGTTCGAGATATTTCGGCACCACCATCTGCATGCTGTCGCCATAGAAGCGGATCAGCTGGCGCAGGAAGGTGGTCGGCAGCAGGTTCTGGCCGGCCTTGTTTTCCTGTTCAAAAATGATCTGCGCGAGGACCTGGCGGGTGATGTCGTCGCCGGTCTTGGCGTCGTAGACGAGGAAATCCTCGCCGTCCTTCACCATGGAAGCGAGGTCTTCCAGCGTCACATACGTACTCGTCCCGGTATTATAGAGCCGGCGGTTCGCGTATTTTTTGATGGTGGTGGGTTGATCTGATTTCGCCATGGCTCACTTACCTACCGGGGACGGGAAACCTTTCGGCAGTGCGCCAGAAAGGCCAATCGGATTGGGTGGTCGAACAACGCAATGCAATAAAGTAAGCACTTTCAAATGGCCTCGGCTACCGTTTTGTGCGTCACGGTTAAAATCGCGGCATGATTGTGCTATGCAATGCGACATTGGTGCCAATTTTGTTGCGCTGCGGCCGAAAATGACCGCAGGTTCAATTGACACATCGATACGAGTTTTAAGAGGATGCGCGCCATGCGGCACCAGCCGTGATGGCGTGGTCAAAGTCGAACAGGCCCACTTTCAAAACAACAAAACAGGAGATGTCCATGTCAGACGATGTCGTCATCGTCAGCGCCGCCCGCACACCGGTCGGCAGCTTCAACGGCGCTTTCGCAACCACGCCCGCGCATGATCTCGGCGCGATCGCCATCAAGGCCGCGCTCGAACGCGCGAAGCTCGATCCGGCGCGTGTCACCGAAGTGATCATGGGCCAGATCCTCACCGCGGCGCAGGGCCAGAACCCGGCACGCCAGGCTGCGATCGCGGCCGGTCTTCCCGTCGAGACGTCGGCCTGGGGCGTCAACATGCTGTGCGGCTCCGGCCTGCGCACGGTTGCGTTGGGTTATCAGGCGCTGATGAATGGCGACAGCGACATCGTCGTTGCCGGCGGCCAGGAATCCATGAGCATGGCCCCGCATGCGCAATATCTGCGCGGCGGCGTGAAGATGGGTTCGACCGAGCTGGTCGACACCATGATCAAGGACGGTCTGTGGGATGCCTTCAACGGCTATCACATGGGCAACACCGCCGAGAACGTGGCCAAACAGTTCCAGATCACGCGCCAGCAGCAGGACGAATTCGCCGTCGCTTCGCAGCAGAAGGCGGAAGCCGCGCAGAAGGCCGGCAAGTTCAAGGACGAGATCGTTCCGGTCACCATCAAGGGCCGCAAGGGCGACACCATCGTCGACACCGACGAATATCCGCGCCACGGCGCGTCGCTCGAAGCCATGGCCAAGCTGCGCCCTGCTTTCGAGAAGGAAGGCACCGTCACCGCCGGTTCGGCCTCGGGCATCAATGACGGCGCTGCCGCCGTGGTGCTGATGACCGCCAAGCAGGCCGCCAAGGAAGGCCTCACCCCGCTCGCCCGCATCGTGTCGTGGGGCCAGGCCGGCGTCGATCCGAAGATCATGGGCACCGGCCCGATCCCGGCCTCGCGCGCGGCGCTGAAGAAGGCGGGCTGGTCGATCAACGATCTCGATCTGATCGAAGCCAATGAAGCTTTCGCAGCGCAGGCCTGCGCGGTGAACAAGGATCTCGGCTGGGATACGTCGAAGGTCAACGTCAATGGCGGCGCGATTGCCATCGGCCATCCGGTCGGCGCATCGGGCGCACGCGTCCTCGTGACGCTGCTGCACGAAATGCAGAAGCGTGATTCGAAGAAGGGCCTTGCCACGCTGTGCATCGGCGGCGGCATGGGCATCGCGATGTGCGTTGCACGCGACTAATCAGGCAGCACGCGCCGAAAACTTCAGCGCGCGATTGCACTGCACACAGCGATTGACGTTGCATCGTCGATCAAATCAAAACGCCCGGTGCATTGCACCGGGCGTTTTTTCTTGATGTTCATCTTAGCGCCAGCTTAACTCGCTACTATAATTTCAGAATTGATTTTCGGGAGGACAGCATGGCGCGCGTAGCAGTAGTGACCGGTGGAACACGAGGTATTGGCGCGGCCATCAGCAAGGCGTTGAAGGATGCGGGTTACAAGGTCGCCGCGACTTATGCCGGCAACGACGCTGCCGCCGAGAAATTCAAGAGCGAGACCGGGATCCCTGTCTACAAATGGGACGTGTCGTCGTTCGAAGCCTGCGCCGACGGGATCAAGAAGGTCGAGGCCGAGCTCGGTCCGGTGGATGTGCTGGTCAACAACGCCGGCATCACCAAGGACGGCGCGTTCCACAAGATGACGCCGGAGTCCTGGCATGCGGTGGTGAACACCAATCTCGGCTCGCTGTTCAACATGACCAAGCCCGTGATCGACGGCATGCGCTCGCGCAAATTCGGCCGCGTCATCAACATTTCATCGATCAACGGCCAGAAGGGCCAGTTCGGTCAGGTCAATTATTCCGCCGCCAAGGCCGGCGATATCGGCTTCACCAAGGCGCTGGCGCTTGAGAATGCCAAGCTCGGCATCACCGTGAATGTGATCTGCCCCGGCTATATCAACACCGAGATGGTGCAGGCGGTGCCGAAGGACGTGCTGGAGAAGAGCATCCTGCCGCTGATCCCCGTTGGCCGTCTCGGCGAGCCCGAGGAAATCGCGCGCGCCGTGCTGTTCCTGGCTGCGGACGAGGCCGGTTTCGTCACCGGCTCGACGCTGACGATCAATGGCGGGCAGTATCACGCGTAATTTCCTGTAGGGTGGGCAAAGGCGCTTCTTGCGCCGTGCCCACCTTCAAGTGCCGTGCGCGGGATGGTGGGCACGCTTCGCTTTGCCCACCCTACAGGTCCGACATATGACCTCCCGCACTGCCACTCTCATCGGCCTCACCGCCATCCTGATGTGGTCGCTGCTGTCCGTGATGACGGTGGCAAGTGGCCGCATGCCGCCGTTTCAGCTCACGGCCATGACCTTCGCCATCGGCGCCCTGGCCGCGGCATTGAGCTGGACCTGGCGTCCCGACGCGATCCGTGCGCTCAAGCAATCGCCGTTGACCTGGGCGGTCGGTGTCGGTGGTCTGTTCGGTTATCACGCGCTGTATTTCGTCGCGTTGCGGCTGGCGCCACCGGCAGAGGCGGGACTGCTGAATTATCTCTGGCCGCTGCTGATCGTCTTGTTTTCGTCGCTGCTGCCGGGGGAGCGGCTATATCCGCATCACATCATCGGCGCGCTGCTCGGTTTGATGGGCACGGTGTTGCTGTTGTGGGGCAATGTCTCGCTGAATGCGGCCTCGGGCCATGCCGGCGGGTTGTTTGCGGCCTTCTGCGCCGCCTTTGTCTGGGCAGCTTATTCGGTGATGTCGCGCCGGTTGAAGACGGTGCCCACCGATGCGGTAGCGGGCTTCTGCTTCGTGACGGCGCTTCTCGCTGCCATAGTCCACCTGGCAATCGAGACCACGGTCTGGCCGGAGACGGGGTTGCAATGGCTATCGGTGATCGCACTCGGCGTCGGCCCGGTGGGCGCGGCGTTCTATACATGGGATATCGGGATGAAGCGCGGCGATATCCGCGTGCTTGGCGCCGCGTCCTATGCGACGCCGCTGCTATCGACGGGGTTTTTGATTGCTGCCGGTTTCGCGCAAGCGAGCGCAAATATTGCGCTGGCTGCGGCGTTGATCGCAGGCGGCGGGCTGATCGCGGCGAAGGATATGATTTTGCGAAGGCGCTGAAGTTCTTTTCCCTCCCCGGAGCGAAGCGAATGGGGAGGGTGGATCAAAGCGAGCGTTCAGCGAGCTTTGAGACGGGTGGGGTGTTTCCACAGGCGACGGCGCCTGCGGAGACACCCCACCCGTCCTTCGCTTCGCTCAGGCCACCCTCCCCACTGCGCCGCTGCGCGGCTTGGGGGAGGGAGAAGATCACGGCTTCCAGTCCTTCGGTGCCAACTCAAATGTCGCAAAATCAAACCCCGGCGCCACCGTGCAACTCACCAGCGTCCAATCGCCGGTCGTGGCTGCTGCCTGCCAGGCATGCGGCGGCACGATGCCCTGAGGCTGTTGCCCCGCGGCTAAGTCAGCGCCCAGCGCAATCGCGCGCTGCCCACTGTCATCCGCAATCTCCAGCGTCAGCGGTGCACCGGCGTGATAGTGCCAGATCTCCACGGCATCGACTCGATGCCAGTGCGAGCGCTCGCCCGTCGCCAGCAGAAAATAGATCGCTGTCGATGCCGCGCGGCCATTCGCATCCGTGCGGGCATCGCGAAATGTCTCGCGATAATGCCCGCCTTCGGGATGCGGCTGCAGGCCGAGAGTGGCGATGATCTCGGCAGCGGTCGGCATCGTCACGACTTGTTCTTGCGTTCGCGCAGCTCGCCGAACACGTCGTCTTCGCTGAAGCCCTTGAGGCGGACCGCAGCGGCGATGGCCGGATCATCCGCGCGCAAGAAGACGTTGGTCTGTTTTTCCAGACCGAGCAGCACCGGAATGGTCGGCTTGCCCGCCGCGCGCAGCTGCGTCACCTCATCGGCGCGCTTCTTCAGCGCTTCGTTGTTCGGATCGATGCCGAGGCAGAATTTCATGTTGGCGGCGGTGTATTCGTGGCCGCAATAGACGCGGTAATCGTCGGGAAGCATGCGCAGCTTTTTCAGCGACTGCCACATCATCGGATAGGTGCCTTCGAACACCCGGCCGCAGCCGCCGGAGAACAGCGTGTCGGCGGAGAACAGCGCGAGCTCGCTGTCGAAGGCGTAACAGATATGGTCGAGCGTATGGCCGGGCGTCTCGAATACGCGGGCCATCAGCGAGCCGACCTGCACGGTGCTGCCTTCGCCGACACGCACATCCACATGCGGGATCGCGGTGCCCTGGTCGTGCGGCGCGGTGACCTTGCAGCCATAGGTCTGTTTCAGCTCGGCGATGCCGCCGACATGGTCGGCATGGTGATGCGTGACCAGGATATCCGTAAGCTTCCAGCCCTCGCGCTGCAGCACTTTCATGATGGGCCCGGCTTCCGGCGCATCGATGGCGGCGGTCTTCAGGCTTTGCGGATCATGGATCAGGTAGCCGAAATTGTCGGACAGGCAGGGGAATACGCGAATTTCAGCAGCCATGGTAACTCCGTTGACCTCTCTTGGACGCGCCCGCATGGCGGGGCGCGCGTATTCATTGACCGTATGCCGCGCCTAGCGCGGTGACGACGCCACGCATTGCCGGGCAGGTTGCTCGCCGATCTGTAGCGTGATGGTGGTCATGCCCTTGCCGACGATCAGAACATTGCCTTCGCCATAGCGGAAGCCGGAGCCCGAGCGCTGGATCGGCATGCGGAGCGATTCGCCATTGGGGTAGAACAATGTGATCGACTTGCCGCCGGAATTGTAATCGACCGAAATCTTGTCGCCGCCCGGCAATCCGGGTTTGCAAATATAATCCGTCGTTGCGGGATTGGCCTGGGCGGGCAGCGATGCCATCGCCCCTGCCATCAAGGCCGACATGACTGCCGCTATTTTCGCGATCTTTTGAGCCTGCCGTGACACCATGCCGCCTCTCCAGGATTCTTGCTGTGTAAACTAGGCCGCAGCCCGACCGGTCTTGTCAATTGTCGGTACGACGTGCCGCCATGTTGCCGACATATGGCGTTAAGCCTGCGCCAGCATTTCGGGATTTCGGGGGATCGTGCGCCGTATGAGCCATGGTACAACGCTTTCATGACCATCGACGTCATCGATCTCCGGGATTTCTATTCCCGCCGCCTCGGCATCGTGGCGCGGCGGTTGATCAATCGTGGCATCAAGGCGCATTGGCCCGATGCCGAGGGGCAGAGGGTGCTCGGGGTCGGCTATCCCACGCCCTATCTCGGCCTGTTTCGTGAAAATGCCGAGCGCTGCATCGCCTTCATGCCGGCGGCGCAGGGCGTGCTGAAATGGCCGACGGCGAAGCCGGCGCTGGCAACATTGGTCGATGAGATGTCGCTGCCGCTACCCGATGCATCGGTGGACCGGATCATTCTCGTCCATGCGCTGGAAATTTCCGACGATCCCGAAGGGCTGTTGCGTGAAATCTGGCGCGTGCTCGCGCCGTCCGGGAAGATGATCGCGATCATTCCGAATCGGCGTGGCGTGTGGACGCGGTCGGATTCGACGCCGTTCGGCCATGGCCGGCCTTATTCACGCTCGCAGATCACGCAATTGTTGCGGCAGACCTGGTTCACGCCGACGGCCTGGAGCGAAGCGCTGTTCATGCCGCCGGTGGGCATGGGCTGGTTCCTGCGCTCCGCGCTGGTGTGGGAGCGCGTCGGCGCGGCGCTGTCGATGCCGTTTGCCGGGTTGCATATCGTCGAAGCCAGCAAGCAGGTCTATCGTGCGCTGCCGGCAAAGCGGGAACGCGCAAAGCTTATTCCGGCTTTGCAGCCGGTGCTGGTGCCGAGCTCGGGCATGCGGCGGGACACTGAGCCGTAGGGCGGATGAGGCGAAGCCGTCATCCGCCGCGGAGTTTCAGCTTTGTATTCGGCCGGCGGATTACGCTGCGCTCATCCGCCCTACGGCCGAGCCGATCAATCCTCGATCGATTTCTCGCTGGTATCCGCCTTGCCGCGAGTCCAGTAGCCGGCGGCTTTGGTCCACGCCTTGTTGTGGCCGCGCGTGCCGGTGACATAGAGGCGCAGGCTGCGCGCCACCTGCGCTTCGGCCGCGATCCAGACAAAACCTTCGCCTTGTGGGAAATCGTAGCCTTCGAGCGCCGCCTGCAGCAGTGCTGCATCGTCGCTCTTGCCGTCGCGAGCAATCCATTGCGCTGACCAGTCGGCCTTTGTTGCGATCTTTTGCGCTTCGCCAATCACGAAGCTTGCGACCGGTACACCGGGGCGCAGTTCTTCGAGACGGCGCCCGATGGCGGGCAAAGCGGTCTCGTCTCCGATGAGGAGATACCAGTCGAAATCGTCGGGAATGACGGCAGAGCCGCGCGGGCCGCCGATCTGCAGGGTGTCGCCGACCTTTGCGCTGATCGCCCAGGCCGTTGCGGGACCTGCTTCGTGGAGAGCGAAGTCGAGGACCAGCGTGTTCTTCGCCGTGTCGAAACTGCGCGGCGTGTATTCGCGCATCTCGGGCGTTTCGCCGGTGCCGGGGAAGATCAGCTTGACGTGATCATCAAAGGACGCGCTGACGAAATCGTGCAGTTCGGGCGAGGTGAGCGTGATGCGCTGCATCTGCGGCGTCAGGCGCTGGGTGGCGGAAACGGTGAGCAGGCGCCGGCGCAATTCGTGGCGGACGCGGGTAATTTCATGCTTGGTCAAGAAGGTGCAATCCATCGGTTGAAATCGAAGCAAGGCCTATGTGGCGATTGTCCGGTTTCAGTCCAAGGTCGCCTCTTTAGAGACGCTCGACATTTTGGTTTCGCTTTATTGCTCCGCCAGCGGATGCAGGTCGCGGACCAGGCTCTTGAGCCGCTCTTCCACCACATGGGTGTAGATCTGCGTGGTCGAAATATCGGTATGGCCGAGCAGCGTCTGCACGATGCGGAGATCGGCGCCGTTATGCAGCAGGTGGCTGGCAAAAGCGTGACGCAGCACATGCGGCGACACCAGGCGCGGCGCGATGCCGGAGGCGCTGGCGAGGTCCTTCAGGTCGCGGGCAAAGTGTTGGCGGGTGAGATGGCCGCTCTCGCCGGACGACGGAAACAACCATTTCGTCACGGCGCCTTTCTTCTGTCCCTTCTGCGTCTCTGCCATGACCGCGAGATAGTCGGCCATCGCGGCCTTTGCCGTCTCGTTGAGCGGCACCAGGCGTTCCTTGTTGCCTTTGCCGCGCACCACGATCATGCGTGCATCACGCCGCGCGGCGGTGACCGGCAGCGAGACGAGTTCGGAGACACGCAGGCCAGTGGCGTAGAGCACTTCGAGCAGGCAATAGAGCCGGGCATGGCGCAGCCGTTGCGGCAGCGTCGCTTCGGTGTTCTGGGCCATGGTGCGACCCTGCACCAGCATGCGGTCGACATCGGCGATCGACAGCACTTTTGGCAGGCTGCGGCCACGCTTGGGGCCGGAGAGGATCGCGGCGGGATCGTCGGCGCGGATGTTTTCGCTCAGCATGAAGCGGAACAGATGGCGCAGTGCCGAAAGCCGGCGGGCGACGGTGGTCGACTTGAAGCCGCGATCGTCGAGGTCTTCGAGATAATCGCGCAGCAGCTGGGTATCCGCCGATCCGAAACTGGCCTTGGCCCGGGCCGCGAATTCGGAAAAATCCTCGAGGTCGCGCCGATACGCGTCGAGCGTGTTCGCGCCGGCGCCTTGCTCGGCGGCGAGCATGTCGAGAAACAGGGCGGACAGGCGGGCGTCGGATGGGATGCTCATGCGTTGGCCTTTGCAGTGACGCGTCGTTCTTCTCCCTCTCCCGCCCTTGCGGGGGAGGGCCGGGGTGGGGGAGCCACGAACGCCGGAGCTTGTGGAGGCACCCCCACCCTGACCCTCCCCCGCAAGCGGGAGAGGGGACAAGGCGCGCGTGCCTAAACCCTAGCGGCTATTTCTTGAGAAATTTGTCCGGCTGGACGGTCACCGTAATGTCCCGTGGCTTCGGATTGACGAAATTCGCCAAGGCGAAGATCGCGCCATAGATGATCCCGCCGATCACACCGACGACCGTCAGGAAGCGGAACAGGCTGGGCATGGGCTCGGGAACTCGACGGAAAAGGGCGATTCGGGCCGCCCGCGGTGGTCACCACGTTCGGATACAGATTGCACGAGGTGCTGGCAACGCTGCGGTCGGGGGTAGTATAGATGACAGGAATGGGGCAAATCGCTGCGATGCATCGTCGCCCACTGATTTTACGAGTGTTTTTCTGATGTCCGAGACTGTTCTGCCAGCTCTGGCCGGCGCCACCCAAGAGGCCGCGATTGTCGCGGCGCTCGGTCGGCGTGCCGTCGTGCTGGTGGGCATGATGGGAGCGGGGAAGTCGACCATCGGCCGCCGCATGGCGATGCGGCTGCGGCTGCCCTTCATCGATGCCGATCATGAGATCGAGGCCGCGGCCGGTATGTCGATCCCCGATATTTTCGAGGTCCATGGCGAGCCGCATTTCCGCGACGGCGAGGCGCGGGTGATCGCGCGCCTGCTGGATGGCGGGCCGATCCTGCTGGCCACGGGCGGCGGCGCCTTCATGCGCGACGAAACCCGTCAGCGCATCCACGACAAGGCGATTTCGCTGTGGCTCAAGGCCGATGCCGACGTGATCCTGCGCCGGGTCAAGAAGCGCGAGAATCGCCCGTTGCTGAAGACACCGGATCCCGCCGGCACCATCGCGCGTCTGATCGAGGCGCGGCATCCGTTCTACGAGCAGACCGACATCACCATCGATTCCCGCGACGTGCCGCATGAGAAGATCGTCGATGAGGCGATCGTGGCGCTGCATGAGCACCTGTTCCGCCCGCATTCGGCCTCAGCACTGCCGACGCCGGCCGGCGATCCCCTGAGCCCGATTTTATGACCGCACCGCTGAAGAATTCCGATCCGATCACCGTCAATGTGGGATTGGGTGATCGTGCCTATGACATCGTCATCGGCCGCAACGTGCTGCCCTCGCTCGGTGCGCGCATCGCTGCTCTGCGGCCCGGCGTGCGCACGGCGATCGTGACTGACAAGACGGTTGCCAAGTATTGGTTGAAGGCAACGGAAGAGTCGCTGGCTGCTGCCGGCATCCCGACCTCGCATATTGCTGTCGAGGAAGGCGAGGGCTCGAAGAGCTATGCCGGCCTCGAAACTGTTTCCGAAGCGCTGGTCGCTGCGAAGATCGAACGCAATGATCTCGTGATTGCGCTGGGCGGTGGCGTGGTTGGCGATCTCGCGGGTTTTGCCGCATCGATCCTGCGCCGCGGTGTCGATTTCGTGCAGGTGCCGACGTCCCTGCTGGCGCAGGTCGATTCTTCCGTCGGCGGCAAGACCGGCATCAACTCGCCACAGGGCAAGAACCTCATCGGCGCTTTCCACCAGCCTGTTTTGGTGGTGGCCGATACGGCCGTGCTCGACACGCTATCGCCCCGCCAGTTCCGGGCCGGCTATGCGGAAGTCGCCAAATATGGCGTGCTGGGCGACGCGGCCTTCTTCACCTGGCTCGAGACCAATCACGCCGACATCATGCGCGGCGGCTCCGCACGCGAGCATGCCATCGCCACCTCATGTCGCGCCAAGGCCGGCGTGGTCTCGCGCGACGAGCGCGAGAATGGCGAGCGTGCGCTGCTCAATCTCGGCCACACTTTTGGTCATGCACTCGAAGCCGTCACCGGTTTCTCCGATCGTCTCTATCATGGCGAAGGCGTTTCCATCGGCATGGTGCTGGCTGCCGAATTCTCGGCGCAGCTCGGCATGATTGCGGCGGATGATGCGGCGCGCGTCGAACGTCATCTCGCCGATGCCGGATTGCCGACGCGGCTGCAGGACATCGCAGGCTTTACGCAGGAAGGCCTTGCCGATGCGGATCGGCTGATGGCGCTGATGGCGCAGGACAAGAAGGTGAAGCGCGGCAAGCTGACCTTTATTTTGCTCGAAGCTATCGGCCAAGCTGTCATCGCCAATGATGTCGACCCTGCTACGGTGCGGGAGTTTCTGCAAAAGAAGCTAAACGGATAATTCATGTCGGAGCTTGATCAGTCCGTGTCCCGGACGCGGTGCAGCGCCTTTCGCGCTGCTCCGCAGAGCCGGGACCGTCGCGAACGCCGGCGTTTGATACGGTCCCGGCTCTGCGAAGCAGCACTTCGTGCTGCGTCGCGTCCGGGACACGAGGTTACGGAATTTCCATGAGCTCGATCACCGTCAATATTCTGGTCGCCGTCTTTCTGCTCGCGGCCAATGCCTTCTATGTGGCGGCGGAATTCGCGCTGGTGAAGAGCCGTGGCTTTCGCGTCAAGGCGATGGCCGAACGCAACAGTTTTGGCGCGCATCTGCTGCAGAAGATGATGGCGGATATCGAGCCCTATCTCGCCTGCTGCCAGCTCGGCATCACCATGGCCTCGCTCGGCCTCGGCTGGGTCGGCGAGCCGACGGTGGCGGCGCTGCTGAAGCCGCTGCTGGATCCGCTCGGCATGTCGGAATCGGCCCTGCATTTCACGTCGTTCCTCACGGGCTTCCTCGTCTTCTCGTCGCTGCATATCGTGATCGGTGAGCAGGTGCCGAAGACTCTGGCGATCCGTCAGCCGGAGCCGGTGTCGCAATGGATCGCCTATCCGCTCTATGCGTCCTATGTGCTGTTCTATCCGCTGAATTGGCTGCTCAATGCGGCGTCGCGTGGCGTGCTATCGCTGATCGGCGTGAAGGAAGCGTCGCCGCATGAAATTCTCACCGGTGTCGAAATCGAGGGCCTGGTCGGCCAGTCCGCCGAACATGGCGGCATCGAGAGCGGCGAGGCCGAATATCTTCAAAACGTGTTCCGCTTCGGTGAACTTGCCGTCTCCGACGTCATGGTGCACCGGACGGCGATGACCACTTTGAATGCCGATCTTCCTTCGGAAGAGCTGGTACGCGAGGTCCTCTCGACCGAATACACCCGCATCCCGTTGTGGCGCGAAAAGCCGGAAAATATCGTCGGCGTGCTGCATGCGAAGGATCTGCTACGTGCGATCCGCGCCGCCGAGGGTGACACCTCCAAGATCGATGTCGCTTCGATCGCGCTGCCGCCATGGTTCGTGCCGGAGATGCGGCCGCTCTCCGATCAGCTCAAGGCCTTCCGCCGCCGCAAGACGCATTTTGCCCTCGTCGTCGATGAATATGGCGAAGTGGAAGGCATGGTGACGCTGGAGGACATTCTCGAAGAGATCGTCGGCGACATTTCCGACGAGCATGACGACGTTGTTGCCGGCGTGCGCGCGCAGGCGGACGGTTCGGTGGTGGTGGACGGGTCGGTGCCGATCCGTGATCTGAACCGGGTGATGGACTGGCATCTGCCGGATGATGAAGCAGTCACCGTCGCCGGTCTCGTCATTCACGAGGCGCGGTCGATCCCCGAGCGCGGCCAGAGCTTTACATTCTACGACTTCCGCTTCCGCGTGCTGCGCCGCGAGCGCAATCGCATCACGGCGCTCAGGATTGGTCCTGTGCCTGCGGAGCCAGAGCAGGCCCCGGCGAAGAAACGCCGCGCGGGGGCTTCGTTTTAAATATCCTCTGTCGTCACCCGGCCGTGCGCGCAATTGCGCGCTAGGAACGGGTGACCCCGTACACACCGAACGGTCGGAGTTCACTGGATCACCCGCTTTCGCGGGTGATGACAAGCTGAGTGTCAAAAGCGCGTTCGCACCCCACGAATCTCCGGTCCGGTTCTTGCTTTAATTTCCTGCGGAGGCGACCATTCCGTCGAATGGCGCGGCAGGAGATCGGAATGAACAGGACTCTGCGATGGTCGTGTGTTGTTGCTGGCGTGTTGTTGTGTTCGGGAGCGCAGGCTGACGCCGTCTGGCCGACCCGGCTGATCAAGGCCATTATTCCATTCGGTCCCGGCAGCGCCACGGACGTCATACCGCGCACGTTCTTTGAGCGGTTGGGGCCCGAATTGGGCCAGACGATCGTGGTCGAGAACCGCGTCGGCGGCGGCGGCGCGGTGGGCACGGCGGCGCTCGCGAAGTCGGAGCCCGATGGTTATACGGTGCTGGCGCATTCCTCGGCCTTGACCATCACCCCGGCGATCAATGCGAGCCTGCCTTACGACACATCGAAGGATTTGTCGGGCGTGGTCATGATCGGCTCGGTGCCGAATATCATGATCATTCCGAAGGATCGTCCGTGGAAGACTGTCGATGATTTCCTGAAGGATGCGCGCGCCAAGGGCTCGACAATCAATTTCGGATCGGTCGGGGTCGGCAGTGCCGTGCATATCAGCTCGGAGAAATTCCGCCGTGCCGGCGGCTTCGAGGCGACGCATGTGCCCTATCGCGGCGGGCCTGAAGTCATCACGGACATTCTCGGCGGCCGCATCGATTTCTATTTCTGCCCGGCAGCCACGGCGCTGCCGCTGATCCGCGAAGGGCAGGTGCGGGCGCTCGTGGTCTCAACGGCACAGCGTAGCATCGATCTGCCGGAGGTGCCGTCTATGGTGGATGTCGGTCTCAAGGACGGTGTGAGCAATACCTGGGTCGGCGTATTCGTGCCGTCGAAAACGCCGCGCGACATCGTCGACAAGCTTTATGGTGTGAGCGCCAAATTGCTGGCCCAGCCGGACATGCAGGCGGCGCTGGCAAAAATGGGCGTGGTGCCGATGCCGATAGAGCCCAAGGCGATAGACGAACTCGTTGTGAAGGAAGTCGCCGCGAATATGGCGCTGCTGAAGAGCGAGAAGTGACCGTAGCCCGGATGGAGCGACGCGTAATCCGGGAACAGCAGAGTTAGTTGAAACTGATGTCCCCGGGTTACGCTTCGCTCCACCCGGGCTACGGCCTCTCAGGCCTCGATATCCATGCGGACGAGAATGCGCTCGGCGCTGTCGTTCCAGACATCCATCTTCACGATCTTCCCGCCGCGCACCACGAAGCGATCGACATAGCGGTTACCTTCGAACTTGGTGCCGTCGTGCCATTCGCCGTAGAGCGTGCCGGTATTGTAGACGACGGTCTCGCCATCACCGGGCGCCACATCGGTGCGCTCCATCTTCTTCTTCACCCACTTGTAGCGCATGGCGTTGAACGCGGTGGCGTCGCGCGGGTGCTTGAACTTGCGACCGCCGGTGAAGGTGATGTCCACATCGTTCGACATGAATGTGCCGGCGGTCTCGGGATCGGGGATCATCGACGCAACCAGAAAACGTTCGACCAGCTCGGCGGCGCCGGCGGTTTCGTCAGCGATGGGTGTAAGGGCGGACGGTTGGGACATCGGTTGTCTCCTGAAGCGGGATGGTGGCCTACCATAGCAGGAGCGGCGTCGAATTGCATTCATCCGTCCTCCTAAATTGTATGCACTTTTGCGGTTTGCAGCCTCAAAATTGGGCGGTCTTGGACCGCCAGAGAGAGGATATTGTGTTATTTTTCAATGCATTGAGAGATGCGCGTCATCGCATGCGCATTGGCGTGTCTCTTGCTTTCAGATAAACCGATCCGGCCGCGTAAACGGCCGGCTGAGCGACGCCTCCAGGAGACTCCATGACGTTCGACCTCATTCTGCGCAACGCCCGTATCGCCGACCGGCCGGAAGGCCCGCTCGATATCGGCATCAAGGATGGCCGCTTTGCCGCCATTGAGGTCGGGCTGCCCCGCGGTGAGGCACCGGATCAGAATCTACATGGGCGACTGGTCGTGCCGGGCTTTGTCGAAACGCATCTGCATCTCGACAAATCCTGCCTGCTCGGGCGCTGCAATTGCGAACGCGGAACGCTCGATGAAGTGGTGGCGGAAGTCGCCAAGGCGAAGCGCGATTTCACGGAAGAAGATGTCTATCAACGCGCCGCGCGCACGCTGGAAAAGGCGATCACCCACGGCACCAACCGGATGCGCACCCATGTGGAAGTCGATCCGCGTATTGGCCTCACCAGTTTTCGCGCGCTCAAGCAGCTGAAGCAGGATTATGCCTGGGCGATCGATCTGGAGCTCTGCGTGTTTCCGCAGGAAGGCCTGATCGACGATCCCGGCTGCGAAGAGGTGATGCTTGCCGCCATGCGTGACGGTGCCGATGTGGTCGGTGGCGTGCCTTATATGGACAAGGATTCACACGGCCAGATCGCGAAGATATTTGCGATGGCGAACGAGTTCGATGTCGATATCGATTTCCATCTCGATTTCGATCTCGATCCGTCCCGCGAAGATTTTACGGAAGTCTGTCGCCAGACCGAAGCAGCCGGCTGGGGCGGACGCGTCGCCATCGGCCATGCGACCAAGCTCTCAGCCATGCCACGCGCAGATTTCGAGGCCGCTGCGCAGCGCTTGGCTCATGCAGGTGTTGCGGTCACGGTGTTGCCTGCGACCGATCTGTTTCTCACCGGGCGCGATCATGAATACAATGTGCCGCGCGGTGTCACCCAGGCACACAAGCTCCGTGCGCTCGGCGTCAATGCGAACGTATCAACAAATAATGTGCTGAATCCCTTCACGCCCTTCGGCGATGTCTCGCTGATCCGCATGGTCAATCTCTACGCCAATGTGGCGCAGATCGGCCGCAGCGAAGATCTCGCCGACTGCCTGGATCTCGTGACCACCGCGTCTGCGAAACTCCTGAATGCGAACGACTACGGCATCGCTGTCGGACGTTCGGCAGATCTCGTTGTGCTGGATTGCGAGACCAAAGCGCAGGCAGTATGCGAGATCGCACAGCCGATATTCGGCCTCAAGAAGGGGACCCGCACATTCGTCAGGCCGGCTGCGAGCCTGCTGAAGCCGGTATGATGCAAGTTACGAAGGGAACGATGATGCCGATCGAGGACAGGCTGGGTGCTTTTGTATACCATGGTAAAATCGAGGTGCCGCCGACTGGGGAAGGCGCGCTATCAGGGCTGACTTTCGCACTGAAGGATGTGTTCGATCTCGCCGGCGTGCCGACGGCAGCCGGAAATCCGGAATGGCTGGCAACCCATCCGGTGCCGACAAAATCCACGCCGGCTGCGGATCGCCTGCTTGGTGCGGGCGCCAGGCTCGTCGGCAAGACGCATACGGACGAACTGGCGTGGAGCCTCAATGGGGAGAACGCCCATTATGGGACGCCGGTGAACCCGGCGGCGTCCGGCCGCATTCCCGGCGGCTCGTCGAGCGGTTCGGCGGCGGCGACGGCCGGTGGGCTCGTCGATTTCGCGATCGGTTCGGACACCGGCGGCTCCGTGCGTCTGCCCGCGAGCTATTGCGGCATCTATGGCATCCGCACCACCCATGGCCGCATCCCGCTCGACAATGCGGTGCCGCTGGCACCGAGCTATGATGTGCTCGGATGGTTTGCGCGGTCGCCGGAATTGATGGCGAAGGTCGGCAATGTGCTGCTTGATCGCGTTCGTGCCCCGCGGGCGCCATCGAGGCTGCTGATCGCCCGCGATCTGTTCGCGATGCTGGACGACAAGGCGCGCAACGCGCTGCAGCCAGTGGTCGATCGGTTGGTGTCGTTCGTGGGCAAGAGCGAGGACGTCGATGTGATCGGCGGTGAGCGCGATGCCTGGCGCAATACGTTTCGCGTGCTGCAGTCGGAGGAAGCCTGGGCCGTGCAGGGCGAGTGGATTTCGGCCGTAAAGCCGAAGTTCGGGCCGGGTGTGAAAGAGCGCTTTGCGGCTGCGGCGGTCATGGATCCCGCGGAGATTGCTGCGGCCAAGCCGATCCGCAAATCCGTCATCGACAAGATGAATGCGATGCTGGCCGATGATGCGATTCTGGTGCTGCCGACTGTGCCCGGTATCGCGCCGCTGCGTGCCACGCCGGATGCCACGCTCGACGTCTTCCGCGCCCGCGCCATCGAGATGCTTTGCGTGGCCGGTCATGCCGGCGTGCCGCAGCTCTCCATGCCGGTGGCCACGCTCGACGATTGCCCGATCGGCCTGTCCATCATGGGCGCGCGCGATTGCGATGAGGACTTGCTGGTTTTGGCGGTGGAATTCGCGAAGAAAGCGATTTGAGCGGCAATGCTCAACGCCGCCGGCTCTGAATTGACCGGCGGCGTTGAAATTTGCGTCAGGCTGCTTTGGCTGTCGCCACATGGGTCGCGATGGCGTCCATCAAAGGCGGCGACAGGCAGTCATAGGGCTCCAGCCCCAATTCCTTGAGCCGCGAGCGAATTCCGCCCATATCCCCCGGCTTCACACCGGATTCGATCACCGAAGAGACGAAAGCGGCGAAGCCTGGCGCGGCGGAGCCGGTTTCCTCGAACAGTTCGGGATGGATGAAGTCGAGGCCATAGAACGGATGGCCCTTGTTCTCGATGCGGCCATACATATGCGTGCCGCAGCCAGTGCAGGCGTGACGCTGGATGGTCGCGGCTTCATCGACGATGCGCAGCTTGTCGCCATTCTCCGTCACCGAGACATTTTCGCGCGGCACCACGGCGACGACGGAGAACGTCGCGCCTTCCGGCTTCCAGCATTTGGTGCAGCCGCAAGCGTGGTTGTGGGCGACGTCCCCTTTGACGGCGACTTTCACCTTTCGATCGGAACACTTGCAGACCAGCGTGCCGCCGGCGAAATGCCCGTTACCCGCCTTGACGCCGCCGTCGACCGACGGATGGATATGCACAGTCATCAGTTGATCCTCCCTGCTTTGTTGCCTTGACCTAGAACACCACGACCGAACGGATCGATTTGCCCTCATGCATCAAATCGAATCCCTTGTTGATCTCGTCGAGCTTGAGCACATGGGTGATCATCGGATCGATCTCGATCTTTCCGCCCATGTACCAATCGACGATCTTGGGCACGTCGGTGCGTCCGCGTGCGCCACCAAATGCCGTGCCTTTCCAGACCCGGCCGGTGACGAGCTGGAACGGGCGCGTTGCAATCTCCTTGCCGGATTCCGCCACGCCAATCACCACGGAGACGCCCCAGCCGCGATGGCAGGCTTCGAGCGCCTGGCGCATCACCGTGGTGTTGCCCGTGCAATCAAATGTGTAATCCGCGCCGCCATCGGTCAGGCCCACCAGATGCTGCACGATGTCGCCGTCAACTTTCTTCGGATTGACGAAATGGGTCATGCCGAAGCGACGGCCCCATTCTTCCTTGTCGTCATTGATATCGACACCGACGATCCGGTCGGCGCCGACCATGCGCGCCCCCTGGATCACATTGAGGCCGATGCCGCCGAGGCCGAACACGACCACGTTGCTGCCCGGTGTCACCTTCGCCGTATTCACCACGGCGCCGACGCCGGTGGTGACGCCGCAGCCGATGTAACAGCTCTTGTCGAATGGCGCGTCGTCGCGGATCTTCGCCACCGCGATCTCGGGCAGCACCGTGAAGTTCGAAAAGGTCGAGCAACCCATATAGTGATAGATCGGCTTGCCCTGATAGCTGAAGCGCGAGGTGCCGTCGGGCATCACGCCCTTGCCCTGAGTGGCGCGGATCGCGGTGCACAGATTGGTCTTCTGGCTCAGGCAGCTTTTGCACTGGCGACATTCTGGCGTGTAGAGCGGAATGACGTGATCGCCCGGCTTTACGGATGTCACGCCAGGGCCGACCTCACGCACGATGCCGGCGCCTTCATGGCCCAGGATTGAGGGGAAGATGCCTTCGCTATCGAAGCCGTCGAGCGTGTATGCGTCGGTGTGACAGATTCCGGTTGCCTTGATCTCAACCAGGACTTCGCCGGCTTTTGGTCCCTCGAGATCGACTTCGACGATTTCCAGCGGCTTCTTGGCTTCAAAGGCGACTGCGGCACGTGTTTTCATTGTTGGCTCCCTGTCTCACGCAAGCGGGCGAGCAATCTGTTTGGCTGACTGTGCGATCATTGTGGCTTCCCCATACAGGCGCTTTCCGCCGCGGTGTAAGCTGCCGGCTTCTCCTCACGCTTGCCCGGGCGGACGCGACCGACCGCATCATTGGCGCGGGCACGCAAGTAAATGTAGAGGTCGTCCATGTAGCAGGCGACATTGGTGTTATCGCCGAAGGCCGGCATCACGCTGTCCTGTGATGCATTGACGTTCTTGCGGCCGCTGGCGACGACTTCAAGAAACGCCTCATAAGTCATCTTCTGCAGCGAATCCCTGAGAGCCGGTGCGTAGGTCGATCCCATTCCGTCCGGGCCGTGGCAGACATGGCATTCCGAGTGATAGCGGCGATAACCGGAATAGGTGTACCAATCCACGGTGCCATCCGCGCCCACCTTGAAAGTCGGATTGCCGTCCTTATCGAGATACTTCCCTTCCTCGGATTTGACTGCTGCGGGGTCACCGACGTCTCCGGCGAAACTGACATTCATAGAAGCCACGACGATCATCGCGGCGATTGCGAAACTGAACTGGCGCAAGAGCTTGTCCTCGGCATGCGATTTCAGAAAAGACCGGCGCATGGAGGAGAGCCATGCGCCGGGTGACAAATCGGTCAGTTTACTGAGGGAGTGCAAACACCGTGAGCGAGCCGCCGAGCGCCGTGTAGTTGCTCAGGGCTGCGTAGCCACCGACTGCGCCGAGACCCGCAGTCGGATCGGTCAGACCAGCCGCGAGGCCGATGCCGGCCCAGCCGCCGACGCCCGACAGGATCGCGATATATTGCCGGCCGTTGTTCTCGTAGGTCGTGACGTTGCCGATGATGCCGGAGGCGGTCTTGAACTTGTAGAGCTCCTTGCCCGTCTTGGCATCGACAGCCTTCAGATAGCCTTCGAGCGTGCCGTAGAACACCACGCCGCCAGCGGTGGCGAGGGCGCCCGACCAGACCGAGAACTGCTCCTTGTTGGACCACACGATCTTGCCGGTCTTATTGTCCCAGGCGATGAAGTTGCCCATATGGGTTTCACCCGGAGGCGGATACATCGACAGCGTCGCGCCCACATAGGGCTGGCCGGCGGTGTAGTTCACCTTGAAGGGCTCGTAGTCCATGCAGACATGGTTGGTCGGCACGTAGAACAGCTGGGTATCCGGCGAATAGGCTGCCGGTTGCTGGTCCTTGGTGCCGAGCGCCGCCGGGCAGACGCCCTTGGTGTTGACGTCCTCGCCCTGCTTCTCCGTCGAATACTGATCGACGACTTTCGGGCGACCGTAGGTCGGTGACGACTTGTTCATGTCGACGCCGGTGGTCCAGTTCACCTTCGGATCGTATTTCTCCGCCACCAGCAATTCGCCGCTGACGCGGTCCATGGTGTAAGCGAGGCCGTTACGGTCGAAATGCGTCAGCAGCTTGCGGTTCTGGCCGTTCATCTGCTGATCGCTGAGGATCATCTCATTGACGCCGTCATAGTCCCATTCGTCATGGGGCGTCATCTGATAGACCCACTTGGCCATACCGGTATCGGCATCGCGGGCGAAGATGGTCATCGACCACTTGTTGTCGCCCGGCCGCTGCTTCGGATTCCAGGTCGAGGGATTGCCGGAGCCGTAATAAACCAGGTTCAGTTCGGGATCGTAAGACGTCCAGCCCCATGTGCAGCCGCCGCCGATCTTCCACTGATCGCCCTGCCAGGTCTTGATGCTGGAATCCTTGCCGACTGGCTTGCCCAGCGCCATGGTCTTTTCCGGGTCGAACATGATCTGGTCGTCCGGGCCTTCAGAATAGGCGCGCCAGGCGAGCTTGCCGGTCTTTAGATCATAGGCCGTCATGTGGCACTGGACGCCGAACTCGCCGCCGGAGATGCCAATCAGCACCTTGTCCTTCACGACGAGCGGCGATGATGTCCCCGTCGCGCCCTTGCCCGGATCGCCATTCTTGACGGTCCAGATTTCCTTGCCGGTCTTGGCGTCGAGCGCGACCAGCGTCGTGTCGGCCTGATGCAGGAAGATCTTGCCGTCCGCATAGGCGACGCCACGGTTCACCGTGTCGCAGCACATCACCGGAATGACGTTCGGATCCTGCTTCGGCTCATATTTCCAGACGATCTTGCTGTCCTGCGCCAGGTCCATCGCGAACACTTTGTTCGGGAAGGGCGTATGGACATACATCATGTTGCCGATGATCAGCGGACCGCCTTCATGGCCACGCAGCACACCGGTGGAGAAAGTCCAAGCAACCTGCAGCTTGCCCACATTCGCTGCGGTGATCTGATTGAGCTTGGAATAGCGCGTATTGGCATAGTCCCCCGCGGGCATCACCCAGTCTTTGGGGTTGGCCGACATCTTCATCAGTTCGTCATTGGCATTGGCAACGCTGGCGGCAGAAACCGCCAAGGTCCCAAGGCAAGTCGCGAGAAGCACCTTTCGCATTGTGACGTCCTCCCAGACATGAGCGCCAGCCGTGTTTGATGAGCCGGCATCGTTTTTGGTAGTTCATCAGTAGCGCGCCTGACCCATGCATACTTGCCCAAGAGCGAAACGAACTTGCTTGAAAGCGAAGCTACGCAAAATAATTTCACGCATGTCGTCGCTTCCCTCTGTGACTGCGGATCCCTGCTGCAGCGCACGCGTATGGTGTGCGTCGCCACCTGCAGTTGATGTTTCGCTTGACGGCGCAGGACGAAGGTCAGAGGATCAATATGGAATTTCGCGAACGGCTAGTTGTGAGTCTCATCGTCGATGCCTCCACGTCTTTTCGTATATGCATCGATATATGAGAAATTCTCTTCGGCCTGCCGATCGCTCACGTGAGTAGCTTGTGTCGTTCCATCCTCAGGCGGGCGCGTCGTAGCGATGGACTTGGATCGGTGACTGACTCATGTCTGAAAGTCTCTGCTCGCTCACCACATCCGGCTTGACGACCACAAAGCAGATCCAGCTTTGGTCAGATGCACTGACCGAATTATGCGGGCGTTTCGACATCGATCCGCTGGATGAGCCGATCTTCGATGGCTTGATCAACTACACGTCGGTATCGCGGCTCAAGCTGTGCCAGATCGAGGCAAGCCCGCATCGGATCGGCCATGCGGCTGCCCGCATCCGCAATAGCGACCATCCCTATGTGAAAATCCTGTTCCAAACTCACGGGATTTCGCATTTCGAGCAAGATGGTCGCCGCTTCGAGATCGGTCCGGGCGATTGCCTGGTTTACGATGTGTCATGCCCGCATACGATCGTGAGCCCCGCATTCACGCGCCATGACGTCGTGATCGTGCCAAAAGACCTCCTGCATGAGCGTGGTCTCGGCAATGGCAATGTGGCGGCTTGCAAGGTCTCATCGCGGGGCGGGACCGGCCGTATTGCGCATGATTTCCTGCAGGCGACTTTCAACGAGGCCGGGCGCCTGTCGCCGCAAAATGCCAGCAGTGTCGCCGAATCCCTGATTGATCTGTTGCTTCTCCCGTTGCGCGATGCGGATGCGACGCTGGACCGTGTCGGCCCTGAAGCGATGTATATTCGCGCGCAAGCGTTTATTCGTGAGCATCTTCGTGATCCAGAGCTCAGCATCGATCAGATCTCCACCGCATTGCAGTGCACCAAGCGCTATCTCCACATGCTGTTCAGCGATCGCGGGATCACGGTGAGCGATTACATCTGGCAAACGCGTCTGCAGAATTGTCGGCAGGAACTAGAGAACCAGGGCGGTAAAACCATCACGGATGTCGCGTTCTCATGGGGCTTTTCGAGTTCATCGCATTTCAGCCGCGTGTTCCGGAAGTATTTCGGCATCGTTCCTTCGGCAATCCATCGCGCACCTGGTGGCCTGCCGTCGGCCGTTTCGCGGCAACTTTAGTTGCCGGCTGATCCCCGGCGAGATTTAACGAATCAACCACAAGACGTCGCATTGAAATGGCTCGCTTACGTGACTATCGTGAGCGTGCGCGATGTTCGCGCATATTCCGAGGAGACCAAGATGAGTTGGAAAACTCCGAAGATCGTGGAAGTGCAGGTCGGCATGGAAATCAACATGTATGCCTGCGCAGCCCGTAAGTAACAGATCAGTCCATTGGATCGATCTCTCCCGGCTCGCGGGTTTCGGCCTGCGGGCCGGGTAGGGCAGTGTTGCTGCCGGCGTGCGAAAGTCATTGCACAAAGCGCGTCGTCGATCGATGCGAGCAAGTTCGAATGCAGGCGTTTCGCAAGGCTATGGCGATACGGTGCGCCATTGCTGCCTTAGCGATGTTCGCGCCCCTATGCGCCGCCGCCGGTGACATCGATACCGAGCATATTTTCGCATTCATGATCGGCAGCGATATCGGCCATGTCGGCGAGCGGGAGTTTCAGAGCGAAACGACGGGACGTTTCGGGAAAGCCGGTGGACGCTATCGCGTGGGCGAGCAAGAGTTCGAGCTCGAACTGGTCCCGGCACGCGATGTTCGTATCGAGCTCGGCAGCAGCGTCTCCGCTTATGATCTGGCCAATCCAAACGGCGGCACAGCCCGTGGCTTTGCCTGGCAGGGCGCATCCGTGGATATCCGCTATCGGCTTCTCGACCGCGAGATCGCTCCGTTCGGGATGACAGTGGCATTTGGTGGCGATGTCAGCAGGCTCGACGAGGCAAAGGCGCAGCGTGTGAACGGCCTGGGTGCCGGTCTGAGACTGGCGTTGGATCGCGAGATTGCCTCTGGAGTGATCGGAGCGATCAATCTGCTGTATCAGCCGGAATGGACGCGTTTCAGTAGCACCGGACGGTTGGAACGTGAGTCCGTCGCCGGGGTCTCGCTGGGCCTGATGATGCAGGCAAGCACCGGCGTTCTGCTCGGTGGCGAGGCGCGATATATGCGTCGTTACGAAGGTGCTGGTCTGAACGCATTGGCCGGGCAGGCGGTGTTTGTCGGCCCGACCGCATATTTTCAGCTATCCGAGCGTACACGTCTGACCGCAAGCTGGAGCGCACAGGTCTGGGGGCGTACGGAAGGCACCGGATCGGCGCTGGACCTGGTCAATTTTGAACGCCATCAGGCGCGATTGGTCTATGGCGTGAACTTCTAGAGGCGGAGTGGCGAAACTTCGGGCTGCCGGCTGCGTAATCGACGTGATAGGCTTCGAACGATCCGGGATCAGCCCTATGAATATGATCAATCTTATCATGACGGTTTGCGCGGTGTCGTCGCCGACTGTTTGCGAAGAGCGAAACCTGGTCTTCGCAGCGGACTTTTCGCTGAAACAGTGCGTCATGGCCGCCCAGCCTTACATCGCGCAATGGGTGGGTGAGCATCCTAAATGGACCGCGGTGAAATGGCGGTGTGAGTATCCCCACAGCAATGACAAGGCCTGAGGCCGCGGCGTCCATCGAACGCTATTTGTTGCAATCTTTCAGATCCTTGTCGGCTATATCGAAGACTGCGTCGGCCTTGATCTCGATATCGCGCACCATGCATGTCCGTCCATCTGGATACCCCACTTTCGCGTCATAGCGCCCCGGCTCGATGCCGGAGATACGCAGCCGTTCGTCGTGATCGACCTCCTTATCCTTGTCGGCGAGGGTGAGGTTGGCGGTCCAGTTCGTCTGCCCCGCGGGCGAAAGCTGGAAGCTGGAGATGGTGGCGGTCGTCAAATTCCAGAGGCGGATACCCTTGCCGGCTTTGCCCTGGGCGTGTGCGGCGCCGGTCGCCGTGATGAAAACAATGGCCGTGATGACCGATATGCGAGACATGTCCCCTCCCGATCCATTCACGTTGAGTTGGAGAAATTGGTCGGTATAGTTGAGACGCAATCTCCGTCAGCTTCAAGAGGGGCTCGTGAGACAAAACAGAAGCGCAGCGCATCTCGCCTTCTTCGCAGCCGCACTCACATGGTCGAGCGCGACGCTAGCGGCGGAGATCAACGACTATCCGACATCAACGCGCGCGGAATATGTGTTCGGCTGCATGAAGGCCAATGGCGAGACTCGGCAATCGATCGAGCAGTGCTCCTGTTCTATCGACGTCGTGGCGTCTCTGGTGCCCTATCAGCGCTACATCACCGCGGAAACCGCGCTGAGCATGGCGCAGGTGCGCGGCAATCTCAGCGCTCAGTTCCGGACCTCGGAGCAAGCAACCAGCGCCATCAACGACGTGCGGCGGGCGCAGGCGGAGGCTGAGGTACGGTGTTTCTAGCGGGCATTACATCGTGCTGCCGTCGGTCTTCCATTCCTTCTTGAACATGCGTCCATCGGTGTCCTTTGCCTCGACGCGAAAGGTTTTTGCGCCGTTCGCGACATAGGTGAAGCGGATGTTCGGGTCTTCCGAGATCGATATGCCGCCTTCCATGGACAGGATCGGGCTGTCGTCCTGCCAGAGCTGCAGCCGGTCCACGTAGAAGGCCGGCACATAGAGCTGTGTGACCTGATCCATCTGCAGGCCGGAATTGTTGGGATGCCCGATCATCACCTGCGCATCGCGCGTGCCGGTCGCTCCGTCATCGGACTTCGTGAATTGCCGATAGCGGATCTGGCCGAGCCGGCCTTTGGCCTCCTCGGCATTCTTAGCGGCTGGCGCCGAACAGCCGCCGGAGGCCTTCACATAGGTTTTTACCATGTAGAGCCTGCCGTCACCGGCTTCCGCGACAGCATGGACATTGGTGTAATTATTGACCCGGACGCGGGTCGCGATCTCGGACACGTTGGCATCGGCGCCAAGCGTGAATTTCGCGGCCATCGGTGCCGGGTTCTCGTCGATCACCAATGTGATGGCGACGACGCGCCTGTTCGGATCGGATGCCGGCTTGATTCGCAGCGTCACCGGAACGATCGCCGCGTCCTCCGCCCGTGCAGGCATTTCGAGCGCGATCATCGCACTGCCATCGTCCATCGGCTTGCTGTCAAAGATATCCTGCACGAGGCCGGGCCACGGATCGTTCTTCTCGGCCGCCGATAGCGGGGCGGCGATCAGGGCCAAACAGATCGCGATACAGGCATTGCGAACAGGAATTCCCGGCATGGCATAATCCTCACCAAGGGAAACGACGCATCGTATCCTAGCGCGTCTGCCGCTCATTCCCACTCAAATTGTGAGTATGCTGCAGTTGCGTTACGGCGATTGTAGTCGTTGAACAGTTCCCAATGTCCGCGCTCGGTCGTTGCCGCATGCTCTGCCGCCGTCGCCATGGGCGTTCCATCGGAAAGGGATCGGCGGATATCATTTGCCAAAATGCCGAGATACCGCCGCTCGGAAGCGAGTGCATCGGGCCAGTCGCTGACCTGCCCATGGCCGGGAATGACACGTTTAGCCGGCAGGGCAGCGAGGTCGTCGAGGAGCTGGAGCCAGGTCTTGATGCTTCCATCGACGACTGGAATATGGCGGAGAAAGACGAGATCCCCTGCGAACAGCGTCCCCGACATCGTATCGAATACGGTGACGTCGCTGTCGCTGTGCGCGACAGGCCAAGCCTTGACGATAATGGATCGTCCGCCGAGATCGAGTGTCAGCGAACCATCGACGAGGCGGGTTGGCGGCACGATCCGCACATCGTTCATCAATTCACGGCCCATGCTGCGCGTGAATGCGTCGAGATAAAAGGAGCCGCGCGCCGCCAAGGCCTGCGGCAGCCGCTTATGGCCCACGATCTCCGTTCCTTCCGCAACGAAGGCGGCATTGCCAAAGATGTGGTCGGGGTGGCCGTGGGTGTTGATCACGTAACGGATCGGCTTGTCGGTCCGCGTGCGGATCGCGGCAAGTAACTGCCGTCCTTCGCGGACGCTGCCACCTGTGTCGATCACGGCGACGGCCTGCTCCCCGACGATGAAGCCGATGTTGGCGATGGCGCCATCATTGTCCGATGACATCAACGCAATACGGCCTTCATGCATGAAGACGCCGGGCGCGACTTCGCTCACCGGAAGCGTTTTCTCCTGCGCGAGGCTCGGCGTTAGCGAAAAGATCGCGACGAGTGCAGCAAGCATCGCAATGCAAAAGCGCATGCATGTCCTCCTCACGTGGTGCGGGCATGGATGCGCCGCAACATCAGCGGGTTTGATTTGTATCTTGCACGCCGAAAATGAGAAGCATAGCCTCCGCCGCAGTCAGGGATGCAATGTGAAGCACCATCGCGGGTAACGCATGTCACGCAATGCAAGACGGCTTGATCGAACAATTATAATCTTCGTCGGCGCATTTGTTCTCGGCAGCTTGTCCGTTGTGCACGCGCAACCCGCGCCGCCAGTGGCCGGCGATCTTTCAGTCGAGCTGATCGATCCGCACGTGCTCCGCGTCTGTGCCGATCCGCGCAACATGCCGTTTTCGAATGAAAAGGGCGAAGGCTTCGAGAACAAGCTTGCGGAATTATTCGCGGCAAAACTGCAGAAGAAGCTGGACTATGTTTTCTTCCCGCAGGCGACCGGCTTCGTACGGATGACGTTGGGCGCCCATCGCTGCGATGTCATCATGGGCTTTCCGCAGGGCGATGATATCGCGCAGGGTACCAATCCATATTACCGCACGTCCTATGCGCTGGTGTCGAAACGTGGCTCCGGCCTCGAAGATGTCGCGACGCTTGAAGATGCCAGGCTGAAAGACAAGCATATCGGCATCGTCGCCGGAACGCCGCCCGCGACGAATATGGCCGTCAACGGGCTGATGGTGAATGCAAAGCCTTATCCGCTGGTCATCGATACGCGCATCGATTCCTCGGCCATCGCCATGATCAAGGATCTGACGGCCGGCAATATCGAAGCGGCTGTCTTGTGGGGGCCGATGGCTGGCTTTTATGCGAAGAACGCCGATCCGCCATTGCATGTCACGCCGCTGGTCAAGGAGACGACGGGGCCGCGGCTGGCTTACCGCATCGGCATGGGTGTGCGCGCTGCCGACCAGAACTGGAAGCGCCTTCTGAATCGGCTGATCCAGGAAAACCAGCCGGCGATCAACAAGATCCTGCTCGATTTCGGCGTGCCGCTGCTGGACGAGAACAATCGCCCGATTGGTGCGGAGTCGGCCGCGAAATCTCCGTGAACGGACGCTGCCTTGCTGTGATCGTCGCCTCGTTGCTCATGGGCACGTCAGCGCATGCGCAGGGCTCGATCGCGGAACCGGAGGCATACCGTATCGAAGATTATCGGTCGCCGACGCCGCTCACCTTGCGTGGCGCGCGCGTGTTGACCACGCCAGAGGCAGAGGCCATCTGGCGTGCGAAGAGCGGCGTGTTCATCGATGTCATGCCGCGCGCGCCAAAGCCGGCCAATCTTCCGCCTGACACCGTCTGGCGCGACAAGCCACGCCATAACATTCCCGGTAGCCTGTGGTTGGCCGATACGGGCTACGGCAAGCTTGCGTCGGTGACTGAAGCCTATTTCCGCGATGGCGTTGCACGCGCGTCGGCAGGAAAACCGGATGCGCTGCTGGTGTTCTACTGCCAGGCCAATTGCTGGATGTCCTGGAACGCAGCCAAGCGCGCTTTGTCTTACGGTTATAGCAATATCGCCTGGTTTCCTGATGGAACGGACGGCTGGGAGCAGGCGCATCTTCCGTTGATAGATGCTCAGCCGGAGCCGAGGCCGGCTCCGAAATAGTGCCTTATTCCATTTCCTGCTGGATGGTGCGGCTCAATGCGAACAGCCGTTGATCGATGATGGTCGGCACCTCACAGACAAAGGTCACGACCCGGCGGCGATCATCGAAGATGCGGGCTTCCCACAGCACCTGATTATTCAGCTCATCGATTTTTGCTTGATCGGCGGCCGCCGCGCTTTGCAGGGTTTGCAACGCCGCCGTATCCGTCCGGATTTTCTCGACGGCTTCGCGCTGCTTGCGCGTCACGCGTTCCAGCCCGTTCAACACCGCTGATCGCTGTGAATTGAGGCTGTCGAACAGACCGGCAAAGATAAGCTTGCCGAACTTCGCCTTGTCGCCCGATCTGGCAAGGAAATCGGTCGCCGCTTTCTGCGCTTGTTCAACGGGCACGCGGCGCGACGCCAGCTGCTCGACCAGTGCGGCGACCTCAGCATGGTCCTTCCAGGTGCTTGCAACATCATCGATGGGCGGGCCTGCCCATACTGCTGCGAGAGATATCTCGGGCACTTTGGCCTGTACGCAGGGCCAGTCGGGGTAGCGGGGATCGGCGGCGCGTGCGGTGACGCATGAGACGATCAAGACAACGGTTGCAATGGCCAGTCGTGTGCTCATGTCTCGCCTCCCGCTGGCGCACGCCGCACCAAGCCGCGACCGGGGTCATATGCCATGATGGCTCCGATGATGAAGACCGCAGTGCAGCCGGCGACCACGGCAAAAGATATCCAGTTCATCTTGTCGTAGAGGGCGAAGCGGATCAGCTCGACCGCATGAGTAAAGGGGTTGAACAGGCAGACGTAGTAGAGCATTGGACTGCCCTCCTGCACGCGCCACAGCGGATAGAGTGCCGACGATGCGAAGAACATCGGGAAGATCACGAAGTTCATGACGCCTGCGAAATTCTCGAGCTGGCGGATACCGGACGAGATCAGCATGCCAAGCGCACCGAGCATCAATCCGGATAGAACGAGAGCCGGCATGACCGTCAGATAGCCGACAGGCGGCGGCGCGATGTCCCAGAACCATGCGATCAGCAGGAACGCATAGACCTGCAGCAGCGAGACCAGCGTGCCGGCCAGCAGCTTGCACAGCAGCAAGAACCAGCGCGGCAGCGGGCTCACCAAGAGCGTGCGCATGTTCCCCATTTCGCGGTCATAGACCATGGACAGCGACGACTGCATGCCATTGAACAACTGGATCATCGCGATCAGGCCGGGGGCGATATAGACCTCGTACAGGATATAGGTCTCGTAAGGCGGAATGATCGAGATGCCGAGCACTTGGCGGAAGCCGGCGGCGAAGATGAACAGCCAGACCAGCGGTCGCACCAGCGCGGAAACAAAGCGTTCGCGCTGATGCAGGAAACGCAGCGATTCCCGCCACAAGATGCCGTTCAGGCAGGTGAGGTAGCTGCCGATGCCGAAACGGTTTGACGCCGATGCGATGGCGCTGGTGCTCATGGCGCAGCTCCACGATCCGCGGCCGCGGTGAGGCGGCGGAAGCAGGTGTCGAGATCGGGCACGCCCGCGGTTTTCAGAACCGACGTCACCGGCCCTCTCTCAAGCACCCGGCCATGATGAAGGATGACGAGATCGTCCTGTGCGGAGACTTCATCGAGCAAATGCGTCGCCCAGAGCACGCCAAGACCTTGCTCGGCGATGAGCGTCCGCACATGTCCGATCATATCGGCCCGTGCCTGAACATCGAGGCCGACGGTTGCTTCATCGAGCAGCAGAAGTCGCGGCCGATGCAGCAAGGCACGCGCAATCTCCACCCGGCGCATCTGTCCGCCGGAGAGCGCGCGGACCTTGCTGTTCGCCCGATCGGCGAGGCCCATGCGCTCAAGAACCTCGCCACTGCGCAGGCGTGCGTCGCGGCGTGAAATGCCTTGCAGGGCGGCGTGATAGAGCAGGTTCTGGGTCACCGAGAGTTCGAGATCGAGCGTGCGCGGCTGGAAAACGACGCCGAGCCTACGCAGCGCGTCGCCGGAGTTGCGGCTGATATCGTGGCCGTATACGCCGATACGCCCGGATTGGATGGCAAAGAGCCGTGTGATCAGCGCGAAGAGGGTGCTCTTTCCGGCGCCATTCAGGCCCAGCAGGGCTGTGAATCGCGCCGGTGCGGCGTCGAACGAGACGTCCGTCAATGCATGGCGGTCGGCATAAGCATGGCTGACGCCGGATACTGATAGCGCAGGTACCGTCGCTGCGGGCGCCTCTGCCGCCCGCATCGGTGGCGCGTCTGCCATGGCGATCGCGCTCATGGTCGCGCCATGGCGACGCCCCAGGGCAATTCGCCGACCTGAATCGTCTTGATCACTTTTTGCGCAGCGACATCGATCACCGAGACATCATTGGAGACACCATTCGTCGTGAGCAGGTATTTTTCGTCGGGTGTAAAGGCCACATGCCAGACGCGCTGCCCGACCAGCAGATATTTTGTCACCTTGCGGCTCGCGACATCGACCACGGCAATGCGATTGGCGGGGCCGAGCGCAATAAAAGCGGTCTTGGCGTCCCTGGTCATGCCGATACCCACCGGCTGGATCGCCTCGCGCCGCAAGCCAGGTATCTCGAATTCGATTTTATGGATGACGGCTTGCTTGGCTGGATCGATCACCGAAACGGTGCCGCCGATCTCCGACGACACCCAAAGCTCCGATCCGTCGCGCTTGAATTCCGCATAACGCGGGCGCGCGTCCACCAGCACATTGGCGACGATCTCACGCGTCGTCGTGTCGATGAAATGCGCCATGTTGGTGGTTTCGGAGGTGTTGATCAGGATCTTGCCGTCCGGGCTGATCGCCATGCCTTCGGGCTCGACGCCGACTTGCACGTCGCCGATCCGCGCGCGCTTTTCGATGTCGACGATGGTGACGGTGTTATCGTTCTCATTGGCGATATAGAGGATCTTGCCGGCCGCATCCTGCGTGAACAGCTCCGGGTCGGGGCCGGAGGGCAGGGAGTCGATGACCTTTCGACTAGCGACGTCGATCACCTGCACCGTGTCGTCGTCGCCAACGGCGACCAGCACCGACTTTCCGTCACGTGTCAGCTCGATGCCGCGCGGGCGTTGGCCGACCTTGATCGTCGCGATGACGGTCCAACTGTCGGTGTCGATCACCGAGACCGTATTGCTTTTCTCGTTGGAGACATAAGCAAGGAAGGCCGAAGCGGGCGTCATCGAACCAAGCCACACGGCTGTGCCGATCATGAAAACGCTTCGCATCATTGCTGAACGCATCGTCATTGCAGCCTGCATTTGCTTTCTGGACGGTCGATCCCGAGCGTGTCGAGTTCGGAGACCTGATGCAGGAAACCTTCCTGCGGTGAGACAGAAACCACCATGCGTCCATCGACCAACAGCACCGGCTGGCGCAATTGCAGGTTCCAGTCACGAATGGTGAGACGCTGGCCTTTGAAGCCGGCAATCGAGAACTCCGGTGATTTCAGGAAAGCAAGAATGGCCTTGCCATCGCCGGATCTGGTTTGGGACGCGGCTTCGCCGATCATGCGGGTGGCGAGCCAGGCCTGCATGTCCAGCGCGGTCATGCGGCGTGAATTGAGTTTCATGAAGCGGTTCTGAAGCTGGATCGCGCCCCATTGGTCCTGCGCGCCATCCCAACTGGTGGGGCGCAGCCCCGCCGATCCCGCCACTGGCCGTGCGTCCCAGGTGCGATAGGGCAGATAGGATGCGAAGACCTCGTTTTCGTCAGCGGCGATGAGAATGTCATAGGCTGGTGCCTGCTGAGTAAAGACAGGGATCTGCTTCTGGATCAACGCGACGCCGCTATCGGTGCGACGGGCGCCGCCGGTGTCCTCAAAGACACGCTCCTGCACGATCTTGGCACCGAAGCGCGCGGCAGCGCGGCGATAGGAGTCGGCTTCGAGCTTGTCGCTGTCATGCGAGCCGGTAACGAGCAGCCAGCGCTTCCATTGCTTCCACACCAGATATTGCGCGAGCGCATCGGCAAGCATGGAGCGCGTCGGTGCGATATGGATCACATTGGCGCGGCAATCGGCTTCACGCAGCCGATCATCGGGGGCACCCGCATTGAACAGGACGGTGCCGCTGTCGCGCACGGCGTCGGCAGCCTGCAGCAGGGCAGTGGAAGGCAGATCAGCGATGATGAAGGTGTTGCGCTTTGCGAGTTCGCGTGCCGCTTGGGCCGGGTCTTCGCCTTCCTTCAAGCGGATATCTTCAAGCTTGAACTGCTGGTTCAGAAACCTTCCAGTGGTGTTGTTATCCGCGATGGCCAGCCGCGCGCCCGCAATGCCGTCGTCCTCCGATGGCAGTTCGACAAAAGAAAGCGTTGCCTTGACGCCCGCCTGGCCGAGATAGCCGATGCCGATCGTGACGGGATCAGCAGCCAGAGCAGGAGACGTCACGGCGCACACAGCGAGCGCGCCGATCAACCACCCGATCATGTATCCTCCCAATGCTCCTTCCCGGCTTGGCGTCGGTGAAGGGCTTCTTGGCTTGAAACATGACCCAATTGGCGTAGCTTGCAACCTCAGATTTTCGGGCGCGTTGCATTTTAACGATGCGAGGTGAGCGATGAGAGCGTTAGCGATTGCCGGGCTGCTGCTCATGACCGTGACAACGGCGCGCTGCGCCGAGCCGAAAATCGCGGTGTTCGATTTCGAATTACTCGATACGAGTCTGGATGGTGAGCTGAAAGGACCGCGCGATGATGAACATGCGCGGCTGCTCCTCGTCAGTTCTCAGTTGCGTGACGCTGTCAGGAAATCAGGTCGCTTCGACGTGCTGGACATGACCAGCATCAATGCTGCGGCGCATGAAAAGAATTTGCAAGCTTGTGGCGGCTGCGATGTGCAGATGGCGCAGCAGATCGGCGCTGACCTTGCGGTTACCGGCACGGTGCAGAAGATATCCAATCTCATTCTCAATATGACGATCTATCTGCGCAGCGCGCGCACCGGGCAGCTGGTGACGAAAATGAACGCTGATTTCCGCGGCAATACGGATGAATCCTGGTCACGTACCGTCAGTTATCTCGTGCGCAACCGCCTGCTGGCACCGAATTACGGCGCGCCGCAGGCGCAGTGATCAGGCCTTCAGGCGGGCGGCGTGCCAGCGCAGATGATCGGCCATGAAGGTCGAGATGAAATAATAGCTGTGATCATAGCCGGGCTGGCGGCGTAGCGTCAGGGGAATGCCGGCCGCCTCACAAGCGCGCTGCAGCAATTCAGGCTTGAGCTGCTCGCTCAGGAAATTGTCCGCTTCGCCCTGATCGACCAAAAGATCCGGCACGCGCGCGCCATCTTCGATGAGCGCCACGGCATCGTGTTTGCGCCACGCTGCCATGTCATCGCCGAGGTAGCCGCCGAGCGCCTTGATGCCCCATGGCACCTGCGACGGCGCAACGATGGGCGCAAATGCGCTTGCGGCGCGATAGCGATCCGGATTCCGAAGAGCGATGGTGAGCGCGCCGTGGCCACCCATGGAATGGCCCATGATGGATTGCCGGGCCGAGTCCGCTGGAAAATTGCCGAGAACAAGCTGCGGCAACTCCTCGGTGACGTAGCTCCACATGTGATAATGACGCGCGAATGGTTGTTGCGTCGCGTCCACATAGAAGCCGGCGCCAAGACCGAAATCATAGGAATTCTGCGGATCACCGGGCACATCGGCACCGCGCGGGCTGGTGTCCGGCGCAACGAAGATCAGGCCAAGCTCGGCGCAGGCCGCCCGAAACTCGCCTTTCTCGGTGACATTGGCATGGGTGCAGGTGAGGCCCGACAGATACCACACGACCGGCAGCTTCGCATCGTCCTGATGCGGAGGCACATAGACCGAGAAGGTCATGTCGGTCCCGGTCGCCTTGCTCACATGTTTGTAGACACCCTGTGTGCCGGCAAAAGAGCGATTGAGTGAAACTGTCTGCATGGTCAGGACTTTACGGGCTGGTTATGGCGCGGATGCGACGGGTGTCTGCGGGGTGGTGAGGCCATTTTCGATGGCGAAACGCACCAGTTCGACGGAACTGCGGATTCCGAGTTTCTGCCTCATCAGCGAGGAGGTGTTGGCCACCGTCTTGTAGGAGGCGTCGATCATCCAGGCAATCTCGGCCAGGCTTTTGCCGGTGCCGAGCAGGCGCAGGATTTCCATTTCCCGCGCGTTCAGCTTGGCCAGCGGGCTTTGCGACAATGCCGGCCCAGCGAAGGCAAGGTTGCGTGCCATCGTCGGTGGCAGATAAGTGCCGCCTTGAGCCACTTCATGCACGGCTTCGACGAGATCGAGCGGATCGCCGGTCTTGGAGACATAGCCCTTGGCGCCGGCCTCGATCGCACGCGCGGCGAAGATCGGGTCGTCATTCATGCTGAACATAATGATGCGGACCTCGCTGTCGCGCGCCTGGATGCGCCGCGCCAGCTCGAAGCCGGACACCGTCGGAAGATTGATGTCGATGATGCAGATGTCGGGATCGCCGGTGAGAAACATCTGCTCGCCGCTGGCGGCGTCGGAGGCTTCCAGCAATTCAATGTCAGGATCGTCGGAGAACACCGCACGACAGCCCGATGTGATGATGGGGTGATCATCGACGATCAGCACGCGCATGGAAAGCTCCCGCAACTGTTCCGGTCGAAGTCCTACAGGATCATGATTGCTGCGCTGCGCTAGCGGCGATGCAATCGCCACGCCTCCAGAATGACATGGGCTGGCAACCGAAGGTCGTGTGTGCTTTGATTTGAACGCCGGGAAATTTGACTGTCAAGTTCATAGTCCCGGAAGTTATTTGGAAGTGTCATCATGTGGCGAAAGCTGTCGCTGCGCAGCCGGATCAATTGCCTCGTCGGAATTGTGCTGACGCTCGGTCTGGCCGCTAATATTGCGCGCCTTGTGCTGGAGGCCGGCCCGCGCGTACAAGCCGAGGATCGCAGCGTCATCCGGTTGACGCGCGAGGTGATCGAAGGCCTGAGCCCTGGTCTTAGCGACGCGCCGGACGCCGAGATGCGGCTCGACAAGATCGTCGCGGATCTCAATCGATTGCGTCATGTCAGCATCGTCAGGGAAGGCCAATCGACGTCTTCATATGACATCGTGAAGCCTGACGATGATGCGGGCGCGCCACCAGCCTGGTTCGTGTCGCTGATCCACCCGGAGAGGATATCAGTCGCCGTGCCGGTCTCTGTCGGCGGCAAGCAGCAAACGCTGTCGATCACCTCGCATCCCGACGACGAGATGCAGGAAATCTGGGACGGTGTCGTGACACAATTCGTGCTCGGCATCATGGTCGCCATCGCGCTGTTTGTCGTAACAAGCATGGTCGTCAGACGAGCGCTGATGCCGCTCGATGCTTTGTCGCGAGCGATGATCGATATCGAAGCCGGGCAATTTCAGACCCGCGTTGCACCATCCGGTGCACCGGAGCTCGCAGCGCTGTGCGAACGGCTCAATCATCTCGCGGCGACACTGGCAGGCGCGCTGGAAGACCGGCGGCGGCTATCGGAACGCCTGGTTTCGCTGCAAGATCTCGAAAGGAAAGATATCGCGCGGGAATTGCACGACGAGTTCGGCCCGCATCTCTTTGCGCTGCGCGCCCATGCCGGCGCTGTGATGCGGCTGGCCGAGCGTGATCCAGTGGGGATGGGAGCGTTGTCGAAACATGGCGCTGCCATCCTCGAGCAAATCAACGTTTTGCAGCAATATAATCGCAGGATACTTGAACGCCTGCGTCCGGCGGGACTCGTCGATCTCGGCCTTCCGGAAGCGATCGAAGCCTTGCTCCGGCTCTGGCGCGACACCCATCCAGCGATCGCAATCGAGAGCCGGATCGCGCCAGCATTGGCCCGCTATGGTGAAGCTGCCGAATTGACCGCCTATCGTGTCGTGCAGGAAGCACTGACCAATGTATTTCGCCACGCGCAGGCGACTGAGGTGCGTGTCTCGGTTGATCCATTCGACGATCGCGAAGATGCAGAGTCGCGCGGCGGGCTGATTGTGCGCGTGAGCGACGACGGCCGCGGACTCGATCCGGATGGTCACTCCGGTTTCGGTTTGACCGGCATGCGCGAGCGTGTGTGGGCGCTGGGCGGGACGCTCACGATTGCATCGGGAAGCGACGGCGTGACGATCGAGGCCGTCATTCCAGCGGCGGAGCAGGCGACAGAGCGTTTGTCGAGCTTTGTATCCAGTAGCGATAGCCAAGCCAGCCCAGCAGCAGAGCGCCGCCGATCCACAGGACGATGATGGCGATCATGCCAGCCTTGCTGATCGGCCGCTTCGCGGCCTCCCGGGCCTTGATGCGATATTCGGCCATGACGTCGGCCGGCACCAGCCGTATCACGAGCAAGATGCCCAGCGGCACGATCAGAAGATCGTCGAGATAGCCGAGGACCGGAATGAAATCGGGGATGAGGTCGATGGGGGACAGCGCATAGGCCGTCACGGCCATCGCCAAGGCTTTGGCAAACCACGGCACGCGCGGATCTCGCGCGGCGAGATAGACGGCATGGACATCCGTCTTGATGGCGCGCGCCCAGACTTTGATCCGTGAAAGCATGCAGCAGACGTCCAGCGCATGTGAGATTGCGGCCAGCTATAAACGATGGCCGCAATCAATGCACCGGGGCGGAAGGGCGCAGGAGGCACGCCTTCCGCCTGATGTCGTGATCAGAGCTGTAGGGTGGGCAAAGCGAAGCGTGCCCACCACCATTTGCAATGCATGTAGATGGTGGGCACGGCGCAAACGCGCCTTTGCCCACCCTACAGGCTACCGCCCCTTGCCGTTGCCCTTCTCCGCCGCCCGGCGCATCGCTTCTGCAAAGGCGCCGCCGCCGACTTCCGGCTTGCCCGGCGCGCGCGAGGTCATGTTGCGCTCGCTGAAGCGCGGGCCGCGATCGGCTTTCGGGCGATCCGCCTTGGCGCCGATCGGATCATCCATGCGCAGCGACAGCGCGATGCGCTTGCGATCGACCTCGACCTCCAGCACCTTCACCTTGACGATGTCGCCAGGCTTCACCACCTCGCGCGGGTCCTTGATGAAGGTTTTCGACATCGCCGAGATGTGGATCAGGCCATCCTGATGCACGCCGACATCGACGAAGGCGCCGAACGCGGCGACATTTGTGACGGTGCCTTCGAGGATCATGCCGGGCTTGAGGTCCGAGACCTTCTCGACGCCTTCCATGAACACCGCAGCCTTGAACGCAGGACGGGGATCGCGGCCTGGCTTTTCGAGCTCCTTGAGGATGTCGGTGACCGTCGGCAGACCAAAGGTGTCATCGACAAAGCTCTTCGGCTGCACTTTTCGCAACACCTCGGCATTACCGATCAGCGCATGGATGTCGCTCTTGGTGGCCTCGATGATCTTGCGCACCAGCGGATAGGCTTCCGGATGCACGCCGGATTTGTCGAGCGGGTCTTCGCTGTCATTGATGCGCAGGAAGCCGGCGCATTGTTCGAACGCCTTGGGTCCGAGACGCGGCACGTCCTTCAGCCCCTTGCGCGACTTGAACGGGCCGTTGGCATCGCGATGCTGCACGATGCTCTGGGCCAGACCGGAGCCGATGCCCGAGACGCGCGCCAGCAGCGGCGCCGAGGCTGTGTTGAGATCGACGCCGACGCCGTTCACGCAGTCTTCCACCACGGCATCGAGCGAGCGTGCCAGTTTGCTCTCGCCGAGGTCATGCTGATACTGGCCGACACCGATCGCCTTCGGATCGATCTTCACCAGCTCCGCCAGCGGATCCTGCAGGCGGCGCGCAATGGAGACGGCGCCGCGCAACGTCACGTCGAGCTCCGGCAATTCTTCCGATGCGAAAGCCGAGGCCGAGTAAACCGATGCGCCGGCTTCCGAGACTACGATCTTGGTCATCTTGAGATCGGGCAGCAGTTTCAGCAGGTCGCTCGCCAGCTTGTCGGTCTCGCGCGATGCGGTGCCGTTGCCGATGGCGATCAGTTCGACCTTGTGCTGCACGGCGAGCTTGCCGAGGATCGCCAGCGAGGCGTCCCATGCGCGCTGGGGCTCATGCGGATAGATCGTCGTGGTCGCCACCACCTTGCCGGTGGCGTCGATGATCGCGGTCTTCACACCCGAGCGATAGCCGGGATCGAGGCCCATGGTGACACGCGCGCCGGCGGGCGCCGCCAGCAGCAGGTCACGCAGGTTCGAAGCGAATACCCGCACGCCTTCTTCTTCCGCTGCGGTCCACAGGCGCATGCGCAGGTCGATATTGAGATGCACCTGGATCTTCGTGCGCCAGGCCCAGCGCACGGTATCGGTCAGCCACTTGTCGCCGGGGCGGCCTTTGTCCGACACGCCGACGCGCGCCATGATCTTCATTTCATACGAGCTTGGCGTCGTGGTCGGCACAGGCGTCGCCGGCACCGGCTCCGGTTGCATGATGAGATCGAGCACTTCTTCCTTCTCGCCGCGGAACAGTGCGAGCACGCGATGCGACGGCAGCTTGTGCAGCGGCTCCGAGAATTCAAAGTAGTCCTTGAATTTCTCGCCCTCGGCCTTCTTGCCGTCGCGGACCTTCGAGGCCATCACGCCGTTCGACCACATCTGCTCGCGCAGCGCACCGATCAAGTCGGCGTCTTCAGCGAAGCGCTCCACAAGGATCGCACGCGCGCCATCGAGCGCAGCGGTGACATCGGCGACCTGCTTGTCGGCATCGACGTAAGCTTCGGCCATCACCTTCGGATCGTTCTGCGGCTCGGCCAGCAGGATGTCTGCGAGCGGCAGCAGGCCGGCTTCCTTGGCGATCTCCGCCTTGGTGCGGCGCTTCGGCTTGAACGGCAGATAGATGTCTTCGAGGCGGCCCTTGGTGTCGGCGGTCATGATCGCCGCCTCGATGGCGGCGTCGAGCTTGCCCTGTTCGCGCACCGATTCCAGGATCACCTTGCGGCGGTCTTCCAGCTCTCGCAGATAGGTCAGGCGCTCTTCCAGCGTGCGCAGTTGCGCATCGTCGAGACCGCCGGTGATTTCCTTGCGGTAGCGCGCGACGAACGGCACGGTGGCGCCTCCGTCGAGCAGTTCCACCGTCGCCGCGACCTGCTGTTCGCGCACGCCAAGTTCGTCTGCGATCTTCTGATTGATGTTTGCCACGCGTCGCCATTCCTTCGAAAGTCTGTGGCGGTCATCCCGCCGTCGTAAACGGGGTTATGGACCGGCCTTCAGCGATTCATCAACCCTGATCGCGGCAGCAGATTGTTCTGTGGATGGATCGCAAATGACATGCGGTCCTGCCATGGATCGGTGAAACCGAGGTGCGAACCGATATGGCGCCTGGGCCAATTTTTTGCTATATTTACCGATACATCCGGCCAGCCCAATGGGTCTGCAAAGGGGCGCGTCATGGCGAGTGTCATTACTCGCGATCCCGACATTCTCGGCGGTCGCCCGGTATTTCGAGGCACGCGGGTGCCTGTCGAGGTGCTGTTCGAGAATCTGAAGGACGGGCTGTCCCTCGACGACATCGTGGAGGCCTATCCCAGCCTCTCGCGCGACGATCTCATTGCGTGTCTTGAAGAATCCGAAAGCGTTTTCGAAGGCCCGTATGTGAAGTTTGTAGGGTGGGCCAAACGAAGCGTGCCCCCC